>NZ_JAYSDT010000022.1:0-63936 GCF_041914225.1 Chryseobacterium sp.
GAAAAATGGAGTAAAGAAAAAATACTACTGCAATGGGAAAAGATACTTTAGAACAGGATATGCTTATATCTGTCATTATTCCGGTTTACAATTCTGCAAATAGTCTGTCTCAATGTATTCATTCTATATTAGAGCAGAATTATAAAAATTTTGAACTGCTGTTAATAAATGATGGTTCTGCAGATCGTTCTTTAGAAATCATGAACTCATTTGCCGGAAAAGATCAAAGAGTTACAGTCATTGATAAAATTAAGAACAGCGGAGTAAGTGATACAAGGAATATGGGTATTTCTCATGCAAAAGGAAAAATAATCTGTTTTATAGATTCTGATGACTGGGTTGAAAAAAATTATCTCCAGGTTTTCGTTGACCATTATACATCATCGGATACTTTACTTCTTCAGAACATAATACGGGGTAAAGCCAGGGATCTTCATTATAAAACGTATCAAATACAGGCAGATTTTACAGAATTACTGGTGAGAAATAATCTGTTATATTTCGGAGGGCCCGTTGCAAAATTTTTTGAAAGGGAAATCATCACAGAAAATAAGATTACTTTTAACAAAGAAGTAAGTTATGGTGAAGATCTGATGTTCTTTCTGGAATATATGAAACACATTAATGCCATAAAGATCATTGATGCCTCCCTGTATCATTATGAGTTTACTGAAAGCTCACTGAGCAGGTCAAAGCATTCCTTTGAATCTTTATTCAAATTGCATACTGCCATAAAAGATTTTATTTCCTTACACCGGCAGCAATCCGGCAAAAAACTAAAAAAATATGTTTATCAGGTAGACTGGGATATTATTGAATCCGGCATCGACCAGGGCATTATCGGTAAAAACTTAAACAGAAAAGAAGCATATAAAAATTTGGGCTGCATAGCATCATCAATAAACATCAGTCATTTCATATATACAGGGTTTTACAGAAAAGCTTTATTTTTACTTCTTAAAACCAGACAATTTAAGCTGCTTTTGAAACTTAAAAGAACTCTAAATAAATAATTCTCCTTTGAAAAAAAAAATTCTTATACGTATTGGTTCCCTTCGCCATGGTGGTGCAGAAAAAGTCCTTGTTAATTTTCTTAAAAATCTTCCTGAGGACAAATATGAAATAGACCTGCTCATCAACCTGTATACAGGAATGTATATCAAGGAAATCCCGTCATGGGTTAATCTGCATTATTTGCTTAAAGGAGAAATGATTACCACTAACAAGCCTCATGAAATACCGGTAAAGGCATTCAGAGTACTGTACCAGAAAATGTTTTTATGGTTTCCGTCACTTCTTTACAGGTTTGTTTTGAAAAATAAAAAATATGACGTAGAGATAGCGGCCATCCATGGAATGTACAAAGAGCTGCTTTCCAGCCCGCAAAAAGATTCAAAAAAAATAATCTGGATTCAGAATGATATTTTTAATCTGAAAGAATATACACCGGATGTTATAAGAGAGCTTTTTAAATTTGACAGGATACTGGTAATTTCCGAGAAACTGAAAGAGGAAATGCTGAAGGTTGCACAAAATGACCAGGAGAAACAGAATGTGATTAAGATTTTCAATCCGATAGACAAAAATGATACTTTAAGAAAAGCAGATATTGAAATCAACGACTATCCTTTCAGTGATGATCTTCCCACTTTTGTGACCGTAGGAACTGTATATCCTCAGAAAGGGTATGACAGGTTGTTGAATGTTCATAAAAAACTGATTGATGAAGGATTAAAGCACCAGCTGCTGATCATCGGTGACGGCTATGACTTTAATGCTATCCAGGAGCTACTTAATACGTTAAGGCTTCAGGATACTGCAAAAATGCTTGGTTTCAGCAGCAATCCTTACCCTTACATGAAAAAGGCGGATTTTTATATTATGTCTTCGCGACATGAAGGGTTTCCTACAATTATTGCTGAGGCCCTTATTCTTAACAAACCTATTTCGGCAACAGACATTTCCGGAATCAGGGACCTTCTGCAGGACGGAAAACTGGGAAATATCACTCCGAATTCCGAAGAAGGAATATACGAAGGAATGAAAAAGTTCCTTACTGATAAAAATGCCACTGAAGAATACCGGAAACGGATCTCTGAAACAGATCTTCCCTTTGTTTTGGAAAAATCCGTAGAACATCTTCAGAAAATAATTGACGAAGCATAAAAATATTGACAATGGCTGATTATTCTATCATTCAAAAAGACTTTTACCGGGAAAGCGGAAAATGGCTTTCAACATTTCAGATCTGGAAAAAATGTATCAATCCCAATCTCCATTTTATTTATATTTTGAGAAAGGCACAGAAATATCAGAAGAAACCCGTTCTGAATATTTTCTGGAGGATAGTACTAAGACATTATCAGATCAAATACGGATTTCAGATCTATCCTGAAACCCAGATTGGTGAAGGTTTTTATTTAGGCCATTTTGGAAGCCTTGTCATTAACCCGAAAACGATTATCGGAAAAAACTGCAATATTGCCCATGGAGTTACCATCGGCCAGCAAAACCGCGGAAAAAATGAGGGTTCTCCCGTTATTGGTGATGAAGTATGGATAGGCACCAATGCTGTAATTGTAGGAGGCATTACTATTGGCAATAATGTACTTGTTGTTCCTAATTCTTATGTTAATTTCGATGTGCCACAGGATTCTATAGTTATGGGAAACCCCGGAAAAATTTTCCCAAATTCAAAAGCAACACAAGGCTATATCAACAATAAGATATAAACCTGCCAACATCTGAAGATTTTCGAAAACTCCGGCATAACGCACTATAAAACAGAGCCAATCATAAAATTCTGCTATACTATTTGAAATTTATTATTTTTTTCTATTTTTACAAAAAAATGAAAACAGTCATACTATAATTCATTTTAAAAAAATTAAAAACACATAACTATGAAAAAAAACACTCAAATTCAATCGGGTAGTTGAAAAACTACGGCTGCCCATCCTTTTACACTTCAGAAACAAAACAATAACATCTAAAATCAGAACAACTGTAAACACTCATGTTTACGGACTTTGCTTTTTTATTCACAATAAGTGAAGAAAGCAAGCTGGTCTTTTATTGTGAATCTGAATATTTTACAACTCTAAAAAAGACACAACGTTTAATAAATTCTAAACACCATGAAAAAAAAGTCTATGCTCAAAGCTATTGCCGTACTATTCTGTATAGTACCCAGCCAGGCTTTTTCCAGGCTCTCTTCCGTTCCGGCAGAGTACAGTTATGGAAAAGAAAAGCCTCCAGGGGTGAGCCGTTATACGCCGCCTTATATCTATGATCTGGATCCAGGTTTCACCATTCAGCAGAATGTCAACCAGAAAGGACTGGTTGTTATTGAAGGAAAATTCACAAAGCCTTTCACCAGCGATGATGTCCGCATGGAGATCAGGTACCAGACCCCACAAGGCAGCTGGATAACCGCCTGGTGCAAAATTCTGTATTCCTACAATCAGTACAATGAAAACCTTAAAGCTGTTTTTGAACTGCCTGAAGCCACTACAGCAACCTACAACCTGAAGATTGAATTGAACTCCAATTCGAATCTCAGCAACTTCAACAGCGTAGTATGGAACAAATCCGTAAGCCATTACAAACAAGGAGATTATAGCCCCACCAGCTGTGACCTTGACGAAAATGAATACACCATCCTTTTGACCCCCAAAAAAGAAGGAACACTGATCCTTGATAATACAGGAAAAGTTACTGGGATCAAAGACAGGGTAACCTCAGCCCATGCGTGGAACAAACTTAGCAATATCATCATGAACAATAAGAAGGATGATGTTGTATTTTCGCCAAAGAATCCTTCAGATCTCCTTACCGATACCAATGGGAGTAAATCCGTAAAGATGGTGAATACAGGAGCCATAAGTGATACATTGGGTGCCACTCCGGAGTTTATTTACCATGAGATGCCGGGACATCCGATCCCTTATTTGTACAGCTATGATGATCCTGTATATATGTTTGCAGGGAAATTCTCCATCAACGGATTGATGATGAAATTCAGCCAATGGCCGGGAGAACCCAACGGACCGGGTTACCACAACTTTAAGAATCCAAACAGCCTGGAAAGCAGATACTTTAACATGTACAATACCATCCATGAAAAACTATCTGACTTCATGACCGATCAGGAGCCTATCGTGATTGTATCCAGCTATATTACAGGATTCCGGGTATACAAAAGTAACGGATCCTACATTAACATTACCAATCTTACGGCCCACAGTAATTATGGCGCTCCTCATTTCGGTTACACCAACGATCAGGGCAATGCGCGTAGAGGGCCGGGTTCTGAAGACCTGATTATTTCTAATACACCGGAAATGACCTTATATGGCATGGGTGCCCTCCGGAATAGTGTTACCAATTTCTATGACCCCATACGTTCACTACAGGATATTGAATCGGAAATATCAAAATTCATCAACTATGTAGGAATCTTCAATATTCCTTATAATGTTGGAGAATGTGTGAATGCATGTTTTGCAGTAAACTCAGGAGCTCTTCCGGACAATAATGTCATAGACTGGACCAAAGCCCCCAACAGCTACATTTTTACAGGAAAAGATAAAAACGGTAATAATGTGGATGGCCTTTATATTCCTGTTAAAAAAGCATATGAAATGTGGGCAAAAGGAGGCGACCTCATGAAGGATGAACAGAACAACTATACCAGGATTCCGGATGCAGGAGTTGCCAAAGCCGGATTATACTGGGAAGATGAAGTAGGACTGATAAAATCAGTTGCCCTTGAAGGAACCGGAGAAAATGCCAAGATTAAAGTACTTGTCAATAAATTGAAAGAAGGAAACGCTGTGGTTTCTTATCGTATTGATGATAAAATATACTGGACCTGGCATGTTTGGGTTACGGATGACCCAACCAATGGAAGCACTTATCACCAGGGATTTGAGGCTGATAAAAACAATAATCCGGTAACAGACTGGAAATGGATGGACAGAAACCTTGGAGCTACCAATGCCAATCTTGTAGGTCATGATTTCCACAAATCAGGAGGATTGCAATATCAATGGGGAAGAAAAGACCCGTTCCCTTCCAATTATAAAGATCTTTCGATATATACCATCAGAGGAGAAGTTGGGATAATGAAAGGTTCCGTTCCTTCAAAATACAGAGGAAACCTGTATGCACCGGCTGACAATACAGGCTTTGATTCTCCTAATGGAAACATAAGATATTCCATCAATAACCCTATCAACTTAATTATTCCACCGGTTTATGTGTACAAAATAGGGGAAACACCTGTTGATAACGGAGAAAACTACCTGATTCAGGGTCCTGGTGCTAACGACTGGGAAAGAAAAGAGCAAACCACATGGTTTTCAAAAAATAAGTATAAGGTATTCAACACCAACAACCATTATGACAATGAAACCTGGGATTTGTGGGGAGATACCCGTGGCGGAAAATGGGTAAATATGAATACTTCTGACGCAACCGTTGCCAAAGAAAGCAAGCAGTATGCAATGAAATCTTCTTTTGACCCATGCCCATGCGGATGGAGAGTTCCTTCTTTCTACTCATCCGTAGATGCAGAACCGAAAACCAGCCCATGGGGTAAGGCAGGAAGCATGAGTAATGTGGATATCTCACCTAATACCTTAAGTCCACAATATCCTGGAATAAAAGTTTATCCTGGTTATGGCTTTGACTTAAGCAATGTTGCTGACCGAAATTTAGGAATGTTACCCATTACAGGAAACTATGAGTACTACCCTCAGCCAATGACGTTAGCCAACCGTACGAGTGCCCAGATTGATGGATTAAGGGATGCCAACAAGCTATACAAACAGCCATTCATAGGCTTCCAGGATCAGCATAGTGATGGAGCACTGCATGCCTCCACATTCTTCTCTTCCATCAGCCCGGGGGAAACTCCCGTAACAGGAGCAAGAGGACTTTTCCTTATATCAGATGCAGGAAATGTTCCCAACCACTCAAGTGTAGGATGGCATAATATAGCTTATAACCGTATTCTTGAGGGAAATACCTATGAAACAAGGGCAGTACGCTGTATAAAAGATCCTAACAATGCTTATATGTCTGCAGCATTCGAAACAGAATATGTTGCTGCATCCCCGGTACA
Source organism: Chryseobacterium sp. (assembly GCF_041914225.1). Classification (GTDB taxonomy): domain Bacteria; phylum Bacteroidota; class Bacteroidia; order Flavobacteriales; family Weeksellaceae; genus Chryseobacterium. Next base: position 6,128 of record NZ_JAYSDT010000022.1, read on the forward strand.
ATATTCATCGGAAACACTTAAGGAATGGACAAAAGATCCCAACAGTTATATTGAATATACCAACACCACGTTAGATGTACCTGCAGCAGATAAAGACATGGTTATCGATATTCCTTTGAGAAAAGCATATGCAATGCATAACCTCTATTTATCCGAAAACAATGAAATGCCAGCAGGAAACATCAAATCTGCTTCTGTACAATGGACAACTGATAAGAACCTGATTGCCAACATGGAAATCATTGGAGACACTATGGAAAATTCCAAATTAAGGATAATTCTCAACCAGGGGCGTACAGGTAACGCAGTGGTAGCTTTTCATTTAGGAAATACCGGATGGATAAGTAGCGGAAATCCTGATCCGGTTCTTTGGAGCTGGCATATCTGGGTTCCCGGCACAGCAATACAGGAAAGCCCCGAATTCACCACAGAATCTATAGCAAATGACGGTATAAAAACAGCGAATGAGCAGTTCGTAAACCCAACAAACAGTTATTATGGAGTTCCATTAAAAACAATATTAATGGATAGGGACCTCGGGGCACAGATGCCATTTATCAACGAACATGTGGAAGGTTCTGCTGATACAGAAACTTCACCACTGGGATACCAGGCCTCTAACCCAACTTCTGTAAACAGTTTACGGGTAGATCAGATCAAGAACAGTGGCGGCCTGCATTTCCAATGGGGAAGAAAAGATCCGATCCCTGTATTTTACAATCCCGGAGGCTTCTATAATTACCCTCAGGTTTGGGTTTCCGGAAAATTATCCAGACCTTTCAACACCTATAATGTTTACAGGCAAAGCAACCTTGTAGGCGGAGTCATCCAGTATGGTGCAGCGGATATTACCAATACCAGCTATATGAGTAATTATACAAAACCTTACAGTACTTACTCCAACAGTTCAAATGCTAATGTATTGCCTACGGACAATACAGCTTTAAAAATAAAAAAAGTTCTAAAGTACTCTGTTAATAACCCGTTTGTATTTCTGTATCAGAACGATGCAGCTAAGTTCGACTGGATTTCTGATGAGAACGGATTATTTACTGAAAGATGGAGCCATGCCGGAACAAAATCTCCATATGACCCATGTCCTGCCGGCTGGAGAATCCCGGATCTACAGGGAACTGCGGTGGACGGTGTAAACATCTTTGATGGCTACTTAAGTTATGCCAAAGGGAACTCTCCATGGTTCTATAATGCCAAGTTTAGCATTCTTCAGTCCAACGGAAGCTATAAAAACTTCTACGGAATAGATCCTACTATTTCAAGCACATTATCAGGAGTACCCAGCTACGCTCCAAATAACAGGGTTCACTTTGAAAACTATAATGTCAATAAAGGAAATTATATAGGAGGATATGCCCGGTCTACCGGCGCAAAAACGAACATCAGATATGGATTCGTCTTCAATAAGCCCGGTTATAACATCGGTAATTTTGCAAACAATGGAATCAGAGGTTTTGCCGGAGGTAATAATATGGATGGTATCATTGATGCAGCCAATGCAAGCTTCTATAAATCGGGGATTTGGACGTCTGCCGCTTTAGGAAACGGATCAGGTAAGGCAGTGGGAATGTATTTCAATTCTGAAGGTGGCCAAACTACCACTTCTTCTCCATTGAATGTTATCTTTTACTTTACGCCGACCTATGATTTCAACCCACAGGCTGCAATGTCTTGCCGTTGTGCCAAGATCCAATATGACGCCGAAGGAAATGAAATCCCAAGATATGATCCTTCAGCAATTCCCGTCCCTAAAAACGCAATGCAGAAAGCGGTCAATACCTTTGCCAAAAAGGATATTGAAAAGATGCAGAAAGACAACAGCAAACTGATTCTTTTCCCAAACCCGGTTAAGAATATATTATACATCAATGCTGATGACAAAGAGTATTATTTCCAGATCTACAGCCTTTCCGGACAACTGATAAAAGAAGGAAAGTTTGAGAATAAGCAGACCGACGTATCTTCTCTGGTATCCGGAGCTTATTTAGTGAGGATCAGCAATGCAGAAGCATTCGTGAAAATCATTAAGGAATAATTATCTCTCACTTTATAATTAAACGATCCCGGTTGGGATCGTTTTTTGTTTAAAAACTATTCTGATATTTAAATGGAAAACGTCAACATGGGATTATATCAGCCGTAAAGTATAGTAACACCAACAGTTAGAGTAAAATTTCACTTGCATTTATCGGTAATTTCGTGTAATTTTGAAAAATGTATTGTTAGATTACAAGGTTACTATATTTTATCAGTGGATGGCACCAATCTTACAATACAACTTGTTCTGAAAGAAATAGCTTAATATTAAAAAACACAACCCAGACTTATTATTAATTTAAAAAAGATAATTTTTGATGAAAAAAATACAGCCCAAATTTTCCCATTCCTTACCTATGCAATCAACTCTATAAACGGACAGCACTCCGTTGCACAAACAACCGTAACAATTTATCTTCAAAAGTTTCTTTTGAGTTGTTGAGGTATCTGTACACTTAAGAAGTATTATCTGAAATTCTTTTTCATACAATAGATAATTCTGATATCCAGCATAACACTTTCGGGAAATATCTAAGGAAGATGATATAAAAATTAATCTTAAAGCATAGAAAAACAAATACAAACATGTTAAAAAAAATAGTTCCGATTCTTCTCATCCTGATCTATCTCACAGGTTTTTTACTTTCCTTCACTTATATATTTGATAATTTATTTGGTGCAGAAAAGCTGGAAAGTATCCGGAATATTTTCGAATACGGAATTATGTTCTGTTCTTTCCTCGTATTCAATGCATTTCTTTTTAAAAACAAATACACCTCAGTTATCGCCGTTATTCTATGTTTATTATTAAGCATTAATTTCCTGATATCAGTATCCTGCTTTTTTATTTACCACTCAGGCTTCAATGTAGGAATGGCAATAAGCATCCTGGAATCTAATGTAAATGAAGCCATGAGCATGTCTTATATGTTTATCCTTCCGGGTATCCTGTTTTTTATTTTTTTTGGATTACTGCTGTATTCTGTAAATTATCTGAAAAAAAGTGTAATTAAATTTGATATCAAATTTTTTATCATCGCTTTATTGTGGTTGCTTATGCCGTTTGCTTTTTATCTCAAACACAGATATGTAAGTAATAAAGGAGGAGGAAGAATGATCAAAAATGTGTACTATCATTTAACGGATTTCGGTATTGCATTAGATATCCAGAAAGATATCAATGCTCTCAAAAATGTTCCAAAATTCGACGTCAAAAAAATACAGCCTGGAATAGAAAACGTAATTCTTATCATCGGTGAATCTGAAAGGAAGCAAAACATGTCCTTATATGGCTACGACAAAAAAACAACACCTTATACAGATCAGCAGGCCGAAAATATGATGATTTTTGACCATGCCGTTTCTCCGGCAGGAATCACCAACCTGAGTGTTCCCATGATGCTATCCAGCATTCATCCGGATGAATTCAGATATCATTATGAGAAGCTTTCCTACAACATCATCAATCTGGCCAACCAAAGCGGATACAATTCTTTCTGGCTCAGTACACAGGCAAGTGCAAGAGGAATTACAGCCATCGCTTCCATGGCTAAAAATAAAAAATGGGTAAACGGCTATGATGAAGTAATTGTCCCCGAATTGAAGAACGTTATTCAGAAGAAACAGGATAAATTTATAATTCTTCACATTATGGGCAGCCATCCCAATCCATGCAACAGGCTTCCTGCTAACTGGAATTCCGGGGATCTGAACTGCTATGACAGCTCCATCAAATACACGGATTATGTCTTCAATAATATTTTCCGCACTTTGAAAAACACCAATTCTGTAGTTATCTATGCTTCAGATCATGGTCTCAAAATAAAGGGAGACAAATTATTGCACATAGACTCTAAAGAATCTACCCAGGTGCCGTTTTTTGTATGGTTTGGAGATAAGGTGCCTGCCAACTACAGAATAACCGGGCATGAAACCAAACTGACCCAAACCACTTATATCTATCCTCTGATCATGAAATATATGGGTCTTGAGCCACCTCAGCATTATAAAAATGAGGAAAATAAATACCTGGACCTCAATATGAGCAGTATGGAATATAACAAGCTTCCGGAATAATCATTCCCGGGACTGCTAAGATTGTTTATTGAAAAATTAAGAATATTTTAATTCACATGCCTCAGATTTTGATTTATACTTTGTAATTTTATACTGTTTTTAAACGTTTGGATTAAACTTATAGACATTAATAGTTGTAAAGCAAAAACATATCCGATATTGAATATGATTTTAAGCATATTTTAATATTAAACTTTGTTAAAAGTGGTTGATTCTTTAACAAAAATTATATTTTTGTACGATTATTGATTTGGTCTATTGATTTTGAAAATAATTTAAACGAAATAAATAATTATAAACCTTAAAATTTAAATTATGGCACAATCGTACGAAGTTATTTTCGAAAACAACAAAAAATGGGTAGAGTCCAAATTAGCTGGGGATCCTGACTTCTTTCATGAACTTGCAAAAACTCAGCATCCGGATTATCTGTACATTGGATGTTCGGACAGCAGAGCCACTGCAGAAGAGCTGATGGGAGCAAAACCAGGTGAGGTATTTGTTTACAGAAACATTGCCAATGTGGTCAACACTTTAGATATGAGTTCCACGGCCGTTATTCAATATGCTGTAGAACATCTGAAAGTAAAACACATTATTGTTTGCGGACACTACAACTGCGGCGGTGTAAAAGCAGCAATGACTCCTCAGGATCTGGGGTTACTGAATCCCTGGCTGAGAACCATCCGTGATGTATACAGACTGCATCAGGCAGAACTGGATGCTATTGAGGACGAAGGCAAGCGTTATGACAGGCTTGTAGAACTTAACGTTCAGGAGCAGTGCATTAACGTGATCAAAATGGCCTGTGTGCAGGAAAGATACATTTTAGAAGAGTATCCTATTGTTCATAGCTGGGTTTTTGACCTCAGAACAGGTAAAATCATTGATCTGGAGATTGATTTTGAGAAAATCTTGAAAGACATCCAAAAGATCTACAATCTTACAAGTTCTGATTGGGTAATGAGCAGAAAGACTAAATAGTTTTTCTAAAAAAGAATGTAAAATGAAATTCTGGAGTATTATTGTATTAACGTTTTTTCTGAATTTTACGGCGCTGCCAGGCATTGCTGCGGTTGCGGGCTGGGATATTGCAAGAACGAATGTGATAATCAACGAAGAAGAACCGCATTCTCACCCACCCTCATTTATTGTTTACGAAAAGACTATTCCGAAACCTTTAGATGTTTTCGATTATCTGAAGTTTTCCGAACCTGATGTTCAGGGCGTGTCTTTTGTTTTGATTGATGATTCCTTTCATCTTTCACCTTTACTTACTATATTTTCTCCCCCTCCGGAAGCGTAACTCCTATAGTTAGATTTTTTTGATACCATTTCCATATCATTTTTTGATATCGGATACACACGTACTTTAAAAAATTATTTTTTCAACTTTTATAATTGGCTTATTTAAAGCAGATAAGCCGGTTATACCTTACAGCTTCACATTATGAAAAAGACATCATTAATAGGAGGAATCAAGGAGAATTTTCCTTCAGGACTCGTGGTATTTTTAGTAGCTCTTCCGTTGTGTTTAGGAATTGCTTTAGCATCAGGCGCCCCACCTTTATCCGGTATTATTTCCGGTATCATAGGCGGCCTGGTAGTAGGAACAATCAGTAATTCAAATATTTCAGTATCAGGTCCTGCGGCAGGTCTGACAGCTATCGTTTTAACAGCAATAACAGATCTTGGCGCATTTGAACTTTTCCTTTGTGCAGGGATTATTGCAGGACTTATTCAATTGGTTTTAGGGTTTGTAAGAGCCGGAAGTATTTCCAACTATTTCCCGAATAATGTCATTGAGGGAATGCTGGCAGCCATCGGAATTATTATTATTTTAAAGCAGATTCCGCATGCATTAGGTTTTGATAAAGACTACGAAGGGCATGAATCCATCTTTGATAACGGCCTGAATTTCGGATATTTCACAGAATTGTTTGGAGCGATCCATCCGGGTGCGGTTGTTATTACTTTAATTTCTGTAGCGATCCTTATCGCATGGGATAAAATCCACGTACTGAAAAGGATGAAAATGCTTCCGGGAGCATTGGTTGCCGTCATTGTAAGCATCCTTTTGAATCTGCTGTTTAAGATGTCCGGAAGCTCGCTGGCTATTGAAACCCAGCATTTGGTTTCTTTACCGGTGCCACAGTCTTTTGATGATTTTAAGAACCTGATTACAACTCCTGACCTTAACGGCTTTACCAATCCTAAAGTATGGATTGTAGGGGCAACGATTGCCATTGTAGCTTCTATTGAAACTTTACTTTGTATTGAAGCTTCAGATCGTCTGGACAGACAAAGAAGGATTACGGATACCAATCTTGAACTTAAGGCACAGGGAATCGGGAACCTTGTAAGTGCACTCATTGGCGGACTTCCAATGACTTCTGTTGTTGTAAGGAGTTCAGCGAATGCCAATGCCGGAGCTACTTCTAAGATGTCCACAATTATTCATGGTGTCTTCTTATTGATCTGTGTACTGTCTATTCCTGTTGTTTTAAATTTAATTCCGTTAGCAACATTGGCTGCGGTGTTAATTCTGGTAGGATATAAACTGGCAAAGCCGGCAACATTCAAACACTTCTGGCATTTGGGAAAATTCCAGTTTATTCCGTTTGTGGCAACGGTGGTAGCGGTAGTGGCAACAGATCTTTTAAAAGGTGTGGGAATTGGTCTCGCGATCTCCATTTTCTATATTCTTCAGGGAAATATGAAAAGAGCCTATTATTTAAGCAGAGAAAGGCTGGATGATGCAGATGGAATCAATATCAAACTGGCTGAAGAAGTATCGTTTTTAAATAAGGCAGCCATCAAAAAAACACTTAAAAACATAAAACCCAACTCTACGGTGATCATTGACGCAAGAAACACTTCCTACATTGCAACAGATGTACTGGAAATGATTCAGGACTTTGCCAATATCCGTGCAAAGGAACAGGACATCAATGTAGAACTGATAGGCTTTAAAACTTCATACAGGGATTACGAGAGAAGTGAGGATTCCCATATCCTGGTTACTCACAAAAGAGCCATGTAATCTCAATAATTAATTAATTTTTTAACTTTAAATTCGAAAACAATAAAAATATGAAAGCACATACATACGAAACCCAATCTACTATTACTCCTGAGAAAGCATTAGAGTTCTTAAAAGAAGGAAACCAGAGATTCGTAAACAATCTTAAGGCAAACAGAGACCTTCTTGAACAGGTGAATGCAACCCGTGAGGGACAGTGGCCTTTTGCAGTAGTATTGAGCTGTATAGACAGCCGTACATCTGCAGAGCTTATCTTTGATCAGGGATTAGGAGACATCTTCAGTATCAGGATTGCCGGTAACTTTGTGAATCAGGATATTCTGGGATCTATGGAATTTGGGTGCAATGTGGCAGGTTCTAAACTTATTGTCGTATTAGGACATACCAAGTGCGGAGCTTTGAAAGGAGGTCTTGATGCTGCAAAAATTGAAGGTCTGGGAATGGACAACCTGAATCACCTTATCAATCACTTCAATCCAATCATCAATGAAATTATTGAAGAGAATGAAGAACGTTCATCCAGCAACAGCTCTCTTCTTGAAAGGCTTAATCAGCAAAATGTAAGAAGTGCGATTGAAGATATCCGCAAGCAAAGTTCAACACTTAAAAATCTTGAAGCTGAAGGTAAAATTAAAATCGTTGGCGCCAATTACGATGTTGAAACAGGTGCTGTAACCTGGTTATAATAAACAATTCATTTAATTCCAATTATAATTTACAGAAATGCCATCGGAATCCGATGGCATTTATTATACTGGTATAAGACTATTGTTACTTTATTATTTTCCGTTAAAAGCAGACATCGTATTATTCAATCCGGCAAAAACGAAAGAAAGAGCAGCCTTGGAAAAGGTTTCAATTCTTTCGGTAAGCTTTTCAGCTTCTTCTTCATTCCAGGTTCCTAGTACATAATCTACCTGCCGTCCAGCAGCAAAATCTGCAGAGATTCCAAAGCGTAACCTTGCGTAATTTTGAGTCTGTAGTACTTCATTGATATTTTTAAGTCCGTTATGCCCTGCATCAGATCCTTTTCCTTTCAATCTTAACTTTCCGAAAGGAAGGGCCAGGTCATCGGTAACAATAAGCACATTCTCCAAAGGAATGTTTTCCTTCTGCATCCAGTATTTCACTGCATTTCCTGAAAGATTCATATATGTATCGGGCTTAAGGACAAAAACTTTTCTTCCTTTATGTTTTCCTTCTGCCAGCCACCCGAAATTCGATGTATTAAATGATACCTCAAGGGTTTCCGCTATTTTCTCAGCTACTTTAAAACCTATGTTATGCCGTGTATTTTCATATTCTGAGCCTTTGTTCCCAAGCCCTACGATTAAATATTTCATCAGAAATTTTTTGCAAAATTAAGGGATAAAAAATAAAAAACTCAATCTTAGGAAAGATTGAGTTTGAATATTGTTAAAAAATTCTTTATTGTGGTTTGTAGATGTAATTAACGCCATATCCTTTTGTCATGTAAGTCTGAGGATCGTAAACGTAATTTGTACTCTTAACGATCGGCGTCGGAATTGGTGGCGTAAGATCTGTTACCGACCATCTCTTAGGGTTATTTGGAGAAAGAATAAGACTTTCTTTATCATTGATTATAGTAGATAATAATCTTGAAATTTTATATACATGCGGCAACAATGTGAATGGGCTCATCTGCTCATCATAAGCATAATATTCGTAGCTATATTTTCCTGTAACAGCTCCAAATGCACCTCCTGACATTGTTCCGTAATATCTTACAACTTTTGATACGTTATCTCCTACGTAGCTATAACCTGTTTTAGAATAATCCGTGAAAGTAAGAGGAGCTCCCGGAACATCCGGTCCGTTTCTCATAATGATAGAATCCAGTTTTCCTGTAGAAGCGCTGTACTTAATATCATAAGCCGCCTTTTCTTTTCTAAGCAAAGTCTGTGGCCCCGGAGTCGTTGCAGGTGGAACAGGAGGAGGTCTTCTGAAGATTGAACGGCTTTCAGAAATAAGCTGCAGTCTGTTGTTATTTGCGTAAGTAAATAATTGAGTGTAAGATACACTGTCTTTATCCAGCTTCCCGTTTCCGTCAAGATCAAGAAAACCATTGAAGTTGATCTGGCTGATTTTATCACCACTGTACATAATATCAGTAACGGAAGCACTGTCTGTGATTACTTTGGTCACAAGCAGTCCGCTGTAGCGATATTCTGCGATAGTATCTTTATCTGTAATTTCTCTGTATAATGCTCTGGGACCGCTTAATCCTCCTGTATTGTTAAGATCCAGCAATGGATTCCCATCCTCATCCAGCATGTCCTTGCAGGAATGTATTGAGGAAAAACCTGCGATCAGTAAAATAAAATAGAAAATTTGTTTCATTTCCTTGTAATTGATTATTTTTTTGACAAATATAATTTTTTTTTGCCTAAAAATTGTATTATTATTTATATTATGGTAAGATTAATAACTATATTTTTCCTATAAATTTTTATAGGTAAAAGTTAAATTCTGGTTTTTTTCAACAGTTACATACCCCTGATTATCATAAGAATAACTTTGGGCTGTATTTACAGGAGCAGCCGGTGACGGCAGTTCTATGAACATTGAAGTAGGATTGTTCGGAGATATTTTATAGAACTGGGCCGGATTGATCAGACTTCGTGTGATAAAATACACTGAAGGGAGTGTTGAATACGGGCTTTTCTGAGCATCATAGTTCTGGAAGTTGTACTTGCTTATTACAGCTGTGCTCATATTCGGGTTTCCATTGATATCCAGTATACCTTTAGAACAAACTACCTGAATAACATTATCACCATTATACACAAAACTATAGTCAATAAATCTGTTATAGGCACTGATTCCTCCTTCTTTTCTCTTCTCAAGAATTTTGGTAAGTTTATTGGTCGTTGCACTATAGGTAAATGCATAGTCACTTACAACAGATGCAGACGGGGTTGCCCCTGTTGCTGTAGAAGTAGCATTGTAAATCTTTTTACCGGTAGCATCAGGAACAATGTTGAATTCATACACAAGACTGGATGATGCTGAACTTACATATTTAATTTTAGTGATATTCTTATCCGTATAGGTTACTGTTCCGGTAAAATAAGCACTTCCCGAAGCAAACTCATCTTTAGACACTGCAGTCTGTAAGTCGCCGGTTACCGCTGTAGTAGTGTATTCTTCCTGAGTAACATTATTGGAACTAACCTTTGCCAAAATCTTTTTAGGCGGCGGGCCATCATCAGGATTCGGGATGGATTCTGTAGGATCCGAGGTTGTATTACATGCTGTCAGCAGCCCAAGAAAAGCAATACCGGCAAACATTTTAAAAAAATAGTTTTTTACCATATAGAATTTTTTTAGCTTGTCCAAATATAATTCAATTTTCGATAATACACTTTACTTTATCCGAACAAATTCACAAGAAATAGAGTTAATAAACAAAAAAAATCTAAAAACATAACGTTTTTAGATTTCCAAATATTGTATTGTTATGAAAATTAATAAGGCTGCAATATTGATGTTGTCAAGACAGACTGTGACATATCACTATTGAGGAAAGTAGCGTCAACCGCTCTTCCTATTCCAAGCACTGTTCCTGCAATAGCTCTTTTTATACAGGCTACTTTAACAGAATATTGATTTTGAGGGGTAAGATTGGTAAGGGTTGCATTAAGGTTAAAAATCTTATAAGCACCGCTGTCTCCCAGAAGCACATCTGTTCTCACCGCTCTGAGTGCATCATTTATAAAAACACCACAGGCAAAACTTGCAGAATTTGTACCTGTCTTCTGAACGGTTGTCTGAAATGAAAAAGTAGCTTTGTTTGTACCGTTGGTAACAGAAAACGTATCTACTGTTCCGGGGATTACAGTCCAGCCTCCCGTCAGAGCGTCTCCATTACTATAAGGACTCGTAGAACCATTGGCTCCGGAAAAGCTGATTCCGGTTTTATCCGCAACGGTATTGATGGAAAACAAAGACATACTTCCCTGCCCGTCAGCAATTTTGATAGCTTTCCAGTCATTTGTAGTTAAATCCGTATTATTATGTAATATATCACCGGCTGTACCGGCAGAACCTTTCAGTAAATCAGTTCCTCCTGTTCTTAATTCTTTTCCAATATTAAGATCTCCGTTCACATCCAGCATATTAGTCGGATTAGGAGTATTGATACCCACCTGGGCATTTGTTGCAACAGCTAATAAAAGAGATGTAACAAATAATATTTTTTTCATAATCCTTCTTAATTTATAATAGAGTTAAATACTTCCGGAACTTCATACACGTCTATTTTAAGAGAAGACTGGGAAATAAACTTATTGATATTGTCAAATAGGTTTATTCCTATACTCAGTGTATTTCCTGATCCTCCATAAGAACCTAATCTTGTACATGCAACACTTACCGTATGGTCCCCTTTGGAAAGATTATCTACAATCCCGATCTGGGTGTGGGTAAGGAAAGGATATGTAGTAGTAATGGCCTTCAGATTTCGCTGTCTCAGGTTGACCAGTTTGTCATCCACAAAAATTCCACAAGCATAATCTATTGAATTATCTGTACTTCCTGCTCCCCCAAAATCTGCCTGTACAACAGTTTCAAACTGAAAATAAGCTTTACTTTGAGTACTGAATACACTGATTACATGTGAAAGCCCGTCTATTTTTTTGAAGTTCGTAAGCGTACTATATTGTTTTCCCTGTGTAAATGTTCCTCCTCTGGAAGTAAGACTTACTGAAGAATTTTCCGAAGAGGTAAAGGTAATTCCTGTATCATCCGAGAAAGAATTGTTATAAATCAGGTAAAATTTATTAGGTTCATATTCAGGAATTCGAAGTGATTTCCACATCGGCGGAAAACCTTCCCCCTGAGAAACCAGCAGCTGGTCATTATTTCCATGGAAAACGGAGTTATCAGCAGAATTAAAAACCCCGATTTTATTTCTGAAATTAACATCTCCGTTTACATCAAGTTTTGCTTTTGGAGTCTCTGTTTTTATTCCTACCTGAGCTGATATTAAAAGTCCCGTGGTAAGAAGCAGCGTTGATAATAGTTTTTTCATCATTAGTTGTTTTTATAGCTCACGTATTCGATAACATCCATTTTCATTGTAGATTCCAGAGTAAATGCGCTGGAAGCCCCATTTGAAGACTGTACATTACGTCCGATCGCAAATTGCGAAGCAGAACTTGAAGTATCAATCTTTCTGCATGCAATGTCAATATTATGAACTCCTACAGGAACGTTCTGCTCAGTATAGTTAAGTGTAAAGATATAATCCTGAATCCCTGCTTTTCCGCTGTTGTTATTGGAAGCAATTCTGTCCGGACGTACAGCTACCAGTGTTCCGTTTCTGAAAACACCGCAGGCAAATCTGACACTCTGTATGGTAGTAGCTGTGGAAGCCTTCATTTCAACACCGGTCTGGAACTGATAGGTAAGCCTGTTTTTCCCGTTTTTGATGGTAAAAGTATTGCTAAGCCCATTTATTTTTTTCCAGTTCCCTTTGGTGATATCAGTGATATTATCCCCAACATTGTTGGTATAGACGCCATCACCTGCAACTCCATCAGTAAGTGATATAATACCCGTTTGATCCGACGACAGATAAGAATTGATCAGCTTATACTGCCCCTCTTCCATAAAGGAAACATTCAAAGATTTCCACACAGGAGGCAAACCCTCACCCTGAGAAACCAAAATCTGGCCGTTCAATCCGGCTTCTCCAGCCTGAGTTGAAGTCCCGCCTACTCTAAGTTCTTTTCTTAAGGTGGTTTTTCCGTTTACATCAAGAACAGACTTCGGTTTAGCAGTACCGATTCCCACCTGTGCGTTGGCATAGAAAGATAGAAATCCAGCCGCGCAGCAATATATAATTTTTTTCATAATAAGGACTGCAAAGGCACATAATGAAGTCCAAAAAATTCCAGTTATATATCGGTAAACCTATAGAAATAAACACATTAGAGAATAGAATTAATCACACATAAAAGTAGAATTATTTCTACATAACTCCACTTTTTACATTTAAAAAATAATATATAAGGTCTCAAACCCTTACTGTGCGGGAGTTTACAAAACTTCTTTACTCATTAAAGAGTGATTTTATACCTTTAGAAAAGGTCTTAATTCTCTTTAACAGGAATATTACAAAAGAAAAACATGATAACAATCACAAAAAAACGTATAAAAATTTAAGGCTTTTATACGTTTTTCACAATTTTTACAAACTTGTTCCTAAAGAACAAAAAGTAAAATTTAATTATGCTCAATAATCGCTTTCAGCAGTAGATTTACCTCATCTACATTTTTAACCTTTTCCTTTCTCATCATCAGCTGATTGCCTTCTTTTCCTGATTTCTCCTTCAGCTGAGCCTCAGCAGGGTTTCGGGTCAGATAATTAATAATATGCCTGAATCTGTCAGTCTGATAAAACTTATCCTGTGGATTTCCCGGGAAGTACCCTAAAAACACCCCGTTTTTCATGACAATTTTTTCAAAACCGATATCTGCTGCAAGCCATTTCAGGGAAACACTCTTCAATAGATTTACTGCTTCTTTAGGCAACGGTCCGAAACGGTCAATCAGCTCCAGCTCAAACTGATGAAGATCCGCCTCATTATTGATCTCGGCAATTTTCTGATATAATAACAGCCTTTCTTCTGTATTGGAAATATAAGAATCCGGCAGCATCAACTCTAAATCCGTATCGATATTGACATCCTTTACAGATTTGAAAAGCTTCTGCCTGTCTTCTTCATTTTCAAAAAGGTTTTCAAAATCAACATCATCTTTTAATTCTTCCAATGCTTCCTGCATTAGTTTCTGATACGTTTCAAACCCCATCTCATTGATAAATCCACTTTGCTCAGCACCCAGCAGATCACCGGCACCACGGATTTCCAAATCTTTCATTGCAATCTGAAAACCACTTCCAAGATCAGAAAACTGCTCTATCGCTTCCAGACGTTTTCTGGCATCGGAAGTCATCATGTCATAAGGAGGAGTAATCAGGTAGCAGAACGCCTTTCTGTTGCTTCGCCCCACCCTTCCTCTCATCTGGTGCAGGTCTGCCATTCCAAATCTTTGCGCATCATTGATGAAAATGGTATTGGCGTTGGGTACATCCACCCCACTTTCTACAATGGTGGTAGACACAAGAACATCATATTTCCCTTCCATAAAATCCAGCACATTTTTTTCAAGCTGTTTCCCTTCCATCTGTCCGTGCCCTGTAATCACTCTTGCATCCGGAACCAGCCTCTGGATAAGCCCTGCAATATCTTTAAGGTTTTCAATCCTGTTATTGATAAAATAGACCTGTCCATCTCTCTGAAGCTCATAAGAAACAGCATCACGAAGGGTTTCTTCATTGAATCCGATCAGCTGTGTCTCTACAGGCTGCCTGTTGGGCGGTGGAGTTTTGATCACGGATAAGTCTCTTGCCGCCATTAATGAAAACTGTAAGGTTCTCGGAATAGGAGTTGCCGTAAGGGTAAGGGTATCAACATTATTCTTCAAAGTTTTCAATTTATCTTTTACTGAAACTCCGAATTTGTGCTCTTCATCAATAATCAGCAACCCAAGATCTTTAAATTTCACGGAACTGCTTACCAATTGGTGTGTACCAATAATAATGTCTACCTTCCCGTTCTTCAGCGCTTCCAAAGTCTCTGATTTCTGCTTAGCTGTCCTGAACCTGTTTACATAAGCAACATTTACCGGGAAATCTTTAAGCCTTTCTTTAAAGCTCCTGTAATGCTGGAAAGCAAGAATAGTTGTAGGCACCAACACAGCCACCTGTTTGCCGTCTGTAGCCGCTTTAAATGCTGCTCGGATTGCGACTTCTGTTTTTCCGAAACCAACATCTCCACAAACAAGTCTGTCCATCACCGTATCAGCTTCCATATCTCTTTTTACATCGATGGTCGCTTTTTCCTGATCCGGAGTATCTTCGTAAATAAAGCTGGCTTCCAGCTCATTCTGCAGATAAGAATCCGGTGTATACGCAAAACCTTTGGCTGTTTTTCTCTGGGCATATAATTTGATAAGGTCAAAAGCGATCTGCTTAACCTTCGCTTTCGTTTTCTGCTTTAAAGATTTCCAGGTCGGAGATCCGAGCTTGCTCAGCACAACTTCCCTTCCATCCGGTCCGTTGTACTTCGAAATTTTATGTAAAGAGTGAATGCTTACATATAATAAGTCTCCGTTTTTATAAGTCAGTTTAAAACATTCCTGGATTTTCCCGTCGTTGTTCACTTTTACCAATCCCATAAATTTTCCGATTCCATGATCGATATGGGCGATATAATCTCCGATTTTCAGAGACATGAGGTCTTTCAGGGTAAGCTGTTCAGATTTGGCAAAAGTATTTTTAGCTTTGTACCTCTGATAACGGTCAAAGATCTGGTGATCCGTATAGACCATCAGTTTATGCCCGTTATCAACAAATCCTTCATGAAGTTCAGATTTAAAGCTTTTAAAAGGTAATTCATGTTCAAGCTCTTCAAAAATAGATTCCAGTCTTTCTTTCTGTTTTTCTGTGGAAAAAGAAATCCAGGTATCGAATCCATTGTTCTGCTTTTCCTCAATATCTTCAATCAATAATTCAAAGTTTTTATGAAAGGATGGCTGTGGAAGCTGATCCATTTTTACTTCAGTAACTTCTTTCAGGCCTTCAATCACCACTCCTCCAAAATCAACTGTTTTGAATTTTTTATAATCAAACAGGAACTCCTGGTCAGAAATAAAAAGTTCCTGCGGAGTTCTGTGAGCAATATCTTTACTCAGCGCATCATACTTTTCCAGGGACTTTTCATAGAATGTCCTGATCTTCTGCATTCCTACCATTCCGTTTTTAGAAATGACAAAGCTTTCATGAGGTAATAACTGCAGCAAAGACACTCTGGTTCCCGTCACTGAAAAGTTCATATTGGAAACCAACTGGAAATCCTTTACCTTATCTACTGAAAGCTGTGTTTCAATATCAAAAGTTTTAATGCTTTCCACTTCATTACCGAAAAACGTAATCCTATACGGCTTTTCATGCGAATAAGAAAAGACATCTACAATACCACCTCTTACAGAAAACTCACCCGGTTCGGAAACAAAATCAGCCTGCTGGAAATGATAATGATTAAGCAGTTCATCCACAAAATCAAAGTCCAGCTGATCACCCACTTTAATATGATGGGAAATCGCTTTAAAGTCCTCTTTTTTCAAAACCTTTTCAGACAGAGCTCCGGCATATGCCACAATAACTTTCGGAGATCTCCCGGAATTGATTTTATTTAAAACCTCAGTTCTTAAAACCAGATTGGCATTCTGTGTTTTTTCTACCTGATAAGGTTCAAGATGGGTTGCCGGAAAATATAATACTTTATCCTTACCCAAAAGATCCTCCATCTCCGTATTGGCATACAAAACATCCTCTTTATCATCTACCAGATAAAGAATATTTTTCTTCCGGACCAAAAAAAGCTCAGCCACAAAAATAGAAACCGAAGAGCCTGCATTTCCTTTTACGGCAATATGCTGATTATTTTCTAGCTGGGTAAAAATTTCTTTTCCAAATTCTTTCTGCAAAAGGTCTGGAAGGAACTTTTCATTGATGGATTTTAACTGCATAATTAGTAATAGTATAAACGACAAAAGCGATTTCGGGAGTTTTCCGAAACCGTTTATGATATACAAAGGTACGGATATTTTTTTCTTTGTTTAAGGAACAGAATGACTCCGGATTTTAAATGAATTTTATCACTGAAAAAATCTTAATTTTTTAGAAATTTATTTAATAACCCGTTAAAAAAATATATTTCTTTTGCTCATGGCACAGTGTTTGGCTTTTAAGTCAAAACCAAACATTAAGAATAGTATTATGAAAAAAGCAATTAAAATCCTAGGAGTTATGATGCTGTTGGTATTTACAGCATTATCTTTTTCGTCGTGCAGCAAAGATGACGACCCTGTTAACAATGAATTTTTTGCAGGCACCTACAAAGGGAAGATTTCTTATAATGATGGAGGCTCTACCAACATCAGCACGGATAACGGAAGTGTATTTGTAACAAAGATCGCGAGTGGCGCCAAGTATAATTTTGCTTTCTCAAACAGCATTCCGGACATTAATGGAGTAGAGTTTAATCAGGAAGGAGATCATACGCTTGTGATGGTAGGTTCTACTGCGACCTCTTATATCAGAATTGACAACAATACTTTAAAAATATTATTTGCAAAAGACGGCAAAACGTGGACAGCCAACTGTACACGCTAGATTTGTCTATTTATATATTATGCAAGCCTGTCTCCTCTATTGAAGACAGGCTTTTTGATTGTAAATGAAGTGTTTTAATATTTTTTTAAGCTGTAATAAACTTTAGTTAAGTTTAAAAATCCTAATTTTTTAGCCTGCTTTTTGTATATCTTTATTCAACAAAAACAAACAATAATTCTTATGAAAAAATTATTATCTGCAATGTCATTGATCCTTGGACTAGGACTTGCAACTGCCCAGCAGACTGCTCCCGCTAAAAGCACAACAGCACATCCACCTGTAAAAGCAACTGCTGTAAAGGCTGCTGCTAAACCGGCAGAAGTAAAAGCTGCCAAACCTGCAATGGATGCAAAAGCTGCGAAGCCTGCACAACCAGCCGCCAAAATGAAAAAAGACGGTACTCCTGATAAAAGATATAAGGAGAACAAATAAGCATAACATCAACATATAGTTGTTATTTTCATAATCAAATTTCGAAAAGCCGGTGGAACCTGTTCCATCGGTTTTTTTATATGATGCTTCGTAAAAAATGATTCCAGATTCTCTACTTATTTATAAATTTGACCCATGTTAAACTTCTTCAAGAAAAATGCAGCACTGATCTGGGCAAAGAAACATGTCCGAAAAGCAGAGGACTTCAAAAAAAATGCTGAGAAAGACCAGGAAGATTTACTCCTTTCTCTTGTGAACACGGCTCAAAAAACACTTTTTGGGAGGGAACATGATTTTGAAAACATCCATACTGTAAGAGAATTTCAGGACAGAGTTCCTGTAGCCGATTATGAAGATCTGAAACCTTATATTGAAAGAGTAAAGAAAGGGCAGGCAAATATTCTCTGGACAGAAACTCCTGAATATTTTGCCAAAACTTCGGGAACAACTTCAGGTTCTAAATACATTCCTATTTCCAAAGAAGGAATGCCATTTCAGATTGCCGGAGCGCAAAGTGCCCTTTTCCATTATATCAGCAAAAAAAACAATGCAGATTTTGTAAACGGAAAAATGATTTTTCTTCAGGGCAGCCCTGAACTGAAAGAGGTATTCGGAATAAAGACAGGAAGACTTTCCGGCATTGTAGCCCATCATATTCCCAATTATCTTCAGAAAAACCGCCTGCCAAGCTGGGAAACCAATATCATGGAAGACTGGGAAGCCAAGGTAGACAAAATCATAGAGGAAACGGAACATGAAAATATGACACTGATCTCCGGAATCCCGCCATGGCTGATCATGTATTTTGAGAAGCTAACGGAAAAACATAGTAAAAAGATCAAACAGCTGTTCCCGAATCTTCAGCTTATTGTTACCGGAGGAGTTAATTATGAGCCTTATCGTGATAAAATGGAAGAACTTTTGGGAGGTAAAGTAGATATTATCCAGACCTTTCCGGCGTCTGAAGGATTCTTTGCTTTCCAGGACGATTATACCAGAGAAGGTCTTCTGCTGCTTACTAATCATGGAATTTTCTATGAATTTATTCCTCTGGAAGAATATGGCAAACCCGGAGCAAGGAGATTAACATTAAAAGAAATTGAGCTGCATAAAGATTATGCACTGATCCTTACGACCAATTCCGGGTTATGGGCTTATTCCATAGGAGATGTTGTAAGATTTATCAGCAAAGATCCATACAGGATTCTGGTAAGTGGAAGAACCAAACATTTTACTTCTGCTTTTGGAGAACACGTGATTGCTTTTGAAGTGGAAGAAGCAATGAAAGCAACCCTTGAAAAATATCCGGCACAGATTACAGAGTTCCATCTTGCACCACAGGTAAACCCGGCTGAAGGACTTCCTTACCATGAATGGCTGATAGAGTTTGAAAAGGAGCCTGAGCATTTAGATGTATTCAGAAAGGAGCTGGATCAGCAGCTACGGGCAAGAAATACTTACTATAACGATCTGATTTCCGGAAATATTTTACAGCAGCTACACATCACGAGGCTTAAAAAGAATGCTTTCCATGAGTATGCCAAATCCCAGGGAAAATTGGGAGGCCAAAACAAGACTCCAAGATTGGCTAATGACAGGAAGATTGCAGATCTCTTAGAAATTTACAAACTTTAATCATATTTTTTCAATTCCAGAAACGTATATTCGAAAAAAATTATAAATTTGAAAAACTAAAAGAAAATAATGAAAGCATCTGTACTGTTGAAATCATCCTTACTAACGTCTTTATTTGTTATTACGTCTTGTGCTACGACAAAATACAGCGAAGATATTTCAAAAAACAATTACTCTAATCTTGAAGCCGGAAAAATCTACAAAGTCACCATGAGAGATGGTTCTCCGAAACAGACAATTTTATTCAGAAACGTCGTTGGTGAAAATCTTGTAGGTACAGCGGATAAAAAAGATAGTACAGAGGTAATTATTCCTAAAGCGAATGTAGCCGCTGTAAAAGACAGAAGAAAGGCCAGAATTGCTGCGGGTGCTACTCTTATCGGTGCTGCAGGTGTTGCTGCAATTGTATTGAGCTCTACAAGAGCCGACTAAAATAGATTTTATCTTTTGGGATATATTTAATATATCTTTTAAAAATCAACATATGAATAGTCCTAAATAAATTTTTAGGGCTATTTTTGTTCATGATTTCCTTTACCCCGTTACAAACATTACAAAATGTTGAGTTCAGAAATCTTCTCGCCGGGAGATTTTTTATTGTTTTAGCTTTCAGAATGCTTGCCACTTTATTGGGATGGTGGGTATATCAGTTAACAAAAGACCCTTTTTCAATCGGCCTTATCGGTCTTTCAGAAGTAATTCCTGCCGTAAGCTGTGCGCTGTATGCAGGACATGTTATCGATATGAATGAGAAAAAGAGACTGCTTCTCATTTGCAATTATGCTTATATTTTTCTGATCGGGCTTCTGCTGATTCCTGCATTTTTTAATGTGGAAATGCATTTTACCGGCCATCAGATCACGTATTTTATTTATGGCGTTATATTTTTTACAGGAATTGCAAGAGCTTTTATCGGCCCTATTGTTCCTTCCATGATTCCAAAAATTGTAAAGAAGGAAAATCTTCCGAATGCAGTAACTCTGAATCAGGCCACGTTCCTGATATCTTCTGTTTGCGGGCATGCTATTGGCGGTGTCCTTATTGGGTTTATCGGAGTAAAATGGACCCTGGTTGCTATTTTATCATTAATATTTGTCGCTTCATTATTCTTCTGGCAGCTTCATAAGCAGCATTCAGAATACAAAAAAGAAACGGTAAATGTTGTGGAAAGTATGCGTGAAGGAATTTCTTATATCTTTAAAACCAAAGAAATCCTGGGAGCACTATGCCTTGATATGTTTGCTGTACTTTTTGGAGGGGCAGTGGCTATGATCCCGGTATTTGCCACAGATATTTTAAAGTCGGGAGCGGAAGGCTTCGGATTGCTTAACGCAGCCTCTGATATCGGTTCTATGTGTATCATTACTATTTTATCTATTGTTCCGCTTAGAAAAAATCAAGGAAAGATCCTACTTGCTGTTGTTACCGGATTCGGGCTTTGCATCATTGGATTTGGTCTGTCCAAAATATACTGGCTGTCTTTTATGTTCCTGGTGATGAGCGGAATGCTGGATGGGATTTCCGTTGTTATCCGCGGTACCATTGTGCAGCTTAAAACTCCAGATCATATAAGAGGCCGTGTTCTGAGTGTGAATTCGATTTTCATCATGTCCAGCAATGAAATGGGACAGTTTGAAAGCGGGCTTATGGCTAAATTACTGGGGGTTGTACGCTCTGTTGTATTTGGAGGATGTATGACTGTTTTAGTTGCATTGATAGTAGGAAGCACCAATCCTAAACTGAGAAAAATGCAATATTAAATTATTGTTTATCAATTGTTTTAAAATCCTGACATATAAAAAATCAGAATTCGAAATACTTAAAATCAGAATAGAACGTTTTCTATTCTGATTTTTATTTTACAGCTGTTTTTTTTAAGCTAATAAAAGAATTCAATCTCAAAAATTTATCAAAACCACCAATATCTTTACGATGTCTGCATAATTTAATCTCAGGAATAAAATACCACATTTAAAACCAATACATTACTTTCATTAAATATATCTCAAAATCTTTAATTTAACGTTAATAATTTTTTATATTTGCCTCATAAACTATCCCCTATGACTAAACTTTTATTAATTTTGAGCTTTTTCATAACAGGTTCTCTGATGAATGCTCAATTTTTTTCAGATCAAACCTTACAGCAAAGTGCTTTGCAACTCGATAATGCAAA
Source organism: Chryseobacterium sp. (assembly GCF_041914225.1). GTDB lineage: Bacteria > Bacteroidota > Bacteroidia > Flavobacteriales > Weeksellaceae > Chryseobacterium. Next base: position 27,806 of record NZ_JAYSDT010000022.1, read on the forward strand.
GACAGACAATGACTACGATACTCTTTTCAAAACATTTTCTGAAGCAAAAACTTCAGAGAAATGGAAAGCCAATTACTACGCTGCTGCTGCATTGTATCTTAAAACCGATTTTCTTTTGAAAAACGTCCCGAACAGCTCTCTTGGAGAACCTAACGAGTCTGCAAGAAATCTGGCGATGCAGGTTCTTTCTTCTGAAAAGAACAACGGAGAAGTGAACCTTCTTCTTGCTCTTATCCATTTTCAGAAAATCAGAATAAAGACGTCTGCAGATCCTCAAAAGGAGCTGAAGACAGTTACCGGCTTCATGACAAAAGCAGAAACCTCCTTAAAGGATAACCCCCGACTTTCTTTTCTAAAAGCTGAAATTGCTGAAAGACAGGGAAACAAAACGGAAGCTGTAAAGCTATACCAAAAGGCAGCCAAAGAATTTGAAACATCAAATGCTTCGTCCGGTTCACCTACCTGGGGAAGGCAGCTGATCGGAACAAATTAATCGTAAGAAAATGCATGATCTCCTGAACAATCGGGCGATCAGTTATTATTTGATATCTTCAAATAAGGAAAGCATTTTTAGTATTTAAAAAATTTAATATTTGTTTTTAAAATCGACTCTTATGAAAAAAACATTACTTGTTTTCTTAATCATATTTTCACATATTTTATTTGCCCAATCAGATTGTGCGACTGCAATGGCAGTCTGCGGTAACTCTGATATATCCTATACTCCCAACGGGCATGGAGACATTGCAGAAAACCTGGGCGGATGTTTATCTTCCAATGAAAAGTTTTCTGTATGGTATTCTTTTACAGTGGCTACAGGTGGAACTCTTACTTTTGAAATCATTCCTAATGACCAGTCTGATGATTATGACTTTGGTGTTTATGGCCCTAATAAATCATGTAATAACCTGGGAACTCCAATTCGCTGCTCTTATTCCGGACTAAGTGGAAACACGGGTCTTAATATGACTTCTGTTGACCTAAGTGAAGGTGCAGGAGGAGACAAATGGGTGAAATACCTTGATGTATTACCTGGTGAGACTTATTATTTAATTGTAAACAACCACAGAGAAACAGCTAACGGGTTTAAATTATCCTGGGGCGGAACAGCTACTCTTTCTTCTCCATTTACAGATCCTGCTATACAGCCTTACCCATTTATTCCACCGGGAATTCCGGGAGCCAACCCCGCTGATCCAAGAGAAGTAGTTGTATGTTCAAATCCTGCTACTTTTGATTTTGCATCATTATCAGCCGGAATTCTTAATGGTAACCCTAATTTCAGCATCAGCTATCACACCAGTCAAAACGATGCTTTAACAGGCAACAATCCTCTTATCGGCCCTCAGACAGTTACTCCTGTTGGTGTATATTTCTACAGTATCAACTATACTGATCCTGCCAATCCTAACAGCCCTATTAATAAATGTAGACAAATCGGTAAATTCAAATTTAAAGATGGGACGATTAAGGCTACCAATGTTACGCTAACGAGCTGTAACAACAACAATGCCGGTACAGCAACCTATGATCTTACCACTGCAGCTGTTTTTGCAGATCCTACCGCAACGAAAAAATATTACTATACATTATACGACCTGAATAACTCAATCAATGAGATTACCAATATTTATCAGTTTGTTTCTGCAGAAGGAAAAATATATGTAAAGGTTACGTCTGTATTCGGATGCAGTGATATTGCAGAGATTACTCTTAAATTCTATCCACAGATTATTGTAAAAGATGCTGAATTAAGATCATGTTTCATAGAATCTAACCCTGCTACCGCTTTATTCAATCTCGATAATGCAGCTGTGATTACACCGCAGGCCGGTATCACGAAGAAATATTTCCCTTCTCTTACTGATGCAATAGATGGGACGAATGAAATTTTAAATGCAAATTACGTTGCACCAAACGGTTTGGTATATGTAAGAGTATCTGATACCAGAGGATGTTATGTAATTGCTAAAATAGGCTTAACGGTCATTCCTCCTGTACAATCTAGTGTTCTGAAAGACAAGATCATCTGTATAGAAGACACGACAACTTTAGATGCCGGGCCTGGATTCAAAAGTTACGAGTGGAGCACGGGAGCTACTACCCAGTCTATCAAAGATGTAGGCGTAGGAAAGTATTGGGTAAAATTAAAAACAGGAGAATGTATCACTACCCAAACTGTAACGGTGTACCCTTCTGATCAGCCGGTTGTTACTAACATTGAAGTTTCCAACACCACATTAACAATCAATGTTATCGGAGGAACTCCTGACTATCAGTACTCAATGGATAAAATCACATGGCAAAACTCAAATACGTTCACCAATATTGCCAGAGGCACTTATAAAGTATATGTAAAAGATGCTTATGACTGTGAGCCTATTGAAGTGACTGTAGTGGTTCCAAACCTTATCAATATGATTACGCCTAATGGTGATGGTGTGAATGATGTTGTAGATTATTCTGCGATGGCAGACAAACAAAATCTTATTTTGAGTATCTTTGACAGATACGGAACAAAAATCCACCAGGGAGACAAATCAAATGGTTACAAATGGGACGGAACGATTGCAGGGAAGAAGATACCAACAGGTACATACTGGTACTCTGTAACATGGAATGAGAATGATAAAAAGAATACTCCTTTCAAGTTTTCAGGTTGGATTGTGGTAAAAAACAGAGAATAATCCTTTAGATAAAAAGCCGCTTTGGCGGCTTTTTCTTTTACAAATAATGATAAAAAATTTATTGATTTTCTAACTTGTTTAACAAAAATAGTTTTAACAATGAAAAAAATATTACTTCTTTTTATTTTATTGATAACTCAAATGGCCTATTCACAGTCAGACTGTGTCACAGCGATCCCTATCTGTGGTAACTCTGACATTTCTTATACCCCGTCAGGCCCGGGGAACATCATAGAAATTCTTAATCAACACGGAGGCTGCCTTAGTACCAATGAAAGATATACTGTTTGGTATACCTTCACTGTGTCTACACCTGGTACATTAGCATTTACAATAAAGCCTAATGATCAGAGCGATGATTACGATTTCGCGGTCTATGGCCCAACCACTAACGGCTGCGCTTCTTTACAGGACGCAAATCATGTTTTCATACAGCCAATAAGATGTAACTATAGTGGTACTCCGGGAGATACAGGTCTGGATCTTGCCCTTGCTCCTCCTGCCGTATTCCCAACCAATCCTCCTGGTGCTACAGCTGACATGAACAATGGAAAATGGAGTCCTTATATGAATGTACTGGTAGGTCAGACCTATTATCTGGTTATTGACAACTTCAGCAGATCCGTTAATGGTTTTTCTTTAGAATGGACAGGTACTGCAAGCTTAAGTTCTGCATTTAACGATCCTGTACTTTCCCCTAACCCATTTATCACTCCGGGAATTCCGGGAGCTAATCCTAATGATCCAAGCCAGGTGATGGTTTGTTCATTACCTACTCAGTTTGATTTCACAACACTCACAGCATCTATTATTAACGGTAACAGTTCCAACTTCTCCGTTACTTATCACAAAACAACCAACGATGCCCTTACAGGCGCCAACCCTCTTACAGTAACTACTGTAGACGGAACAACAACATACTATTACCGAATTGTATACCACGATCCAAGCAATCCGAATAATCCTATCAACGGATGCTTCATTACCGGGAAGTTCAAGTTTGTCAATGCTGGCATCACAGCCAATTCAGCCACTTTATACTCCTGTAATAACAATGGAGCCGGTACCGCAAAATACAATTTAACAACAGCCAATATATTCGGAGGCTCCGGAGCAACAATTAAGTATTATACTTCGGTTGCCGATATGAACGCAGATATCAATGAAATTACTGATCCTGCCAACTACGTTTCTGCCGAAACAACCATATATGCAAAAGTTGTTTCCAACTTCGGTTGTATTGCAACTACTACAATCAGATTGTTATTCTATCCAACGGTTGTATTGAAAGATGCTGTACTTCAAAACTGTTATATTGAAAACGATGTTACCCGTTCAACATTTGATCTTTCCAAAGCTGATATCGGGGTAGCTGTTCCAACTCCTACAGGAACTATTATTAAATATTATACCTCGATAGCTGATGCTAAAGCTCAGACAAATCCTATTGTAGAAGCATTAAATTATCTTTCAGAAAGCAAAACAGTATATGTAAGAGTAGACAATGACAAACAATGTTATTCAATAGCCAAGATTGAACTGGTGGTATTGCCTCCGGTAAAATCAGCTGTACTAAAAGACAAAACGATTTGTGCAGAAGCCAAAACCACTCTGGATGCAGGACCTGGATTTGTAAGCTATGAATGGAGCACAGGTGAAACTACACAAGCTATCAGCAACGTGGGAGTTGGTGTTTATTGGGTAAAACTTCAGACCGGGAAATGTTTCACACTTCAGGAAGTACGTGTGCACCCAAGCCTTCAGCCGGTAATTTCAGGAATAGAAATTACCAACAACAATATCACTGTAACAGCTACAGGTGGAGTTCCTCCTTACAAGTATTCTGTAGATGGTGTTACATGGCAGGATTCCAATATATTCACAGGACTTCCGAGAGGTGAAAATACAATATATGTAAAGGATACTTACAACTGTACTCCTATTCAGGTGACTGTGACGGTTCCTAACCTTATCAACGCCATTACACCAAACGGAGATAATGTAAATGATGTTATCGACTACTCTGCATTAGCCTACAAGAAGAACCTTGTCTTCATCGTGTATGATAGATATGGGAACAAGCTTCATGAAGCCAACAAAATGAGAAACTTTACCTGGGACGGAACAGCCTTCGGTAAGAAAATTTCAACCGGAACTTACTGGTACACGATCTCATGGAATGAAAATGATAAAAACAATACCGAAACCAAATATTCAGGATGGGTATTGGTAAAAAACAGAGAATAAGCTCTCCTAAATCTATTTTATAAAATCACCTCAGACTGAGGTGATTTTTTTATCAACAGATTCAACCTCCTGTTTACAGCATTTTCCGAAAGACTGCTAATAATTTGTTGAATACTATTTTTTAATTATTTTTTAAATAAACTATCTTTGCACCATGGCGCAGAAAGAAACATTATCATCCCTGACACACGGAAACTTTGCAAAAGAATTGTCTATTGCGGATGGAAAAATGCCTCCCAATGCAGTGGACTTTGAAAGACTTGTTATCGGAACTTTTTTGATTGACAAAAAAGGTCTTGACCATTCCATTGACCTCCTTACTCCGGAGGTATTTTATGACCCCAGACATCAGGTCATCTTTTCTACTATCCTGAAGCTTTATGAAGGAAACCACCCGGTAGACCTAATGACGATTATTCAGGATTTAAAAAAAGAAGACAAACTGAGTCAGGCAGGTGGAGATCATTACATCATTGACCTTACGATGGGAGTAAGCTCATCTGCTCATATTGAATACCATGTACGCGTTATTCTTGAAAAATATATTTTAAGAAGCCTTATCAACGTTTCTGCCAACGTTATCGATTCTTCCTACAAAGAATCAACAGATGTTTTTGAACTTCTGGACAAGGCAGAGCAGTCTTTCTTCGAGATCACCAACGGAACGATTAAGAAGGGATTTGACACTGCCAATTCATTGGTAAAGCAGGCTATCGATACCATTAAATCTTTAAAAGATAAGCAGGGGCTTTCAGGAGTTCCATCAGGTTTCAGAGATGTGGATAAGGAAACCGGTGGATGGCAGAACTCTGACCTCATCATTATTGCAGCCCGTCCGGCGATGGGTAAAACGGCATTTCTTCTTTCCATGGCAAGAAATATTGCTGTAGGCCACAAAATCCCTATGGCGCTGTTCTCTCTCGAGATGGCCTCCGTACAGCTTATCACCAGAATGATTGCTTCGGAAACAAGAATCTCCTCAGAGAAATTAAGAAAAGGAACACTGGATGATGAGGAATGGCAAAGACTGTTCTCCAACGTATCTGAGCTGGAAAACGCTCCTTTATATATTGATGAAACTCCTTCTCTTTCGATATTTGATTTCCGTGCGAAATGCCGAAGACTGGTAATGCAGCATGGCGTAAGACTTATCATGGTCGACTACCTTCAGCTGATGACTGCCGGCGGTGGCGGTAAAGGAGTCGGAAACCGTGAACAGGAAATCTCCATGATTTCACGTTCATTAAAAGCGATTGCAAAAGAACTTAACGTACCTGTGATTGCTCTTTCCCAGCTTTCAAGAAGTGTGGAAGCCCGTCCGGGGAAAAGACCTCAGCTCTCAGATTTGAGGGAATCCGGAGCGATTGAGCAGGATGCGGATATTGTATCTTTTATCTTCAGACCGGAATATTATAAAATTTCTGTTTGGGATAATGATGAAGAAGGACAGGAAACTTCTACTGAAAACCAGGCTGAGCTTATTATTGCAAAGCACAGAAATGGTGCTACGGCAGATGTCAGATTATCATTCTTAAAACATTTTGCAAAATTCGGTGATATAGAAGCTGCATTTGATGGCGGTGCAGGAGGAGGATATCCTTCCAATTTCGGGGAGCCAAGCGGATTTGACAGGATCAAAACTACGATTCAGCCAGGAGCAGCATTTGACCTTCCGGACAGTTCTAAACTTTCCGGGTCATCAATGAATGATTTTGATGATGATGATGATTTTCCGTTTTAAGTAATAACTCTTATTAACATGAAAATACAAACCTCAAGATTAAAACCGATAACAATCAAATCTATAAGAGATTATATTTTAGATAACGAAGTTGGAGTTGATAAAGTAATTATTTTAAACAAATATAATTTTGATGATATTATTCTTGAACATTTAGAGTTCTATAAATCTAGCGCAACATTTCCTTACAAAATTATTGGGGTACTTATAGAAGAAGATCCTTTTGAAAAAGTATCATTAAACAGTATTGGAGTCATTAATGATTATGATTACGACTTTAATTATAATGAAGACTCTGAAAATTTTAACTATTATTAAACTTGAAAATCGAAATTTATACGGACGGCGCTTGCAGCGGAAACCCCGGGAAAGGCGGATATGGAATTCTCATGCGCGTTCCGGAAAAAAATTACCAGAAAACATTTTCAAAAGGTTTTCGAAAAACCACCAACAACAGAATGGAACTTCTGGCTGTTATTACTGCATTGGAAAAACTGAAATCTACAGAAAACGACATCCACATTTACACCGACAGCAAATACGTATCTGATGCGATCAACCAAAACTGGATTGCAGGTTGGATTAAAAGAGGATGGAAAAATGTAAAAAATCCGGATCTCTGGAAAAAATTTGTTGAACTTTACAATAAGCACAACCCTAAAATGCATTGGATAAAAGGCCATGCCGGGCACTTTGAAAACGAACTTTGCGATAAATTAGCAGTTGCAGCTGCCAATTCTTCTGACCTCGAAATTGATACTTATTTTGAGAGTCTGGATAATAATTCCTTATTTTAATTAATTAATTAATACAAATACGTAATCACTACTATAATATTAACCATTATATCATAATAAGCGATAAATTTTTAAAAAATTATTAAAATTTTAGCAAAATTAACATTAAATACATATTAATTGATTGGGATTTAATATCTTTACATATTAAAATAAGTCCCATTATAAATGAATAAAAATCTATTATTGTATTTATCTGTTTTTTTACTCTGTATAGCCGGGAAGTCCTTTGCCCAGACTTATCAGCTTGTCGGAAACCCGGTAACAACTACCGGCTGGACAATGATTTCTCCCACCCAGGTAAACACAGATTTTATTCAGCTTACTCCGGATACCAACAACCAATCCGGCTCTATCAGGCTGAATGATCCTATCAATCTAAAATATTGCGATAAATGGAGAGTGGAATTTGATTTCAGAATGGATTCCAACCAAACTTCCAACGGAGATGGAATTGCCTTCTGGTATCTTACCAATCCGCCTGTTGCCAGCGTATTAGGTTCCGGTCTTGGTGTTTCCCAGAATGCAGTTGGCCTTATCGTAGGGCTGGACACTTATAACAATACCACTACAGCTACAATGAGTAAAGTACATGTAGCTTACGGGCAGGTTCAAAATACAACAGATACCAATAACGTTGAATTCTTCAATGTTCCCGGAAGCTCCTTTCACTCACCGGATTTAAATACGACACAGCCTTTTCAGGGAACTACCTTTAAACACGTTGAAGTAACGGCACAGGTAGATCCTGCTGCTCCAACCAGCTGGATTATAAAAATAACAATAGATGGTAATATAATATGTAATCAGTCTTTTGCCCCTTCCGGAACGGCTGCTGCAATGACAGTGGGATATTTTGGATTTTCAGCATCTACAGGAGCTGCAAGATCAAGACATTCCATTAAAAATGCAAAAATTTATACGGATAAAGTTCCTATTTTACAGAATTCAGCAACCCAGTCGTTCTGCCCCAATCCCACTACAGGATATGGCTCCGTAAACCTGACTTCTTTCAATTCGCAGTTTGTCAGCAATCCTTCCAATTATACATTCACTTACTATCCTTTTGGAAGCTCAACGCCTATCGCGAACCCTGCCAATTATCAGTTTAATGCCAACACCACCGTTACCGTTGTTGTTAAAGATAACGCAGGACTGCTCTGTGATAACCCGGATGGGAAAATATTACTGGTTCTTGCCCCTTTCAAAGCTGAAGACAAAACGATTACGGCATGTAATAACAACAAAGCCGGAACCGCTACATTCAACCTGAATACCGCGAATGTCACGGATGTTCCCGGCGTCATTAAAAAATATTATAAAACGCTGGCTGACCTCAATGCTGACAGTAATGAGATTCAAAATCCAACCAATTATATATCTGCACCGGGAGTTGTTTATGTAAAAGTAACAACACCTCAGGGATGTACAGGCACAGCAAAAATCACACTGGCATTTTACCCTGACACCCCTGTGAAAGAGGCTACCCTGAGATCATGTTTCATTGAAAATAATATTAACAGTGCTATTTTTAATCTGACTACTGCAGATGTTACCACTTTGGGAACAGGAGCTGCAAAAAAATATTATACTTCAATAGCAAATGCTTTAGACGGGACCAATGAGATCATGAATCCTCTTCAGTATTTATCAACAAGCACAGCCGTGTATGCAAAAGTAACAGATGCCAACGGATGCTTTAATATTGCTAAAATCAACCTTATCGTATTACCTCCTGTAACATCCTCTGTTCTGAAAGACAAAATCATTTGTATTGGTGAAAAGACTGACCTGGATGCAGGTCCCGGATTCGATGGTTATGAATGGAGCACCGGAGAAACAACCTCATCTATTAAGGATGTAGGCGTTGGGCCTTATTGGGTAAAGCTTAAAACCGGCAACTGTATTACCACACAGATTGTCAATGTAAAAGCATCTGCAAACCCTGTGATCTCCAGCATCAATATTGACAACAACACAATCACTGTAAATGTAGCGGGCGGAACCCCTCCTTATCAGTTTTCTGTGGATGGAGTTAACTGGCAGACCAGCAATATATTCACAGGTCTCGCAAGAGGAGAGGTAAGAGTTTATGTAAAAGATGTTTATGACTGTACACCTGTTGAAGTTCAGATTACAGTACCTAACCTTATCAATGCCATCACGCCAAACGGAGATAATGTAAATGACTTTATTGACTACTCAGCACTTGCCTATAAGAAAAACCTGCTGTTCATTGTTTATGACAGATATGGCAACAAACTTTATGAGGCTGGAAAAATGAGAAACTTCACATGGGACGGAACTGCTTCCGGTAAAAAAGTCCTCACAGGAACTTACTGGTACACCATCTCATGGAATGAAAACAACAAAGACAATACTGAAACCAAATACTCAGGCTGGGTATTGGTAAAAAACAGAGAATAAAATTTACTATTTGAAACTACCTCCTTTGGGGTAGTTTCGGTATTAAAGGAGACTTTATCCTATCCGAAATTGAAACCATACATTACGTTCGTAATTAATATAAACATAAAAGAAACAATTTATAACCAAGAACAAATAACATCATAATCCATCCACTATGAAAAAAGATATACTCATTTTATTTTTGGCTATCTTACTCTGTCTTCCGGGAAGATTATTTTCACAAACCTATCAATTAACAGGAAACCCTGTAAATACAACGGGCTGGGATCTGGTCTCTGACGCTGTGGTAAGCGGAGACTTTGTAAGACTTACGAGTGATCAGACCAGCAGATACGGGGCTATAAAACTATCCACTCCAATCACCCTGAGCTACTGTGATAAATGGAAAGTGGAATTCGATTTCAGAATTGATGGGAACGGAACCGCACAGTTTGGAAGAGGAGACGGCTTTACTTTCTGGTACCTTGCCAATCCGCCAACAGGATTCGTCTCAGGAGGAGGATTGGGTATTCCAGCCAATGCCTCAGGACTGATGGTTGGTTTTGATATCTTCAACAATACAACTGAAGGGCAGATGAGTAAAGTTCATATTCTTTACGGCACCAACAATACAGCAGGTAATAATATCGAATACAACACGACTCCGGGAAGCACTTTTCACTCACCGGATCTTATTGCTACCAATCCATTTGTAGGAGATACTTACAGACATGTTGAAGTAAACGGAGAAACAGATCTTACCAATCCTACCAACTGGATTATCAAAGTAAGAATAAATGGTGCTCTTATTGTAGATCAGTCTTTTGCTCCTTCCGGAGGCGCTGTGGGAATGTCACAGGGATATTTCGGTTTCTCTGCAGCAACGGGAGGCGCCAGCGCAAGACATTCCATTAAAAATGTTAAAGTTTTTGTGGATAAAGTTCCTATCTTAAGCAATACCGTAACACCGTTCGTATGTACCAATCCAGCTACCGGAAATGGGGTTGTAGATCTTACTTCTTACAATTCTCAATTTGTAAATAATCCCGGCAACTATATTTTCACTTATTATTTACTGGGAAGCTCTACTCCTATTGCCAATCCTACAAGCTTTCAGTATTCGGGAAATACTACAATCAAAGTAGTAATCAAAGATCCAACTTCTACTCTTTGTGATAACGGCGACGGAGTCATCCAGCTAAATCCTACTCCATTTGCAGCAACAGATGCCAGTCTTACCGGATGTAACAACAACAATGCAGGGACAGCAACCTTTGACCTTAACACTGCTGCCGTAACCACTGTTGCAGGAGTTACCAAGGAATTCTATCCTACTCTATATGATCTGAATAATGGAACGAACCAGATTACCAATCCTTCTGCTTACGCATCAGCAGCAGCAACAATATACGTAAAGGTAACCACTCCTCAGGGTTGTGTAAGTACAGCTAAAATTACATTGAATATTTACCCTGTTGTGGTTGTCAATGATATTGAAATCAAATCGTGTTTTATTGAAAGCAATCCGTCTATGGCATCCTTTAATCTCGTAGGAGCCGTCGTTTCACAGGGTGGGCTCACAAAAGAATATTACCCTTCATTGATTGATGCTATCAGTGGAACTAATGCCATCTCTACTCCGGCAGCATACATTGCGCCTAATGGAGTTGCCTATATTAAAGTATTCAGTGCAAACGGCTGCTATTCTATTGCTAAAGTTACGTTAACCGTAATACCACCTGTTTATTCAAGAACTTTACTTGACAAAACAATTTGTATAGAAAACACAACCACTTTAGATGCAGGCGCAGGCTTCAAAAGCTACGAATGGAGCACAGGAGCTACTACGCAGTCTATCAAGAATGTAGGAGTAGGCACTTATTGGGTAAAACTTAAAACGGGCGATTGTATAGCGACACAAAAAGTAACGGTATATCCTTCCGATAATCCGGTTATTACTACGATTGATATTGCAGGAAGCACTGTAACGGTATATGCCAATGGCGGAACTCCTCCGTACCAGTATTCAATGGATAATATCAACTGGCAGGACTCCAATGTCTTCACCAATATTGCAAGAGGAGAAGCAAAAGTATATGTAAGAGATGGTTATAACTGTGTCCCTGTTGAAGTCAATATCACAGTACCTAATCTGATCAATGTAATTACGCCAAATGATGACGGCAAGAATGATTTTATTGATTATTCAGCGCTTGCCAATAAACAGAATCTGGAAATAGCAATTTTCGACAGATATGGTTACAAAATGTTTCAGGCAGATAAAACCAATGGTTACAAATGGACAGGAACCACTAACGGAAGCAAAAAAGTTCCTACAGGAAATTACTGGTATTCTATTTCATGGAACGAAAATAATAAAAACAGTACTCCGATAAAATTCTCAGGCTGGATAGTTGTAAAGAACAGAGAATAATTACACTTTCCAACACATCAAAAGAATCACTCCGCTGGCCGGGGTGATTTTTTGCATTAACGGAGAGGAGATATTTCATTTTAAAGACTCTTTATTCATATTCAATTCTTAAATTTGTCCTATGAATTATTTGGAAGCTTTAAGCAGAAGATATTCTGTAAAAAAATTCAATCATCAGATTATTCCTCAGGAAACTCTTCACAACATTCTTGAGTCAGGAAAGCTGTCTGCCAGTTCTTTGGGACTTCAGCCCTACAAGATTATCGTTGTTGAGAGTGAGGAGATGAAACAGAAACTGATTCCAGCCTTCTATAATCCATCACAGATTTCCACCTGTTCTCATCTTATTGCTATTATTTCAAAGAAAACGATTGAAGAGAATTATATCCGTGGTTATTTTAATCATATTTCTGAAGTACGGGATACTCCCATTGAAAAACTGGATCCCTTCAGAAACAGCATTAATCAGCACATCAACCAGAAAACACATGATGAAATTTTCAACTGGGCAGAAAAGCAGTCCTATATAGTATTGGCCAATCTTATGTATGCCGCTGCTATTGAAAATATAGACTCATGTCCCATGGAAGGCTTCCGTCAGGATCTTATAGAAGAAATCCTGGATATCAATCCTGAAACAGAAAAAGTAACCGTTACCCTCGCTTTAGGCTACCGTTCTGACGAAGACCATTTCCAGCACATGAAAAAAGTAAGAAAACCAAACGAAAAATTGTTTAAATTTATTTAATATTTTAAACGATTGTACCTAAAGCCAGCATATGATAAAAGCGGATGTATTAGTAATCGGTTCCGGCATTTCCGGACTTTCCTATGCCATTAAAGTTTCTGAACAGCTCCCTGATGCCAAAATCATTATTGTAACCAAGTCTGATGAGGACGAAAGCAACACCAAATATGCACAGGGCGGTCTCGCTGTCGTTACAGATTTTCAGAATGACAATTTCCAGAAGCATATTGATGATACGATGCGTGCCGGAGACGGAGAAAACAAACGCGATGTCGTAGAAATGGTAGTAAGAGAAGCTCCGGCGAGGTTTAATGAAATTGTTGAATGGGGAGCTCAGTTTGATATGAAGAATGGTAAATTCGCTTTAGGAAGAGAAGGAGGCCATACTGAAAACAGAATCGTCCATCATAAAGATATCACAGGTTTTGAAATCGAAAGAGCTCTTTTGGAAACAGCCAATAACAGCCCGAATATTGAAATTTTGGATCATCACTATGTTATTGACATCATTACACAGCACCATGTTCCGGGAAAAGAACTTAATGAAGGTGACATCCACTGTTATGGCGCTTACATTCTGGATGAAAAATCCAAAACCATCAAAAAAATTACTTCGAAAATAACACTGGTAGCCACAGGAGGCGCCGGACATGTTTATAAAAATACTACCAATCCTACGATTGCAACAGGAGATGGAATTGCCTTTGTAGCTCGTGCCAAAGGAAAAGTTTCCAATATGCAGTACTACCAGTTCCATCCAACAGCTTTATACAGCAAAATGGATGGAATGCTGTTTTTAATTTCAGAAGCAGTACGTGGAGACGGAGCCAAATTAAGAACCAAAAAGGGTGAAAAGTTCATGCATAAATATGATGAACGTGAAGAATTGGCATCCAGAGATATTGTAGCAAGAGCCATCGACGCTGAAATGAAAATTACCGGAGATGAATTTGTTGGCCTGGATTGCAAGGAAATGAACCATGAAAAATTCTTAGAACATTTCCCCAATATTTATAAAAAATGCAAAGACGAAGGAATTGATCCTTTTACTCAGCTGATTCCTGTTGTGCCTGCCTGCCACTATCTGATGGGAGGCATTGAAGTAGACAGGGACGGGCAGTCTTCCATCAGAAACCTTTTCGCCGTAGGAGAATGTACCAACTCAGGACTTCATGGTGCCAACAGACTTGCTTCAAATTCACTTCTTGAAGGCTTGGTTTTCGGCCACAATGCTGCCATGAAAACCGTAGATCTTCTGAATGAAAACAACTTCAACTTCGATGATCTGAAAGCCGTTCCTGAATGGGATGAAGAAGGAATGAAAATTATGGATGAAATGGTCATTATCAGCTATCTGAGAAAACAGCTTCAGGAAATGATGAGCGACCTGGTAGGTATTGTAAGGAGTAACCGCCGTTTGAATATGGCTCTGCAAAAACACCAGGAGATTGCCGCTGCCGTTGATGAAATATACCACTACTCTATTCTTTCCCCGCAATTGTCAGAATTAAGAAACTTAACAACCGTTGCGCACCTCATCATTACCCAATCTATGGAAATGACAGAGAATAAGGGAGCGTTTTATAATAAAGATTTGGTTTAATTTTAATTAGACAAGTGAAAACCCTGAATCTAAATATTCTTACAACAGTCAATATCTTATTCTATTCAAGAATGATACTTTCATTGACTTGTGCTTTAGTATTATTAAATTTTTGGAAGCAAGATAGAAAAATTGATACTTTTTCAAATATAGCCATCCTTGCAGGAATAATACTTTTGGGAGTTTTCTTTGGATTATATGGAGTCACATTATTAAAAAAGATTATTGTTCCCAGATCCAAATACCCTTTGGTTTTAAATCTGTTATGCAATATAAAAGGGTTAGGAAAACCAGACTATTATGGGAGCTTAAAATTCGATTTAAACAATATAATTAAAGATAATAGGCTGCGCTTAACTTTATATTATATCAATAATCCCCAATACCCAGTTTTAACATTCAATAGAGAAAAAATCACTTACTACACTCAAGAATATAATTGGGATAATTTTAAATGGAACTATAAAATCATACCACAAGGACGAAACGGAAAAGAGGTATTGGAGTTTCAAAGCATTAATCAAAACAATGTACAAATAAAAGACAATATAGATTTTGAAAAAATAGATGCAAAGGAAAATGAAGTTCTTTTGCTCTTCATTATTCACGATTTATTATTCGGAAAAAGATCTTCCTTTTATTACTAAAATCAAAATTATGAAAAGACCAAGCTACGTTACAGATAAAGCATTAAAGACATTTATAAAAAATGCCCTTGAAGAAGATATTCAGGATGGAGACCACTCTACCCTGTCTACCATTCCACAGGATCTTGTACAAAGTGCAAAGCTTTTGGTAAAACAGGACTGTATTCTTGCAGGTGTTGAACTGGCAGAAATCATTTTCCACACTTTTGACAAAAACCTAAAAGTTGAAGTTTTTATTAAAGACGGAACTCCTTGTAAAGTCGGGGATGTAGCTCTTATTGTAACCGGAAGTGCAAGATCTATCCTTTCCACTGAAAGGTTTGTTCTTAACTGCATGCAGAGAATGAGCGGTATTGCGACTCTTACCCACGATTGGGACTCCAGATTGGTAGGTACAAAAACTAAACTTTTAGATACAAGAAAAACGACTCCCAACTTCAGAATGTGTGAAAAATGGGCAGTGGCTATTGGCGGAGGAACCAATCACCGGTATGGCCTTTATGATATGATCATGCTGAAGGACAATCACATCGATTATAACGGAAGCATTACTAATGCAGTAGCTATGGCGAAAGACTATGTTAAAAAGAATAAGAAAAAGTTAAAAATAGAGGTTGAAACGAGGAATCTTGAAGAAGTTCAGGAAGCCATCAACGCTAAGGTTGACAGAATTATGCTTGATAATATGGATGTGAAAACCATGAAAGAAGCTGTAAAAATGATCAACGGCTCCTGTGAGTCTGAAGCTTCAGGTGGAATTACCCGTGATATGCTGAAAGATATTGCTGCAACAGGCGTTACTTACATCTCCGTAGGAGCCCTTACACACTCTGCAGAGAATATAGATTTGAGTCTCAAAGCAGTGAAATAGCGTTGAATTTTTAACAAAAAGACCCCCATTTTGTTAAAAATTCAATAACATGACTTTTTTCATACAAAAATTCAATTTTTAGCCATAATGCTGATTTTTAACACCTTAACATTATTAAGACTGATTAAAAATTAACATTGAGTTAATAATAGTTAAATTTAATTTTGCGAATTTTGCAGAAAATTAAATCTAATTATTACTAACGATTATGAAATTAATCAACAAATCAATACTAACTGCGGTAATTACATTATCTACAGCTAGTGTTTATTACGCTCAACAAGTTCAGGACACAGTACAAACTAAGTCCAAAGATATTGAAGAGGTAATCTTAAGAGGTGTTACGGATATCGCTAAAGATAGAAAGACACCTGTTGCTGCATCTACCATTAAAGCAGCACAACTTGCAGAAAGATTAGGTAACCAGGAATTACCTGAGATTTTGAACACTACTCCATCTGTTTATGCTACAAAATCCGGAGGTGGTTTTGGTGATGGAGGTCTTACAATCAGAGGTTTCGAATCAAGAAACATCGCTGTAATGGTAAACGGTATGCCTGTAAATGATATGGAAGGTGGTACTGTTTATTTCTCAAACTGGACGGGATTATCTGATGTTACAAGTACACTACAGGTTCAGAGAGGTTTAGGTTCATCTAAATTAGCTATTGCTTCTGTAGGAGGAACAGTAAACTTCCTTACCCGCTCTGCAGATATGAAAAAAGGAGGGGTAATCAGATTAGGTGTTGGAAATAATGATTATTTAAAAACTTCATTTTCTTATAATACAGGAAAATCTAAAGATGGAGTTTCTGCATCATTCTTAATGAGCAGACAAGCCGGAGGTACTTATATTGAAAATACAGATTATGAATCTTATGCATATTTCTTTGCATTAGGTTATGAAATCAATAAAAAACATAACTTACAGTTTACCATAACTTCTGCTCCTCAGTGGCACGATCAAAGAACTTTTGCTCCAACAATTCAAAATTACATCAACTATAACCCTGAATATGATGGAAAAAGTCCTTACAGAAGATATAACTCTGACTTCGGATATTATACTGATGCTTCAGGAAACAAAGTTGCTTTAGCAAACAGATCTAACTATTATTCTAAGCCGGTAATGATGTTAAACTGGGATTGGACGATGAGTGAGAAGTCTAAGTTAAGTACAGTTTTATACATGTCAAATGGTAGAGGTGGTGGAACAGGTGATTTAGGTAAAGTAGGAGGAAAAGGAATGACTGATTTCTATGATACAGCTGGTCACTTTAACTATGATGCTATTTTCGCGGCTAATGCAGCTGTTAACTTAAATACTGCAGGTGCTGGAAGTACTCTAATTCGTAGATCAAGTATCAACTCTCACAACTGGTATGGTATCTTGGCAAACTTCCAACATAAAATCAATGACAACTGGAATTTCTCAGTAGGAACAGATGATAGATATTACTATGGTTACCACTATCAGGTTGTTAGTGACCTTTATGGAGCAGCAGGATATAAAGACAAAGCGAACCAAAATTTAGCTCCAAGAATCGTAAGCAATACTTATGATTATAAAAAGCTTAGCTGGAATCCTTTTGGAGGTAAATTAGCTCCATCTGAAGACCAGATTGGATATAGCAATGACGGAGAAGTTCTTTGGTACAGTGGATTTGCGCAAGTAGAGTATACTAAAGATAACTTATCTGCATTCTTACAAGGTTCCGTATCTAACCAAGGTTACCAGAGAATTGATAACTTCGTAGTAGACGGAAGCACAGTAAAAGGTCAGACAATAAACACTAAAACTGGATTTAAAAATATTTTCGGATACAATATTAAAGGGGGGGCTAACTATAACATTAATGAACAACATAATGTTTTTGCTAATTTAGGTTATTATAGCAAGCAGCCATTCCTTAACACTGTTTACCCAAGTAACCAACAGCTTATTAACCCTTATCTAACTAATGAGAAAATTTCTTCTGCTGAAGTTGGATATGGATTCAGATCTGCAAAATTCACTGCAAATGTTAACGTATATAGAACACAGTGGAAAGACAGATGGTTAAGAAAAACAGGTCAGACTTTCACTTTAGCAGACGGTTCAACTACTACAGGTTATTCTGAAATCAATGGTATTACCGAAATTCACCAGGGAGTAGAATTTGATGGAGTATACAGACCTAACCGTTTCTTGGAAGTTCAGGGGATGTTCTCTTGGGGAGATTACTATTATAAAGGAAATGCTAGTGTAGCTTCTTTCGATGATAACAACAACCCTATTACTTTAGCTGGTTCAGCAGGTAACGAACTATACTTGGATAAAGTAAAAGTAGGAGGTTCAAGCAATAACAGTATTCCTCAGATGACAGCATCATTAGGTCTTACAGTAAAACCGGTAAAAGATCTTAATATCTTCGGAACCTGGAGATATGTGGGTAAACTTTATTCTACTATTGATGCTGGAACATTTACTAACGTTTCTGCACAAGATAGAGGAGTATTGAAATTACCTGACTTCAACTTATTCGATATAGGTTTCTCCTACAAAATCAGATTGCAAAACGAAGCTCAGTATTTCACAATCGGAGCTAACGTTTACAACCTATTTGATACTGTATATATTTCTGATTCTGCTACAAGTGTATTTGCTGATGATAAACCAAAATATCTGGCTGATGGAAAAACACTTAATTCTCAAAATCAGACTTACGAACAACTTGGTATGATGTACAAAGGTCTAGCAACCGGTAACCGTGCTTATTTCGGTTTCGGAACTACCTGGGCAGCAACATTATCATTCAACTTCTAATAATATAACAATATTAGATTTTCTCAATATCAATCCCGGCTTTGAGCCGGGATTTTTGTTATCTTTGTGTACAAAAAAATAGGATTATGGATTTTTACAACATTTTACATAATGCCCACAAAGGATTCGGGTATCTTGAGATTCTTTTGGTAACATTATTTATCATTGCACTTTTAGCTACCATGTTTGGTTTCAGTGGAAAAGTGAACAAGTTTTTGAAGAAAACGACTCTTTTTACAATGATTTTCTTCCATGTTCAGTTTTTATTGGGAATCATTATGCTGATCACCACTTTCAGCAAGGGATTAAATATGGGAGAAGTAATGAAAAATGCAGCATTGAGATTCCAATATGTTGAACATCCATTCTCTATGCTTATTGCTGCGGTTTTGATGACCATTGTCAACAAAAAAGTAAAATCCAACGATACTATTTCTTTAGGAGTAGTTATTATGGGACTGATTGCAGTAGGTTTATTTGCATTCGCATTCCCTTGGACAAGAGTCTTTGGGGCTTAAAAAGATAAAGAAATTATATGCATTATAATTTATAAATAGTTTAATCTTAAATTTTTAATTAAATCAATGAAAGTAGCTGTAGTAGGTTCAACAGGAATGGTTGGACAAGTCATGCTTAAAGTTTTGGAGGAGAGAAACTTCCCTGTAACAGAATTAATTCCGGTAGCATCCGAAAAATCTGTAGGCAAGAAGGTGAAGTATAAACAGAAGGAATTTACGATTGTAAGCATGAAGGACGCTATAGCTGCCAAACCGGATATTGCCATCTTCTCTGCAGGAGGTTCTACTTCCCTTGAATTCGCTCCTCTGTTTGCAGAAGCAGGAACAACAGTAATTGATAATTCTTCTGCTTGGAGAATGGATCCTGATAAAAAATTAGTCGTTCCTGAGATCAATGCTGATGTTTTAACAAAAGAAGATAAAATCATCGCCAATCCGAATTGTTCTACCATCCAATTGGTAATGGTTCTTGGGCCATTGAACAAGAAATATGATTTAAAAAGAGTAATCGTTTCTACGTATCAGTCTGTAACAGGAACAGGTAAAGCTGCTGTAGACCAATTAAACGGTGAGATTAGTGGAAATGAATCTACTGAAAAAGTATACCCTTATGAGATCTTCAAAAATGCATTGCCACACTGTGATGTATTTGCTGATGATGATTACACGAAAGAAGAGATCAAACTGATGAAAGAGCCTAAGAAAATTTTAGGAGATGATACTTTCAACCTGACAGCAACTGCTGTAAGAGTTCCTGTTCAGGGAGGACACTCAGAAAGCGTAAACATCGAATTCGAAAATGAATTTGAACTGGATGAAGTAAGAAAAATCTTATCTGAAACACCTGGTGTAATTGTAATGGACGATGTAAAAAACAACCACTACCCTATGCCTCTGTACTCAGAAGGAAAAGACGAAGTTTTCGTGGGAAGAATAAGAAGGGATTTATCACAGCCGAAAACGCTCAACCTCTGGATCGTAGCAGACAACCTGAGGAAAGGAGCGGCAACAAACGCTGTACAAATCGCAGAGTACCTTGTAGCAAACAACTTAGTATAAACTAACAAAATAAAAAAGAGTCTCAGAATTGAGATTCTTTTTTTTTATCAAACACATTTATGAATACCCAGAAAAATGCCCATCAGGAGAAAATAGGATTTCAAAAGCTCATTGCCATATTTGGAATCATCCTTTTCGTCGGAAAAATTATTGCATGGAAGCTTACCAGTTCTGATGCGGTCTTTTCCGATGCCATGGAAAGTATCGTCAATGTCATTAGTGCGTTCATGGGACTTTATTCATTGCACCTTGCCGCCAAACCCAAAGATGAAGACCATCCGTACGGCCATGGAAAGGTAGAATTTGTAACATCCGGTATTGAAGGTGCCCTTATCGCTATTGCCGGTGTTATGATCATTTATGAAGGAGTTCATAGCCTTATTGTGGGAAAAACGCTAAGCAAGATTGATCTCGGAATCTGGATTATTGCAGGAACCGCGGTTGTGAATTATCTTCTGGGATATATCTCCATAAAAAAAGGAGAAAGAGAAAATTCTCTGGTTCTTATTTCATCCGGAAAGCATCTTCAGTCCGATACCATTACAACGCTTGGTGTGGTTGCCAGTTTAGTGATTGTTTATTTCACTAAAATCTATTGGCTGGATTCCGCAGTAGCACTAAGTTTTGGGCTTTATATCATATTTGTAGGCTATAAAATCGTACGAAAGTCATTAAGCGGTATTATGGACGAGCAAGATCCTGAAATATTAAATCAGATCATTAAAATCCTCGAAGAAAACAGACATACAGAATGGATTGACGTACACAATATGAAAATACAGCAGTTCGGTTCTTCTTTGCATATTGATGCTCATATTACCCTTCCCTGGTATTATGACCTGCGTGATGCACATAGTGAAATGGAAAACGTCATTCTACTTCTTGCCGGAAATATAAAACGCAGTATTGAGTTCAATTTCCATATGGATGACTGCAAACCAATCTCATGCCCGATCTGCCAGATCAAAGAATGTCCTGTCCGGGAAAAAGATTTCATTAAACGCGTCGAATGGACTCCGGAAAATGTAACCAGTGTGGATAAGCACACAGCAACTAAAGGTGAGTAAGAAATAAATCGGTCTGGTTCAGCTTTCTTTACTAACCATTTGTTTCCTGTAATAGAACATCGGTACAATGAGAAGTATGATTAACGGCTGGATTACGAATCGCCTCATATAAAAAGAAAAAAGATACCCTACTTCAAATCTGTCATGAATACAATACAGATAAATAGGCAATGTAATGGCAAAAACAACAGTCATCATTATTGCTCCCTGTATTGTCCATCCCTTATTTTTAAATAAACCGTAAATAATCAGACAGGAAAAAAATAAGTTTAAAATAAATCTGAAAACATGTCCGGCAATCAGTTTGCCCCATTCAAATGCAGGAAAATCAATATTCTTATTAGCTTCATGAAAGTAATCAAGGAAAGGATCATAAAAAATAGTTCCTTCCAGGATTCTTACACCTATCAAACCGCAGATCCCTGCGATAACCAGAAGCCAGTTAAGAATTTTCATGTTTTAAAGCAAAAAATTTAATCCAGATCAGCCAAAGAACAACAACACTCCCATAAATAACAGCAGGAAAAACAAAATCATGGAATATTTTTCCATACTCTTTATGATCGGTCATCACGATATTTAATCCCATAATTCTCAAGAGATTCATAATATACAGGATAACCAATCCTGCACCCACAAAAACAAAAGTCTTTATCCCTTTATAAAAAGCAAACACAAAAGACACAAACAAGATGATGACAGAAACAGCATTACACCCTTCCACCATTCTTGTCGCATAATTTTGCTTAACATAAAACCAAACCTGTTCGTTTTTTACATCATCATAGATTTCTGTAGGATATCCTATGGCGTTCTGCAGGGAAGTCACCTGATTGGCAATCATCCTTGAAAACAAATCCAGCCCGGAATCTTTCCCACTGTTCAGATAAAACTGATAAGCGAAAAGCAACACCAGATAAATAACAATAAAGCGCAATAAAATACCTAAAACAGGTTTAAAGTCTTTCAGCATAATGCAAAGATAAAAATTAGCATGTAATATCCTGAATCTGAATCAGGAAACTTAAGAATAATAGAATAAAGTCTACAATTATGGAGTTAAAAGGAAAAATTCCCGCTATAACATTCAGTAAAAGTAGTATCCTACAGATTTATTATAAGAGGCTTCCGGTTTGATATTCAATTCTTTAAACTATAATTTCCAACTCATGTTAATTTAGTATATTTGTTTCCATATTATGACTTCTGAAAACGCAAAACGATTTTTTGAGAACCAGTTAGGTAAAAAATCTTCTGAATTCGTCACATTAGCTCAAAGCGGCTCTGCGAGGGTAAATTTCCTGGCCACTGCCGGTACAGAAAAATACATCATTACGTACAATGAAAATATTCCGGAAAATGAAAGTTTTCTTTACTATTCTGAAGTATTTTCGGGCCTGAATCTTAATACTCCTTCTATTCTTGCCGTTTCAGAAGACCGGAAGATGTATATCCAGGAATTTTTAGGACAGCATACGCTTTCTGAAGTGATTGCAAAAGAACAGTTGTCCCCCGCTGTAAGATCTTTGGTGCAGCAAACGTTAGAAAAGCTTTACCAACTGCAGATCCAGACTCAGGGGAAAATTGATTTTTCAAAAACCTTTGAGTATGAATGTTATGATGAACTTCCCGTGATTCATGATCTTTATTATTTTAAAAACTTTGTAGCAGATTTTCTGGAGCTTGAATACAATAAGTCATCTCTTTTGAAAGAATTCAAAAAAATAGCAGTCCTTATTGAGAATCTTGAACCTAAAGGAATTATGATCCGTGATTTCCAGGCAAGAAATATCATGGTCAATGAACAGAATGAAGTCTCTTTTATAGATTATCAGTCGGCAATGAAAGGACCATTAATGTACGATGTGATCTCTTTCCTTTTTCAGGCCAAAGCCAATTTTCCTGAAGATTTCAAACAGGAAATGCTGGATTTTTATATTGAACAGTTTGATGATCCCGCAACAAGAATTCAGTTGAAAAATGCAGTGATGCCTATTCAGATGATGAGATTTCTACAAGTTTTAGGTGCTTACGGATTCAGAGGTTTGATACAGAGGAAACAGCATTTTATGGCCAGCCTGGAAAAAGGAATCCGGAATATTATACAGTTTTCAAATTCCTGGGAACACATGAAGGATTATCCTGAACTGACTAAGGTTATTCAGCAATTGGCATCGGAAAAGGCACAACAAAAAATTGAAGAAATTATAAATTCGAACCAATAAGAAGCTTTAAGTTATTAAGGACTTATTGGTCTAAAAAAATTAAAAACATATAAATGCTACACATCGAGATACACAGTTTTTCTTACAAAAAAGGAGGAATTCCCAAAGATAATTCCGGAAATGGAGGAGGTTTTGCCTTTGACTGCCGTGGAATTTTAAATCCGGGAAGAATTGAAGAATATAAAAGCCAGACCGGAAATGATATAGGAGTTCAGGAGTATCTGGAAACAAAAACCGAAATGCCAAAGTTTCTGGAACTCGTAAAATCTCTTGTTTCAATTAATATCGACAATTATTTAGAAAGAGGCTTTGAGCATCTGCAGATCAATTTCGGGTGTACCGGCGGACAGCACAGATCGGTATACTGCGCAATAAAAATCGCTGAATTTATCAAAGAAAAATATCCTGAAGGTACTGAAATCACTCTTCAACATGATGAACAGCCACAACTGAATATTAGTAATCAGTAATGAGCAATAAGTAATTTTCTTATTACAGCTATTCATTACTCATTATTCATCACTCATTACTTACACTATTATGAAAGCTCTAATTTTCGCAGCAGGGAAAGGTACCAGACTTAAACCGTTTACCAACCATCATCCTAAAGCACTGGCAAAAGTAAATGAAGTTCCGCTTCTGGAAAGAAATATCAATTATCTGAAAAGTTTCGGAATAACGGATTTTGTGATCAACATCCATCACTTTGGAGATCAGATTGTTGATTTTTTAAATAAAAATAATAATTTCGGATGTAAGATCGAAATTTCGGATGAAACCAACGAACTTCTTGAGACCGGTGGCGGCTTGATTTTTGCAAGAAAATTTCTTGATCACGGAGAAGATTTTTTAATCATGAATGCTGATATTCTGACTGACCTGAATATCAATACTTTGGTAGAATACCACAAAAAGATAAAAGATTTTGCTACTTTAGCGGTTTCGGACAGAGAAAGTTCGAGAAAACTCCTTTTCAATGATGATATGGTATTAAGAGGCTGGCTGAATGTCCAAACCGGAGAACAAAGGCTTGCAGAATTCAACAAAGGCTTTAAAGCACTAGCTTTCAGCGGCATCCATTGTATCAATCCTATCATCTTTGAAAAAATAAAAAGAACAGGCAAATTTTCTGTTATGGAAGAATATCTGGATCTGATGCAGACCGAGCATATACATGGCTTTGTGCATGACAGTATTCTTATTGATGTCGGAAGACCTTCATCCATAATAGAAGCCGAAAAACATTTTAAATAAATTTTGCAATGGAAATTGATGGAACCAGAGATGAAAGTTTGGTAAATCCAGAACTTGATATTAACGAAACAAAACTACACAATAGCTTCAGACAAAAAACATGGGATGAAACGATCACTAAAGACAGCTGGATGGTCTTTAAGGTCATGGCTGAATTTGTAGACGGTTATGAAAAACTGGCTAAAATTGGTCCGTGCGTTTCAATATTTGGTTCTGCCCGATTGAAGCCGGAGAACAAATATTATGAAATGGCTGTTGATATTGCTGAAAAAATTACCAAACTTGGCTTCGGAATTATTACCGGAGGCGGGCCTGGAATTATGGAAGCAGGAAATAAAGGAGCTTTCAATGCTAAGGGAAAATCTATCGGACTTAATATTGATCTTCCGTTTGAACAGCATTTTAATCCTTATATCAACAAATCCTATTCTATGAATTTCGATTACTTTTTCGTGAGAAAAGTAATGTTTGTAAAATATTCCCAGGGGTTTGTGGTAATGCCCGGAGGTTTCGGGACACTGGATGAACTGACTGAGGCTATGACTCTTATTCAGACCAATAAAATCGGGAAATTCCCGATTGTTCTTGTAGGAAGTGAATTCTGGGGAGGATTGCTGGATTGGTTTAAGGCAACTCTGCTAAAAGAAGGAATGATTGCTGAAGATGATCTGGATCTTTATCGTGTGGTAGATAGTGCTGACGAGGCTGTGGCACATATTAAGGCCTTTTATGATAAATATTCTGTGAATGTAAATTTTTAATTGGCATATTATTTGTGACTTATAACTAACAAGTATGATTGTAAATCTATTAATTAAGATGAAAAAACTTATATATATATCAGGAATTTTAACATTTTTTGTGTTAATGAGTTTTATGTATGTAGACTTTTTCTCTTCAATGACCAAAGTTGACTATATTGATGGAAGCAAGACATTGAAGTTTACCACAAAAATGAATACAAGCCATATCTCTGATGCTATTAAAATAAACCCTAACACGGCTGGATTTGAAGCGGAAGTAAAAAAATATGTGAACAATAATTTTGATGTATTTGTCAATGGGGCTCCTAAAACGATAACCTTCACGGGAAGTCAGGTCAGTGGAGAAACTGTATGGGTGTATTTTGAAACCGGAGGCGTTTCAGATATCAACACCTTAAAGATTAAAAATACGATCCTTTTAAGCGCTTTTCCTAAGCAGATCAACATTGTTAATATCGCCTATAAAGGCAGCCAGAAAACGATGAACTTTCAAAGAGGAAAAGAAGTGAATGAGGTTTCTTTTTAAAATGTAAATTAGATTTAACCATTATAAATGGGTACCCTGGAAAGTTAAATTTTTCAGGGTATTTTTTTTAAATAGGTGAACAATAATTTTAATATATTTCTTAATGGAACTCATAAATGATTACCTTCACAGGAAGTTGCTAACAAAATTCTTACATCAGGAAGTAAAATAATTTTTATTCAATGAAGAGAGAGAATAAGGTTTTATTAATAATCATAATCTGTGGTATAGGCTGGATCATCTATTTTTTAAAGTATAAGGCTATAAGCCCACCAACGGCATTAATACTTAAAAATGCCAAATATACTGTGGGAGAAATTACTTCTGTTTATTATGGTGACAGAGCACATGGAAAGGGAAATGATTTTACATTTAGTTATAAAGAAGGCGTCATTAGAAAAGCACATCAAGACGGAGAATTCATTTATGGACGAAAGTATCTCGTTGCTTATGATTCTGTGAATATTAGAAATGGATATTTGATATTAGACAAATTTGATATTACTGATTCTTTAAATAAATATCACATTTATAAAAATTATGATCATTATGATGTTGGATGGTCATTATCTGAAATACCATTTAAATGTGATAAAAGTGACATTGAGCAAGAAGTAAAGATGCATCTGAGAAGTGAATAAGTCTATAGTTTGATAAACCCAAAATCCTCAAAAATGATAAAAAAGGCTGTCTTCAATTGTGAAGACAGCCTTTTTATTTGGAACTAATCAGTCGTTTTTAATAAAAAAACTAATGTATTACTCAATTTTGATATTATCAATCTGAACATCATACACTCCACCATTTCCGGTTTTGATAGCAAACATATCTTTTCCGGCTGTAGTGTTAATATCTGCAATCCCTGTAAGGGTAAGCTCAACCAATCTCCACTGCCCGTTTGTATTGATAGAACCGTTGTAAGAGTTAGCACTTTCTACTCCTAAAGTAGCTCCGGTAGAGAATGTACCTAAGTTAAATACGTAGAAACCTCCACCTGCTTTATATACGTTGAAAGACAGTGATTTTCCTGTTGCAGTACCTTTGATATACATTGTAATTCTTTTTGGTACAGCTGGTATTCCTGTAGCAGCAACAGATGTAAATACATAATCGTTAGCTGTAGGAGTACCTTTGATCTGAAGTGAATTTGTACCATTATATCCTAAACCAACACCTTGTGTAGCGTAAGGCTTAAGTCCGAAACTGTTTACACTTGATAAGAAAGTTGCCCAGTTTTCAAAATCTGAACCTGCGAAAAGGTTTACAGCAGAAGCAGAAGGAGCATCTGGTTCACCTGGATTGAATCTTGGGTTCGGGAAGTTAATATCATCAAGAGTTCTGATATAAGCCTGATCTGTGAAAATAGTTGCGTTACTTGAACTTGTAAAACGGCTCAAAAGAAGAACGATATCACCACTTTTTTCATATTTAGGAGAGATCGGAGATTTCGCAAAGGTTGCATAGTTACTGAAACGAAGATCCAATCTTCCTGCTTTTTTATCCGTAATATAACGGTCACCTGTAGCTGATTCGTCAGCAAAAGTTTTTGTCAGTTCCGGTTCTTCAAACTGAACGTTTTTAATTTTTACAAGCTGATTGATGTGAGCACCATTTTTAAGAGCATCAGCAATAGAATTAAACTCTAATGGCTTTATTGCAGTTACTACAGCCTTTTGTCCGTCACAAACTCTTGCCATGTAATTGGATAGTTTATTAGGGTTGATTCTACCGATAGGATAGTTAGGATCAAAAGAACCTACTTTAATATTCCCATTAACCCCCTGAACGATCAATCCTTTCAGGTTGATTCTTACTAAAGATCCTGTAGGATAATCAAGGTACTGATTTCCACCATCAATATCAATCTCGATACCTTGTGTTGGATTCTCAGGTTTATCCTGAAGGAACATCATTTTGTAAATATTCCCTGATTCATCGCTTGAGGAAACATATGCTTCAACGATGTAATCTTCTTTAATGATATCAGCTTCAGTTGGCTTTGCTTTTGCAATAGCAGCAAGGTCCGTTAGTGGGTGATTTGCTGCTGCAAATTTGTTTGTACACTTGATTTCTGGGATCTCATAATCATCAGTTTTTACACATGATGAGAATGACAGCATTGAAATAGCACTAAAGATCGCCGCTTTAAAATATATATTTTTCATTGTTTTCGATTTTTAATTTTAATTTTTTAGAATCTGAATTGAAGGTTAACAAAATAAGATCTACCCTGATTATACCAATACTTAGGCGCGAATACCATATTTCCGCTGTCATAATCATTAGCATAATCAATATAGTTAACGTTTCTGGTCTGTTCAAATCCTCCTGTAATATAATTTCTGTTATTAAGGATATTATTGACAGATGCAGACACCAACACATAATACTTACCAATCATCCACGATTTCCCTGCATTTACATTGAAGAAGAATGCTGAAGGCAGTTTTGTAGGCGTAAGAACTCTTGCAAGTTCTTCATCATTTACCTGGTCATAAGGCTCTCCCGGCGTGTTAGGATTTGTATAGAATCTTTCTGTTCTGGTTACAGGAGACGGATCAAGGAATGAATGTCCGAAATAGTTCCATGTTGCTCCTAACCACCAGTATTTAGGGCTGCTGTAACGAAGACCTAGCGTATATGCCTCCTGAGGAGTTCCGCCCTGTCTGTAATTCTTAAGAGTAGCTACTCCCATGTTGGTATAAGATCTTGAAACGATATTTCCGTTCCCGTCCAGCTCTCTGAAAGTTCCAACAGCATCAGATGCAAAATAAACGGTAGGGTTATTGGTATAAGTATACTGTCCCAAGCTTAATAATCCGCTGGCGGTTAAAGTAGGAGTAAGTTTCACCTGTGCACCAAGCTCAACACCCATATTTCTTTTGTTGGCACCTGCCAGAACCTGTGTAATAAAAGCCCCGTCCTGAATAGGAGCCTGATCTCCGCTTTCAGTAAGATTTGTCAGTTTAACTCCCTGTGCGAAGTATCTTTGTACACTTGTTTCATTTTGTGTATTAACAAGATAACCTGTCAGTCTAAGTTTAACAATCGGAGTGGAAATTACATAACTCAAATCATTGGCATCAATAACAACGTTTTTGATCCCGGGAGTTGTAACACCACTTACTCTTGTATTAAAATAAATATCATTCAGGAAAGGAGACTGTGAGAAGTAAGCCCCGTTATAAACCAGGAAGTTTCTACCATTGATTTTATACGTAACTTGCCCTTTAATACCTGCATTCCAGAAGTTTTGATCTCCACCTTTTCCATAAGAAGATTCATACAGATAGTGCTGAAACAATCCTTCTCTGCTGTTCGTAGTATACCCAAATAACCCGGAAACAAACACATCAAATTTTCCTGTTGAGAATTTAAAGGCTGGATTTATTTTGAATTCCTGTCTTCTGAAAATATAGCTGTACCCGATTTTATCCCCTTCTCTTTTTGCAACATCAGTATCGCCTTCTCTTGTATTGAATTTTCCCCAAACACTTCCTGCAGTTGTATTGGATGCAAACGGGTCCATATTCAGGGCAAAATCAGCACCTAACAGGTCGTTTACTTCTCTGTACTGCTCAGATCTGTAGTTCTGGTAAGATAAGTTTAAGATAAAACGGGAAGTATCCGTGAAATTATAAGTATAGTGAGTTGCCACATTCCATACTTTATCATCTTTTACATCATCCACAAGGTAATAAGCTGCTCTTCTTCCACCCAATAATGCATTGTATTCCACATTTCTGTTGGCATTATAAAGATTATCCCAGTTGATCTGTGTGTGAGACTGATCATCATTCGTCCACCAATCTCTCGTAATTCCGATGTTAGCGGCCTGTTCCGGAGACGGATCTTTATAATTTAACCAGTAACTTGGCAAATTACGGTAATAAGTTGGTGATGGGTTATTCGCTCTGTACCAGTCTAATCTGGAACTGTATTCTTTTCCGAACTGGTAAGAAACAGAGGTCCATAATTGAGAATTTTTATTAATTTTCCAGAAATCCTGCAACTGGATCATTGGCTGGAACCCTCTTTTCACCCTTTCATTTCTCTTATCTCCATTCTGCCATCCCCAGTAAGAGTTATAATGAACTCCTCTGAAATCATACACTTCCTGAGTACTTGGACTTGAAGAACTTCTTTCATATTTAGAACCAATGGCGTTTAACGTCATCGTGTGACTATCACTAAATTTCTTCTCAATACCAATATACCCACTGTATGCATCATAAGCAGTTCCATCCTGGATCCCTTCCTGTGCCCATCTTCTGGCGATCATTCCTGTAAATGCCCATCCGTTCTTGTTCATCCCGGAAGAAAATCTGTAGGATAATCTGTTTCTATAATTTCTGTTGGTAAGAGAGTATGTCAGTTGGCTTCCTTTTCTGTACTCGCTGGCTTTTGTATTCTTATAAAATACTCCGGTAGTCCCTCCGAAAGCATATTCTGAAGGTGCATGATTAGCTGAAATTTCCGGGTAACGGGTAATTTCGTTCAATCCTCCCCAGGTACTGAAGTCTACATCTCCATTATCTGCAGCGGCCATAGAAACCCCGTTGATCATATTCTCACCTGTTCTGCTATCAATCCCTCTCGGACGGAACCAGTATGGCCCTAAATCAAAACTTGCAATCCTATTGAAAACATCCTGTGAAGACTGTAATAATCCTACAGTTGCAGTTTGTTGTGCACCACCGCTGTCACTTTCTCCGGAATCTTCTACAATAGCTAATCCCTGGTCTGCACCGTTCAATGCAGAATAAAGAGTAATTACTCCAAGATCTTTTCTTTTCTCATCACTGGTTACATCAAATTCAAACATTTTAGTTTCAAAATTGGGTTTTGTAACCATAATCTGATAATGTCCGGGCATCAAATCCGTAAATTGGAAATATCCGATTTTGTCTGCCTTTGCATCATTTCCTGCTCCTTTTAAATCTACATTCGCTTGCTCAACAGGCTTACCGTCTGCATCCTTAAGATATGCAAACACTGTTGTCTGCGCATAATAATATGAAGCAGGCAGCAAAGTAAATAAAGAGATCAATGATAGTTTTTTAATCATGAGTATATTTATTTTTTAATACTTTTCTTGTTAATTTTCAACAGTTTAAAAGTTGGGGGCACAAATTTAATCAAATTTTGTAATTCAGAACTTTTTTAACATTATTTTTTCTTAACATTGCAATCTTTTAAGAATCATTATAAAAGAGAGATTCGGATTACTGCTTTTAAATTTACAAATATTTAAAACGCAGCGAATTAAAAAAAAGTAAATTTGTAATTAATAGTATAATAAAACTCTAAAGAGATGAAGAGATTTTCGAGTCTGTTTGCCCTATTTATTTCAATTGTGGCATTCTCACAACAACAGGGAAAACTGAGAAAAGTAGCTACCGTTGGGTTTTTGAATGTAGAAAACCTTTGGGACACTATCCGCTCAGCAGATTATATAGACGGAACCAAAAACATTAAAAATCCTGCTTTTCACAGAAGCATCCCCATGGATTCCATCAAATTTCTGGAAGCCGAAAAATATGACGGACCATGGAGTGACGGAGCTTTAATTGGCAAAAAAGTAGTGAGAGAACAAGGTGGTTCTGAAGAATTTACTCCCAAAAGTCCAAAAAACTACGGAACTAAAATTTATAAAGCAAAACTGGCCAATGAAGCTAAAGTCATTTCTGAAATGGGAGCACAATATACCAAAACAGCCCCAGCAGTAGTTGGCCTCATTGAGGTTGAAAACAGACAGGTAATCCAGGATCTTGTCAATGAACCTGCTTTAAAGAAATATGATTACGGAATCATTCACTACAATTCTTATGATTACAGGGGAATTGATGTTGCTTTGATCTACCAGAAAAGAAGATTCACTCCTACCAATTCATTAAAAAAAGAACTGGTCATTTATGGTGACAACGGAAAAAGGGAATATACGAGAGATATCCTTGTGGTAACAGGATTTTTAGATAATGAAAAAGTAGCTTTCTTTATGAATCACTGGCCTTCAAGAAGAGGCGGTGAAGCCATTTCATTACCTAAAAGAAATGCAGCGGCTGCATTATTAAAACAGCAGATGGACAGCGTCAGAGCTGCAGACCCAACAACAAAGCTTTTCGCCATGGGTGACTTTAATGACGATCCTGTAAGCCCAAGTTTAAAAAACCATCTGAAAGCTCAGGCTAATCCGAAAGACCTAAGCGAAGAAACACCATATCTTAACCTGATGTACCCTTTATATAAGAAAGGAGTTGCTTCTTTGGCTTATCAGGATGCACCTAACCTGTTTGACCAGATTATCGTTTCTAAAAATGTAATTTCAGATCAGGTAACAAAAGAGTATTCTGTATACAAAACAGAAATTTTTGCACCCGCATATCTCGTGAATAAAGAAGGAAATTATAAAGGTTATCCTTTCAGATCCTGGAACGGAGACCAATTTACAGGAGGCTACAGTGACCACTTCCCGGCGTTTGTAGTTCTTCAGAAAGAACCATAAAAAAGTTAGGCACTCTTATTGGAGTGCTTTTTTTGTATAAATATCTTAATCATGAAAAATATTATTTTATTGGTATTGATTGCATTGGTCCCTTTCAGCTGTTTTTCGCAGAAAACACCAAAGAAAGATAAAGAGCAACACGAGATGAAACCTTCCAAAAATGAAGACGGAGAATGGGATCTTACAGTCATTGATACTCAGTTTGATTATTTCCTGAGTGCTGTGGCCAAACCTATCAGCCAGTACTCAGAATCTTATCTGAAGACAAAAAATACATTTCTGGTCAACGAATGGAACAGTTATTACAATTCCGGCAGATATAGAAATATTATTGAATCAGGAATAGATTATGATCCGAAGGAAAATTACGGGATCAAGTTTGAATATAAATTATATCAGGTTTTCGTGTACGTCAACTGGAAATATAAATTAAGACTGAACGGGTTATCCGGAAGTGATGCGATAAGGTAAATTTTAAAATAATACCCAATAAAAAAGGTTCAGAAATTCTGAACCTTTTATTTTTATAATAGCTGAAAATTATTTATTGAATAATTCCTCTACTTTATCCCAGTTTACTACATCGAAGAATGCAGAAACATAGTCAGGTCTTCTGTTCTGGTAGTTTAAATAATAAGCATGTTCCCAAACATCTAGTCCTAAAACCGGAGTTCCTTTAACATCTGCTACAGGCATTAACGGGTTATCCTGGTTTGGTGTAGAAGAAACAGATACAGAACCGTCAGCATTTTTTACCAACCAAGCCCATCCTGAACCGAATCTTGTTTTAGCAGCTTCAGAAAAATCAGTTTTGAATTTATCAAGACCTCCGTAATTTTCGATAGCAGCTTTTACATTTCCTACCGGTTCTTTGCTTCCTCCAGGTGTTAAGATTTCCCAAAATAAAGAGTGGTTGAAGTGACCTCCTCCGTTATTTCTTACGGCTGGTTTATCAGTTCCTGTCTGGCAGATTTCTTCGATTGTTTTTCCTGCTAGTTCAGTACCTTCAATTGCTTTATTTAAATTGTCAATGTATGCCTGGTGGTGTTTTGTATGGTGGATTTCCATAGTTCTTGCATCAATAGTTGGCTCTAATGCATCATATGCATATCCTAATTTTGGTAATTCAAATGACATAATTTTTATTTTTAATGTTATACCCAAAAATAGCCAATATTTAAGGTATTATCAAAGATTGGGGATTACTTTAATAAATCTTTAACATTGATATATTGATTTAGAATGAATTAATTTTTGGGTAAAGAAGTTTGAAGATGAAAGATAAAGTAAAAAGCACAGACCGAAAATCAGCCTGTGCTTTCTATTTAACAATAATTAAATTAATTTATTTATTCATAGACATCAGGAATTCTTCATTATTGAGAGTTCCTTTAATGTTTTTATCTACAAATTCCATAGCTTCCACAGGATTCATCTCAGAAAGATATTTTCTGAGGATCCACATTCTCTGTGAAGTTACTTCATCCAGAAGAAGATCGTCCCTACGGGTACTTGATGCTACAAGGTCAATAGCAGGATAAATTCTTCTGTTGGCAATTTTTCTGTCCAACTGAAGCTCCATGTTACCTGTACCTTTGAATTCTTCAAAGATTACTTCATCCATCTTGGATCCTGTATCAATCAGTGCAGTAGCAATGATTGTAAGAGAACCTCCGCCTTCGATTTTTCTTGCTGCTCCGAAGAATCTTTTCGGTTTGTGAAGGGCATTCGCATCTACCCCACCGGAAAGAACTTTTCCTGATGCTGGAGTTACGGTGTTGTATGCTCTTGCCAATCTGGTGATAGAATCCAGTAAGATGACTACATCATGCCCGCATTCAACCATTCTTTGGGCTTTTGCAAGGACAAGGTTAGCTACTTTTACGTGTTTTTCAGCGGCTTCGTCAAATGTAGAGGCAATTACTTCTGCATTCACACTTCTTTCCATATCGGTAACCTCTTCCGGACGCTCATCAATCAGAAGAACCATCATATATACTTCCGGGTGATTTGCTGCAATAGAATTAGCGATATCTTTAAGCAACATTGTCTTACCTGTTTTAGGCTGTGCAACGATCATTGCTCTCTGACCTTTCCCGATAGGAGCAAATAAATCTACAATTCTTGTGGAAACTGTAGACCCGCTTCCTGCAAGGTTGAATTTTTCTTCAGGGAAAAGTGGGGTCAGATATTCAAAAGCGACACGGTCTTTAATAAATGCAAGATCACGTCCGTTAACTTCTGTAGGCCTTAGTAAAGAGAAATATTTTTCTCCTTCTTTAGGAAGTCTGACAATTCCTTTCACTGTATCTCCGGTTTTCAAACCGAAATTTCTGATCTGTGCTGTAGAAACATACACATCATCAGGAGAAGAGATATAGCTGAAATCAGAAGAACGTAAAAATCCGTAATTATCCGGTAAGATTTCCAAAACACCTTCAATACTTACCAATCCATCGAAATTAAATTCTTTTTTAGGATCGTTCTGCTCCTCTGCCTTTTCAGAATGTCTGTTCTGATTTTGGTTTTGGTGCTGTTGGTGCTGGTTTTGGTTTTTATGCTGGTTTCCACTGTTCTGTGGGTGGTTTTGTCCTTTTTGAGGTCTGTTAGCCTGTGGTTGTTGAGAATTGTTAGGCTTTTCTTCTGCCTGGGCAGGCTCTTGGGATTCTGTGTTTTTGGAAGCTTCTGTTCTTTCCTGGGCTACTTCTGCATTAGCTGTATTGGCAGAAACTCTTTTTCTTTTCTTTTTTGCCTGGGCTGTTGCTGTGGATTCTTCTGTTACTGCAGCAGCTTCAGCTTTTGGTTCTTCCTGTTTTATTTCTTCGGAAGCCGGCACCTTCTCTTCTGTTTTTTCCTCTGCATTAGGTTCTACCGGAGCTTTCGCATTTGCTTTTGGCTTGGCTGCCGTTTTATTCGGGGCAGCTTTTTTTGCCGGGGCCTTGGCAGGTTTTTCTGCCGGAGCCTCTTCAGTAGTTATACTGGCGGTTTCAGTGGCGTTGAAATAATCTTTTGCAACTTTAGGGTTAGAAGCCTGAAAGTCAAGAATAGCAAAGATCTTGTCATTTTCATTGCTGTTTCTTGCAACTTTAACGCCTAAATCTTTTAAGATTTTAGTCAGTTCCGTTACGGATTTTGACCTTAACGTTTCTATGTTAAACATATTTAATGTAAAAATGTAATTAATTGTGAGTAAGAAAAGTAAGTCCGGTGACTTTTGTTTTCA
>NZ_JAYSDT010000023.1:0-63435 GCF_041914225.1 Chryseobacterium sp.
TCCCTTCAACTTCAAGACCGATATCTGTAAGGAACTCACCGATTCTTTCAGTTTTTAATTCCGTTTTTACAAAGTCCTTCAGCCAGTTGTTTGATATTTTCATTTGTTAATCTATCTACTTATTTAATTCGTCAGATGAATTGGGCTCATCTGCTCAATTTGAAACTTTTACTTGAAATTGCACACCTTATACAAGTGTAATTTTTCGAGCTACAAATGTCGTGTTTTTTTGAGAAATAGAGAAATTTAGAAACAATTTTAAGATAATAAATTTTCGTTAATCTTTTCAATTTCCTATTTAGAATCTATTTGTTCATATGATTTTAGCACAACACGAATAACTCTAATGATTCACCAATAACATCATACTTAATTGTTTGTTTTGTGCCATTTGTAAAAGTTTGTGTAATTTGTGTATTCTGAGACACATATAAGAAAAAACTTTTACTATTTTTTGCAGAAACAAAGTAATGAAAAAACAAAAGCTGGAAAAATCCAGCTTTTTTAATTTATCTCTTATTACTATTACAATCCGATTACCGGCATTGATAACATTAATATGTTTTCGTTTTCTTCAAGACCGTCAACAGGTTCAATGATACCTGGTCTGTTTGGCTGAGACATTTTCATCGTGATATCGTCAGATCCTAAGATGGTCAGCATTTCAGTTAAGAATTTGGAACTGAATCCGATATTGATATCTTCTCCGTTGTAATCACAAGGAATCTGCATGTCTGCTTTGTTTGCATATTCAGTATCTTCTGCATGAAGGTGAAGAATATTGCCTGAAAGCTTGAATCTTACCTGGTTGGTAGATTTGTTAGACATAATAGACGCCCTTTTGATTGCTCCTAACAAAAGATTTCTGTTGATTGTCAATACGTTTGGATTTTCCTTTGGAATTACCGCAGTATAGTTCGGATATTTTCCGTCGATCAATCTACAGATCCAGATATGTTTACCAAAAGTAAACTTAGCCATGTTCTCATTGAAGTCGATAGTAACGTCTTCATTGGAACTTGCCAGGATATTTTTGAAAATATTAAGAGGCTTTTTAGGCATGATAAACTCCATCGGTTCAGCATTCATAAGGTCTGCTCTTTTGTATACCACCAGTCTGTGGGAGTCTGTAGAAACGAAATTGGTTTCATTTTCTCCAAACTGGAACAGTACTCCTGTCATTACCGGACGAAGAGAATCGTTACTTGTAGCGAATAGTGTGTTTGTCAAAGCTTCAGACAGCACTCCTGCCGGCATCGTTACACTCTGTGAAGCGTCGAATTCCGGTAATTCGGGATAGTCATCAGCATTGTCTAATGCTACTGCGAAATTATCTTTTTCATCTAAAATCTCAAGCTGGCTTCCGGTTCCTTCGGCATTGTCTTTTACAACAAATGTCAGAGGCTGTTCACCATAAGTCTTGATAAAATCCTGAAAAATTTTAGCAGGAACAGCAAATTTACCTGTGTCATCAGACTTTACTTCCAGGGAAGTAACAAGAGTTGTCTCGCCGTCAGATGCTGTAATGGTAACATTATTTCCGTCTAATTCAAAAAGATAGTTTTCTAAAATCGGTCTCGATTGAGAGCTTGATATTACGCCACTTACAGTTTGCAAAGCCTTCTGCAGTTCACCACTTGAAATAATAAATTTCATAGATTTATAAAATAAGTTTCTACAAATATAATAAATAGATACAATAAAGAAAAGAATATTATGGAGGAGTTTTTAACAAAGATCCTTAATTTGTTTTGAGCCTTGATATTATACTTAGATTTCTGCGGATATACATTTTTTTATCAGATACAAAACCTATATTTGTGAAAAAACTTCGAAAATCATGCAAAAACCTCCCATCCATAAAAGTTTTCTCAATGCTTTCAGAGGTGTTTTCATGATGATTAAAACAGAAAGAAATTTCCAAGTTGAACTTTTTATATTCTTCATCAACCTTTTCTTTATCTTCTATTTCAGACTGAACAATACGGATGCAGCATTGGTTTTCATCGTCTCTTTTGCTGTTTTGAGTGCTGAAATCTTTAATACCGCTGTTGAAAAGATATGTGATATCATCCAACCTGATTTTGATAAAAGAATAGGCTTTATCAAGGATATTGCTGCCGGAGCTGTAGTTCTGACAGCCATTGCAGCGGTAACTGTCGGAATTCTGGTGTATTGGAAATATGTTTTCAGCTGAGCCGGAAGAAAGAACCTGGAAGCTGGAAGTTTTAAACCACCCCGTCAAAAATTCTTTGAATTTTCGCCACCCCTCCGAGGGAGGGGAATTTCACGTCTTCAGTTCAAAAGTTGTGAAGGCAGGAAGTTTTTGCTTTTTCCTTATTTGACAGCGATGAAGATATCTACTTCAGCGTCTGAAGGATTTTGTGCTTTTTCTCCATAGACTTCAAAATCAGCAGTAAATAACCTGTCTAAATCCATATTCCAGATTTTCACCCACTCATTGATCACTAAGTCTTTTGAAAGATCTCCTTTTGTAGTAAATTTTATGTAATCTCCACCATCAAAAGAATAGCCAACCATACCTTCCGGGATGTTCTCAAGATTTTCCACTTTACATCCAAGAACTGTAGTATAAGGTCTGGTATGGTCTTTTTCGTAATCAGTGTAAATAGAATAGATGGTATTGTCTATCCTGTTCGGAATTGAATGGAGGACATCTTCACTGATCATTTTTTCCCATAATAAAGGGATATCTTTTCCTGCCTGTCCATTTTCGTTGGTTGTTCTTACCGAGATTCCGATCACATTAAAAGGACCGACTTTTACTTTATTCATTTTTTTGATTTTGTTATGGAACAAAGATAGGAACAGGTTATGACAGGTGTCTGTCAGCAGTTTTTTAAGTTTTGGCTGAAGCCAGTGGATTTGTTTTATAAAGTAAGTGGGCTAAAGCCCACTCCTATTGAATATTTACTCGTGATATTTGTATAATATTAGTGTTATTAGTGTTTAAATGCATTAAAACGTGTTTCAATTATCCATAGCCTTTGTCCATTCCGTTAGGAATCTAACTGCATAACTATTAATCTGTGAGTATATGAAAGTATAGATTCCTTGCTTTGCTCGGAATGACAAAGAGAGCGTTGATCAAAGATAAAACTATATGAGTTTAGTGCTTTTAATTCTTGTTGAGATTGCTTCGCTTTGCTTGCAATGACAGTATGGGATGTTTTAAAGATGAGAAACTATTTTCCGATATAAATAAATCCTTTCTTTCCGGATTTAAAAATGGTTTCAATTCTTTTGTAGTCATCCACTTCATATTCGTCTGCCTGAAGGATTTCCGCTTCGGTCACCTCAAAAAGCATACCTTCTATCTGATCAATATCATTACCTGAAAACTTTAGCACCGGATGGTATTTCTGCCCGCTTTTTCTTAGTACTTCGGGATCTTTAATCTCAAGCATATGAAGTTGATATCCGGATAAAATATCTCTTTCTCCCTCTAAAAGTCTTCCGAAAGTTTCAAGCTGCACCTGTTCTTTCTGCAGGGTTCCGTAAGAAAACAAATAAGCCATTATAAATATTTTTCAATAATTGGTATAGCTACTTCAGCCATCATTCCATAGCCTTTTTCGTTGGGATGTACTCCGTCTGCAGATAATAAAATTTCCTTATCTTCCAGAAAAGCAGAATAAAAATCAATATACCCTAACGAATGCTCCGCAGCAAGATCTTTAAGAATCTGATTGTAGACAATCACTTCTTCATTGGTTCTCAATTTCCCTGAACTTACCACAACTCCGTTTACCTTTTCAGAAAAGGGCAGAATACTGACAAGATAAATTTCATTGGAAAACTGTCTGGCATGGTTGACAGCCGTCGTAATATTGTTCTTAAATTTTTCAGGTTCTACAACCTGCTTCCCATCTTTTACAGCAAGATCGTTAGCGCCATAGCTTAAAAAAATAATGTTCCCGTCAGCAGAATTTCTGGCTTCCAGCTCGTGAGGAATTCTTTTGAGTAAGCCTTCTGTGGTTTCTCCACCTATTCCGAGATTGAAAAGAATCAGTTCATCTCCGTTTCCTTCATGAAATTTCTGTAAGGCGTATCTTTTCAGGATATCTACCCAGCCTCCAAAAACACCGTCATATTCCCCATAAGTAATGCTGTCACCGAAGAACAGCCCGTAAGTAATTTTCTTCATTCAATTCTTATTGTTTCCTTTTTGTTAAAGTAAAAATAGTGAGAAAAATTATTAATATCTTTCAACTTGCGTAGTTTTTAACGCAAAAGGCGCTAAGTATTTATATTTAATTCTTATGTTTTCGTTCGCAAAGGCGTTTCACACAGCAATAGATCAATCTGTGCCCTATTTGAATAAACTTTTTTGAACCATTAAGATTTTTGAAGGGGTGAAGAATAATTAAGGCAACAGCTAAAGCTATTATTAAGCAGCCTGCTTCATTCATCATTGATGAATCTTAACTTTACTTAAAAACTTTACTATTCTTAATGGTTTAAGATTCTAATTACACATTGCTTATTACTTATCATTCCAGCTTCAATGCAATATTGCTATGTGACTGTATAATTTCTACCAGAATATCAAAGAGAGTCTGCCCTTTTCCTTCGGTCAAATCATCTAATTTCTGCTGAATCAATTCTATGTTGAATGGTTTTCCCTGTCTGATTTTATTGTTGTAGAATTCACGAGTGGCATCAAAGCCAAGGTCTTGTTTTGATTTTTCTGATTCTTTCCAGATGATTTCAATTTCTTCTTTATTTTCGAATACTCCAAAACCACCGTAGAGAATATCATCAAAGCCATCAAGCGTTCCTACCTTCCAATCCGCATCTTTCATCATGACGCTGGAAATTTCCTCATAGAAACCTGCCAAAGACGAAAAATGACCGCCATGGATGACGATCATTTTTCTTGTATTGTTATTTGAAGTATTCAACACCGTTTTTGAATATGTTGTGATAATTCGCAGTTGGTATATTTTTCATGAGACCTTCAGCAAATCGTTCCGGGTGTCCCATTCTTCCGTAGATCTTTCCACATGGACTGGTGAT
This sequence comes from Chryseobacterium sp., assembly GCF_041914225.1. Taxonomy (GTDB): domain Bacteria; phylum Bacteroidota; class Bacteroidia; order Flavobacteriales; family Weeksellaceae; genus Chryseobacterium. The sequence goes on from NZ_JAYSDT010000023.1 coordinate 5,041, forward strand.
TCCTTCGATTCCGAATAATGAGTTATTCGGGTTGAACGGCATCCCGTGGGCAATGTTTCCATCAAGATCAATATATTGGGTTGCAATCTGCCCGTTTTCATACAGCTTTTTGATTTCTTCTTCTGAAGCCATGAAACGACCTTCACCGTGAGAAATCGGAATAGTGAAAGTCTGATCTTTCATTCCTTTTAACCAAGGGCTTTCGTCATTCACTACTTTCACAGTAACCATTTGAGATATATGTCTTCTGATCGCATTGTGAGCTAGCGTTGGAGAGTTTTCATCCAGATCTTTGATTCTTCCGTAAGGCAGCAATCCTGATTTCACAAGTGCCTGGAATCCGTTACAGATCCCAATGATCATCCCATCTCTGTCTAATAATTCATGAACTGCATTTTTCATTTTCTCGTTTTTCAGAACGTTTACGATGAATTTTGCAGAACCATCCGGCTCATCACCCGCAGAGAAACCTCCGGAGAATGCCAGCATCTGAGAAGTTCTGATCTCTTCTACCCAGGCATCAATACTTTCATCCAGTAACTGGTGATTGATATTGATCAAAGGAAGACTGCTTACTATCGCACCTTCTTTCTGGAATGCATTCAGTGTGTCATACTCACAGTTGGTTCCCGGGAATACCGGAGCGAATACTTTTGGCTGAGCAATTCCGTGTTTTTTAATGATGATATTTCTTGGATTGATTGAGTTTGATTTTTCATCAATTTCAACTGTGATCTTTTCTTTTTCAACTGTTGGGAAAAGGTTCTCGAATGTGTTTGTATTAGCAGATACAAGATCTGTAATATTAAATTCAACACCATTGATTTTTACAATACCAGAGTCTTTTACTTCTCCAAAGAGTTGAAGAGCAACCGAACTTAATTCTTCTTTTGCTTCAATGATTAAGCTACCGATATTTTTAGCCAATAAAACATTTTCATCGGCATTGATCTCGGCACCTAATCTGTTTCCGAAGCTCATTTTTGCTAAGGCTACTGCAAGACCTCCTTCTTTCACTGTTTTCACAGAAACGATTTTTCCAGCTTTGATGTTTTCAAAAATAAATTCGAAAACTTCTTTTAAAGCATCATAGTTTGGAAGTCCGTTTTCCTGGGCAATGTGATTGAAGAAATACAGTTTGTTTCCTGCGTTTTTCAATTCCGGAGAGATGATATTTTCTTTGTCTCCGTTGGCACATGCAAAAGAAATCAGGGTTGGCGGAACATTCAGATCCTGGTAAGTTCCACTCATTGAATCTTTTCCTCCGATGGCAGCAAGACCTAAATTGATCTGAGCATCGTAAGCTCCTAAAAGTGAAGCTAAAGGTTTACCCCATTTTTCAGGGTTTTGCCCTAATTTCTCAAAGTATTCCTGGAAGCTCAGTCTGATGTTTTTATAATCACCTCCCATTGCAACGATCTTCGCCACACTTTCCACTACAGCATAAGATGCTCCTAACAGGGAGTTTTGTTTTGAAATTTCAGCATCGAATCCCCAGCTTGCCAAAGAAACGGTTTTAATATCTTTTGCACCTAAAACCGGTAGTGTCTGCACACTTCCTTCCATCAGCGTCTGCTGGTATTTTCCTCCTAAAGGCATTGCTACTGTTGTGGCCCCGATTGAAGAGTCGAACATTTCAAGCAATCCTTTCTGGGAAGCTACGTTTTTATCTTTTAGGATGTTCAGGAAGTTTTCTGCTGTGAAAGTTTTTGTTTCTTCTTTTACTTCTTCAAGGTGAGTGATTTTCACTTCCTGGGATTTTGAACATCCGTTGGTATCTAAGAACGCTCTTGAAAGGTCTACAATTTTGTCTCCTTTCCAGAACATCTGCATTCTTCCGGAATCTGTCACTTTTGCTACTTCTACGGCAACAATGTTTTCAGCTTCACAGAATCTGATGAATTTTTCTTTATCCTGAGGATCTACCACGACAGCCATTCTTTCCTGAGATTCGGAAATCGCCAGTTCGGTTCCGTTTAGTCCTTCATATTTTAATGGTAATACATCAAGGTTTACTTCTAGAGAGTCTGCAATTTCACCGATTGCCACAGAAACACCTCCTGCTCCGAAGTCGTTTGATTTTTTGATCAGCTTCGTTACTTCAGGATTTCTGAATAGTCTCTGAATTTTACGCTCTTCTACGGCATTTCCTTTCTGAACTTCGGAACTCATGGTGTGGATAGAAGTCTCATCCTGTTCTTTTGAACTTCCGCTTGCTCCTCCTACTCCGTCACGACCTGTTGCACCTCCTAAAATGATGATTGAATCACCATTGGCTGGTTTTTCACGTCTTACCCAATCTACTGGAACAGCTCCGGTAACGAAACCTACTTCCATTCTCTTGGCTTTGTATCCTTCGTCATAAATTTCAGAAACCATCGTTGTCGCAAGACCGATCTGGTTACCGTAAGATGAATATCCGTTGGCTGCCTGTTTCGTAATTGTTTTCTGAGGTAATTTTCCTGGTAATGTTTTATCAACCGGTTCCAAAACGTCTGCAGCACCTGTTAATCTCATGGCCTGGAATACGAAAGATCTTCCGGATAAAGGGTCTCTGATTGCACCTCCCAAACAAGTAGATGCTCCACCGAAAGGCTCAATTTCCGTTGGGTGATTGTGCGTTTCGTTTTTGAATAATAAATACCAGGGCTCCTTTTTACCGTCATATTCTGCTTCGATCTGAATGGTACAGGCATTGATCTCATCAGAAATTACAAGGTTTTCAAGGTTTCCTGTTTTATGGAAATATTTTCCGCATACTGTTGCCAGATCCATTAAGGAAATCGGCTTCAGCTCACGGCCTAAGAATTTTCTTTTTTCGATATAATCATTGAAAATAGTTTCCAATGTGTGTTTGAACTGACCTTCAAACTGAATGTCTGACAATTCTGTTTCGAATGTCGTGTGACGACAGTGATCACTCCAATACGTGTCTAATACTTTTAATTCTGTTTCCGTAGGGTTTCTTTCTTCAGTTTTGAAATACTCCTGAATGAATTTCAGGTCATCCAATCCTAATGCAAAACCATGGTTGTTATAGAAGGTTTCAAGTTCTGCATCATTAAAACTGATGAAGTTTTCGTGAATGATTACTTTTGACGGTGTTTCTTCTGCAGGAATATCCAGAATTGATAAGTCTTTTTCCTGAGATTCCACTTTGTTGATCAGAAGGTCTTTGATTTTAACCAGATCTGATTCGGAAACTCCTTCGAATTCGATCAGTTTTCCACTTCTTACTTTTGATTTTTCATTTTCTGTCAGCAAAGCGATACACTGCTGCGCAGAGTCTGCTCTCTGATCATACTGTCCCGGTAAAAATTCCATTCCGAAATGAATAGACTTTGCAGGGTTTTCTGTATGCAAAATATCAGTAACAGGGTCTACGAAAGTGTTGTTCACCACTTTTTCAAATTCTCCGTCGTTCAGGTTGAAAATATCATACACATTGTATACTTTCACGCTTTGAACTGCCGGGACAACCGCTTTTACTTCATCAAAAATTTTTGGACTTTCAACATCGAAAATTCCTCTTTTTTCTACGAAAATTCTTTTGTTATTAGACATTAGATGTCAGATTTTTAATATTAGATTTATTTTTCTTTTTACTTTTCTGAGTTAAAGCTTCTTTCTTTAAACCCATCTATATTGGAAATTTTTGAAAGAGATTTTCTCTCCAGCCATTATTCCGTACAAATTTAAAGGAATAAGTCGTATTTTCTTCAACTTTGAACCCTGGAATTTCCAATTTTATCTGTTTATAAATTTGTTGGGATTATCCTTATGTTCTTTCTGAAAGTCCTCTGCATTTTTTATTTCTTCTTTCAACCAGTTTTCGAAAGGAACTTTTTTATCATTATAATCTTCTATGGCATAAAATATTTTACCATCTTCTGAGACCAGGAATTTGAAACGATAAAGCATATCCAGATCTCTTTTCCTGTAATCATAAGTATTTATCTGATAATAGGGAAAATTTTCTTTTGGCCTTTCTACAATTTCAAAAAACAGATTCTTTTCTTTTTCAGACAGTTTATTGTAAAAGTTCACATAATAAAGATCTGAAAGTTTTTTCTTCTGCTTTTCAAAGAACTGAAGGATATTCTTCTCTTTTTCATTGTACTGAAACAGATTCGGGTAGTATTTACCCTCTATTTCAACATCCTGAGCTGTTGGTTTTGTTAATGGCTGAACAATTTGTCCTTTGACATTCATCACTCCCCATTTCCCTCCTACAATTGCTCTATGCTCATCTCCGGTTTTCTCCCAGTCACAACCGTCACAAAACGCTGCGTATCCATAATTAAACGGAGCAACGAAATCATGTTCAGCTTCAATAACTGTTTTTGCATTTCTGTCTACAAATCCTACCTTTCCGTTTTTAACGAATCTTCTCAGCCCTTCAGAGAAATAATCTGCTCCATTGTCGTAAGAATAGGGCTGGTAAAGAAGATTTCCTTTTCTGTCAAAGACAACTCCCCAGGAATTTTTCTCAATTTTACTTTTATCAGCCAGAGAAGAATCAAAAAAAACAGTATTATTTGTACTCTCAACAATTTCGTTGTCTTTCATTCCTGTAAGATTAATAAACTGCGCCGGAATAATAATCTCTCCTTTTTGATTTTTCACCCCCACCAAACTGTCCTTGGAAATAAAATATTTTAACACCTCTTTTTCCTGAGAAAAAGACATGACTGGCATCAATAAAATGGTTAAAAACAGTTTTTTCATAGTTGAGGCTGGAAATAAAATATGCAGCCGAAAAGACTGCATATTGTTTTATACTTTAAGATCAGCTTCCAATCCTATTAAGTCTTTGTTTTGGTCTATAATCGGCTGTACCTCGTTCTTGACGAATTCCTCCGTCTGAATCGGCGCGAAACCAATAAAGTTTTTAGGATCTAAAACTTCTTTCAGTTTTGATTTGTCTAGTTTTAAAGAATCATCGTTTAAGATTCTCTCTATAAGGTCATTTTCTTTTCCTTCCTCTTTCACTTTTTTGGAAGCTTCCATAGAATGAACTCTGATCACCTCGTGGATTTCCTGGCGGTCACCACCAGCTTTTACCTCTTCCATGATGATGTATTCTGTCGCCATGAAAGGAAGTTCTTCCATAATATGTTTGTTGATTCTGTTTGGATATACTACGATTCCGTTCAGGATATTGTTCCAGATCAACAGAATAGCATCCACCGCTAAGAATGCCTGAGGAATGGTTAATCTCTTATTTGCAGAGTCGTCCAAAGTTCTTTCAAACCATTGTGTAGAAGCTACCATAGCAGAACTTGTCGTCAGAGACATTACATATTTTGCCAATGCCCCGATTCTTTCGCTTCTCATTGGGTTACGTTTGTAAGCCATTGCCGATGAACCGATCTGGTTTTTCTCGAATGGTTCTTCAATTTCCTTAAGGTTCTGAAGTAAACGTAAATCGTTTGTGAATTTATGGGCAGATTGTGCAATATTTCCTAATAAAGCAACTACTTTCGCATCAATTTTCCTGTCGTAAGTCTGTCCGGAAACTCCGAAAACCTTATCAAAACCAAATCTTTTTGAAAGTTCTTTATCTAAGTGTTTTACTTTGGAATAATCTCCGTTGAAAAGTTCAAGGAAACTTGCAGCAGTTCCTGTAGTTCCTTTTACTCCTCTGAAACGAAGTGTTTCAAGGAAGAAATCCAGTTCTTCGATGTCAAGAACCAAACTCTGTAACCAAAGGGTAGCTCTTTTCCCAACTGTTGTCAACTGAGCCGGCTGGAAGTGTGTGAATCCTAAAGTCGGAAGGTCTTTATACTGAATAGCAAAATCTGCTAAGTTTTTCATTACGTTAACCAACTTTTTCTTTAAGATTAAAAGTCCGTCACGGATCTGAATTAAGTCCGTATTGTCTCCTACAAAAGCTGAAGTTGCTCCCAGGTGGATAATTCCTTTTGCCGAAGGCGCCACATCCCCGTAAGCGTGAACGTGAGCCATTACATCATGACGGAATTTTTTCTCATACTCTGCTGCTTTCTCATAATCGATGTTTTCAGCATTAGCTTTTAACTCAGCGATCTGCTCGTCTGTAATTTCAAGTCCAAGGTCTTTTTCGATTTCAGCAAGAGCTATCCAAAGCTTTCTCCAATTCTGGAATTTGTTACTATGAGAGAAGTTAAATAACATTTCTTCACTGGAGTAGCGCTCTTCCAATGGATTTTTGTAGGAATTCATTCGTTCTTTTACTTTTTAGATGTACAAAAATACGGTTTTTCAGTGAGAGATGAAAATCCAGCTTTGATGATTTTCATTCATGATTTTTACTTATACTTTTGTCTTGAACCCAAAGTATGCAAAAGTTCAAGACGGGAATCATCCGCTAAAAATTTTAATGTTCTCCTAAAATTTCCAAACCCGCATGGATCATCCGGTTCTGCTTCGGCTCTGAACAAGTCCCATGCTCAGACAGTGGAAATTTTTTAACGGATTACATTCAAATTTTCTTAACGCTCCTGGATTCCTAAGTCAGATATTAACGCAATAACCTACCTTTAGCATTGAATTGTCATCATCAGAAAAACCAGAAAAGTTCCTAAAACAGTTACAACTATTCCTAATATGTTCAGTGCTAACATTATAAATTTACTTCTTAAGCTTTTGAAAAATGTTGCAACTGCAGGAAAAATAAAAACATTTGAAATCATTAGTAGGATAGAAAAATTTAAGCCTCCTTCAAAGGGGCGAAAACCATTTCTTATTATGTATATATTTACCAGTAATATTATAACATTCAAAAAAATAATACAAACAGCAAGAATATAATTGGTTCTGGATTGCACGAAGTTCTGTAATTAAGACTGCAAAGTAACATTTTTTTCCAATTATACTTTTACCTTGAAGTAAAAGTATACAAAAATTCAAGACGGGAATCATCCGCTAAAAATTGGAATGTACTCCTAAAATTTCCAAACTCTCATGGATCATTCGGTTCTGCTTCGGTTCTGAACAAGTCCCATGCTCAGACAGTGGAAATTTTTTAACGGATTACATTCAAATTTTCTTAACGCTACTGATTCCTAAGTCGATTGGTAGTGAGTACATAAAAAAGCTATCTCATTTCTGAGACAGCCTGTTTTTACTATTTTTAATTAGTTAATCAATAATAAGTCCGCAAGGTGATCCTACCGGAATGCATTTTTTTTCAAATGAGCACCAGAAGTATCCTGCAAGACACATCGGAATACCTCCCTGAACAGTTTTTAATTCTCTTTTCGAAAGTTTTCTTAGATTTTTCATAGTAACATTTTTTTGATTTTTCTCCTACTCTATATGCTTTTCGGATTACGCTTTAATTTGGTAATACAATATACAGATTTTTGGAATACAAAAACATAACTTGTTCATTTTATACAATTTACAATGATATTTTTTTTATTAACTTTTGATGATCATCATTATTCAATATAGCTTCTTGAAACAAGGAATAAAAAACCTCCGCTGTTGCAGAGGTTTTGTTTTATTTGTGGGCACGAGCGAGACGCTCGCGCCAGCGGGAATATCAAATAAAATACATTAAGTACTATCTTCTTTTATTTTTTTAAAATTGGATTTAATATTTTTGTTTCAAAAAATTTCTTTTCCCGGGTATTTTCCTCATCATCATTCTTATTTATTTCTATATAATCCTTGTTTTTATCTATATTTTTATAAATTCCAATAAATGCAAAATCCGTTTTAGTGGAATCAACCGCCTCTCTTGTCCAAGTACAATAAATTTTACTATTTGCATAAAAAGAAATAAAATTCCAATGTGAACTTTTTCCGTCTCTAATATTATATTTATTCGGAACTATAAACTGTGGATGCTCTTTCTTAAATTGATCAATATCATTTAAAAAAGAAGCCTCTTTTTTATTTATAGTATAAACTTCTGCGTAAGGATAACTACCAGCACTAAAGTAATTACAAGAATATAAGCAAAAAGTCATAAATATTAAAATAATTATTTTTTTCATATGTTATTATTGAAGTCCTTCGAGCCATCTTTTTATCATCTCATTACGAGTAGCACCAGTTGGAGTATTTGTAACGCCTTGACTAGCTTTTTTATAATCGGATTTTACATCTTGAATAAAGTCGTAAGCATTATTTGATGCGGAATATTTAAATAATGTTTTTGGCAATGCAGCTATGCCTAAACCTATACCCAATGAAGCCGCTTCTAATCGATCGACGTCTGTTGCCCCACTAAATGGATTTAATGCAACACCCAATTCCTCTGCTACAAATTTATAATCTGTCCCTATAGCTCTAGTATTTGTAAGTAAACCTTTTGCTCCTGCTATTTTCAAATTATCATATCTTCTATCATGACCAATTGCAGGATATTCAGATAAACGCATTGGAATATAAGTAAAATCATCTAGCCTCTTATCAAATCTGTTTTTGGGATTATTTCCCCCGGGATAAGATAAATAAAATATATTCTGTCCAATAGTAGAAGGGTCATACGTCTTGTTTGAGTTTCCTTTTTTACCTATTAATAAAGCCCTTTCTGAAACACCATCTCCTGGATGACTATCCCCGGAAGATTCTGTTCCTTGATTATAACTCACATAATTGGCTCTGTCATTAATAGCATATGAACCATCACTTTCTTTATTTATAGTACCTTTGATACCATGTGCTTTTCTATACTCTCTTGCCTCCTTTCTAGTTTCAAAAAGTCCCGTAGGATCAGAGTAAGAAATGGGATTATTAAATGCAAATCGATAGGAATTTATAGCTGGGGCTAATTCAGAAAGCCTATCCATTCCTGTAAATCTTCCAATATCTGGCATATAGTGACGGAAATCCATTGCGTACATCCCACTTTCCTGTAGTTCCTTCCCGTTGTACTTGTACTTATATGCTGGATTTCCTGTCAATACATTATATCCCTCATGCTTCAATCCAAACGGATAATAATTACTCTCTTCAATAATCTCTGTTCCTGCTCCATTTTTAGCATAGCTCAATCTGGTATTTCCAAGGTGGTCCGTATAATTATACACATACTTTCCGGTTTCAACATTAAAATATCCTTCTGCTGTTGGGAAGAACTTCAATACTGAATTGGTATACTGGAAGCCATCCAGATAATCGGTTGTTTCTGTTCCAAAAACCTTTCTTACCTTCACCCCGTCTGCTCTGTAAATATAATCTGTTACTTTTGAGTTTTGGCTAATCTTTCCTGGTAAATTTAGATAATTATTTTGGTTGAAAGTATAATCGACTGAAGCAGTTTATAACATAAAAAACCTCCGCTTTTGCAGAGGTTTTTTTTATTTGAGGACATGAGTGAGACGCTCGTGCCAGCGGGGGGGATTTTACTCCCAATCCAACATATTATCAAAAATACTATGGTTATAAATCTTATCATATCCTATCTGATCATAAAATATAAAAGTAATAATTAATGGTTTTTGAAAATAATCTGGGTTATTGTTCTTAATACGATATTGAACATATTTCCTTTTGGCTCCATTGAAAATAGTATCTTTTATTTTTATATTTTCCTTTAAATTTACATCAGAATTGATTTTTTTGTAATTTTTATAGAAAAATTTCTTTTCCATTGATATAACTCCAGGATAAACCTCACTTTCATAAATTAATGATTTATATTTATTTCCATCCTTTTTTTCAACAGCATCTAAAAAAGTGATTACTGTTTTTTTTATTTTCCTTTCAGCCAAAGTATTATTATTGCAAGATGTTAATATAACACTAAACAATATTATTAATAACCACATTCTCATTGTCCCACCTTTTTTAATTTTTCTTTTTGTTGTCTTGCAGCTTCATTTAACTCAGTCCTTTTTTTAACTTCCGGACCATTGCGAACTATAATACCATTTTTTCTCATAATAGTGTTTGCAGTATTGACAATATTAGTTTTTGATTGTAAACTAACTACGGAATTATTTCTTTTATTGATATCTTTTGGTAAAGAACCATCAAATATATAATTAGTAATTTCTGTTTTAGTTTTATTATCTAGTTTTAAATCAGCTTTATTGACCACACTTAATGCGGTTTTCATATCCTTAAACTCTCCTGTTAATTTATCCATATAATTAACTGCTTTTACATTTTTATCGGTAGCAACCATCCCTTTCACTCCTTCGATTCCTTTATTTACAACGTTATATAATTCTAGAATACCTATAACTCCTTTAAATGAAGATGAATTCTCTGCTCCTTTTGCCGCCGAATTTGTTGGATACTCTTCAGCTGTCATTAATTCTGGATCAGGAGTAGAAGGTTTATAATTTAAATAAGACATATAATCTGGTAATTGCTCTTTTGTATATACATCATATTCTGTCATACCTATTGATGTTATTAAACCTCTTTCCTGCAATAGCTCAGCTCCTTCTAATTCTTTACCTAAACCCATTTTATTTTCCTGAAACGCATAAATAGAATTGTATTGAAATTTCTCTGAAAGCGGATCAACATTGAAAAATCGTCCTAAATCAGGCATATAATTTCTCCACTTAAAACTATACCAACCATTTTCCTGCAATTCCTGCCCTTGGTATTTGTACTTATATGCAGGATTTCCTGTTAATATATTATATCCCTCATGCTTCAATCCAAACGGATAATAATTACTCTCTTCAATGATCTCTGTCCCTGCTCCACTTTTAGCATAACTTAATCTGGTATTTCCAAGATGGTCTGTATAATTATATACATACTTTCCGGTCTCAACATTAAAATATCCTTCTGCGGTTGGGAAAAACTTTAATATTGAATTAGTATACTGAAAACCATCCAGATAATCGGTTGTTTCTGTCCCGAAAACCTTTCTCACCTTCACTCCGTCTGCTCTGTAAATGTAATCCGTAACTTTGGAGTTTTGGGTAATCTTACTCGGTAAATTTAGATAATTATATTGGATGGAGGAAATTCCTTTATCCAATTGGGTGGTCATATTTCCATTGACATCATAAGTAATGGTGCTTCCTGTACTTCCTGATGCTAAAGGATATCCACTGATGGCATTTCCGGTTCCGGTTTCTTTTAGATAAGATAATTTATTACTTTGTTCCCCATTTTCATAATGGTATTCCAGATTGTCCATTACTTCTGGTGCTGTATATCCCGGGAGTTGTCTTCCTCTTCTTAAAAGCGTTTTTATGTTTCCGTTAAGATCGTAAGTCAACTGCTCATGATATTCTCCTCTCTCCAAATTCATAGCATCCCAGAAGCGTCCTTCTTTAAGTCGGTTAAGAGCATCGTATTCGTAGGAGTAATTTCTCAATACCGCATCGTTTTGGGTAATCCATGACATCTGGGAAATATTTCCATTATACCTCGCAGAACCAGAAAACTGGCTGTTTGGATTATTATAACGCAGTTCGTATGCGAAAAGTTTATTCTGCAGATTGGAAGGATCATTCACTTTTGTCATCCAGCCTCTGATATTGTAGGCGTACTTTATACTTTGCAGTGGGCTGCCAGTGGTATTTCCTACATTTTTCGTCTGCAGCTGCCCTAGATCATTGTAAAGATTTTCAGCCAGAAGCTCCTGAACCCCTCCATTTACCTGGTTCCAGTGTCTTACGAGTCTTTCCTGATGATCATATTCAAAGGTTTCTTTGATATTTACTTTGGTATCATTTGCAGATCTTTTATGTTCAACAAGGCTATACTCCGGTACACCTGAAAATTTAAGGAAATTCTCGGTCTTCGTGTATCCTCCGAGATGGTTTAAAGAATGGGTAGCGATTGATCTTCCTTTCTTATCATAGTAAGTATAAACTTTTGTCCAGCCATCATTTTCAACATTCTTAGTATAAGAAGCTGTTGGAAGACTTTTCGTACTCACTTCTGAACTCTGTGTGGTCTGAGGCAGTACTTCCTGTCCTAAGACTGTAGTTACTGCCGGAGCTCCCTGAGGATAGGTATCATAATAATTGACAGTCAAAAGCTTATCAACTGCTGTAGGATAAGACACATTTCCATATTCAATACTGGTTCCATTCAGCGTAAAGCTTCCTCCACGGGTTTCATAAGTATCAGCAGATTGGTTATCAATGGTATTCTGTATGGTATTTCTTGGATTGGTATCTTTGGTAATCCCAGTATACACTACCCTTCCGAAACGGTCATATTTCGTAAACATCCATGACTGATCCACTGAAAAATTAGCTATTCCATTTTTGAGAGCAGTATCGCGATACAGAATAACCTGATCTTTTTTGTTATATACCATTTGTTCCAGGCCTTTCCCCGGAAGTTTCTTTTCGACAAGCCTGTTTTTACCATCGTATTTATACTGGTAGCAAAGATGTTCCAGTGCGGAAGCGGAAACTGTTGCCGAAGCCGAAACTAAAGGCGGTATAACAAACGCAAGCTGATCATATTCATTATAGACATAATATGTATCTGCATTTTCTGAAGCACTGATTACTTTTCTTACCAGTAAAGTCTGCCCTCTGCCGTTTTTAAATTCTATGGTTTTATTATTGTCTTCGTCGGTTACCGTATTTTTATACAACTGCGCATCCCCATATGTGCCGGATAATACAAGCTGAGAAGATGTAGCACCATCCACCCATGCGGTAACAGTGGTAAATTTTTTAACCTCGCCTGCCGCATTGGCTTCATATCCAAAAACAACAGGTTTGCTCTGCCAGTCAGTTCCTGGATTTTTCTGATTCAGAATACGGTCAAGCGGAGAATTCTCCAGCGTTTTATGAGTAAAAGGATAAGAATCATTAATGCCGTTAGACTGATAATAACTGTTAGCACTTCCTTCTACTCCAGTCTGGATATTCCCGCTTAATGAAGTCATAGGCACCGGAAGCCAGCTGTCTACCTGCCTTCCAAAATTATCATAAGGAATATGGGTTACAAGATCTTTACCTGTAGGAGTTGATTTAATACTCACAGTCTGTTTCGGTCTTCCCAGGCCATCAAAAAACTGGACACTTTGTATCTGTTGAAGAGATCCGTCTGAAACAGCAGTAGGGACTAAATACTGCCTGGTATAAATATAGTTTTCCGTCATCGGAATATTGGATGCATAATCTACCGTGATAGGTGTATAAGTACCACTACCACCTGAAGACGATCCTCCAATATAGGCCCGGAAGGTTCCATTAGCGGAACTGAACTTGAACCCCGGAAGCATCCGTATACTTTGGGGATCTGCCACTTCAGTATTCGGAGCTGGAGGAGCTGTTAAAACCACCTGTCCAAAGTGATGAATACTCCACAGCAACCCAATGCTTATATATATTTTTTTATGCATTTTTCTATATTAATGGGTTGCATTGGATTTCATCATAAGGAATTGCTCTTTCAATTGTTTAATTTCGGAAACAACATTTTTAAGGTCAGAATTTTCTCCTTCTAATTTCTGTATTTTTTCCTGTTGGTCTTTTAATTGTCTTTCCTGTTTAATAGCATAGAGGGTAAGCTCTTCAATTTTCTGTAATAATTTGATCTGAAATTCTCCAACGTTTACTCCTTCTTTTTCCATCACCTTTGCAGAGGCTATTTCAGGAAGGTGCTTTTTCTCTTTAATATGTTTAGCAACCTCTTCCAGATTAGGAAGGTTATAGTTTTCTTCAAATACAAAATCAGCTGTTGGAGTTAGAGTTACTTTAACTTCTTTGGCTTCAAATTTACCCTGTAGTGATGTATTCCCGTTGATATTAATTCTCATGATCTCATTCAGTGTTACAGGAGAATCAATGGGTACCTGCTGAGAAGATGTGGTTAAAAAACTAAATCCTTCATTTCCCACAGTAATAGCTGTTTTTGCAAGACTTGCTTCCCCGCTGCTGGATAACCAACCTACATTTGCTCCGTCCGCTTTTACTCCAAAACTCATGTAGGAAGATGATGAACTTCGTAATGATCCCCAATTATTCAGTGATCCTTTCACGTATCGTATAGCAAATGCATTGATCCCTAATGCTGAATCTGTAGCTCCTGCTACAATATTCCCTAAAACATCCAGTTTTTCTCTGGGCTGTGGACTTCCCAATCCAACATTTCCATTGTAAAGGATTGAAAGTCTTTCAGCCATATTGGTTGCATTGGTATTATCATTAAGTAAAATAGAAAATTTCGACCCGTATATATTTCCTGTTTCTTCAGTAGCAGTGATTCTTGCCTTAGGAGAATTAGAATACCCTGTAAATTCTAATGTGGGATATTTAGGACTAGCAGATGTACCACTTGCTCCTGCGGTTGAAATTGTTATCTTACCTCCGTTTTGGTTACCCACTTCTAAGTTAGAATGTGGATCATAAACCCCAATTCCTACGTTAGTTGACGCAGGTGTAGAGGTTTTACTGACGGCACCTGAAGGTGTATATAATTGTGCAAAAGACAATTGAGTGGCTAAAATTCCTGCAATGACGATTATTTTTTTCATAATTTAAGTTTTTATTGTTTATAATTATATTTGAATTCTTTTAATAAGTTTCCGGTCTGGTTGTTTTCTCTGATTTCTTTAAGCCTGTTGGCTGAATCATAAATATATACTTCCCTGATTCCGGATGGAGGCGTGATGCTGCGAACGCCAATTAACGGATCATATGTGTATGTTGTGATCTGATAGTTTGGCAAACTATTTCTGAATGTATTGAGTACTGATAAAAGTGAGGTTTCATCATTATTTGATAAAGCCTGAGCATCAGAATCGGATAATTGCAGATATTAATCCCGAAACCTGATCATATTTCGCTCCTTCTATCTTAGCAATAGGCTGAGTTTCATTATATCCCCAAATTATTGTGACAGGAACACCTGCTTTTGTAGTATACTGTTGCAGATTGCCTTTAGTATCATATTTATCAAAGATCACTTCTTCAGTCTGATTATTACTTTGAATATCATAAGACAGTACAGAACTTGGGAATAAATTGGCAGGATTGTCATATCTTGTTTCATTCTTAGAAATAATTTTTCCTGCATCTGTTAAATTTTGTTTTTTTCTTACGATCGTTTCCAATGGAATCCCAATTATATGAGCATCTATTAGTTTTTGGTTATTCTTTTCGTGAGCGTAGTTATAGCTCGTCTCACTTATTATATCATCAGGAGAGGTTACTATTTCTTTTGTTAACTGATAGTGAGATGGATTGGTATATTCATATCTAATTACTGTTGTAGGTTCTTTTACATTTCCATTATTGTATAAGTATTGCTTTATTATTTTTGTATCTAGTACTCTTTTTCCAACAGAAACATAATCATTAAAATATAAAAACCTATTTGGGTTATTATCTAAGTATCCAGACACTTGTCCTTGCGCACATACTGGACTCTGATATTCAGAATCTTTTTCAAAAATATTAAAATTCCTAATTCTATTTTCTATAAGATCTATATACTTATTTTCTTCAGAATAAGTTGGCAGAAACTGAATATTTTCCTTTTTATAATCGATTTTTTTTAATAAGTTACCTTTTTTCCATTTTGGATATATAAAAGTGTTATATGTTTTATAATAATTAGCTGATGGTAGAAAATCAATTCCTTGCGAAGAATAAAAATATTCAGTTTTCCCTAAGCTATTCCCTATATTATTCTGATCTTCAACATACTCTGTTACTTTATCGTAATAAACGGGTGCCCCATTATTATATCCTAATTCTACTAATGGATTCGTATTTAACCAAACCTTTTCTTTATGTTCAAATCCCGCACAAATTCCCGTTAATTTATTGATTGCCTCAAGTTCTAAAGATTTGTAATAATTTTCTAATTCATACGGATTAGATATAATTTTACCTTCCCGGGGTACCGGAATTCAGAATCTGCACACCAGACAACTTACCTTGAATTGAGCTTATTGGGTTAGCATTCGGTTTATCAGCAAGATCTTTTGCAGAAACCATTCCGATGCTTCCCGTAACGTTTTCTTTTTTCTGAGATCCATATCCGATCAAAACTACTTCCTCAATCTTCTGCTCTTTGGCTGCAGTGTCTTTTGGAGTAGTCTGAGCATTGACGTTCATACCGAAGTATACAACAGCAATGAGACATGAATACTTTAAATTACTTTGTTTCATATAGTTTCAATTTTATTCAAATAAATTCACATTTGTACCTGTCTCTAAATAGTGGAGTTATTTAAAATCTCAAAAAAAGACATTAGCCAAAAATATAAAAAATATCCAACAATGTTAAATTATCTTAAACATTTAAAAATTACTCGGTTTTATTAAATGAAAAATGACAAATAATTAAATTTTATAATTTTATATTTAAAATTACTATCCTTTATTCATCATATCTTTAAATGATAATTTAACATTTCTGACACAATATTCACCGAAATATGTACTCAATTTAATATTTTGTTAAATAGAGAATAGTAATTACCTTTGGTGCGCTTTTTGACAAAAGCATTTAGAAATAGATAATAAAAAGATAATGAAAAAATATATCATTGCAGCCGCTCTTATCATCGGTACCGGTGTTGTTATTACCACCAGTGTTCAATCTTGCACAACATTGGCCACATCCGATATGGGGCTGTCTATAATTAAAAGAATCCTGCTTAATGGTATTGATAAAGGAATGGGAATCTACAGTAATAAAGAAGCATTTCTGCAGAATAATATGGTAGACAAAGCCCTTCCTAAAGAATTGAGAGACATCAATACTACCCTGGAGAAGATTGCCCCTTCCCTGGTAGCAAAAGAAAGAGATTATATTGCTCAGGCAGCGGCTTATACCGTTACTACTTCAAAACCTATTTTGCAGGATGCTGTAAACAGCCTGAACGCTCAGGATGTAACGCGAATTATGCAGGGAACTACGGCTACTCAGATTCTGAAGGAAAAAACATCCCAGCAGCTTATTGCAGCCATTGCTCCTAAAGTAGATGAAAAACTGAATGAATACGGGGTTGTAAAAACCATTAATACAGCATTATCGGGAAGCAATTTGCTGGGCAGTCTTTTAGGCGGAAATAACAACACAGTCAATTCAGGAGGATTAAGTAAGCTTGCTTCTGAACAACTGGTAAACGGACTATTCAATATCATCGAAGATTATGAGCACCAGAACTCCAAATCCCTGCTTGGGCCATTTGGAAAATAGGGAAATTTTCGTTATATTTATATTATATTAACAATTGCAGATGGATATATTACAAGGAAATCAACACGCAAGCCCTGAGGATTTTTACAAGTCTTTGAGGGAAAAGCTGGAAGATCATCATGATTTTCCGGAGGATTATTTATTTAAATTTATTATTCCTACAGACCAGGCAAAACTTACAGAAATTTACAGAGTTTTTGATGGTATTAAATTTACACTGGGAAACCGCGAAAGCAAAAATGGAAAATACACAGCCTGTAACATTAATGCATTTGTTTTAGATGCCAATCAGGTTGTGAATATTTATAAAGAAGTAGCAAAAATAGAAGGCGTTATTCTATTGTAAAAACAAGACCGTTTCATAGTAATGAAGCGGTTTTTTATTACTTAAGCATAAAAACAAAACATGATGAATATCCAACTGATCCTGTTTACTGTTATTTTAGGGACATCCACAACAGGCTGCATCCACAAAAATAATAGCAAAAACAACACAACAAATATTACCAATACTGTGCAACAGCAAAAGATTGAAAAGATTCAATTAGTAGAAAGAACAAGAGGGTTCAGCAGAAGCATTACCGTTACTCCTTTATCAAAAGAGGCCAATATCAACGAAGAAATCTCGAATACCAAGATAGCCCCTGCGGAATGGAAAACTGTTTCCCAACTGGCTGGAACTATTGACTTATCCAGAATATCAGAACTGAAATCTCCCACTACAGGCAGACATTCTGATCAGGCAATGATAGCATCCATTATCATTACTTCTGATGGAAAAGAATATACTTCTTCGGACTTTGATTCCGGACGCCCTCCAAAAGAATTAGAAGCTTTATATAATGCGGTAAACGGACCCAGGAAAATGGATTCCAATAAATAAAAAATCCGCTCTTTTAAAGAGCGGATTTTTTATTTATTAAATTGATTTATTTTTCAATAAAGAACTTTACATTTTCAATAGGCCTTCCCAGCATTGCTACTGAACCTTTTACCAGAATGGGTCTCTGTATCAGAGATGGATTTTCAGAAAGGATCTTTATCCATTCTTCTTCCGAATAATTTTTATCGACATAATTTTCTATATACAGCTTATCTGTTTTACGGATGATATGAAAAACACTTTGATTCAGTTTTTTCAATACTGTTCGGATCTCCAGCATACTTAACGGATCTTCAATAATATTGATGATCTCGAAAGGCACCGTTTTCATCAAGATACTCTAAGACAGCATTTGACTTTGAACAGTTTCCGTTATGTAAAACTTTAACTACCATGATATAATTATTCAAAAAATAAATTTGACCTAAACAAATTTAAAAAGAATTACACTGAGTCTCTCTTAATGTACTGATAAAAATATGTTAAAACAACCCGTGAAGTTCTGCCTCAATTTTCTCCAGAATGAATCCAAAATCTTCAGGTTTTTCAACGAAATCAAGATCATCTACCTCAACGATAAGAAGTTTTCCTTCTGTATAATTGGAAATCCATTTTTCATATTTCTGATTCAGCTTTGAAAGGTATTCAATACTGATAGACGCTTCATATTCACGGCCTCTTTTGTAGATTTTTTTAACCAGGTTGGGAACATCTGACTTTAAATAGATCAAAAGATCCGGAGCGGATACAAAAGACTTCATCAGATCAAAAACCGATGAATAGTTATTGAAGTCCCTGTCTGAAAGAAGATTCATATCATTCAGGTTTTCAGCAAAAATATGGGCATCTTCATAGATCGTACGGTCCTGAATAATATTTTTGCCACTTTCTCTGATTTCCTTTACCTGACGGAATCTGCTTCCCAGGAAATACACCTGTAATGCAAAACTCCATTTGCTCATATCTGAATAAAAATCTTCCAGATAAGGGTTATGATCTACATCTTCAAATTGTGCATCCCATCCGTAATGCTTGGAAAGCATCGTTGTCAAAGTTGTTTTTCCTGCTCCGATGTTTCCTGTAACTGCAATATGCATAATATTCTTTTTCCTTGTATTTACTGATTAATTGATAAGTTTTTCGATAGCCTCAGTCTGAACTTCGGAAATTTCTTCAATCAATTTCTGTAAGGTATTGTCTGAAGGCTTCTCTGCCGTATTTTCATCTGGCTTTTCTACGGGTTTTTCCGTAGGCTGCTGCAGAGATTCCGGCTGAGCTTCCAGCTGTTTTTGCTGTTTGGCTTTCTTTACTTTTTCAAGGCTGTAAAGATAGAGTTTGTTCCCTTTGATTGCAAAATAAGAGAGTATGTTTTTATCCACAATTTGTGCATCCGGATCTTCGAAAATAGTCGTCATTCCTTTTTCAGGAACGTATTGTGAGATGAAATTACCGGCGACAACCATGATGATATCATTCTCTCTCCGAAAGCGTTTTCCGTTTTCCAAAGGGGCTTCGAAAAGTTTTTCAAACTTAAGGCTGTAAATCCGGATATGTTTTCTCGTTAAAATATAGACCTTATTTTCATAAACCAGCATATCCATCAGATCTTCAAAGCTGATGTCAAAAGGATAAGAATTAATGGTGGTATCATTCCTGAAATTGTACTGTATCAAACGTTTTGTACTGTCATCCAGAAGCCACAGCTGCTGCAGATCTTCGGCATAAGCCATTCTGATGAACCCGAATTTCTGTTTAAAATCCAGCCGTTGAATCTCATTCATATTCTGATCCACAAATTTCATTTCCTGGGCATTTTCAGAAAACAGCGGCACATTCAGCGGGTTTTGTACTGTCTGCACTTTGTACGGAACGGTAAGCATCATTTTTCCAATCTGCTTTCCCAAAGAATCATATTTGGTAAAACTGAAATCTTTGTTTTTATAGATGTACAGATTTCCGTAGTCATCGGCAAGCAGATCCTTTGCTTCCTTTAATTTCAAAGTATCCAAAGGAAGAATATTCTGCGCCGAAGCCGTACAGAAAAGGAAAATCAATATCAGATATAGTAATCTCAAAATTCTTTTTTACTAAAGATAGCGTTCCCTTAGGAACGCTACCAATTTACATACTTTATTTTATTCAAATGAAAATTATTACTAAACTTTCTTATTTAATAAAAACTTCATAAATCTTTGGCCAATTCTTACCGGTCACCAGCATATTATCTCCTTTGAAAGCAATTCCGTTCAGGACATCATCACTTCCTTTAGTATTTTGTTTTGCAATTTCTGTGAAATCAAAAGTTCCCACCACTTCTCCGTTTGCCGGGTTGATTTTCAAAATAATGGGTTTCTGCCAGACATTTGCATAGATAAAGCCATTGTGATATTCCAGTTCGTTTAACTGATCATATGCCTGGGAGCTTCCGGCAACAGCGATATACTTAATTAATTTGGAAGGATCATTAGCATCAAGGAAATATAAAAGTTTACTACCGTCAGAAGCAATAAGGTTTTTCCCGTCGTATGTCAGTCCCCAGCCTTCACCCAGCACATTTGGATAAGCAAATTCCGAAAGCAGCTTTAAAGAGTTTTTATCATAGATGTATCCTTTTTTGCTCTGCCATGTGAGCTGATATACTTTGTCTCCCACAATGGTACTTCCTTCAGAAAAGTCTTCCTGAGCCTGCTTTGTGGAAGCAAGAGGAGTTGTTGTTCCTAACGTGTACTTTAAAATCTGGGAAGATCCGTTCTGCCCGTCACTTTCATAGATGGTATTTCCTTCGATCTGGAATCCCTGTACAAAGTTTTTAGGATCATGAGGATATTCCGCTACAATCTGATAAGAAATATTTTTTTCAGGATTTTTTGCAAATACATTAATGGTTGCATCCTGATTCAGGACTTCGCCTCCTTTTGTTTTAATATTGAACGTTACAGCATTATCACCTAATGTAAAAAATTTAGGATCAATGGTAAGGTTTGTTGTTTCTTTATCTCCAAAGCTGATGGTTACGCTTTCTGCATTTTCTGTTACCTCTTTCGGAAGCTCGAGCTTATCTCCGAAATGGTATCCCTTCGCTTCCATTGAAGTATTATAAGTGTTTAATGTATTAAGAATCTCTTTATCCTTATTACAAGACGCCAATAATAAAATCGCTGCGAAACCCGCTATTATATTTTTTTTCATTGAATTTCTAAATATTTCTCCAAAAATAGCAAATTTTATTCCGTATTGCCAATATTATCTGCTGCTTCACCAAATTGTAATATATAACCGTTATTATCATAGATCGCAAATTCTCTCATTCCCCATTCAAATGTTTCAATCTCATAGCAGATTTTGGCTTTTGTTTTAAGGTCTTCCCAAAGGTCATTTACATTATTCACATTGAAATAGAACGAGCCGGAAAAACCGATTGCAGCAGCAGCTTCATGCTGATTGGGCTGAGAAAGCATCAGGTATATATCATCTTTACGGAGAGATGCCCACTGCCAGTCATCATTTCTACCCATAAGCGTAAATCCGAGGACACGCATATAAAATCCTATGGTTTCATCAATATTTTCCGTCCATAAAACAGGTCTTAGTGCGGTAAACTGTGTCATGATTCCTGTAATTCAAAAGTATTTCTGTGGATTTTCATGTTCAGGGAAACCCATGTTTCTTTATCTATCTTTGCTTCGCTTTTTACCTCAGGATCGAAAGTAAAACCTACTTTCCGGTAACATTCAATAGCTCCGGTATTCCAGTCGTAGACATTGAGTTCTGCTGTTTCTCTATCAAAATGGCTGAAGCCATATCTCAGAAGTTCATGCATTACTTTTTTGCCATACCCTTTCCCCCTGTTGTTCTCATCCCATATCAGAATTCTTCCCAACAGAAAAGTCTTCTCTTTTAAAAATATCTGGGCATGCCCGATTGTATTTCCGGCCTGGTCTGTGATTTTAAATAAAGTTCTGTTTTCGTCAGACAAATCCTTTTCCAGCTGTTCTGCTGTAAGAGGAAAACGGTATACAGGTCCGGCAAACTGAAGAAGCATTCTTTCGTCTTTTATCTTTGAAATCAGTAGTGGAGCATCCTCTATCGTAAAAGGGTGTAATGTGACCATTTTTTACTTTTCTAAATATTCTTTTAAACTCTGTCCCAAGATCGTATTCCAGCCTTCTGTAAAATTTTCTCTTGCAAAACCTTCTCCTAAGTCCTTAAAGTTTTCAATATCTTCGTGGATCAGCTTTACAAGGGTTTGCCCGTCTTCAGGCTGCAGTTCCCAGGTTACCATTGTTTTCTGATCTGAAAAATCAGGATAAGCCCAGGAATGTTTTAATTTATGATTGGGAATCACTTCCAAAATCTCACCCTGATGGTGATATTTATTGGCTCCTCCAGGCTCAAAGAAGTTGAATTTCTTACCTGTTTCCAAAACAAAATCCTGGATATCAAAATACCAGGATTTCATTTCATTTTTATCGGTCAATGCTTTCCAGACTTTTTCAACCGGAGCATTTATTGTATACTGAACTGTGATGGGTGTGCTCATATTATAAATTTAATATGTTTAAATGTACACATTTTGTAATATTCAACCACAAAAGTCACAAAAGTTTTTAAATAATCAAGCTGTTTTAAAGTTTAAGCTTCTACTCTTGAGAAGCCCCCTTAAGTCCTTAAAATCCGGGGATTTTTGTGATCTCTCCACCATTCGGGCTTATTCCAGTCTATATTCTTTTGTGACTTTTGTGGTTTATCTTTTAATTATCCATGTGAAAAGCCGGTAATCTTCGCTTCATCAAAATCCAGCTGCATTTCAATACTTCTCATCACATGATCATCAAATATTTTTTCTCTTTTCATCCGGTGCAATTCGTTTCTCTGCGCCTGGATGATCTGCCGTAAGACATCCTTATTTTCATTGATTGCCGACACATAATCTCCTGTGGAGGCCATGCATTGGGCTTTGTCTGCCATCAGCATCATTTCATTTTCCAGTTTGTGTTTCTGATGACGTACCAGGCTGTTGGTTACCGTTAATTCAGAAAAGTCATTATCCAGCTTGTGTAGTGCCGTTTCCTTCAGTTTACGCATAAGAATAACTTCCTGTTTTTCTTCCGGTAATTCACTTCCGGCATCCTGGATATTCAACAGTTTTAAAATCGGGCTAAGCAATAATCCCTGTCCTACCAGGGTAATCAATATAATAACGAAAGTTACAAATAGAATAATATTTCTGTGCGGGAATGCCTCTCCGTTTGGCAGAAAGGCAGGAATTGATAAGGCTGCGGCCAGTGAAACAACTCCCCTCATTGCAGCAAAACTGATAATGAACGGTTCCCGCCAATCCGGTTTAGGAACTTTTAACCTTAATTCTTTGGAGCAGACTCTTGGAAAATACATCAGTGCATAGCTGTACAGGATCCTTGTTCCGATAATAGCACCTCCAATAACTACACTGTAGAAAATACCTTCAGAAATGGTATATTCTTTCATTCCTTCCACTACAATAGGAAGCTCAAGACCAATCAGGATAAAGATGATGGTATTCATCAGGAATATGAGTACACTCCATACGTTCCCAGACTGAATCCTTGAAGTATGGCTTAAATAACAGTGTGAATTATAAGACATCAATAATCCTCCTGCAACAACAGAAAGCACTCCTGAAAAATGAAAATGCTCTGCACCCACATACATAATGTAAGGTACAATCAGGGTAATAATGGTATCTATATTGGAATTGGTCGGGATAACTTTTAATAAAGCACCAAACAGGAAACCTACTGCCACTCCCACTGCAATTCCGCCGATGGCCATCGTAAAGAAATCCTGAACGGCATCTCTCCAGATAAACTGTCCGGAAATAACGGCCGCCAGAGCAAACTTAAATACAATTAAACTGGATGCGTCATTAATAAGACTCTCTCCTTCCAGAATATTGGTAATTTTCTTTGGAATTTTCATATGTTTAAGAACCGAAGTGGCGGCAACAGCATCCGGCGGTGAATTCACTCCTCCCAGCAGGAATCCCATGGCTACGGTAAGCCCCGGAATGATGGAAGACGAAAGGTAAGCCACCACTATTGAGGTTAAAAATACCAATCCGAAAGCCATCGAAAAAATCTGTTTTCTCCATTTATGAAAATCCTGCCATGAGGTAAACCAGGCTGCTTCAAACAAAATAGGTGGCAGGAAGATCAGGAAAACAAGATCAGGTTCTATTTCAATACGTGGCATTCCCGGAACAAAGCTTATCAGCAATCCTGCAATTACAAGAAAAATCGGATAAGCAACTTTTAATTTCTGGCCGATCATTACCAATATCATCACAGACAGCAGTACTGCAATGGATATTATAACATAGCTGTGAATCATTTTAAGTTAGTTTTTTTAAGTGTTATTTTTTATTTTGGGATATCAATATTTATTATTATCCAAACCTTATAGGTTTTTAAAAACCTATAAGGTTTAATTCTATTCAAGGTTTAGACTTTTCTTTACAACCGGAAAGAATTAAAGCACAATATTATTCTTCGGAGCAATGGCTGGCGGAAGATCAGATTCATCCAGCATATCTCTCATATCGATTTCAATGGTACGGCTGATTTGAGTAATCGGAACATCATTGGGACTTCCTTCAAAAGGATTAACCGAAGCTTCTCCTACACTGTCCAGGGTGTGGAAACACCAGGTCACCAATAAAGAAAATGGAATATTAAACCATAAAGTCCATCCTTCCACCATAGTTCCGTCACCCAGTTTATCGAATTCCTTCAATAAACCAAAAGGCACAAAGACAATGAATAAAAGCAAAAGATAAGTGGTGATGGAAGAGAAATTTCTGGGATATGGAAAGTTTTTAATTCTTTCAGCTTTTCCCTGATTATCGGTAAATTTTACCAGCTGCTGGTTAATCTGCGTCCATTGAAAATCATTGACCGTCCCTTTTTCATAAGCTTCTGACAAAGCCTTGCTCTGGCTGGCCATCAATTGTGTAGCCCTGTTCTTTTTGCTCAAAATATACTGAAGTTCGGGCTCAGAAAGGTATTTTTTCAATTCCTCATCCAGTCTGGAGAGTCTTTCCGGAATATCATACTTTTTGGCATATTCATCAAACTGATCCGTACCCATGTTTTCCCATGCTCTGGGTTCACGAAGCTGGAATCTCAATGCAGTAAGCCATGCATAATGGCGAAGAAACATTTCTTTGACTTTAACTGAATCTTTAGAAAGCAATGCATCTCTCAGAATATACCCAAAGCTGCGGCTGTCGTTAATAATGGCCCCGTAGATCTGTCTTGCTTCCCAGAGTCTGCTGTAGTTTTTAAATCCAACGATAAAGGCAACCGCTGTTCCCATGATTGCAATCGGCTGCCATGGAACGGAAAGAAACTTCCAGCCCAGAAAGTACAGGACTGTAGGGATTACTGATAATACAATCAGAGCGTAAATACTCCGTCTGGTCCAGATAATGAACTCCCGGGCTCCGAATCTTTTTCCTGAATGCATAAGTGTTTATTTTTTGTGTTTAATTTTTTATTTCAAATAATGGTTTTCATCAGGGCATTCAGCAGCAGCTTCATTAGTTTTTAGTAAACGGAATATTATTGTAAAAACCAATCTGAATCTGTCCCCGGTTTCGGTTCTCCTGAATCTGATTCATATACCCTGCTTCAATCCTCATATTTTTGTTGATGACATATCCTAACGCTCCATAAACTCTGTTCCTGTCGAAAACAGGATTGTTGAAATGCAGGAAAATTTCGTTATATACTGAGGCATAAAGCGTTTTTGGCAGCATTTCTTTTTGAGTAATCGGAATATTCAATCCAATCATATAGCGGAATCTCATCCGGAAATCATCTTCCAGAAAACGTTCTTCCAAGCGGTAGCGGTGCTGAAGATAGAAACGACCAAATTTCTGTTTGGTAATATACTGCTGGAAAATCCTGTGCTCAATATTCTCCCTTTTCTCACCGTTTACATAGGGCTGGCTGAGAATGAAGCCATATCCCAGTAAAACATTGTTGTTATTTTCTGTAAGATCATACCCGATTCCTGTACGGATAAGTAATTGTTCAAGGTCTCCAACAGCATCGAAATTACGGTACTGAATTTCATTGTGCCAGTTCAGCTTCTTACTGATCCTGTTATTTCCGAAATACATATACCATGCTCCCAGATCACTCTTTTGAGCCAATGTCAATACGGATCCAAAACTTAATACTGTGAATGCCAACTTCGTAAAAACCTTTCTCATACCTATCAATTATTATTATCTATCGTTTTTAACAAAATTAATACTTTAAATCAATAATAGCAGACAATATTTAATACCATGACAGAAAGAGACTTTTCTTTTGTATCTGATTTATATAAGAAGCAGGTGGGATTTTGCCAGAATATCACTCATGATACAACTTTTTGAACAGCAGATTTCATCCTTTTGTATTTTTCCGACTGCTACAATGTAAGTTTTTTAAATTATAGAAACGTAAAAACTCAATGAATCGAAATATAAAAGGATGCTAGGGTTTTTAGTAGAATAATTCTATGAATGCTTATTCGAAGCGGTCTTTTAAGTAGTTCATATCTGCAATTTTACTTTCTATGGCATATACCACCAATCCTGCCGTATTTTTGGCTCCGGTTTTCAACAAAAGACTGTTGCGGTGTCCTTCAACGGTTCTGGAACTTATAAAAAGCAGGTCTGCAATTTCGGCAGTGTTATATTGCTTACAGATCAGTTCCAATACTTCTTTTTCTCTTTTGGAAATATGATTGGCATCAAAGATACTGGAAACCTTCTTTTTAGGTTCTGTAAGATTCTGATGTAATGCTTCCATTACTTCATTATTATAAAAGAAACCTTTACTATATACTTCCCGGATTGCAGTAAGTAATTCGGCGGGGCTTGAGTTTTTTTTAAGAAAGGAACAAGCTCCCGACTGTATCATATTGACGATAAATGCTTTTGTATTATAGCTGGTTAATGCAATGATTTTGATCTGGGGATATTTGATATGAATTTGTTTGGTAGCCTCTACCCCGTTTATTTCCGGCATATTAAGATCCATCAGAATGATATCCGGCAGTTCCTGAAGAGCTATAAGCGCATCCAGCAGTTCTTTCCCGTTACTGAATTCGCCCACCAGTTCAATGTCTTTTTCCCTTTGTATCAGCAATGAAATCCCCTGACGAAACAGTGCTTCATCGTCTACAATTGTTACACGAATGATATCTTTTTCCATCTCATCAATATTTAAAATGTAAATTCTACAGTGGTTCCTTTATTATTTTCACTTTCAATTTTCAGTGTTCCATTGATCAGTTCTACACGGCTTCTGATATTTCGCAGGCCCAGTCCTCCTTTCAAGGTATTTTCATCAAGATTAAATCCTTTGCCGTCATCTTTATAAATACAGGTGTTTTTTCCGTTTTTTCCCAAAAATTCTATATCAATATGGGTACTTTCACCATGCTTTATGGAATTATTGATAAGCTCCTGAAGTATTCTAAAGATATGTAAATTTTTTTCATCTTCTGCTTTTGCAAAGTACAAACTGCTGGAGTAGGTAACCTGCAGGTTTTTGGACAAGTTAATTTCTGAACACAATGCATCTATGGCAGCATGAAGTCCAAATTTTTCCAAAATGGGAGGCAGCAGATCGTGAGAGATCTGTCTGGCACTTTCGGCTGTTTTGTTGACCAGATGTATTATTTTATTTTTCAGCTCATTATATTCTTCCCTGGGCAGATTATCAAAATCCAAAAGATGGATATTTAAAGAAACCACACTCAGTTTTGAACTGATGTCATCATGCAGATCCTGAGCAATCCTAAACCTCTCTTTTTCCTGAGCGCTTATAATAGCATGGGTAAGGTCTTTCTCATACCTGAGTTCAAGTTCTTTTTTCTGAATAAGATTTCTCGTTATTTTCTTGTTTGAAAAATAATAAAATATGATCAGCGTAACGGCCAGTAAAGTAAATGCCAGAAAGGTATAAACGATAGTGGAAATAATTGTATTTTCATTCATTTTGTAAAATCATAACAGTAATTACACATTTTTTCTACGGGAAGAAAGATATTCTGCCAGAATAAAAATCTGGTACACAATAAACATAACAACATTGAAAACCCATATCTCTTTATGCAGCTTCCTGTTCATCACCGTATACAGATTTCCGGACAGAAATATAACCGTACTGCTTATGAGATACAACAAAAGTCCCAGGCTTATATAATTGTATTTCTTCTGAGTATCCAATATATTATACAAATGAAATAATGCCAGAATTATAATTGAATAAGAAGTGACAAAAATTTCAAACAGATTAAAAACATAATATTTTTCCGGATCTGTCATATACTGTATGATGAGAATAACAGGAATGGTAATTAAAAGAATACGTGCTGCTTTTTTCTGATACTTTTCCGTTAAAATTTCATGAAAAAACAATCCCAGCAGTAAAAACTGACCTATCAGATAATAATGTGAGAAAAACAGATTATTAATCTTCCGGGAATTCAGTACATAGAATACGATTTCACAAATTAATATCCAGGCCAGATAACTGATGAAAAATGTATAGGCTTTTCCGGAACCGGAAAAGCCTATACAGTATACTGCCAGATTAATCAGCAGAATGCCTTTTCCAATTAATGACAATATTTCAATCCAATGATCCAAGATCTCCGGTTTTCAGGTTACAGATTCCACCATTTCTCAGCAGAACATACACTTGGGCAGGGTGTGGTCATATCATATACATAAAATCCGTCCTCATAATTGACAATATCATTCCCATAAGCATCCACTCCTACCATTAAAAACTTAAACTCTCCCTGATCAGTGATCGCATTATATCCGCGATATTGTTCAAAGCCTTTATCCTTGTTGAAAATATCATTTACATCTTGTACAGGAATAATATGTGCTCTTATTGACATCCCGTCAATATCATTTCTATTCTGCCAGTTGCTGATCCATGTTTTAGCATCATCCAATGATACTGCATGCTTAGGTAATTCCATAGTTTTTCTCGTTTTAAATTATATAATAGGTTTAAAAAAAAGTTCCTGCAATTGCACACTACAAGTTATGAAAAAACCAACCATACTATGAAATAAATTTATTTTTCATAACATAATATCCATTTTTCAAAAATATAACAATAACAATGAACAAAATTGCGTATTTCTACGCGTTTTTAAATCTGGCACTTAATACGCTGTAATGGCTTTAAGTTTCCTTGTTACTTTGTGGTATCCCTTACAGAAACACCCTGTGAGGATATAAAAAGGAAACTCATCTCCCGCAATCTTTAAAAAAATCTATATCATGAAAAAAATTATCTTTTGGGGCACCTTTGTTTTCTTAAACACTATTGCACCGGTCAATGCACAGACAACCACTGTAACTTTTGAAACCTCATCTGGTGGCAGTACAAGTTTTATCAGCAATGGATATACATTCAATATTCTTTCACAAGCCGGAACTTTCAGAATTCAAAGCAATTATCCTAACACCGGCTGGAACGGAACAGCTAATGACAATGTTTATATTGACAATACCGGAACAACGAATGTCAATTCTCCTTCATTCAGTGTTAAGAGCAGTTCTTCATTCACAGTTTCAAAATTTTGGGTATTCCTGAGCAATACTTCTTTAAATCAGTCTACCTCATCAGGGACGCTTATTATTACAGGAAAATTAGGAGGAATTACAAAGTTTACCACGACAAAAACTTCCGGTTTTAATACCACATTCAATGCAACAATAGGAACAACAGGGATTAATAATGGATTTACACTGATTGATCTTGCTACCCTGAATAACCAGAACAACAGCAATACAGTAATTGATGAGATCCAGCTGCAATCAACCGGAGGATATGTTTATATGTGTCTGGATGCATTTACTTGGACAAAAATTTCAACTTTGGGAACTTCAGAAAACATCATCAAAGACAAAGGGAATATTTATCCTAATCCAACTACCGGCATCTTCCATATTGATCATCTGAAAAAAAATGATACAATCTCTTTATATGACCAGTCCGGAAAGCTCATAAAATCTGCGGAAGTGACAAGTGATGAAAATACGTTTGACATTACCGAACTGCCTGAAGGAATCTATCTCATCAAAACAGAAACAGCAAGCTATAAAATCATCAAAAAGAACTAAGAACTATTTCTTGCAAATAGCTTACAGTAAATAAAAAACCGACAGCTATTTGTCGGTTTTTTTATTATTTTGAAATCAAATATGAATTTACGGATGCTGCTGCATTTTCGCAGGATCGTCATAGTTTACCATCCAGTTAATCCCGAATTTATCAGTAAACATTCCGAAATAAGCTCCCCAAAACGTATCTGCCATAGGCATTGTTACCTGTCCTCCTGCAGAAAGTCCACTGAATAATTTATCTGCTTCTTCTTTAGACTCTGCGTTTACTGAAATAGAAAAGTTGTTCCCCTCCTTGAAGTTGGAAGACCATTCTCCTCCGGTATCGCTTCCCATCAAAATCGTTTCCTTAGAGATCGGAAGTGAAACGTGCATAATCTTGTTTTTATCTTCTTCCGGAGTTTCTTTTCCTTCCATTGGAGGCATTTCCCCAAAAGTTCCGATATAAGGATATTCTCCACCGAACACAGATTTGTAGAAATCAAATGCTTCTCTGCAATTGCCGTTGAATGTTAAATAAACGTTTACTGTTGCCATGATTGTTTTTTATAAGTTAAGTTTGTTTTAAGCCATCTTTGTAAATGATCCTGACCTATCTGTGCTGATCTATTAAAATCATATTCCCATCCGGGTCCTTCAGATAGATATGTTCAGGTCCTGAAGTTGTTTCGTCTGCTTCCCTGCCGATTTCCACTCCGCTTTCTTTTAATCTTTTCTGAATTTCGCGTACATCATCAAAAGAATCAAGATTTTGTGCATTTTCATCCCATCCCGGATTGAAAGTAAGCATATTTCCATCAAACATGGCCTGGAAAAGCCCTATCAGTGTGGAACCGTTTTTCATGATCAGGTAGTTCTGTTCTTCCGTTCCTGCCATTGTTGTAAAACCCAGCTTCTCATAGAAGTCTTTGGATTTCTGAAGATCCTTTACGCTTAAGCTGATTGAAAATGCGCCTAGTTTCATAGTGTTAGTGAGTTTTTAAGATAAGACCTGAGGTCTGAGGTATTTTTAAGTCCGGTATAAGATGATGAGGGGCTGTTACTGATTTTTCAGATGGGTTTTAAATTCAAGGGTTCCGTCATAGCTTTTCCAGTCTCCTGTAAGCTCAATGTATTGCCCTTCAATTTTCTCTGTTTTCTTATTCCATTTAAAATTATAGGTAAATTTCCCTTTGAAAAGTCCGGAATGCTTTCCTTTATTCTCTTCTGCCAGTTCATATTCGCCATATACTGTTCCCTGCTTC
This sequence comes from Chryseobacterium sp., assembly GCF_041914225.1. Taxonomy (GTDB): domain Bacteria; phylum Bacteroidota; class Bacteroidia; order Flavobacteriales; family Weeksellaceae; genus Chryseobacterium. The sequence goes on from NZ_JAYSDT010000023.1 coordinate 36,440, forward strand.
CTGGAATCTTTATATTTTGAAATGGTAATTTTACCTTCAAATTTTGTGTAATCGGTATCTACAAGAGAATACCCTGAAACGAAATATTCCTGATCATTTTTTTTATTCTGTTCAGAGATATTGATCTTCAGTTTCAGCTCCTGACCTTTGTTTCCGATAGTTCCTATATAAGGTTTACTATTATTCAGCCATGCATTGGAAATATCCGGCATCTGGCCCATTACAAAATTGACAGCCAGAACAAAAAGTAATAAAAGTTTTTTCATGTATTGTTGTGTTTATACTCCAAACTGTGCCAGGTGATGGTTCAGATGCTTGGCAAACATATTGTTCCATTCCTGAGCATTTAATTTTCCAAAAGAGAAAGACTCTTTCCCATCGAAAGCATCTGCTCCCAATTGCTGTGTCTTCTGAATAAAACCTATCAGTCTTGTTTTTTCTTCATGAAAATTCTTTCTGGTGGTAATCAAAAACTGAGGTGCCGTAGGAGAATCTCTCGGATAGGCTTTTTCCCCTACCACTTTAGGTTTTACAAAAGTCTTCAATATAAATTTTGCAATAGCTCCAGGTTTTTTGTGTTTTTCCGGTTCGTATACCATTTCGTAGGTTATACAGCAGTGTGCCAGCATCTGATCCACCGTCATTTTCCCCCACAAACCATGGGTATCTTCCACCAACCTGTTGATTCTATCTATATAGTTTTGAGCATCTTTTGCATCAAATACATTTTCCATATAATTTCTATTTTACAACAGACAAATATATCAGTTTTTTTGTTTGATTTTATAGTCGGTTGAAAAAATTGGGTGTGGATGGTTTCGGGATGCGTGTTGCAGGATGGTGCTTTATTGGTTCCAAATTATGAGTTCTGAGTTGTGAGCTTTTGAGTTCCGGGATACAGGGTGTTAGTTGCCGGGTTTCGGGATTTGATTTTGAATAATTTAATCCAAATATTCTTAACCAGTAACCAATCAACCAGAAACCAGAAACCAGAAACCAACAATCAATTAACCAGCAACTAAAAACTACTCACTATCCTCCGGAGAACTATTCTCTACCACAGTTTCCTGTGGAGCTGCTTTTTTGAATATAAACCAAAGCTTGATCTTTAAAGCAATCCAGCCAATAACAACATATATTACTAAAAGAATACTTAAATGTTTCAGGTAAGGAAAAGTAAGTTCTACCGATCCTTTTTGAATCAATAGAATTTTAAAGGCCTGCAGAAAGGGAGTCAGCGGAATAATATTCGCGATAAACTGAACAAAAGCAGGCATCGCATTCAGAGGCCAGGTAAAACCACTGATAATGAACGCCGGTGAAGCAATAACCATTAGGATCTGCGTTGCTTTCAATGCATCCGGGATCAGAATACTGATAAAGACACCCAGAAATGAAACGGATCCCACAAAAACCGCTGTCAGAAGAATAAAATTGAGTATCCCTTCCGGCATCGGAACCCTGAAGATCATATGCATAAAGTAATAAATGCCTACAATAAGAACAGAGAACACCCAGATTGGTATTACCTTAATCAGCATGGTTGGGAAAGCCCATCTTTTCATTTTCAGGTATTCTTTTACGAAAGAGCCTCTTTCAAATTCTGCGGCAAAACTTACGGCCATAGCCAACAGAATTACCTGCTGTAAAACAACGGCAAGCATTGCAGGCCACATGAAAATAAGGTAGTTTCCGGTAGTATTGAAAAGTGTAATGTAATTGGCTTTAAAAGGTTCATACTGGGTAACAGCCTTTGCAGCGGGCATTCCGGCCTTTTGGAGGGCTTTTATGGAAGCTCCGGCTGAGAATGTTCCAATGGTCAGCTGAAGTGCTTTGGATGCAAAATTGGCCGTTAAAACATTCCCGGTATTGACATAAACATTGAGTTCGGGATACTTTTTCTGAAGCATATCTCCTTCAAACCTGGAAGGAATAATGACTACAGCCGCAGCCTCATGTCTGATCACCTCATCTTTGATACTCAGAGGCTCCTGGAGGTATCTGAAAACCTTAATGCTTTTATTGTCTTCGAGCATTTCCGTCAATTGATTGGATAAAGGCGTATTATCTCTGTCGACAACCAATACAGGTGTATTTTCAACTTTTCCGCTTTTGTAGACAAACCCCAGCAAGGTTGCATAGAACACCGGTGCCAGAAAGAACACCGTTCTTAGGGTAGAATTGCCGATAAAAAGTTTAAACTCACGTTTTAAAAGACGGAAAAATTCTTTCATCTGTATATTTTTATAGGTTAGAAACGTAATGGAATTTCGTTGAAATTCTATCCGCTTCGTATCATTTTATTTAAGGATTACATTGGCATTGACCAGAATATTTTTAGCTTTATTCATATCCTTAGGCTTTACTTTGATCTCGTAGATCGCGTCCTGCAGCTGATAATCCGGATACGCAGTAGTAATATCGGCATACTTTGTCAGCTGTTTGATATACACGATAGTTCCTGTCAGGTTTTCTTTATTGTACACCACCTGCATCGTCACCTCCTGCCCTTTTTTATATTTTGAAATAGCACTTTCCGGAATGGTAAACCTGAAATAAGTACTTTCGGGGATATATCCGTTAAATAGTGCAAATCCTGCTGTTGCAAGCTCACCAGTGTTTAAGCTGATGGTTTCTATTTCCATATCATTGGTCGCAATGATATATCTCTCTGAATAGGCAACATTGGCCTCCTGTAAAGCTCCTTTTGCCTGTGAAGCCTGCCCTGCCGCCATCTCCACTTTTTCGAAGCGGGTTCCTCTTTTTACATCATCCAGCTCTGCCACTACAGCATCATACTGAGCTTTCGCCCCCTGTAATTTTGCGTAGATTTCATCATGAGCCTGCGGAGACATTAAGCTGTCACGGAACATATTATTGGCTCTTTTATAAGATTTCTGAGCAAATTCATACTGCTCTTTCAATCCTTTATATTTGGCCTGAAGCTGTTTCAGCTGATCGGCTGTTGCTCCGTTTTTAGCCATTTGTTCCTGGGCCGTAGCAGCACTTACTGCTCCTTGCGCCTGCGCTATTTTTGCAGAAACTTCCGGTACATCAAGCTGTGCCAGGGTATCCCCTTTCTTCACAGTCTGCCCTTCGGAAACATATATTTTTAAAATCCTTCCGGTGACTTTAGGGGCAAAAGAGATCACATCTTTCTTGGTTTTCCCTTCCGGTTCTTTGATCTTTTCATTTTTTTTGTCACAGCTCCCTAACAAAATCAGAACGGCGAAGAGTATAGATATATTTTTATGCATGATTTAAATGGTTAAGGAATTAAATAAAATTTGGTGATATCCAGCTCCTGAGTAGACCTCATCAGTTCTATTCCCGCTCTTCTCTGGTTGAAAACAGCATTCTGGTATTCCAGTTCGGCAGCTTCAAGATCATTTTCTGCATCAATGAGCTGTGAAGATTTGCTCATTCCGTATCTGAATTCTTTTTCTGCCTGTACGAGTGCATTTTTTGCAAGCTCTTTTTCTTTGGCTTTCAGGGTAATCTGTGCGGAAGCAATATCATAATTGGTTTGGTTATTGGCCAGATTCAGTGTCAGTTTTTTCAGAGCATCCTCTTTCTGGTTCTGCAATACTTCTTTTCCGACTTTGGCTGTTTCTTCAGCATGTTTTCCTTCTTTACCGTCAAAAATTTCCCATTTAAAACCTACTCCTGCTGTTATCAATGGAAATACATTGATATTATTGGGCCTCCAGTCCAGTTTTTTCCCTTCATATCCAAGCAATGGAACTGCCGGGATTATATTTTCTGAGGATTTTATTCTGTTCCCATACAATCCGATATAATAAGCAGAAGCCATCAGCTGGACTTTAGGAATCATCCATGTTCTTTCGGCTTTTATCTTATAATCTGCTGCACTGATGCCATGTTCCAAAGCACGAATTTCGGCTCTCTGCTCTATTCCTTTTTCTGCAGCCAGCAGTTCCACCGGAGATAATACCGGATCAATCATTCTGAGCCTTTCCTTGTTGATTCCGGTTAAAACATAAAGCTGGGTAAGAAGTAATTCTTTTTTACCTTCATATTCTACCATTTTAGCATTCAACGTAGCTTGTGCCAGCTCAATCTTCTTATGATCATAAGGAGTAATCAGACCGTAACCTAGAGCTTTGTCTGCTGTTTTCCTGTTGATATCCAGTCTTTTTTTACTCTCATCCAGTACCTTCTTAGACTGATGAATCAGGGCCAGCTGGTCATATGCCCTGGAAATAGTGGCAATAACCTCATCTTTTGTTTTCTCCAGAAGTATATCTTCAGATTTTTTCTTTTCTTCAACCGCCTTTTTCATGTATTTAACCTTTCCGCCTGAATACAGAAGCATTTTGGCATCTGCCTTAGCAATACCTGAAAATCCGGATACATTGAAATTATTGTTGAAAGTTCCCTCCGGAATATTAATAAAAGGCGCAAGATTGAATTCCGGTGACGTAAGCCTTGCGGTCCCGTTGAGATAACCGGCCTGACCACTCAGTTCCAGTGTCGGAAGAAAGATATCTTTCAGTTTATGTTCATCAAGGTCGGTAAGTTTGTTTTGGGTAATCTGCATTTTGAGGTTCGAGTCGCGAACTATAGCACTATCCAGAAGTTCTTTAAAATCCGGCGCAGACTGTGCCCAGCCAAAAGCAGGGAAAGCAAAAAAATTAAACGTAAAAATCAATAAATTGTTTTTCATGGTTTATGTTTACAACAAATATAATGCAAAAAAAGGTTAAATGCTTAAAGATAATTCTACAATGTGGTGAATTTAAAGTAAGTTTAAAATATGTTTAAGTTTAAAACCTTATAAAATAAAGTTTTGTCCGAAGCGTTTAAATGTTAATTAAATACTAAGAAACTTGAAAAAAATTTTAACTCTACTTTTCTGTATTCTTTTTGCGACACTTTTTGCAGGAAACAAAGAAAAAAAAGAACGTTCTCTGGAAAAAAACAACTTATCATTTGGAATCTGGATTCCTGCAGAATGACAATGCAATGGATAAAGCAAATAGTTTGTCTATTCCGTAGGAATTTATAGTCTAACAATATCTAGCATCCTAATTCACGACCCCCTCAAACTCTCCCGATCAGCACACCTTATCCCAAAAACATCAGAATTGTTTTTCAAAGATTAAATATAATAGCTGGATTCCTACAGAATGACACACTGGATGGATAAACTTTGGTAATTACCTGCTTAATCACCAAAATCTGCGAGAGAAAGTACGAATTATAAACGAAAACTCCCCACATCACTGTGAGGAGTTTTCTGTATGATTATAATAAGCTGATTTATTTTTGAACTGCTTTTTTCATCGCAGCATCCGGACGTAAAATTCTGTAACGAACTTCGATATCTTTCGGTACATAGAATACCAACGGAAGTTTACTGTTGTATCTTACGATTTCAGGCTTTAAGGTCACAAACTTTTTAGTCAGTTTTTTATCCAGGCAGCCCATCAGGGTTCCTGCAGTTTCCCCTTTAGATTCTACTTCATAATAGTTATAGCCCCAACCCTGAAGATCCTGGGTTTTCATTTCTCCCATCAGGAAGTAATTGTTACAGTCTAACATTTTTTCAGCCCCAACAAAAAGTTCAACTTTTAAATCGTTTTCGTTTTTTGCTACGGGAAGCTGAATATATACCTGCTTATATCCTTCTTTTGCCTTTGGGAACATTTCAATCTGTAGTTTTTCAAACTTTTCTGCTTTCTTTTGAGCGAAAGCATTTACCCCTGCCATCAATACCAATCCTGTAATTAAAGTTTTAGAAAATTTCATCTTTATAATTTTTTTAATTTGTACTCATCTGATTTCAAAAACCATTCCAAAATTAAACATATGTTTGATTTTTCGATTTAATTCTATCCTGTCTAAAAATCGTTAAAGAAAAAACTGCAGTAAAAATTACTACAGTTTTATGCTTATCAGTTACTCTGAAATCGTTACATTGCTTCCTTTGGTGTGTGCATTCATCTGCGGTGCGTAATAATTCTGCATCGTTGTTATTCCGTTGGAAAATTTACCGGATGCATTGGCTACCACATCGTATTCAAAAACATATTTTCCTTTCGGCATGTATTGAATATAAAAATTGGTAGAAGCATCTTTAGTCGACTGATAATATCCAAGGTTATTCTTCCACTGATAACCGGATAATACATCTACCGGTTCAAATCCTGCTGCGCGCATATCTTTGATGTGAATAAACTCCATTGCCCTGTCTGTATTCAGAATCATTCTTACCGTCACTTTATCTCCTACTTTCAATGGCGTTTCGGAAGAGATCTTCTGAAGTTCTTCTCCATTTACCGTTTTCACTTTTTTATAAAGTTCTTTCGTTACAGAGATATAATTTTCAGAAGATTTGATTTTATCAAGGTCTTCGTAGTACTGCCAGAACAATCCTCCCTGAACAATTCCGGGACCAGGTTTAGTAACGGCTACTGAGGCTAAGCTTTTATCTATAGCTTCTGGCTTCACAGTTGATTTTACATAACCTGCTGCCTGTGTCTGAGGAACCAACTCTTTTCCTCCCCAAACGATAGTAGCTTTATCACTCTCAGTTCCTGTCCATGATTTTCCTGAATTCAAAATAGTAAAGATCACCTCTGCTGTTCCTCTTGAGCTTCCCCACGAGTTGACTTCTTTCTGGGTTACGAGCCAAATCTTCATATCTTCAATAAAGTTTTGATCATTAGGTTTTAACGTATTGAAAGCTTCAAGGGCACCAGCATGGTTGACCACTTTAGAACCGAACCATCCCCAATCATTAAGATTTTGTTTCCAGTAAACACCTTGTGTTTTGGTATCTGTGGAAGTTTCTTTAAGATAAGTCATTAACTTATCAGATACCTCTTTCAGGCCATAGTCATTCATTAATAATGCAGCCCGGTGAAGTCCGAAGAAGGTAAAATCTGTGATCTTAGCTGTCTTGGCTTTTTGTTTCACCAGCGTTTTCAGGGTAGCTCCTTTTCCTTTTAAAGGATATTGTTTTTCCCAATAGTTTCTGGTATCAAGATAGTCTATTGCCCAGTTGTTCCAGACATTTCCTTTTTTCACATCAAAATACCTGTTAACCTCATTGTCTACATACTGAATCAGTTTATCGACAAGAGCTTTTTGATCAGCACTTTGATAATCTTTCACATTGTCTTTCAGCCAGGAATTGATTTTCCCTAAGTTTTTAAGGATGTACAATGATGTTCCGTTAGAACTTGGATAACCAGGATACCATGAAAAGCCACCATCCGGATTTTGCAGTTTTTTGAAGTCCTCCCAATCCTGATTAATTGAATTTTTCATCGTATTGACATCAAATAATAATGCCAGTTTCTGCATCTGTTCTCCTTCATTTTTGCTTTCCAGTACCCAAGGGGTTTCTTCCAGCAACAGCTGTTTCAGTTCCTGATTTTTTTCAAGATTTGAATTTAATAATCCTTTATTCTGATATTCTTCGAAAACCGTTTTCATTTTTGGATTGGCTTTGAATATTTCCGAAGCCAGTACATCTGCAAACCACTTATTGAAAATCACATCCGCAGAATTATTCTGGTCATTTTTCAGACTTGGAAGGGCAAACATGATTTCCCAGATCGGATTGGTTGTCAGCTCCAATGTATTGGAAACATTAGACGCTGTTGTGGAGGTATTATTTTTAAGATTATCAAGTACAAATGTTTTGGTTTCTCCTTCTTTCACAAAAACCGGAACAGCGTCCGTCACCAGCATTCTGTTCGGTAGTACAGCAATAGCCTTCTGCTCACCGTCAGAATACTGACCTGCTTTGGCAACCACTTTGAAAATAACGGAGGAAACATTGTCCGGAACTTTTAATTTCCATGTCAATGCGCTGCTTCCGTTTTCATTTAAGTTGAAATTTTGCACAGCTGAATTGATTCCGAATTTTGATGAAATATTTTCATTGGTAAAGGCATCCAGAATCTGTAATTCAGCAGAACCGTTCAGTTTTTTATCCGTAAGGTTTGAAAGTTTCGACTGCAGGTTCAGTTCATCGCCTTCTCTCAGGAATCTCGGATAGTTGGAAGTCACTGAGAATTCTTTCTGCGTTACCACTTCTTTTTCCAGGGTAGCTGCTCTTGCATCTTTTGTGTGTGCAAGGAACATCAGCTTCCATTTTGTCAGTGCTTCCGGAGAGGTGAACTCGAAGTTGACATTTCCTTCGGCATCGGTTTTCAGATTCGGATAGAAGAAGGCTGTTTCGTTCAGATTCTGGCGGACAGCCACTTTTTCCAGCACTTTTTCTGCTTCATCATTGCCTAAAGCACCACTTCCGTCAGATTTCATTACTAAGGCTTCTTCTTTTGCTAAGGGAGCAGCCGGCATAGCAACTTTCGCACCCCTCATAGATCTGTAGCTTGTAACTTCTGAAGCAGTTACGCTCTTAGGTTTAGGACAACCATTATATTGAGAGGATCCTGGAACAGTAGGACAAGCATCATCTTTATCACTAATACCATCACCATCATAATCCCATCCAATACCAAACCTTCCATCAAACCAGTTAAACTGAGGAACAGTTACATATTTATCCTCGAAATATCTCAGCCTTTTCTGATAGTTTTGCTGCTGCAGGTAATTGTTAATGCCATAAGAACTAACAATCACAAATGGGGTATATAATTTTCTCCAGCTATAGCTGTTGGCAGCAAACTGATCCAGAGACATATCATACATATTGGCCAATACCTCTGCATTGATCTTTTCTTTATCGTTTCCGGTTACTTTTACGGTCCATTTTTCTTTAACATTAGGCTCCAGTTTATCTCTGAAGGTTACCGTTTCAATCTTTAAAGGTTTGTCAGTGTCTTTGATCTTTAGGGAAACAGATTCTGTATTCACATCATTAAATGCCACCAGTTGAAACTGAAGGTTCAGTTCTGATACACTTTTATCTTTAGGAATTTCAGCAGTATATTCCAATATCCCTTTTTTCAGCTGATGAACTTCGGAAACGGTTTTTCCGGATCCATCCTGCACAAAAACATTCACCAAAGCATCAGGAACTGCTGAAAACACATACACTTTTGCTTTTTCTCCTCTTGACAATTCTTCTTTCGGAGCAATAACCGTAAGGAATGTTTTCTGGGTTGGCTTTAAAGCTGTTTTATCCCAAACACTAAAGTTCTGAGCACTTTTGATGGTATCTTTTCCTTCGATATTGAAAAGTTCCAGCAGGTAGTCTCCTGCTTCCAGCTTCCCTAAATCAAGTTGAGCATTATCTGCAGATGGCTGCTGTTGTTTTTCAAGTAATACTTTTTCTGTTTTCCAGTTTTTGATCTCATCATTTTTATCAAAAAGATCGTGAGGAAATTTACTGATAAATTCTTCTTTTGAATATTTCGGAAGATTCTGTACCTCAGATTTAAAATTATCCCTGAAAATCCTTTCCGGAGTACTTAGCTTAGAAAGCTTAACCTGATAGGATTTCTTAAGGTTCTGTTCATTATAATTTTTGGTTTCAACTTTTACTTTTACATTTTCATCCGCAAAAGTATTGCTGATATTTTCTGCCTGAATATAATGCGAAACCGATGCTACTTTCAGTTGGGTATCCGCGGTCTGCGTTTCACCATTGATATCTGTTACAGATGCATTGATGGCATAATTATCAATCTGTATTCCTTCTAGTTTTTCATCTTTTTTAAGTTCCAGGCGAATGACAAATTCTCCCTTTTCATTGGTTTTTGTTTCTCCCAGAATTGAGTTTTCATTATCATCATTCTGTGGATACCAGCTGAAATATCTCCATCTGATATTCTGTTTTTTGATCTCGTAGTTCACCGTGGTATTGTTCAGCGGAACACCGGAGAACATCACTGCTTTTCCTTTCAGCTCTATGGTCTGGCCATATTTATACTCGTCCTTTACAGGTTCAAAGGTTACTTCAAACTTTGGTCTTTTATATTCTTCTACCCTGAAATTTTTATACCCCTGGCTTTCTCCTTCAATTCTCAGGTAAAAGTTACCGTTCAGTTTTCCTTTTGGAAGGATGAAACTTCCATGATAAGAACCAAACTCATTGGTCGTAAATTCCTGGGAAGAAACTTCCTCATTATTGGTATTCAGTAACGTTATTTTCTGTTTTAATCCGGAAAGAACAGCTTCCACCTCTTTATTCTGTCTGGTATTAATGACCTTGAAATAAACGGTCTGCCCGGGACGGTAAATTCCTCTGTCGATGAAGATCTGAGCCGTTGAACGGGTTTGTTTATTAGGATTGTAATCGTCATCATAGCCTCTGTTTCCGTACACCTGCATGATCTGGAAGTCATTGGTCTTAGGCTGCTGAATCAGAAAAGTCCTGTAATAGTCTTTGCTTTCTGTGGAAGGAAACTTAAACACTCCGTTTGCATTGGTTGTTCCATCTATTTTATTTAATGTTTTATTGGAAACAAATTCATAAAACTTAAGTCCTTCATTGGTCACCGGCTTTCCATTTTCACTGTTTACCAGCTTCAGCTCATCAGAAAGAGGATTTCTGTCCGTTTTATTCTGATAAATAATCCTGTTTCCGGAAACCAGGAAATAAAAGTTCTGTCTTGAGTCTGTATCTTTCATATCAGCACCTGCAACTGTAAACTCTGCAACATACACCCCTGACGGAAGCGGCTTAACTTCCAGTGAAGTTTTATGACTCTGATAATCCTTAGGGTCCGGAAGCTGGAATGTTTCTTTTCTTACAAGATTCTTTTTCAGCTTTCCGAAAGTATCGGAGTAAGAATTCTGAACATACTGAAGCAGTGAAGTGAAGTCATCTTTTACTTCATAAATGTTCAGGGTAAATTCTGATACATTCTGATATTGCGCCACAAAATGAATCGGCAGGTTATTCTGAGTCTGGGATTCATATTTGATCGTCAGGTACGGATTCACAATCTGCGCTTCCTTACTTTTGATATTTTCAATAAAAGGAGATTTCGGATATTCACTTTTTGCCTGGGCAGCTATTGCAAGGGCTTCTTTAGGTTTCTTCCTGTTAACAAGTTCATCCATGATATTATCCATAATCATCACTTTATAATCTCCTTCCACATTAGTTTTTAAGAGATTCTGAAGCTGCTCAAGCCTGTCTTTGCAATGATTGAAATTACAGTTCTCTGTAATCTTTTCTTTCATAAAGTATAACTTTGGATTCCCCGTGTTCTGTGCAATCAGCTCGTCATAGATGGCATTGATCGCTGTACGGTTGGCAGTCAGTTCATTTTTTGTGAAAATATTGTTTTCGGATAAAAATTCTACTTTTTTAAGGGCATACCAATCGGACAGTGTCGGGAAATAGGCAATGTCGTTTGTTCCGGAAAAGATATCCTTATATTTTTCCAGTGAAATCTTTTTCATTTCAGGTTTTTCCTGATCAAGTTCCTGAAAACTTTTGGTAAGATAATTTTTGTAATCAAGCTTACTCCAGGTTTCTATCTGAGAAACATCCTGAGAATTGATGTTGGTTCTTCCGTTTATTTTCCATAGGTTTTGATTGTAATAATCCATGAAGAAGCCGTTCAGCAGGACTTTGTATACCAATTTACCTTCACCTGCCAGTTTTCCTTCCGTATCCTTAAGTTTTTTAAAAAATTGGGAAGCAGCATCATTCTGATCATCATCCACCGTTTGGTTGACAATACTGAATTCCGCTTTCAGAGAACGGATCAGCTCAAAGGCATTATTTTCTTTCATGGCTTGTTTTTGTATGTCTAAAATAATGGGAAGATTAGATTTATACGCTCCTTTTGTACTGTTTTCAGCAATTTTTTTCCATTGGGTATCGTAATATTTCTGTGCGGATACCATTGAAAAGCTCAGCATTACAAGCAAAAGCAGAAAAATCTTGGAAAATCTTTTCATATATATTAATTTTGATAAATGAACATCTTAAAAGTACTGAAAAAAACTGTCATAGACAGCCAGATCTATGTCTCCCTTATGGGAACTCTTTTTGCAGTATTTTTCATGAAAGAGCAAAACACATTCCGTTTCCCTACTGGTCTGCTTATTTTCATCACTTATTTCAGCGGTTACCTTTACACCAAATATCAATACACCAGACATTTCCTCAAAATACTGGTTATGAATGCCATAGCCGGGATTATTTGTGCTTTTTTAATCATTCATAATCATAATGAAATAAGGCTTTTGAAATGGTTCATTATTGTTGTGCTGGGATTGCTTTATAACAGTTTTTTTCTTGATGTCTATATCCGGAAAATTCCCTTACTGAAAGTTTTTTATGTAGGCCTGGTCTGGGCACTCGTCAACTGCTGGCTTACGCTTCCGGAATTCAGCATTCCTATTTTCCTGATCAGTTTTTTCTTTATTACGGCACTTGTTCTTCCCTTTGATATCCGGGATATGGATAGTGATACCGTAAAAACCTTTCCTATGCTGATAGGGGTACAAAACACCAAATATATTGCCTATGCGCTCGTTTTCATCAGTAATATAATTGGTATCTTCTTCCTTGAATTACAATATGCCAAAGCTTTTTTTATGGCTGGTATTGCAACTTATATTCTTATTTATTTCTCTGAAAATAAAAGGGATGACACTTATTTTTCATTCGGGGTGGAAACTTGTTCTGCACTTCCTTTTTTATTTTTACTAATAATGAAGTATTTTTGACGAATGATTATCAAGAAGCTTTCCCTCTACAATTTCAAAAACCATACTGAGAAAAAATTTGAATTCTCCCCGCAGATCAATTGTTTTGTGGGTAATAACGGTGTGGGAAAGACCAATATTTTGGATGCTCTGCATTATTTATCCGTAGGAAAAAGCTTTTTAGGCAATACAGATCTCAACAATATAAAAAAAGAGGAGGATTTTTTCACTATTGATGCTGAAATCCAGAATGAGGATAGTGAAGATCTCATCAGAATTACCCAGCCTAAGGAAGCCAAAAAGGTGATTAAGAAAAATGATAAAAGCTATGACAGGCTTGCGGATCATATCGGTTATCTTCCGAGCGTTATGATTTCTCCTTACGACTCCAATCTTATTTCGGATTCCGGGGAAAGCAGACGTAAGTTTCTGGACTCTATGATTTCCCAGACGGATTCCGGGTATCTTTTTGACCTCATTCAGTATCAGAAGACCATTCAGCAGCGAAATGCCCTGCTCAAGTATTTTGCCAAGAACAGAGCCTGGGACAAAGATTCGCTGGAAATCTATGATGACCCAATTATCAGATTCGGGACGAAAATATTTAATAAAAGAAAAGAGTTTGTAGAGCAGCTTAATCCTATTGTTCAGAATTTCTATAAGATTATTTCCGGTGGAAAAGAAACCGTATCCGTGATTTATGAATCTCATTTACTGGAAGACTCTTTTGAAAATCTTTTAAAGGAAAGCCTTGAAAAAGACCGCATGCTAACCTACACTTCGAAAGGAATTCATAAGGATGACCTTCTTTTCGAAATGGATCATGTTTTAATTAAGAAAATCGGATCTCAGGGGCAGCAGAAATCTTTCCTGATCTCTTTAAAATTTGCTCAGATGAGTCTTGTAAAAGAACTCACAAAAAAAACTCCTATCCTTTTACTCGATGATATCTTTGATAAACTTGACGATATCAGGGTTTCCCAATTGATTGAACTGGTTAATCGTGAAAGTTTTGGCCAGATTTTCATCACAGATACTCACAGAGAACGCACAGAAAGTGTGGTAAAAAAGATCAATGAGGAAAGTATAATTTTTGAAGTTTAGTAAGAGTTTCGGGATGCGAGTTACGAGGTATTAAATGCAGGTAAATAAGTGTGGATGTAGATATGAAGTAAAAGACTAATATTCTTTATCATCGAATCGTTTTTTGTCTTAACTTAAGATCCTAAAACACAAATGATATGAGTTATAGAAATCTGGATATTTATAAAATAGCTTTCGACTTATTTTTAAAAACCCATAAAGCCTCCCTGCTTCTGCCTAAATATGAACTGTTTGAATTAGGCAGCCAATTAAGAAGATCTTCAGACTCAGTCATTACAAATATTGTTGAAGGCTATGGTAGATCAACTTATAGGAATGACTACATTCGCTTCCTGATTTACAGCCATGCGAGTAATGATGAAACAATTAACCATCTGGAAAAAATCATGATATTATATCCTAATTTTTTCTTAGAATTTGAAACATTAAGAAATGAATACAACACATTAGGCGGAAAAATCAACATTTATAAAAAATGGGTCATAGAAAATTGGAATAAAAATAATCTACAGTAAAAAAATAAATCCCAAAGCCAAAACCCCGAATCACGCATCCCAAAAACTCGAATCCCAACTATGAAGAAGAAAAAACGTGAATATCAATCCTCCGAACTGGTAAAATCTTTTGCCAGAATGTATGGTTTTGAACATAAACTTATTGCTTTTGACATTAAAGATTTCCTTGAAGAATATCTTGACGAAAGTCTTTTCAAAGAAATCAGAAGCGTCAATATTGAAAATGAATGTATTGTGATTAAAATTGACTCTCCCTTACTTAAAAATGATTTTAAGATGCGCAAAAGCTTTTATCTGAAAAAGTTTCAGGATAAATTTGGGTCGGATAAATTTAAAGATCTTCAAATACTTTAAACTTACTATATTTAAAGAAAAAGTGCTATCCATTGACAGCACTCTATTTTTATTAATGTTCTTCTGATTTATTGGAAATCGTACTGCTCATCAGATCATCCGCCTTTTTATCCAGTCCAGAACTCAATGGCAGGAAGAATTTTAACGGGTGCTTAATAAAATATCTGAAGATTTCTTTATAGATCTCACTTACCTGTCCGAAATTCATCTTTCTGGATCGGAATGCCAGGAACATGGATAAACTGAAGCTTACCAGGAAGTTGAAGAATCCAATCAGAAATACCGTTAAGAAAGATATCCAGAAGGTGTAGGAATCTACCGAAAAATCCTTTCCATACAACCCTAATGCAAAGTTGCCGGCAGCAAAGGTAATATGTCTGATATCAAGATCCAGCCCGAAAAACATCCCTACCGGTGCTGTTGCCCCAAGGAAAACCCCGAACCAGAAATTGGAAATGATTCCCGGCCAGTTTTTAGCATAATATTTTGACAATCCTTTTGCAAATTTCTTCCCGAAAAAGCTTCTGATAGACAGATTTTTAGCAATCCTTTCCGGAATCTGGTAAAACACGGAATTGTTTCCGATATTTCCTGAAATAATCCCGGAAATAAAAAGATAAAATCCGGCAATACTTGCGTGTAAAATCGCTTTGGATTTAAATGGATCAAGATCTTTTAACAATTTATCAGACCTTTCTACAGCAAGATTCTGGGAGAAAAATACATCCAGCCCGTAAATGATGGCTAATGCTATGGGAAAAGCCAGCAATACATTTCCTACAAAGGCAATAAACTGGCTTCTGAATAATTTGGAAACCAGATGGGCAAATTCGGTATTGTTTCTTTGAGCATTTCCTTCTTCAGACAGTACTTTTGTCATGGTAGCAGCTGTCATCGCAGGCTGTTTTGTTGCGAGCGTAAAGCCCATCAGATAAATCATCACGAATCCCATCGCATAATTCATCGAGTACAAGAAAGCATGGGAAAAATCACTTCCCGGGATATATCCATACAGCATTTTCAGGACGCACAGTGCTCCTACAATAATCCCACCACCACTAGCCTTATAGAACATCGTCATATATTCTTTACGGGTAGAAGTGATATAGTGTGTTCCGGTTTCTGCGGTATGATTGGTAATAAGATGGGAGATCAGCCTCGTGCTGTCATTGATCAGATCTGAAATATTATTTTTATGAGATTTATAGTTCAGAATAT
The DNA here is from genome assembly GCF_041914225.1 of Chryseobacterium sp. Taxonomy (GTDB): domain Bacteria; phylum Bacteroidota; class Bacteroidia; order Flavobacteriales; family Weeksellaceae; genus Chryseobacterium. Next base: position 52,240 of record NZ_JAYSDT010000023.1, read on the forward strand.
TAAAAACCAGCTGTTTAGATTTTATAAGAACATCCTCATCAGTATCGATTACCAGTAATTGTACGATCTCATAAATTCTTTCGGTCTGCTGGCGGATTTTCAGAAGAGATTGGTTAATCTTACCTGAAATTCCGTATTTGGCAGAATTCTTAAAAGCAATATTAACGAACTCAAGGCACTGTTCTGTATAAATTTTGATCTGCTTATATCTGCTGTCTTTGGAGTGCAGCTGTACATAGGGATCTTTTGCCAGATCCTCAGCTAGTGTCTCCAGTTCATTCTGCAGGGCCAGAAACGGATTATCGAGATTTCTGTACTGCGGAGCCATTCTCACCACTTCTACTTCCATGGCCATTCCTGTAACCCTCCAGGAAAGGATATTCATAGAGAAAATGAGTTCTTTTTTAATATTAGGACGAATAATAAAATCCGAAGCTCCTAAAATATTTAAAAATTCATTAATCTCATTTTCAGGAAGATTATGCAGGTATTTCAGGTCTTTTTTCGGTCGAAGGCTGACGTTATCAATCATGTACCACACCGTTTTCTCGTTTTCAACAGGTGGTAAAACCTTGTTCAGAATCCTCTTTTTAAGTTCCGGAAAAAAGGCATTTTCTGAAAGAATATTAGCTTCTGTCAGAGAAAGGTTAAAAGGTCTTCCTCTAAAAATATTGTGAATATAGTATTTAAAGTTCTCAGCAAAGTTGGGATTACTTCTGAAAAAATTGAGCACATCAGTAAAGTCCGCCTCTTTTATGGTTTCTAAAAACTCTGCAAAAGGCTCTAAAGAAAGAGTTTCGTTCTTAAAAGAAAAATATTTTTTAAGAACTGACTCAAAATTTGTGCTGGAATTAAAGAATTTCATTAGTACAAAGATACTATTTCAAACTCACATTCCTCATCTGTCTCATGATCCAATTATGTTTCTTTCTTAAATACGGCGATGGATTTTTAGGATCATACTTCTTTGGATTAGGTAATACAGCGGCAATCCATGCTGCATCTGAGACACTTAAATCCTTGGAAGATTTTCCGAAATAATATTGAGCGGCTGCTTCCACTCCGAATACGCCTTGCCCCATTTCAATGGAATTCAGGTATCTTTCAAGGATGATGTCTTTGGTCCATACTTTTTCGATGATGAAAGTATAAACAGCTTCCAGCCCTTTTCTCACCCAGCTTCTGCCTTGCCATAGAAATACATTTTTTGCCGTCTGCTGGGAAATAGTACTTCCTCCTCTTATTTTTTTGCCTTTCTCATTATATTTCATAGCCTTTTCGATTGCTTTATAATCGAAACCGTCATGATCAAAAAATTTCTGATCTTCTGAAGCAATTGCCGCCTTTTTCACATTATTTCCCATTTCGTCATAGGAAATATAGTCTCTGTGCAGTTTTCCGTATTCAAAAAGTCCTCCTATCTGGGTAAGGGTAATCGGTGGATTGAAGAATCTGCCCCAGATGATAAAAACTACATTCAGTACAAGAATGATGAAGATAAGCTGTTTAATTTTTTTCCACATAACTTGATAAAAAGGAAAGGCAAAAATAAGCAAATACTACGAGTTACTGCAATTCTTTCATATAAGTAAGCTGATAATCCGGTAAAAGTTCAGGATGAAAGATCTTAATATAGTCTTTGAGGATCAAATCTGCTCTTACGACACCACTTTCAAAGAAATCATTTGCCTTCAGTTTTTCTTTTCCGACAATGGTATAAATTTTCCCTTTATTGAATACATCCAGTTTCCCATAGAAAGGATTCATGCCCAGCATCTCTTTTTTCGAAGTGTGGCTTCCTGCATTTACCCAATACTGAACGCTTCCGGCTTTTGCATATACTTCTTCAAAACTCATTGTCAATGCTTTTTCATCTTTATTATCTTTCATGATATAATTCGCATTGGCATCTGAAATATAATGTGCTACGGAAGTATTCCCTCCCGGAAGATACCAAACATCCCCATACATCTCATTGGCGAGTACAACAGGTTTTTCCTTTGCTTTTGATGCAAGCTGCTTCAGATCGTTATAGTTTTTCTCTACTTCGTGATATTTAACTTCTGCTTCTTTCTCTTTTCCTAAAAATTCTCCGAAAAGTTTTATATAGGCCGTTTTTTCCAAAGGTTTCTGTTCCATGTATTCATCCAGAAATATCACCTGAATACCGTTGTTTTTTAAAAGTTCATAGGTATTGTCAAAACTGGCAATGTGATTGGTAAAAATAGCATCCGGTTTCATAGAGATGATTTTTTCCACATCATATTTCTGTTCACTTCCTACATTCTGGATTTTCCCTTCTTTAATCAGACTCTGAATTTTATCTGAATAAATATACTCCGGGCTAGAAACACCTATGATTAAATTTTCTGCCCCAAGCTCCGAAATATAGCCCGCCATACTTGCATTCAGCAGAATTATTTTCTTGAAAGGTGTTTGATTTTGTTTAAAATTGTAAGTAAAATTCCCTGATTTCAGCTCTAGTGTACCATCATGCTCCTTAAACTGGGTACGAGCGGAGATATTTGTCCAGTCTGCGGACGAAATTTTTGATTCTCTTTTACAGGCAATTAGCGAAAAGACCGTAAATAAAAGTAAAATTTTCTGTTTCATGTTTCAAAGAACGGAAAAAAGTGGTATATTTGCAACCGTTAAACAAAAAGTTAACAAATGGCCTCGTGGCGCAACTGAATAGCGCATCTGATTACGGCTCAGAAGGTTACAGGTTTGAATCCTGTCGAGGTCACTAGACCGACATTTGAAGTTTTTACTCTCTTATGTCGGTTTTTTTTATTTCCTAATCCACTGTTATACTGATAGATACACTGAGCAACAATATTCATTTTAGGTGTTTGAAAACTTTTTCCGTCAAATTCGACTTTTTGAGGAAATATTAAACACCCTATCGTTCTTTTTGTAAGCAGATCACCCCGTTGGTAAAGGTTTGAAAGGTTTTCCATTGAATCTAGAGCTTTTTCTATTTTTGTCTTGATGTCAAGTTCTTTACTTTCTGAGACAATGTGCTGAAGCTCCAATTCTAGTTGTTCGATTTGGGTTTTTGTGAGCATTTTTATCTCTTTATAATCATCTTCATCTAACTTATCGGCGAGATATTTATCCCTCGCACTAAAAATTTTTTCATTGAGCAAACTGATCTCTTTTGAAATAGATTTTCTTTTCGCGTCTATATCGTAAGTGAACTGTTTATAATTGTCTAAAAGGATCTCTTTCATCAGATCTTTGATCATTGGATTATATTCCAATTTTGAGATTTCATTTTCAAACAGTTCATTTAATCTGTCGGAGTTAAATCTAAACCCGCACTTATAATGGCAGTGATAGTAATAATAGGTTTTAGATTTCCCTTTGGCACCACTTGCAGTAAGATTCTTTCCACATCTCGGACAGATCAAAAGACCTCGAAGCGGAAAACGGTCATTTCCAAATACACGTCCTGCCGGGCCTTCTACTCTTCTTTTTTTATCCATGATCTGCTGCACTTGATAAAACAGTCTTTCGCTAATTAACGCTTCGTGTTTTCCATCAATATAATAAGCTTCCTCCTGCTTATAGTCTTCTATATAAATTTTACCGCAATACACCGGATTTCTCATGGCTTTGGCAAATGCACTTCTCGACATAGAAACACCTTCTCTTTTATTCATTTGCAATCTCACATGGTCAGCAGGAATATGCCCTTTGGAAATCTCATTAAATGCCCACATAATATTTGAAGCCTCCGGTTCTTTAATAGCAATATACTTTTTACCATCTTCGTGACTTCTGTTGACATATCCATAAGGAGCTATTCCCATCAATCGCCCCTCTTTTTTTGCTCTACGCATTCCATGAAAGGTATTCAATGCCCTTCTATCATTTTCAACTTCAGGGGTTGATAAATAAATTGCCAGCATTAATTTATTTTCAGGCACGGACATATCCAAAGGCTGTTCAATCGCTTGAGGAATAATATGATTTTTCTGGAGCAAACTTATCATTTGATAAGCATCCCCTGTATTACGACTAAACCGATCCCATTTAGTAAATAAAACTAAATTGCTTTTATGGCTTCTCTTTTTTATTTCAATGAGGTATTTTTTCCATTCAGGGCGTTCAAAGCTTTTAGCTGAATGATCTTCGTAAATAACCTTGTTGATTAATATATTGTTGTTTTCACAATATTTACGTAGTCTCTCATTCTGATCTCTCTGGGAATAGCCTTTTTCAGCCTGTTCATCGGTCGATACCCTTATATACAAATCTGCAATAACCATAGTTGTAATAATTTCGTTAAAATTGAGTTTTAGATTGGCATCAAGACAAAACTGATGCAATAGAAATTCATCATTCTGATATATTGCTAAGATACAAATTAACAGTCAGATGTAAAAAATTCTTTTAAGGTGAGCTTTACGATAATATATATAAATTCCATAATTTCTTCGGATTGCTCATCATTAATATCGTAGCCAGCTTTTCTTAGCAAATGCAATGCTTTTTCAGGAGGAATTTTCTTTAATTCAATAGATGGAATATATTTTTTGACGCCCGAATATGATCCCTTATTATGTTCTTTATGCTTTTTCATGATGATTCAAATTAATGATGATTTATAATTATTAATTTAAATCATCAATCCTGGTAGGTCTTGAAGTGTCTTTGGAATGGATATGATGGCCTTCTGTTGAAGTTAATTAACCATAGCTTTTTTCATCAAAAACATCTAATTTTTGTTCACTTGAAACCATGAAAGAACAGCACCTGAATGCTAAGCAAGAACTTTATCACTTAATTAATAAAATTATGTAGATTCGGAATCAAGGCTTTACAGAACTTAATTGTAAAAACTTTCTCAATTTGGAATGCAGTGCGTACCGAATTGACTTCGATCTATTATAGAATTATAAAAAGAACTGATAGCCCGAATCATGGAATTCAATATATAGATTATTCCATTGAAGGAAACTGGAATCCTAGAACACTCTAAAGAAAATTACATAGAAAGTATAGGAGTCTGGATACCTGTAATAGTATGAAAAAGTAATCGTCTCCAATATTTTTCAATTTAGTCTTGAATTTTAAAATATTTTAAAACTTCTTTATAATTATCTTGAGCGGTGAGACAAGTATCTAAAAGATATCCTCTGACAGTTTTACAATAAGAAAAGACAACACTCTTCTTTGAATGGAAAACGACTTGGGAAAATTATAGTCGTTGGAACATCCCATACCTATTCAGCCTGATGTTACTGCAAAATTTTGGAACTCGAATGAGGAAATATTGCCCAGAAATTATACTTACTTAAGTTATATAAAACAAAAAATGTTAATTTAGTCTCAAAGCCCAAGAGGAAGCAGGCTCTGCTGGGGAACAGGTAAGAAAAGAACGAAGTCCTTGCCGAAGGCTGCGAGCGAAGCTCATGCCAGCAATAAACTTTTAGATATACGGAAAGGGAGACCGAAAAGGTCTCCTCTTTTTATTTCCGGTATCTTCTATGGCTAAAAGAACCCACTCTTAATTTGTAGCGAATCTATTGTTATAGCACAAATTAGTTATGCTTTCAATTGTCCAGTCTACCAATACTGTAGAGCCTATATCTTTTTTTCATTAATTAAAAATATAACAACTACGGTTAACTTCCTCATTTCGGGGATCCTATCCATATTTAACAACAAAAAGCAGGTTTAATTACTTTTCCTTCATAAAGGCATAGTGACCACATAAATTCTGCTAAAACAGCAAACTTTTTTGAATATCTATGTAGTCACTGGGCCAAATTCACGCTGGGAAATCAAAATTTATGAAAAAACAGATTACCGACTTTATTATTTCTTCCGATGCTCCTTGCATCTTGTGATCAGGAAATGATCTTTGGCAATCTGAATATGCATACACAAATTCAGAAAGTTTCACTGCAGAAAGAAAGAGTACATCTCATATTTTAAGCCTTACTCACTATACACTAAAAGCCAATACCCCAAGAGATGGCATCCTGTCATTACTTCAGAGCATGTAATCTATTCTAAAATTATCAATCCAATAGTAACTGCTAGGTTGGATTTTGTTAAACAGCTTTATAATATTTTTAATCAAAAATAAAAGTTGTTTGTCATTTTAAAAGTTGTCTTATCATTTATCATCGCAGTTGAATGATAGATTTATCTTTCTTCGCATCATTAAAATCTTAAAGAAAACATTATTTGGTAGTAAGTTAAGATTCAGAGTATGGTTAAACTATTTTTTATAGCTACTATTCTGAATATATCTTAAGAAAGAATTTATTTAAATTTTCACTTTCCTCATGAATATTGCAAGGAAGGTTCAATAAAATAAGAGTATTAACTCTGACGCCCAACATTATTTTTCCAATCCTAAAGAAAAAGAGGGGGTCGTGATTTTAGATACTAGATAAATGACTATAGGCAAAGTCACGTGAAGACAAAATTATTTATTGAAAAAGACAGAAAAAATTTGATGAATATATAAAAGAAAACCTCCCTTATAAATTCAAAAAAGCAAGAGAATTAAATAAACATAAATGGAACGAAAAAAAATCTTATTTATATATTATCAAAATACTAAGCCCGGAGGTGTAGCCAAAGTATTGTCTCAGCTCACAGAACTGGCAGAGTTAAATTATGATATCGAAATTCTTTTCCTATTGGAAGCTCATCAGGATTTCTATCCCATACATCCTAAAGTAAAAAAGAACTACATCAATGCTTTTGGTGACAAATATTCTAGATTTGGAACCTCTATTTATAAAAAATATAATAAAATCCCCAAAATATATAATATTTACTCTTACCTCTATGATTTTGGAACATACAGGGTTTTAAATCAATGGATCAACGAAAACCATCAGAATTATGATACTATTGTTTCTTGCTGGTATAAACTTTCATCAATGCTGGCCATTAATAGCCAGGTAAGTAAGAAAACAATTGCTTGGGAACATATCAGCTACCAGATAGGTGGTTTAGTTTATTATAATATTTTGCGAAAGTATTATAAGAATCTACGCTCTATTATCTCTCTGACTCATACATCGTTGGAACATTACAAAAAAATAAATCCAAATTCAATCGTTATTTCCAATATTATTGGGGATAATTATGAAAGTTTTAAGCTGGACATTACGAGCAAAGAGAATATTATTTGCGCTGTAAGCAGGCTGGATCCTGAAAAAAATATAAAAGATTTTATTAACATTATCAAAGAATGTAAAATAGGAGAAGATTGGAAAATCATTATTGCAGGAGATGGTACTCAAAGAGCCTTACTAAAAGAACAGACACAAAACCTTGGTCTTCAAAATATTGAGTTTCTCGGAAGCATTTCTCAGGATAAAATACTGCAGCTATACAAAAAATCAAAAATCTTTTGCATGACCTCATTAAACGAAGGACTGCCTACCGTTCTTATTGAGGCTATCTTCTGCGGCAATGCACTTATAGCCTATGATTGCCCTACAGGGCCTTCTGAAATTATAAATACCAGTAATGGTTATTTGATTAAGATGCATGATAAAGAAAATTATATAGTAAAATTAAAACATCTAATTAATAACCCGCAGGAACTTACTGAGCTCATGATATCTAGTAAAACAGAATCAAAGAAATGGAGTAAAGAAAAAATAATACCGCAATGGGAAAAGATACTTTAGAGCACGATATATATCTGTTATCATACCGGTATACAATTCCGCAGAGAGTCTGCATCAATGTATTGATTCAGTTTTAGAACAGAGCTATAAAGGATTTGAATTACTGTTAATTAATGATGGGTCTGTAGACCGCTCTTTAGAAATAATGAATTCATTTGCTGAAAAAGTTTGCAGAGTCAAAGTTATTGATAAAATTAAAAACAGCGGAGTAAGCGATACAAGAAATATTGGCATTTCTCATGCAAAAGGAAAGATAATCTGTTTTATAGATTCTGATAATTGGATTGAAAAAAATTATCTCCAGATTTTTGTTGATAATTATACATCATCTTACGTTCTTCCTGCAATTCGTCCCTGATCTGATTAAAAACGGACATCTTTATATTCTTCAGACTCCCTTATTCAGGGTAAGAAACAAGAAAGAAATAAGATACTGTTATTCAGAAGCAGAAAGAGTAAAAGCATTAAATGATCTGCGAAGGAATCCTGAAATCACACGATTTAAAGGATTAGGAGAAATTTCTCCGGATGAATTCAAACACTTTATAGGTCAGGATATCAGATTGGAACCTGTAGTGTTAAGAAAAGACCAGACCATTGAACAGCTTCTGGAGTTTTATATGGGAAAAAATACTCCGGACAGACAGACTTTTATTCTGGAAAACCTGATTGTGTAAGATGATACTAATATTGCTAGAAAAGAAATTCTGGATGAAGTAGAAAACTAAAAATTATATATTAAAAACTATCCTTGACAACAATGCTGAGGATTAAAAAAACACATTTTGAAGTAAGAAATTAGGAAATTTACAACAAAGAAATCAAATGAGACTAAGTAACCGTAATAAAGCATCAGTTTATAACTTTTTAAGCACCCTTCTTCTTATGATAATGGTATTTGGAGTAATTGCATTTATCGCTAATAAATATAGATTTAATACGCTGGATGATGAAAGTTACTTACTGATTATTGTTCCTATTGTATTGCTGATTATCTTTTATATTTGCGGACGGCAGATTTTTGAATATGACAGTGATGGAGAAGTTCTGAACTTTAAAAACAGGAATATTATTCCTTTTTTAGAGAAGCCTCTTCATGATGAATTTCCAAAATATAAGCTGATAAAATATAATGTAGTCAGTGTTTTATTTATCAAAAGACTATACGTCACCGTTTCAAGTAAGAATAACGGATCTACGATACTGAAGTATCAGATCTCTTATTTGAACAGAAAGGAAGTAAACGATTTAAAACTCTCTCTGAACAAAATAGTAAAAACTAATAAAGACAAAAAGGACAAAAAAGCAGATTTCACAAATAGAACTACTGTTTGTGAAATCTGTGGAACATCTTCAGAAAATAATTGATGAAGCATAAAAACATTTACAATGGCTGATTATTCTATCATTCAAAAAGACTTTTACCGGGAAAGCGGAAAATGGCTTTCAACATTTCAGATCTGGAAAAAATGCATTAATCCCAATCTTCATTTTATCTATCTCTTAAGAATGGCTCAAAAACACCAAAATAAAGCCATCTTGAATATTTTTTGGAAAATTATATCCTAATCCCACTTTTTCTGATTTAACCCCGACAACTTTTTTGGAATGAAGTGAGAAAGGTTCATTATTTCCCGTATCAAACATCCATTTTCCCCTCACTCCATTGATCTCACCGTCAATAAAAGGCCAATCCTCTATAAGTGAAATCTGAAATTTAACCACATCTCCTGTAAGATAAATGGTTTTGGATGTTTTTGAGGTATTTTGAGCGTAGTTGCTTATAGAGATAAATACAACTACCAAAGATAAAAATTTTATAATTTTCTTCATAGTTAGACGGGTAAATTTTTGTTCCTAACGCTAAGATGCTGTGTGTAAGTTTCCCATTTTCGGTTATGTTTCCAAATGTATGATAAAATTTTAACAAATAAAAAAGAGCAGAACATTGTGTTAAATTTGAATTTATGGTAACTATCAAAAAAAACCTCATTGTTTGATATTCAAAAGTAGTAAAAACGGCTTAAAAATCACAGGTATTCAAAATTATTTCTGCAATAAATGCAGAAAACAATTTCAATCGGATTATTTCTATTTAGGTTGCCAATAGATGTAAGGTTGATAATATTGAGACTATTAGTTAACAGGAACGGAGTCAGAAATATATGAAAAGCATCAAAAAGTGTGGGGTAACTAAAAAAATCTTAACTTTCTTCTGCAAAAAAACATTCTGTTGACAGAAGAAAATCTTATTCAATTCAAGATCCACATTTTAGGGGATATCACCGCAGATCTTCCGAAGATTTGTAGTTCGTAATAGTACGAGCGTTACGCAGCTTTGATACAAATGATTGTGGGTTGAGGCTATTTTTTCATGAATTCCATATCTGGGGATGTTATTATGGTAGTTTTAACAGCGACAACAGTCAATTACTAACCAAAAACTCTACTTTTGAGTGTGCCTAAACTGGGAAGATTACAAAACATTCTTATGGTCTTAGCTCTTCCGGATTTAATGTAAATTTATTATTCCATACATAAAGATTATTCACTTAAAAGTGAAAATAATGAAACAATTACATGTAATTATATAAAAATAAATTCTTATAAACCGGTAGCTTTGTAATAGGATTTTTCATAAGTAACTTTAGGGGAAATCAAGAGCAGAAGTCTACAATTTATTTTTTACAGTATTTTATAAAAAGGACTTATTATTTTCTTCATTTTTCATTCACTAGATTTTTGAAGTAATAGATTTTTATATTTGGCAGCAACTTGGTATTTATCATCCTTAAATACTAAGTTTTCTACTTTATTTGATATAAAAGTAATAGATTATAATTGTGAAATACTATAAGTTTATCTTGGTTTAATTATTACTATTTACTAATATTATTGAAATTAATGTAATATTTAACGATAATTTTTCATTTTAACTATTTTATTCCTCATTTTGTTAAATGATCATCAATGATGAAAAAGGGTTTATTCTTTAATTGTTTTTCTACTGTAGAATAGTAGAAAGAAAAAATAGATAAAATATTTCTACCCTCAAAGAAGTATTTATAAAAAAACAGAATAGACTTTCTAATAATCCTTTAGTTTTTTAGCTAACTAAAGGATTATTTACAAAAAAATAAAACAATGGTATCAACTGTACAAAAGTTAAAATTTCTTATTAGACCTAGTGACCACATCGATGTTGAAATGGCCAACTTTTAAATTTTCCTATTTTTTACTTTAGAAATTTGGGCTCTACTACAGTTAAGCGAAAATTAACGGTTGGGGATATTTCACACTCTTTTAAAATTAAAGAAATCAGCTGTCCGAAAACCGAGTTTGTAGAAAAATGATTACTTTTACCCATCGTATTTTTGTTTGTGCATCTCAAATTTACGATGTTTTCGTGAAGCCTTCTAGGAGGCTTCTTTTTATCAGATAACAATGATTATAAAAAATATGAATAAATTAAATTTCCTTATTACAACTGTACTGATTATGCTATTGTCTTGTAAAAAGAATAATAATT
>NZ_JAYSDT010000024.1:0-61368 GCF_041914225.1 Chryseobacterium sp.
ACAGTTTTCAAGACTGCCGCAATCGACCACTCTGCCAACTCTCCTTAAACTCCGGTAACACCGTTGTTTTCAGTGGTGCAAATATAGAAAGTTTTTTATAACTGGCAAAATATTTTTTAAGAAAATTGGCATTTCTGCACTTCCGGAGAAAACCCAAAATTTTCAGACAATTAAAATACAGTTATTAATATCTCAACATCAGACATTTAGCGCTAATGAGACAATATTAAATTTTAATATCATATCTTATCCATAGTAATATTCAGTAGTTACATCACCACTGAAGGCCGGATGCATATCCTGCTTCTGCATATTCAGTTCAAATAGTCTTTCGCCATTTTTATTTCCACCCCGTATTTTTAAAGAATACCATCCGTTTTCTAATGAAAGTGTTATACTGTTTTCATCATTAATAGAAGCGGTATCTTTTAAATAGCCGATGCCTACAATTTTCACCTCATTATTAGCAGTCTGAAATATCCAGCCTTTCGACTCTACCTCTACTTCTTCATCATTCAAAATCTTTTCATTATTCATGGAAAGCCGGAAAGCATAATAATCCTCCTCTACTCCTATGATAGGAATAGCGATTCCGGATCTGGTTATCTCATCTCCATGTTCGTTTTCTACGAAATATTTTAAAATATTAGTACCCGAAAGATGATGATCCTGCAGATACTGTGCTAAAAGCTGTGGACTGAATATCACGAAACCTTTAAGTTCTGAGAATATTTTTTTCATATATTTTTTGGATTGGATTTGGATTGATTTATCTGTTACTTCAATAGTTTCAGCATATATATGGTTTAATAGTATCTTTAATATTCATTCTTCATAGAAAATCAAACTATCTTACTTTCTAATTTTTTGGTTAATTCATCATTGGGAAGAGATTCAACTTCGAAAATAAATGGCAGGAAATGGGAAATTAACGGATGGCTAATTCCTTCGTTTGATAATCCTCTCCTTCTTCTGCCAATTAAAACACTTATCATTTCCAATGGAAAAACTTTCCAACAATCATGGTTAAAAGTATCCAGATAGGATTCTCCTTTGTTATTGATGTGAAATACAGCCATTTTTTCTAATACTTCATTCACAACTTCCGGATCTTCACTTAAATAATTATTAATAGCAAACTCATAATCTACATGAGCAGGTACCTCCAGCATTTCTGCAAAAGTATTATGATCCTTCGAAATCAGCGATTTTAGTAATTGAAATACATCAGCGTAACCATAGTACTTATCATACTTTCTTTTTTCAGGAACAACCTTTTCGCTTTCATTTTTAAAGGATTCATTATATTCAGCATACAGATAATCCAATGTATGCTCTAATGCTTGCGGATAAAATGAATATGCTAATAAAGAAGCAAATACTGTATCCTGGAAAAATTCTCCTTTTAACTCCTGATTTTCCTTATATGCTTTAATAAAAGCTATATTAAGCCAATAATAAGCATCAAGTAATTTTCTGAAATTATTAATATCAGCCTGTTTATTAAACTCAACGATGCCACTTTCTGATCTTACATAAAATATTTTTTGTAGAATGCCAGAGATAGAGTATTTATTCTCAAACTGCATCCCAAGTTCAGTGAAGGACTCAACAAATTCTTCTTTATCATTTTCAATAAAATCATTAACGCAGCTATAAAAGAACTCAAAATCATTATTTTTAATTCTGCTGCCAAGATTTGATTCTGTTTTTTTAATTTGAATATCTAAATATTTTTTGTAATTCATATATGTCTATAAATTTTAACCTGATTATTGGTATAATTTTCCTATTTCGTCCCAATTAGACAACATTGTCTTTTCAACAAACCATTTTCCTTTTTCTCCTCTTCCCACATAAACATCAACTAAATATTTATCTCCTATATTGGTTCGGATTCTTTCCGCCATTTGTGGTGATATACCATAAGTACCGGCACCTGCTTTCTGATCACTTAATACATCGTTTATAAACGCTGAAGGGTTCGCCTGTCTGTCAGAAAGCTTTCCTACATTACCGGTAATATTAGTTTTTACTTCAAATACATCAAATTTACCATCATGTCTTAATCCTACAATATCAATTCCCTGATTGGAAGCATTTTGTACGTGGAAAACTCCGCCATCAACATATTTGCCACTATCCCTTAATCCTGCCATTACCTTATCTTCTCCAAAATTCCCCAATCTTTGCGCAAAGGTATCAAGTCCATAAAGGTCATATTGACTTAAACTATCCCAAACATATCCATATAATGTTGGATTTCCACCATTCAAATCTATAGAATCTTTAGAAATATAATTCCCCTGTTCGCTGTCATAATATCGGAACCGGTTATAATAAAGGCCTCCTAATTCCGCATCTTCATATTGCCCTAATTGTCTAAATGGTATAAAACTGCTGTCTCCTTTTAAGTTTTTAGTTTTTCCAAATACATTATATTCCGTACTCCAGATTAAATTTCCTTCCTCATTATAAGATTGTATTGGTCTGCCAATGTAGTCAACAATTATGCTATATTTTTCTTCATTAAGTAATTTGGCGCAAGGCACATGACTTCCTATTTCATATACCCAAGTCACTACATTATCCACAGGCTCTTTTTCTGCAATGATGTTTCCTTCATCATCCACAACCCTTAAAGGATTTTCTTCAATATCATAGCTCCATTCATGCAGAAGAATATTGCTATCCCAAATATAGCGAGTTATTTTCTTTAAGCCAATCTTTGAAGTTCTTCTGCCTAATGCATCATACTCAAAACTTATTTCTTTTCCATCCGGGCGTTTTACTGCGCCCAGCAATCCGTTGGCATTCCAGGAGTAGGCCCAATCTCCGGATTCCCATTCCGGAGATTGGATTTCTTCTGAAATATCTGTATGTACATTGGGCAAATTGATTCCATCAGGCATTTTCGGATGGTTCAACCAATCTGAGGCTATGGGTTTGTAATAAGGATGAAGATCATCTTGTTTTTCATTTCGTTCCGGCTTAATATTATTGATAGGACGTTTACTTTTTAACAGTAAATTTCCTTCTTCATCATAATGATAAAACCAGTTTTTATCCCGCATCAGCTTTCCGCCTTTATCATAAATACGATCAGTTCGTCTGGCACTTTCATATAGGCAACCGGTTTCATCAGGATTTTTATACTGTACTTCACCATTGGAATATTCTGCTGCCACCAGGCTTCCGAAAGCGTCATAGTCAAATCTTGTCCTTCCACCGGTAACTCTGTCTAATATATGTAACAGACGGCTTCCGGTACTCCAGTTATAATCTTTATGAAATGTGGTATTATTTTTATTGACTATAACTTTCTGGCTTACCGGCAATCCAATATGATCGAATTCAAAGGTGCTTTCCACCCCTCCGGTCATTTCGCGGGAATGCATTTGTCCGTTACGGCTTATTTCCAGATTCATTTTCCAGGGCAGATCCGAATTTTGACTGGCCGCCGCTACTGTTATAAGCTGATCAAAATCATTATAAGAATAATCAATTTCTGCACCCAAACTGCTTTTTAAACCGATCAGATTACCATGATTATCATATTCATACTGAATGGAGTGCTCACCTTGCTGCTCGCTGGTAACCAGTCCCAGTTTATTTCTCTGGAAGATAACGCTGCTGCTTTCATTGTCTGCCCTTATCAATAGTCCTGAAGTGTCATACTGATAGGCTTCCCAGGTTCCGTCCGGATAATGGGTCTGTGTTATTCTTCCTGCCAGATCATACTCATAAAAGATATTATTCCCGTGAGGGGTTCTTCTTTGGCTAACCAGTCCGTCTTTATCTCTTATAAAGAATTTCTTCTGACCGTCAAAACCTGTTTCGCCAATGATGTCATTGTTATTATTTCTTTCAAAAGAATAAATCTCGCCTTTTTCATTGGTAATGCTCATTAAATTTTCATAAGCATCATACCCAAAGACTAATGTTTCTTTTTTTTTATGGGTTTGCACATTCCGGCGAATCTGACGCTTCAGGCTTCCCATCGGGGTATAACTCATGAGCCATTCTGCACGCCCGTCTGTAGCATATACAGGAAGATCATAGGCATCATAACGCAGTTTTAACGGCAATTGCCCCTGTTCAGTCATTTCTATAACCCTTCCCAATTTATCTCTGTTCCAAAGAGTTCTGTTCAAAGGTTTTGGACTAAAAATCAGAAGTCTTCCATAGGCATCATATTTCCAGTACTGCTCTGCTCCGGCACTATTGGTAAGCTGAATAAGCTGACCTCTTTCATTATATCCGTAATGAGTAATAATATATCTTTTTAAGCTTCTTTCAGGAACTCTCTCTCCGTCAGGATATTCATAGCTGATAGTTTCTTCTGTAGGATCGGTATAGCTTAATAACCTGCCATCTTCATCATAATGCCATGTTTCTGAAGCTCCGGAAGGTGAAAAACGGGCTGTAACCTGTCCAAATTCATTGTACTGATAATGATATTCTTCTCCATCCGGGGTGTGAAAGATTTTAATATTACCCATTTCATCATAGGTATATCCGTGAACCCTTCCTTCCGGCGTTCCCATCATCTTCAGTTCGTTGTGGGCTGTGTAGTCATACCAGGTTTCACCTCCTTCTCCATCTACTTTTTTATAAACCAGAAAGTTCTCATCGTAATGATACTCCTCTGTTTTATTATTTTGTTTTGGATAGATAACTTCTGTGTACCCTTCCTCATCATGATAATGAAGTTTACCTTCCATATATCCATCCGTTCCTTTGGTATGGATTACCCTTCCTTTTTTGTCATATTCCCACTGATAGCTCATTCCGTTACGGTTGGTTCTTCTTACCACATGGTTTTCTCCATCATACTCAAACACAATGGCCTTTTTATGAATATCCCAGACATGGGTAAGATTGCCCCGCTCATCATAATCATAACGAACCTGCAGATCTCTCTGCTTTTTGTAACAATAGTAAACTTCTGTTACTTTTTTATATTCCGGATGAATAACGGTCTCTATACTACAGCCACTCTTAACATCTTTTATACTTTTAAGGACAATATTCCGGTCTTCATATTCATATTCCCTGATTGTTCCGTCACCATATTCAATACGGATTACTTTATATATAGTTCCTTCCGAAATATGATGGAAACGTTGATAGGTATAGATATCAGTTCCTTTACGAACCACCCAGATGCTGCTGCTTGGTCTGTACTGCCATATCTTCTGATCTCTGAAATACGTCATTTCCTCACCTATTTCAGGAGCAGGAATCAGCATTGCTATATTTTCGTCCGGATGCATCCAGCCTGCAAACTTATCATCTTCTTCAGGGAGAATAAACAGATCATGATTATTGAAAACACCGTTTCCAAGCGGACCAAAATCATAAGGCCGGTCGCTGTGCCAGATATTTTTCCAGATTAAAGGGGTACCGCCCTGAATTACAAAATCATCCCATTCGAAAACCATGGCACCTGTTGCAAAATTCACAGGTTCAAATCCCCAATGACACAATTTCTTGGATAAAGCATTGGCAAATTTGAATTTATTGAACGGAGCTTTTTTAAGAACACTGTTATTAAGCTTTTTTAAACCGTTAGCTCCCAGTTTTCCTATTTTCTTGGTCAAACTTCTCATTAAAAACATCCCCGCAAGACGCATCAGCATTTCTCCCGGAGTATAAACATGGGGTACAAAGGCTCCTCCCACCAATACAGGCCCGCCCGTATTAATCTGGATATACATACTTGAAAAGTTATTGTAGAAAGCAAAATAAGCCAGAGGGTTTTTCTTTGGTTTATCAGGCATTGCAGGCAGCATGGTCATTCCGAAAGGGAATCCCATACAGGTAAGTACCTGCTGAGGCTGATTTCCGCTCATTTTACTTCCCTGTGCCAAAACAGTCTGCGAGCCGTAATAGACCTCTCCTTCGTGTGGAGCTTCCTGAGGAAAGGGAATAATATAAACAGGAATCAAAGAAGTGATATGTCTGAAAGGGATTAAAACTCCCATCACACTTGTGGTTGTAGTTGCTTTATTCCTTCCGTGAACATATATTGAGCCTCCCATCGGAATGCTTTCCGGAAGAGACGGCATCAGATTTCTTGCAAATTGCGGAATCGGAATCGTAATGGTAATATAATCCATAATATCAAAAACAATCCCGATAAACGGATGTGGCAGCGGTAACGGAATCAGCATAAATGAAGGCGGCGGCGGAATCAGTGTCCAGTGGATATCAATCGCCAGTACAATATCAAAATGCTTACTCGTATGCTGAATGGCTGTGGAAGGCATTGCAGGAGTATTAACCTTTATCAGCTTCACTTTGCTTTCCGGGGCCGCTTTTTCTGCAGTCACAGCAGTGCCTCCACCTCCGTCCCCGCTGCTTTTCGCCGGCTGGCCAGAGTCCCCGCCCGCTATGGATTTAGCCATGGAAACAGGATTCAGTGAATCGAAATTATTCTTCATTCCGTTCTTCCATCCCTGTGTGGTTTTATCCCAGCTTACCGAGGTAACATCTGCATTTACCTTCCAGGAGCGGTCCGGATTCATATCCGGTTTTGCTACCTTGATGGGTTTTACTGTTTTTTTATTCAGATCTGCCATGATTCTTTTAATTTGAGATTAGCCTGCTTTCGGTCTTTCCACGCTCACTTTCCAGTCATCACCAAAATAGCCCTTCATTTCGTTATCCAGTAGTGTTTTTTTATCCGTATCACCTTCATATTTAAGAATAAGCATAGAGGCCACAAACCTCAGACTGCTCTGTTCCCTTGCTGAAGAATCCATCAGTTTTGCTATATCAAGGCATTTTTCAAAATACCTGATCATTTTATCTTTTGTCAGAACCGTATCATTCAACGTTCCGATGATTCTGTAACACTCAATAGCCATTGCATATTCTCCTATTTTCTGAGCCGTTTCCGCAGCTTTTTCAAATGCTTTCTGTGCCCTGGATTTTTTGGAATTCCCTAATAAATGGCTTCCATAGTTCATATACATCTGAACTTCCAGCGGAGTATCCGGCTCTACTTCTTCAAATATGGTTTGGTATGTATCTTCTGCTTTATCCTTTTTTTTATCCGCCGTATACGTCTGGGTAAGCATAAAATAGGCAGAGATTTCTCCCTGTTTATTCTTTTGTTCTTGGGCAAGCTTCACCGCTTTTTTCAGTGCATATTCCGCTTCTCTGAACCTTTCTTTACTTAAATGATTACTCGCTATAAGGATCTGCTGCTGAAAATCTGTATCCGGACTGTTCTTCTTACGGTTGGTATGGGCAGCAGTATTCTGCATTAACTGATGAATATCTACTTCTACCCTGAAACTATGTGCTGAGGAGATATTTGACAACGTCCTGTAATGATGATGCTCTGCCCAGACCAGTTTAATATCTTTATTTCCCGACTTTTCGCAGATTCTGCACCATTCTTTTACCCACAAAGAAAGCTCTTCAGTATCACTGATCCTTAGCGGAGCTATATAAATGTAGATGCCGGCATCCTTAATACCGGGGAAATTTTTCTTTAATTCCAGTAAAGGATAAAAGGCTTTGTATGCATCTGTTTTAAAAGTTTCGTCAGGTTGTCTGAGTTCCCATTCCGGAATATTTTCTTCACTTTTCTTGAGCATTTCATAGAACTCCGTCCATTCATCCAATAAGGTCTGTCCGAAAGAATTCATCCCATTAAATTCCTGATAATGGAGTAAAAAAACATCATCTCCTTCTTCATTCTCAGAAAGTTTCGACTTGATAAACCCGTCAAAAAGATCGGTTTCATGTTTTTCTCCCAAACAGATCAGCATGGGTTTTTCTCCGTTCTTTGAAACAACTTTCTGCCATTGCCTTTTTAATTTGACCAACTCCAAATCTACCGGATTCATCTGCTTAATTCAGTTTTACAGTTCCACTTACAATATTTGTCTCGCTTCCGCCACCAATATTTATTTTCCCCCCGCTGCTGAGATTGGCTTCGGTATCTCCTCTCATGGAAAGTGTTTTGGTTCTGATATCCAGCGTATCGGATTTGATACCGATTCCTGAAGTAGGATCACCGTCCTCAGGACCTACCCCAACGCCAATACTTGATGTTCCGCCTACTCCGATATTAATTCCCTGAACAAATATTTCTTTTCCTTTGATCTGGATATTTCCATCTTTATCCATATAAATGGAACTGCTTCCACAATTCAGCGTAATGGAAATTTTGCTGTCTATGGTGATGTTTCCTGCCCCATCCAGAAAAACGGAGTTCTGATCTTTATCTCTCACGGTAATTCCTCCTCCGTCATCCAGGCTCATCGTATGCCCGCTTTTACTGCTAAGGCTTTTGATATTATTTCCGGCACCGCCGCCTCCGCCAACGCCGCCATGGAACATTCCTCCCATTACAAACGGACGGTCAGGATGCTGATGGGCAAAGTTGACCACCACCTGATCTCCTTCTTCCGGAATAGCCATGAACCCACGGTTTTTACTTACTTTTTCACTTCCGCCGCCATCAGGAGTCATCACCCTGATATATTCTGTTGTGGCAGAGCCGTTCTGCCAGTCAAACTGTACTTTCACCCGCCCCTGATTTAAAGGGTCTGCGTTGGAAATTACTTTGGCAAACTGAGCATCCGCTTTTGGGGTATGGAATTCCGGACGGGGAATAAATCCTGTATCTGATGCAATGGCCTCAAAGGTTCCTGTATAATATCCTCTTGCGTCTACTTCGTGATACATTTCTGTAATCATCAGTTTGGTAAAGTAGGTTGTTTCACTGCTTTCAGCTTTTCTCATTTCGATATCAGCTATACAGCCAGGATATAAAAACGGAACTGTTGTAACTCCTGAAATAACAAACACTTCGGCAGCTTTGCTTCCTGCGGTTCCTTTCTGTGAGTTTTCAACATCCATGAAAGACACTGCTTTTATAGGGGCAACTCTCAGTGATGCGGTTGTAAAGGTTTTCTCTGAAATTTCATACGCTCTTTTCGCAATGTCTGAGGTGTGATTGATCTTTGAGCTTCCAGCCGTTAATTTTTCATTTTTACTGCTGTTGTAGCCATAAAATGACGGATTCACGTGCTGTGCCTTCATTTTTATTTTAACATCGCTCACGCTGCTTCCGTACGTAAGTTTTACAGGTTTTTCCTGAGGGGGAAGTTTCCCGAAATGCAGCACTTCACCATCATAATAAAACTGTTCCCCATAAGCTTCTGCAATTCTTGCCAGATAGTTATAGTGGGTTTCTTCATATTGTGAGCTGTAGGAAACATTCCCATGGGACGCATCTACTCTGAAATCGAAGGTATTTTGTCCCAGACCTTCTTTGATTACCTGGTCTGCAATACTGTTCAGACTGATTTCCTGAGATCCCCCAAAACTTTGAATGTGAGGAGCTGCATCTAAAAGAACAGTTGGGCTGGAACCTGTAAGAACTATATTTCCCAGACTTCCTTTCTCCTGACTGAAACCTACTTCAGTAATCACTCCCACAAAATTTCTTTCCGGGCCGTCTTCAACGTCTTTATACCTGAAGATCACTGTAATTCTTTTCCCCAGAAAGTTCTGGGCTTCCTCAAGATTATGATTTTCTGAGCTTCCTAAGGTATCGTGAGCCAGCATCAGATCAAATTCATGATGTCTTACAGCACTTTGTTTTAATTTAAAATGCTTGAAATGTTTGATTACTTTTCCGTCAATTACAATTTCGAGTTTTACCACCCGATTGATCCCCGCGACCTGGTTTCCGGGAATCGTATTGGCATTATAAATCCCTGAAGTGGGCTGTTTGGACCACACTTTATCTTCTACCAGAGTGGGAGGATTAGGTTGTTTAACCTGATTCATAAACATTTGAGAACCGTTTTGAACCATTCCTGTATAGGCCTGGGCCTGGGCCATTTTTTCCGTTGCCTTCTTGATGGTTCCACTCGATTTTTCCTGTACTTCCTTAGCAGTTCTACTGACTGCCTGATCTGTCAACGTTTCTTTAATATTGTTTACAGCTGGAATTTTATCTTTAGAAACAGGCGTTTTGGGTGAATGATCGTCCTGAAACATAGTTGTAATATTTTGATTGATTGGATGTCAGATTTTTTAAGCAAAATTCATCTGAACAATAAAATCAGATAAACTTTATTATCCGATTCTGCCTATGAGCCAGTCCCGGATATTGTGATCAAAACAGGGTATCAGAAAACGGTAAAAAGGAAAAGCAAAATACTAAGCCTGTTTACGCCCTGTTAATGGCAGGATTTCTCCTGATTTAATGTTGTGATATGCTGGTTTTAATCATTATTAATTTTTGTATTGGATTGGTGGTATTACAAAGATAAAACGGTAATCGTTATTCAGGAAATTTTCTACATATAATCTGAAATTTTGTAGTAGTTCTACGACTTTTCATCAATAATTCTAAAACAAATGATTAAAAAAAAGAAACAAATCCCTCAGTGTCAAGTAAATATTTAACAATTTTTAATAAATAAAAATAGATAATTTATCACTAAAAATAGAAATAAATTAAAAGTATCACTATCATGTAAGAATAAAAAAACAGCTGCAAATAGTAAATTTACAGCTGGTTTTTTATTGAAATGAGTTTGAATTTATAAAAAATGTATATTTTATTAAAACCATTAAGAACGGTTAAGAAATAAAGTATAGTTAAGATGAATCATTCTTATTTTTAAGCCTAATGCGAAGCTATCTTACTATTCTTAACAACTTAATACAACCTTACTATTTCAAAAATAAAAGTTGCAACGAATTCATTTAAGGTTTTCTAAGCTCTGCCACTTTTTTGAGATAAACATCGCTCTGATCCAGAAATTCCTGATCGGTCTGATGTATTGTAATATGAGGCATAACTCCCTGCCCTCTTTTCTGATCCGGAAGATTCTGAGCATCCTGAATCACGTGAACAATTGAGAATCCGGTCTGGATTCCCGTGTTGGGAAGTTCATACACCAACGGAAAATGACCGTTGTGCTCATAGTAGCCTCCTACCGTTTCTTTTCCAATGACAACGGCATTGGTATAGGATTTAATCAGAGAAGCCAGATGGGAAGCAGCAGAAGCAACCCTTTGCTCTACCAACAGATAAAGCTGCCCTTTAAAGGTTCTGTCATTAGGCATTATGGAAGGATTTTTGTCATCTGCCCAATAGTATTTCCCCTGAACATTTTTAGGATAAAGCTGTTTCAGATAAGCATTCAGCCCCTGCTTATCCTGAACTCCATAGGAAAGGAAAAGAGGAGTTATCACCAGCTTTTCTTCCAACGGAACTTCGTTGAATTTGGTATAGGCATAATGACTGTCCCGGAAAGGCCTTTGTGTAAGATAAGAAAATACTTTTTCATACAGAGCTCCTGTACCACCTGTATTTCCCCTCAGATCAATAATCAGATTCTGTATTTTTTCACGTTCCAGAGTATCCATCATCTGATCAAGGAAAACGCTGAATTTTTTATAAGCAGGATCTTCTTTTCCGGTAGCAAAATCAAAGCCCCTCAGAGACAGCCTGTAAATGCCTTCTCCTTCTTTGCTGAAACTATATTTTTCAGACAGCAGCTTTTTATCAAAGGCAAGTGAATATCTTGATTCCTGAAGCTTTTTAAAGTTTTCCAATGGGATCCCCGGCAGGGAAATCTCCTTTGTAGCTCCATTCCATTGATACCGGATCACATAATTTTTATGGTTCCCGAATTCTATATAAAATTTATCCAGCATTCCTCTTTCAAAACCTGTTGTTTCCTTATAAGGCATTGAATATCCATCGGAAAAATAATACTGAGAAAGGCGGCTGATCATCTCTTTTGAAGGAATTCCGTTGATAGAAAGGATTTCGGCACCAAGAGGTATTGCTACGTCTTTTGAATCCTGAAGCAAACGTCCATCAATATTTTTCAGGGTAATAGGCAGGTATTCAGATTTTTGTGTGAGATAGTATGAGGCGTGGTTGGGTAAGTCTGTATAATTATGACAGCTCCCTTCAAATCCGGTAAGCCTGGCAATGACTTTATAAAAATCGAAAATATTCTTACAGTTTCCTGCTTCTGTTTCTGCCTGCCGGTAGATGCTGTCTATCTGTTTTTTACTTCTGTACACATACAATCCGGAATTTGCCTGTTCCCTGATAGAACGGAATGCTCTCAAATCTTCCACAAACTGGTCAGAAGTAAACTGCCCATTCAGAACAGGGACACTTTTGGACTCGATAACAGAAACTTTTGCTGTTTTACTTTTTTCAAGATAAGATTTGGCCCAGATCTTCACTTCATATTTTTTTCCTTTTTCAGGGGTAAAATAGAAACGCTCAACACTTTTTATCCCTCTGGAATCATCCTGTTCCTTTAATTTTTTTCCATCCATAAACAATGCAACTCCCAGATTGGCATCACCGGATTGTACCGAGATCCATGATGGCCGATGGGATTGTGGTGAATATTTCAGGGTATCTCCCGGTTTAAGCTCCGAATGGGTCTGTGCATAGGCACTGTTTAACAACAGTAAAAGGGGAATGATAAAGGGCTTTGTCATTATTATTTTTTAAATGGGCTAATATACAAATTAACCTCTGCCATTTAAACATTCTCTAACTATTCCCTTTTAATACTATAATTTTACACTCATTTCCTGTACTTCTTCTGCAGAAAGCCCATAGATCTGTGGTGTTTTTATATCCAGAAGATTCAGATAGATGTATAATTCTGCCCTGTGGTGGATTTCATGCTCTATCATAGCACGAAGCCATTTCCATACTGAAATTTCACTATTAGCCGGTGTCAGACATTTCCGTGTAAGGTCCTCGTCTGAAAAGCCGGTGATGATTTCCAGGGTCTGCCTGTGCATTTCGTTAAAAAATTTGACTGTATTTTCATAGCCGTCAGCAAGCTCTTTTCCGCATCCCGGATAAGCACTTTTTTTTCCGGCGATGGTTTCTCCATACATATAGCGTTCAATGGCTGCAATATGCCTTATCTGATCTCCTATGGTAAATTTCCCGGGTTTATAGGTAAAATCAATATGCTCCGGAGGAACAATTTCTATAATACGATTGGTTCTTTCTCTTATTTTTCCGTAATAATCTATGAATGACTGTATTGTTTTTATTTCCATATCCTTTGTTTTATCAGGTCCTTTTTCTATAAAGTGAATATAAGAAATCTAAAGATATAAGATTTTGGTTTTTACCATAAATCATCTATAAGATTAAAAAAATCCCCAATAAGTGAGTCTAAAATTTGGAAGCTTGCCAAATAACCAATATTTTAGTTAAAAAATAACCATGATGAAAACAGGAATCTGTTTGTGTATTATTCTGTTAGGTTTTAGCAGTATCACAGCCCAATCCGCAAAAATTGATACTGAAAAACTGCTTGAATATTATGAAACACAACGGTATGCCGATGCCGCCCAATATCTTCAGACCATATATCCCGGAGAAACACAGGATATAAAAGCCCTTTCGCAAATTGCTTATTGTAATATGATGGCCGGTAAACTGCCGGAAGCAGAGAAAAACTATCTGAAAATTAACACTCTTCAACCGAACAGCCTGCCTACTTTATTCAGCTTGGCCGGTATTAATTCCAGACGGGGAAATGTTGCTAATGCCAAAGCTTACCTTCAGCAGATTATTCAGCTTGACAGCCTTAACTTCAGTGCTTACAAGCAGCTTGCAACTTATGCAGACCAACCTGAGTCCAGACTCGCTTATCTCAAAAAAGCCAATACTATTAATCCTACCGATCCTGATGTAGCTTATGATCTTTCTTTAACCTACAGCGGCCTCAAACAATACCAGCCCGCTTACGATGTATTGAAAACAGCCATTGCTGCTGATACTGAAAATTTCACCTTACAGCAGGCTCTATTACCGGTTGCAAACCAATTGACCAAATATCCGGAAGTGATTGAGACCGGCGAAAAACTGCTGAAAAATCATGCTGACGTCAATGTAATGAATAATATGGGACAGGCCTATTTCTATATAAAGGATTATCAGAAATGCATTATGATGTACAAGGCACTGGAAGATATGGGGGTCCAAAATGAAGGCACATTCTATTATATGGCCTTAAGCTACCGTGAACTGAAAGATTATAATAAAGCTGAAATCTATGCACAAAAAACCATTGATGAAGCCATTTCAAAACACACCACTCTTTATTATGCTACGCTGGCAGGTATTTATGAAGCCAAAAACCAATATAACGATGCGGTAACCGCTTATAAAAGAGGATTGACATTCGGTACCAGCAATATTATTTATTACCGTTTAGGACTTCTTTATGACCTCAATCTGAAGCAGCCCAAAAATGCAGCCATGTATTATCAGCTATATCTTAAAAACAAGCCTGATCAGGAAAAAGAAAAAGAGCAGATTGCTTATGCCCAGGGAAGAATTCCTCTTTTAAAATAGTAACCTAACATTTTGTGATTATAGTCACAAGTGTAAACTTTAATAATCCGTTAATTTTGTATTCAACGATAAAAACAACATTTATGGACAATACAACTCAAAACGTAGCAGAACAGTTTATCCGGTATTTAAATGAAGAAAATTTTGATAAAGCGGAAAGCTGCCTTGATCCTGATTTTAAATTTATAGGAGTATTAGGAAAAAGAGACGGAGCTTCAGTCTATATCAAAGATATGAAGCAGATGAAGTTCAAGTATGAAATTCTTAAGACTTTCACGTCCGGAGAAGATGTATGCTTCTGGTATAATATCAACATGGGAGAAAAAACAATAGAATCTTCAGGATGGTATCAAATACAGAATGGAAAGATCCATACTTTAAAGGTCCTGTTTGATCCGAGACCTTTACTGGACAAATAAAAATATGTTGAAAGCTTTGTCCCCATTCATATCCCCCGGTCGTCAAAAAAAAAGAATTTAACTTATGAAAGAATTTGCACTGATCTTCAGACTGAAAGATATTTCTGATTTCAAACCTTCTCCGGAACAGATCCGGGAGCGTATGGCGTGGCTGGGAAGCATTGCTGCCCAAAACAAACTGGTGGATAAAGGGAACACTTTATTACCTGCTCCCGGCACCGCTAAAACCGTAAAGGCTGACAATATTGTAACAGATGGCCCTTATACCGAGATCAAGGAGTTCATCAGCGGATATATTATTGTACGGGCAGAATCTATAGATGAAGCGGTGGAAATGGCGAAAGGGAATCCTATCTTCAAAATCGGGGGGAATATTGAAGTCCGTGAAGTTTTGAAGCGTCTTTGCCATCAATTTCCGGAATGTCTTCAGATTCCGGAATTTTATTGATATCTGTTCCGGCCAGTGGCGGCAGGTTTACTGTTTCACGCTCTTTGTTTACATTTTCTTTATTTTCTACGGGATAAATGATTCCGCCGGCGGTTAACTGTGTCACATATCTTTGGGGTTTACTCTGAAAAACCTGAATCCGGTCATATAAATAAGCTTTGTGTAGGGGATTAATATCACTACCATTTTCTTCCATCATCGCATAGCATGCTTTCATAAATTCAGGTTCGCCAATAGCATGCTGAATAATCAGCCAGGCAGCATCATTTGCTTTTTCTCCTACTTTTGAGATGGTAGGATATCCAATTTCGGCCATGATTTCCCGCAGCCGTTCCGCATTAGCTTTATGAACTTTTTCCATTTCAGGATGATAACCGCCGGATAGTTCGCCAGCCAGTAACAGCTTTTCTCTTACAGCCAGGTCTTTGTCAGCCATTTCAATCAGTTCTTTTTCAAAAGGGAGATGGTTCATATTATAAATGCTTATTGATGATTGATAAATGATAAGTGATGAATATACTCTATATAATTTTATCAAGAATAAAACTTGCCCTGTTTTCTACTGAAACTTTCGGAACTTCTATGATCGTAAAACCATATTCCTGATAAATTTCTTTCATACGCTCAAAGGTTTCCACTGCCTGTTCAAAGGTTTGTTTTCTTTCAGGATCATTTTCATAAATCTCTTTCCATGGCGGAAGAATAAAAACATTGTTGTGATAAACCATTTCTCTGGCTTTAGATTCCATGATTGCCGGAATGGGAATATTTTCAAGTCTCATATAACCAAGCGTATCCAGTATACCGCGGTCAAAGAAAACAGCTTTTGTATAGCCCATTTTACTTATTTCCAGGTAGGTTTTTACAGATTCCTGAAACATCAGTTCCGCAAAACGCTCTTTATTGAGCCAGGGAAGCCCTTCACCACCGGAATCAATCTGCTGCCTGATGATTCTCCTTCCTTCTTCAGGCACTGTAATCACTTCATGACGGCTTAATTCTTCCAGCAATGTTGTTTTGCCGGCTCCGGGGCCTCCGGTAATAATATATCGTGTTGAAATATCCTGCTTCATGGATCTGAATATATTTTAATTAAACCCAGGTTTTCAAATTCTGAGGGATTTAACTATTATTTTTAATAATACTTTATAAGTATTGATACGGTCTTCCTCACGGAACATATTACATAATATCAGCAGATTATCCGTATTGTATTTTTCTGAAACCTCCCGCAATCTCTGACCAACAGACTGTGGCGTTTCTGTAATAATCCTGTCTAAAACAGTAAAGAACTCTTCTTCATCTTTAGTTCCCAGAACCTTTTCCTCAACAGCTTCCGGAGAAAGAACAGCATCCGGACTTACCAGTTGCCGGGATTGTAAAAACTGATAAGCCATTCCATAGGCATTCCGTCTGGCCTCTCCAATGGTAGCAGCCACTGATGCTGCCACTGCAACCTGTAAAGAAGGCTTTGGGAAATATTTCGTTGCATCAAACTCTCTGAGATAAGCATCTGTATTTTCCATTCCGTTCTCATTGTTCATAAAAGCAGCAAATGAATATCCGATCCCGTGCTTTGCGGCTTCCCTGGCAGAAGTTATTCCAGAACCCAGCCACATGATTTAAGGGATATGCTGCACATGGGTTGGCTGCGCAATAAGCCCATTGTATACACTTTCTTCGTCTCTGATAAACTGAATGATTTCTTCCAGCTTTGTCTCCATATTGGATAAGACCACCGGTTTATGATTATTCAAAGCCATTACGGCATCTTTTAATCCTCCCGGCGCCTTTCCCAGCCCTAAAATAAAGCGTCCAGGATATAAGGTTGACAGCATTTTGGTCCATTCTGCAATTTTATAGGCAGAATAATTCCGCATCATGATGCCGGCTGTCCCCACTTTGATACGGCTTGTTTTACTGAGGACAACTGCGGCTAAAAGTTCGGGACTGGAGCTGCCGTAGGCTTCTACTCCATGGTGTTCAGAATACATAATACTATGAAATCCTGTTTCTTCAGCCAATAAGGCAAGATTAAGACTGTTAGTCAATGCCAATGCTGCACTCCCTCCCATGACGGCAGGTGACTGGTCTAATATCCCTAACTTCAGCTTCATCGTATTGAATCAATTTTATGGTGAAGTTATGAAAGCTTTGTTTAACAGAAAAATATAATCCTATCATTCTTTAGGCGGGAAGACAATTCCTTCATCCTTAATCAGGTCGTAACCAAATTTCATGATAGTTTCAATGACCGGAATAGCTTTTTCCCCTTTCTTTGTAAGGCTGTACTCTACTTTTGGAGGAACTACGGGAAATACTTCCCGGTAAATCATCTCTTTGGCTTCCAGCTCACGCAGCTGGCTGGTAAGCATTTTATCTGTAATATGGGGAATATCCTTTTTAAGCTCACTAAAACGGAGTGGCTTTTCCTGCAATCTCCACAAAATCGGCATTTTCCAGGTTCCGCCGATATGACTTAATGCAAATTCAATGGGAGTATAGTACAATCTTTTATCATGGAAAAATTCAGGCATAACAAATGTTTTTACATTAACACTTTCAAAAAAGTAAGTATAGAACTAAAAGGTAAGTATATAGCTTTCTGATAGCCTATTCTGCAAATTTGCAAAAAAAATAATGAATATGAACAGAAATCTTTATGTGCTGGCATTAGGTGTTTTCGGCATTACCACTACAGAATTCGGAGTGATTGGAGTATTGCCTGAACTCGCGTCTGCATTCCGGGTCTCCATTGAAAAAGCGGGATGGCTGCTGAGTATATTTGCATTGATTGTTGCTGTTTTCGGGCCATTCATGCTTCTTACTCTCTCTTCTTACAAAAGAAAAAGCTTATTGGTTTTTTCTTTATCAGTTTTTGTTGCAGCCAATATCCTGTCTGCCTTTATTCCTGATTTTTATCTTCTTCTTATCACAAGAATGATTCCTGCGTTCTTCCATCCGGTATACTGGTCTATTGCTTTATCTGTGGCCGGACAAACCTCAGATCCTGCAGAGAAATCCAGGGCTGTCAGTATTATTTTTTCCGGGCTTACACTGGCGACTGTCATGGGAGTACCCTTGTCAACTTTTATGTCTGATCTTCTCTCCTGGCAATCTTCTTTTTTACTTACTGCTTTCATTAATGGAGTTGCTCTGGCGGGAGTATGGCTGTATTTGCCATCCATTCAGAATACAGGAACATCGTCAGGTAAATTCGAAATTAAAATATTTCGGAATAAGCACATATGGACCGGACTTTTTCTGGCATTCTTCATGATTACAGCAATGTATTCAACCTACGGTTATATGGCAGATTTTTTGAAGAATGTCACCAAAATGAATGGAAAACAGATCAGTCTGATGCTTTTTCTGTTTGGTACAGCAGGTATTGCAGGAAACAGAATTGCAGGAAAATATATGAGCAGATTTCCATTTCAGACTACTTTTGTGTTCCTGATTTTACTATCCGGAATTCACCTTCTGATTGGGTATTACGGGAGCTGTTTTACCCCTATGATTTTGATTGTAGTCTTTTGGGGACTCATACATTCCGGAGGTTTTCTGATCAGTAATATCAATGTAACCTCGTCTACATCAGAGGACTCTGAGTTCGTCAACAGTATTTTTACTTCCTGCGGGAATTTTGCAGTTACAGCAGGTACTCTTTTTGGGGGATTCTGTATTGCCCGTTATGGTATAGAAAATATTGTGTGGGCAAGCATCACAGGTCTTGTTCTTGCTATGGTTCTGCTCCTTTTCAAAAAGAGAAACAGGTATTGAGTTTTTACTAAAACAGGATTTCACTTTATTTATTCCAGAAACAAGATCTTACTTCTGATCCTTATATCTGCGACTGTCTTTAATAATCGTAATTATTACGAAGTAAATCAAAAGCGCAAGAATATGAAGCCCTGGTACAACAAGCAGAAAAAACCACCATACAAGCCCTGCTCCTCCACTGCTGTCAAATAGTAAATGATAATATAATATTGAATTGTACAAGCAGAACAATATCATATTGACAGTGCCGAATTTCCAACTGTGCCTAAAGGTTGCAATAATAAGTAAGAAACAAACTATTGAAGCTGTATATAAAAGCTGATTATCATTCATTGTTGGTTAAACTATTTATCATTTATTTTAAATTTCACAAGAACTGTTTCGTCTTTTAGTAGATAGTAGTCTTTAGAGAAACTGTTATCTGTTAACACAAATTCATAGGTTCAAATCTGTTGATGGTTGTAAAAAAGAACTTGCAGATACAAAAAAAATAATAGTTGAAACGTTTCATGGTTGGTTTTTAATGATAACAATGATACATAGAATTATCATATTTTACAAATAACATTTGCTTTGTAATGTCTGTTATGCAAAAGCATGTGAACTAAAAACCATCATAATAACTCCAAAAAAAGAAACCTGAATATGTATTTTTAAATTTTATTTATATCAATTCCAAATAATTTCAATACTTTCCATTTATTGTCATAAATATTTAATACTTTAGCTCAATAATTTGAACGAATGGGAATAATCCTTAAACCAATTGATATTGTAGATGACATTTCACAAGAAGAATTCCGTGAAAAATATCTAAAGCCATGTAAGCCGGTAGTAATCAGAAATATGGCAAGAAAGTGGCCTGCCTATCAAAAATGGACGATGGACTATATGAAGGAGGTAGTTGGTGACGTTATTGTTCCTCTTTATGACAGTTCAAAAGCAGATCCTGCAGCTCCTATTAATACTCCGACGACAAAAATGCCTTTCAGTGAGTATGTTGATCTTATTCAAAGAGAGCCTACAGACCTGAGAATCTTTTTCTTTGATCCTATAAAATTTGCGCCAAAATTACTGGATGATTATGTTCCGCCAAAAAATCTTATGGGTGGATTTTTAGATAAATATCCAAGTATGTTCTTCGGTGGTAAGGGCTCTGTGACTTTCCTTCATTATGATATTGATATGCCGCATATTTTCCATACCCATTTCAATGGAAGAAAGCATGTCCTTCTTTTTGAATACAAATGGAAAACCCGTCTTTATAAGCTTCCTTATGCTACCTATGCCCTGGAAGACTATGATATTGCCAATCCTGATTTTGAAAAATTTCCTGCCTTGGACGGGATTGAAGGAATTGAATGTTTCCTGGAGCATGGAGATACCCTATTTATGCCTACCGGCTGGTGGCACTGGATGAAATATCTGGACGGTTCTTTCTCTATTTCCCTGCGTGCCTGGGATAAAAGCTGGGCGGTAAAAGCACATTCTCTCTGGAATCTTGCTGTTCAGCGTAATTTTGATAATTTCATGAAAGGTCGGTATAAAAAGAGGTATATGGACTGGAAAGAAAGGAAAGCCGTAGAAAAAGCCAATATTGCTTTGAAAAAAGGACTTCCAAAATAACAGGAAATTTTTAAAATATATAATGGATGGATGATTGAATAGAATCATCCATTCTTTTTTTATTCACCTTCAGGATATGATTCAAAAATTAATTAAATTGCATACTACGTTCCCTAATATCCGAATATATGTTTGAAAAGTTAATAGATAGTTTTGAAAAGCTATGCCTGCAGATCATTATTGAAATACTGCTGGTTCCGGTAACCATTTTCAAATTGTTTCAGGATCCCCGCCGCTGCTATGATCTTTCCGCACACGAGATGGAAAAAGAAGAAGCCGAGCGTTTTCACGACTACCTCTCTCCTATCAAACTTTCTGTTTATACTTCTGTAATAGTCTCTGTACTTTTGATGGATTACAGCGGAGAACACAATATCATTTCCAGAATTAAGGGGCTGAGTATGGTAGAAAAGGCACTCTTTATATTTTTGATGAATAATATTACGGCTGTCATATTCAGCGTTGCTTTATTATGGTACAAACATGAAAAAGTAAATACGGTGACCTTCCGGACATTGCTGTTTTCTTTTATTTATACAACCGTCTATACTACTACTCCTTTTTTTATATTAATCAGTTCGGCTATGTTTCTGGGGCAGACACTGAATGTGGAAGCTTATCTGGACCGTCTTGGCAAAGTGAGTGAATATGGAACAAGAGATTATCTGTTTTTTCTGGTCTTTCTGATTTTTATTATTATTGGAATTATCGGGGTCTTCAAGTTGTTCAAAGCACTCCATTACATTCTGAAGAATAATTTCAGCTATCATCCTTATGTCGTATGGTTTTTCACAGTGCTGTTCTTTGTTATTCAGCTTTATTATGCAAGAGGATTTATTTAAAAACCAACACATACCAGTCTGTTCATATTTGTTTACATTTGTAAAAATCTTACATCATGCCTAAACCTCGAGAAAGAATAGTAAGCACTGCAATGGTGCTGTTCCATAGACAAGGCTATAACAACACGGGTATTAACCAGATTATTGACGAAGCCGACGTGTCAAAGGCAAGCTTTTATCAGCATTTTAAATCTAAAGATGATCTTTGCATAGAGTTTCTTAATAAAAGGTATGACTATTGGGTTTCTGAGCTTGAAAAATTCACATCGGAAGCAAAAACAGTGCAGGAAAAGTTCCAGAAGTCATTTGATTTCCTGATGTACATGAATGAAAAAGAAGATTTCCGCGGATGCAGTTTTCTGAATATCCTGTCGGAAATTCCTGCCGATAAGGAAGAAATTCATAAGGTAATCCGCAATCATAAAATTAAGCTGAGAGAATCCTTCAATGAAGATATTCAAAATGAGATGATATCAGCCCATATCTATCTTCTTTTTGAAAGTTCAATACTGACCAGCCAGCTTTACAGATCGAATGAGCTGATAGAAAAATCTAAAATGATTGTGCAGGAAATACTCAATTCATCACGTCAAGCAAAATTTTAAATTTTGGCTAAAGCCGGTGGATTGGTTTATATTTTTAAGGCGGGCTAAAGCCCACCTCTATTGAATTTTAATAACAACATCTTTTATCTTTTATCTTTTATCTTTTATAAATTCTCCTGTATTAACAATTCTTAAAAAAAACTTAATTTTCTCTTCAACCCGTTTCCCAAACAGTCGTTTAATTTTGTTTCTGATTTTATCTAAAGAAGGAAAAAGTGAAAAAAATTTTTACAACTGTTTTATTTTGTGCCTCTGTTTTTTTCTATGCACAGACCGGTTCTCTTTCCGGAAACATCAATGACGACTCGAAAATAGCCCTGCCGGGAGCCAAAATCTCCTTAAGCCCGGGAAATATCTATACAACTTCTGATGAACATGAAAACTTTGTTTTCCTGAATGTGCCTCCAGGAACCTACACCATGAAGATCGATTATCTGGGATATGGAACTCATGAGTATAATGTAACGGTAGAGCCTGAAAAAAACACCCGTCAGAATATTATTTTCGACAAGAAAGAGACATCCATTGCGGCTATTGTAGTTTCGGGAGCTACATTAAAAAATCAGGCAAGAGCTTTAAACAAGCAAAAAAATAATGCCAATATCACCAACGTGATTTCTTCCGATCAGATCGGACGTTTTCCTGATGCCAATATCGGAGATGCTTTGAAGCGCGTTCCCGGAATTACTATACAAAATGACCAGGGTGAAGCCAGAAATCTCATCATCCGGGGGCTTGCTCCCAATCTTAACTCCGTTACCCTGAATGGTGACAGAATTCCTTCTGCTGAAGGAGATAACCGGAATGTTCAGATGGACCTGATTCCTTCTGACATGATCTCTACAATAGAGGTTAACAAAACCCTGACTCCGGATATGGATGCCGATGCCATCGGTGGTTCCGTCAACCTGATTACAAGAGCTTCCCCGAACGGACAGAGAATTTCTGCCACACTCGCCGGAGGATACAATCCGATCCGTGAAAAAGGAAATTATACAGCCGGATTTGTTTATGGAAACAGATTCCTGGATAAAAAACTAGGCGCAGTTTTCATTTTTTCCTATAACAACAATAATTTCGGTTCGGATAATATTGAACCTGTATGGAGCCAGGCCAATGATCTCGCCCAGACTGTTTATGTGAGCAAAATGGGAGTACGTTATTATAATGAACACCGTATCAGGCACAGCTTTGATCTTAATATGGATTATGAATTCAATTCTAAAAACAAGATCTATGCTTCGGCTATGTACAACTTCAGAAATGATAAAGAAACCCGATATGCCTTAGGATATAAAATAAAACCGGTATACAACGCTGACGAAACCGAAATCACAGACTGGAAAGGAAGTATTACAAGACAGAATAAAGGTGGTGATGCCGATAATGACAATACCCGCCTGGAAAAACAGAAAGTTCAGAACTATGCTTTAAGAGGAGAACATTTACTAGGTTCTAAAGTAGATCTCGACTGGTCCGTAAATTATGCCATCGCCAGTGAAGACAAACCTCATCAGCGTTATATAGAATTTGAAAACAGCAAAATGAATTTTTCTCCGGACCTCAGTAATCCTGAAAAACCTGTGATCAACCTTCTGGCGGCAGATAATCCGGGAAGCTATAAACTGAGTGATCTTTCCGATGCCAACAGCTTTACACAGGAAAAGGAACTGGGAGCAAAAGTGAATGTGCGCTTTCCGTTTTCAGTAATTGATGGTCAGAAAGGACGTCTCCGTACTGGTTTCCGCATGCGTTTGAAGAAAAAGGAAAGAGAAAATGATTTCTATGCTTTTACACCTGTCAACAGTATGGGAAGTCTTTTATCCGTTCCGACAATAAATCTGGACGGTCAGAACTTCCAGCCGGGGAATTATGTTCCGGGAACATTCGTTGATCCTTCTTTCCTTGGCAATCTGGATTTATTCAATCCGGGGTTGTTCAATGGTAAGCTGAAACCTGAAAAATATTTATCCAGCAACTACAATGCAAAAGAGCAGATCTATGCAGGTTATATCCGCTGGGACCAGGATTTTAATGATCAACTGTCCATGATC
Organism: Chryseobacterium sp.; assembly: GCF_041914225.1. GTDB lineage: Bacteria > Bacteroidota > Bacteroidia > Flavobacteriales > Weeksellaceae > Chryseobacterium. Next base: position 24,173 of record NZ_JAYSDT010000024.1, read on the forward strand.
GTTGGAGCCCGTGTAGAAACAACACAGATTGATTACACCGGAAACTATGTCATGAATGAAAAGGATCTGGTAGGACAGATTAATAATACCAATACCTACACAAACGTACTTCCGAATATTTCCTTCAAATACGTTCCGGTGCAGGATCTTGTGCTTCGGGCAGCCTTTACGACAGCACTTGCCCGCCCGAACTACTATTCGCTCGTTCCTTATCTGAATGTAATTTCAGAAGATGAAATCGTTGCAGCCGGAAATCCGAATCTAAAGGCAACCTATGCCTACAATTTTGATTTCATGGCGGAAAAATACTTTAAATCTGTCGGGATTCTTTCCGGAGGCGTTTTCTACAAAAACCTGAACGATTTTATTTATACGTATTCAAAAAGGAATTACACTGCCAATGACTTTGCCAATGATTTTGCGGGACAAACCAATCCGATTCCAGCCGGAGAAAGCAACTGGAAGTTTACCCAGCAGCGTAACGGTGACAATGTAGATATTTATGGTTTTGAGGTCGCTTTACAAAGACAGCTTGACTTTATTCCGGGAGCTTTCTGGAAAGGACTTGGAGTGTATGTCAACTATACTTATACCAAATCGAAGGCAAAAGGAATTACCAATGAAGAAGGTGTTGAAAGAACAGATGTAGGATTTCCAGGAGCTGCCCCTCATATGTTCAACGGATCTTTATCGTGGGAAAACAAACGTTTTTCAGCCAGAGTTTCCATGAATTATGCTTCTCATTATATTGATGAGCTCGGTGGCAAGGCGTTTGATGACCGTTATTATGACAAACAGTTTTTCCTTGATGCCAATGCTTCCTACAGGATTACAAGCCAGCTCAGAGTTTTTACAGAAGCCAATAATCTGACGAACCAGCCGTTAAGATATTATCAGGGAATCCCAGACAGAACCGCTCAGGCTGAATATTACAGACCGAGGTTTACGATGGGGGTAAAATTTGATTTTTAAAACAAACATGAAAAACATACATTATATACTGGCTCTTTCAGTTCTTCCTTTTGTGATCAACTGCACCGGTCAGCAACAATTAACAGAAAAATTAAAACCAACTGTTATTACAGAAACAGTTGTTCATGATACCGATGATCCTGCGATATGGATCAATCCTCAGGATACTTCAAAAAGTATCATCATCGGCACAGATAAAGATACGGATGGAGGCTTGTATGCATTTGATCTTAACGGAAAAATCATTAATAAAGTTTTAGGATTAAAACGTCCCAACAATGTTGATCTTGAATATGGTTTTATTTTAAATGGAAAGAAAACGGACATCGCTGCCGTAACGGAAAGGGAAACGAACAAAGTAAAATTGTATTCTCTTCCCGAACTGAAAGAAGTGGGAGAAATCTCTGTATTTGAAGGAGAAACAGAACGTGGCCCGATGGGAATTTCAATGTATAAAAATCCACAGACAGAAGAAATATTTGTCATTGTGGGAAGAAAATCAGGTCCGTCTGACGGCTATCTATGGCAATATAAACTGTCTGAAAAAAACGGTTCCATTACCGGAGAAGTTGTACGCAAGTTTGGAAAATACAGCGGCCTGAAAGAGATTGAAAGCATTGCTGTAGATGACGAAATGGGTTATATCTATTATTCTGATGAGCAGTTCGGGGTTCACAAATATTATGCTGATCCGGAAAAAGGAAATGAAGAGTTATCCGTTTTCGGAAAAGGGGATTTCAAATCTGATGTGGAAGGAATTTCCATCTACCCTACTTCTAAGGGAAAAGGATATATTCTGGTTTCAAATCAGCAGAATGATACCTTCAATGTCTATTTAAGAGAAAATCAATCCAAAGGAAGAATTGCGGAAATTCCGGTTTCTACCTTAGAGAGTGATGGTTCTGAAGTGATCAATGTTAACTTAGATCCGAAATTCCCAAAAGGAGTTTTTGTTGCCATGAGTAATGGCAGAGTATTTCATTATTATGACTGGAGAGAGGTTGAGAAAGCAATCAAATCTGCGGTAAAGACTAAAAAATAAAAGAATTTTGAACCATTAAGGTGATAAGGTTTTAAGCGTGTTAAGTTGAACTGTACTGTCATTGCGAACCACAGGTGAAGCAATCTCATGAGCTGAGTTCAACTTAATGCTCTTCATTATTTATGATTTAAAATTTTTCCACGCAAAGGTTATTTTAAATTTCGTAATATTTTAAGAAAGCAAAGAAAGAGTTGATTTGCAATCAACCGATGAAGCTAAATTTTTATCCACAAGCTTTTTAAGCAGCTTACTGCAAATCTTTGCTAACTTAGAAATAAGAAAGCTTAACTTTTTAACTTTGCGTTTTAACACTACTTTCTTATTGCACATGTTTCCTCAAAAACTCTGCGGTGAATGATATTTTATTTTTTAACAAATCCAGCGGAGTTCCTTCAAATAATACCTTACCACCAAATTTCCCTGCACCGGGTCCCATATCAATTATCCAGTCTGCCTGTGAAATAATATCAAGATTGTGTTCGATGACAATCAAGGTATTATTCTGATCTACAAGACCATTGAAAAACGTCAGCAGCTTTTGGGTATCATTTGGATGCAGCCCTGTGCTCGGTTCATCAAGAATAATGATCTGATTGGTATTTTTCAGTTCTCTTGTCAGTTTCAGGCGCTGTCTTTCGCCTCCGGAAAAGCTGTCCAGCCTTTGTCCTAATGTCAGATAATCAAGTCCCAGCTGTATCAGTAAATCAAAATTTCTGAGAACAAATTCATCCTTAAAAAAATCAGCGGCTTCAGAAACCGTCATGCTCATCACTTCAGCAATTGTTTTTCTATGGTATGTATACTTCAGCACGTCGGGATCAAATCCTGAACCTCCGCAAACCTCGCATGGCTGTTCAATATCATCCATAAAAGCAAGGTCAATTTTTTCTATTCCCAATCCTTTACAGTTTTTACAGGCCCCTTCACTGTTTCTGCTGAACAGCTTGTCTGAAACATGATTAGACTGTGCAAAAAGCTTACGCACAATATCTGATATTCCGAGATAAGTAAGCAAATTGGAACGGGCACTTGCAGCGAACAAAGACTGATCAATAATGGTCACATCCGGATAAAGCTCAGGTAAAATACGATTAATCAGGGTACTTTTGCCGGATCCTGCCACTCCTGTTACAACTGTCATTATTCCGGTTGGAATATTTACGGTCACGTTTTTAAGATTATACTTGTTGGCATTTTTAATTTCAAGATAACCTTTAGGTTTTCTGAATTTTTGTTTTACAGAAGGTTTCTTTGCAAAATAAGAACCTGTTTTCCCTTCCGAATTTTTTAAATTTTTAAATGTTCCGTCATATACCACCTCTCCTCCATTTCTTCCTGAACCGGGACCAATATCAATAACCCGATCCGCCATTTTAATCAGGTCAGGATCATGCTCTACAATTAAAACAGAATTTCCTTTGTCCCGGATCTGCTGCATGATGGTGATGATATTCTGCAGATCTTTCGGATGAAGTCCGATACTGGGTTCATCAAAAATATACAACAGGTCTACCAGGCTGTTTCCCAGACTCCGAACCATCTTTATGCGCTGAGACTCTCCTCCGGAAAGGGTGTTGGTGCTTCTGTCCAAAGTCAGATACTGCAGCCCGATCGTAATGATATTCTGTAGTTTTGCTGAAAGCTCTTTAATAACGACTTCATATGTCCCTGAATCCAGAGACGTAATAAACTCCAGCAGCTCGTCTACGGAAAGTGCCATACAGTCTGCAATACTCATTCCCTGGATTTTACAGGATAATATTTTTTCATTCAGCCGTTTTCCGTTGCATGACGGGCATGTTTTCGTTATGACAATATTTTTCAGAGCGTCTTTTCTTGTGATGTTTTCTTTAGAATCTTTTTTCAGAAACGCTTTTTCAATTCTTGGGACAATACCTTCGTATTTTACCGTTTTTCCCCATTCCTTATGAGGATGTTTAGGTTTGTGCTCCGGTGCGTACAACAAGGTTTCCCATTCTTTATCAGTAAAATCTTTCAGCTTTTTATCATTATCAAAATAGCCTGATAAAGTATATCTTGTTAAACGCCATCCGCCTGGCTGAAAAGTCGGAAACCTTACGGCTCCTTCGTGCAGGGACTTTTCACGATCAATTAAGGCATTCACATTCAATGTCTGAACAAATCCCAATCCTTCACACTCCGGACACATTCCCTGAGGATGATTGAATGAAAATACATTTGAATATCCTACAAACGGCTCTCCCATTCTGGAAAACAAAAGCCGTAAAGAAGCAGACACGTCCGCTGCCGTTCCCACAGTAGATCTGGCATTTCCTCCCAACCGTTTCTGATTGATAATGATTGGAACATTCAGATTCTCAATTTTATCTACATCCGGAAGGCCATAATGCTGCAAACGGTTTCTGATAAAGCTGTTCTGGGTTTCATTGATCTGTCTTTGTGCTTCAGCCCCAATCGTTTCAAAGACCAATGATGATTTTCCGGATCCGGATACTCCCGTAAAAACTACAATCTTGTATTTTGGGATTTTTATGGAAATATTTTTGAGATTATTTTGCCGGGCATTCGTAATTTCTATATTTTCCATGATAAAAATACTTAACTTTGTTAATATTTAACTAAGTTAAGCATATTTGTAATGAAACCCATTGAAAAAGAATTTTTTAACACATTTACTGAGTTTCAATGCCTTATTCTGGCACACATGAACCGGGGTGATATTAACGGAGTTACCGCTGCTCATTATAATATCATTGAATTTATTTTAAGAAAAGGAACCGCTACGGGAAGAGAAATATCGACAGCGTTTAATATCAGCCAGGCAGCCATTTCAAAACAGCTGAAATTTCTGATCAGTCATGATTTTATTATCAGAAAACAGGAGGAAAAAGATCACAGAAAATTTAATCTTTCGGTGACCGATAAGGGAAGGTTTATCATAGAAAATTCTGAGACATTCCGTAAGAATATTATACGGCAGGCAGCTTCTATACTTACTTCTAAAGAACTGGAAAATTTTAATTATCTGCTGGGTAAAGTTTTAAATGATATAAAACTGTAATATCCTGATCTTACTTATAGGTTCCAAATACTCTGTCCCAGATAGAAGTATAGAATCCGAAATTTTTACTTTCATCCAAATGATGCTGATTGTGAAACCTGGTTGTTCCCACAAAAAAGTGGTCGAAGGAAGCCGGAAAAAATTCCCGGTTCAGGTGCCCTATGGTTCCCCAGATCAGATTAAGCAAAAGATAAATGGAAATGGAAACTACAGAAAAATCATATCCTATGAGCAAAGCCAGCATCATGAGTCCGAATCCTATGGTTTCCAGGGGATGCAAAACAAACAGGCTCAAAAAATTCGTACTGACATGCTCATGATGTTTTCCGTGCAGCATCTTATAGAGAAAAGGTAAATGCGCGGTAAAATGGAAAAAATACATCAGAAGGTCCATTAAAAGAAGTAAAGCTGCAACTTCCACTGTTATTCCCACGAAGGATTCCGCCTCTCCAAGCCCTATCCATCCGTTTTTCCATAAAAAAGCTCCGAGTAACATAACAAAACTGTTACACAATATCGTAAGCAGGCTGAGAAAAAAATCGGATCTTTTGACAGGATGATTTTTTTCCTGCAACAGACTTTTACGGCAGGTTTTTTCAATAAATATATATAAGCCTATGGAAAACAGGTAGAGGAAAACATTGACGATCAGGCTGAATATAATCCATTCCGGCCAGGAAAACTGCCAGAACATATTTAAATTCAGCTTGATTAAAATTCATAAATCCTTCATTATTCAACTTGATGTCATAAAGGTATGAATTTCACAGTAAAGCAACCAAAGTCTACATTAGCGCTATTTCTGTCTTGCCTTTCTTCTGAGTTCCCGAAGCCTTGAGGTGAGCTTTTTTCTTAAATCGTTATGGTATGCGCGGTAATTTTTGATGCTGTTTTCCAGATTCTTTTTATTAAGCAGATACTCTTCATACAGATGGCTCAGTTCTGAAATCTGAGTAATCACTTCTGAGGGCTTGCTTTCAGGATCTTCCGCAGCTTCAATCAGCAGACGGTAATATTCAATACGGCTGGTCAGGTTCATGTGAAGTTTCGGTTCTATTCCCTGCATGGTTTTATGATTTTATGGTGTTTCTGAATAGATTGAAGCAAACAGGCTAAAAGGCTAAATTGCAAAACGGCAAAGAGACTTTTATAGATTTTACTTTAATTATTCTATATCTTATTTCGTATTTGTCATTATTAAAATTCCGCAATCAGCTCTTTTGTCTTTCGCTATATTGCTTTTTCGTTTTTTCGTTTTTCGATACAAACTACTTCCCCGCTACGATAGGCGGCACATCACTCTGAAATAAAATCCTGGTATTTCCATTCTTTTCTTGATCTGCTGATTTTAAATATCCTCCGTTCAGAGCAGAAGAAATAAGGGTTTCACCAGGATCTCCCAGGGGTAATAACGGAAGTCCTGCATATTCATTAACAATTACCTGTGGTGAAATTCCATTACTGTATTCTCCAGATCCATTGGCATTAAATACTTTATAAATTACCGGATGAATCTGCCAGGAAATTTTTCTGGGTTTACGTTTGTCTTCCACCACAAATCCTGCCATATCTTTCCCCAGTGTGGTATTTCCAATCTGAATGACCTGCATATACGGCTTCAGATTATTGATGACAATTTCAGCGGCAGATGCTGTACTGTTGGAGGTAAGGATAAATACTTTCTGTAAACCTAACGCATTGGCCCGTAGAGTTGTAAAATTTAAAGCTTTGGGATCATAAGCAATTTGCTCTGCGAATGTCCTTTTTACTTCACCACCGTTTTTATTTCCTTTAAAAATAATGAATGGCGAAGCGGATGAAAGACCGGCAGGAATCAATGAACAAAGTGCAGCCGCAGAAGATACCGAACCTCCATAATTGTAACGGAGATCAAGGATCAGTTCCTGTACGCCGGCAGCTTTAAATTCTGCAAATTTTTGATTCAGCGCCTGGGTCATCCCGTCCGGAAAATCATAGATATACAGATAGCCCACTTTTTTAGTGTTTTTATCAAAAATCTTAGATAAAATAGGCTGTTCAAAAGAGAAGCCGTAATAAACGGTAATATTTTTTTCATTGATGACCGTTCCATTCTGCCATTTTCCGACAGTAAGATCCACAACAGTCTGATCTTTTATGGATGCAGCCATAGCTTCAGCATTTGCAGCCGTCATTACTTTCCCGTTGACTTTGGTAATGATCATTCCCCGTTCCAGCCCCGCATTGAAAGCCGGAGAGTTTTGAAGGACCAGCTTAACCACCGTAATCACTTCATTATTGGTCAGCTGAACGATGGTATAATCAAAACCGTACATATTCCTTATGGACCGTGGATAGGTAGAGGAATCTTCAGTATTCACCACAAATGAAAACCGGTCCTGAGGTGACAGCAGGCTTTTAAAAAAATCTTTGGCAGGAAGCCTGTAATCCGGTTTTGCAGGCATCTGATCTACCCAGTAATAATACCGTTTCATACTGTCCTGAACCCAGAGATTCACAGATTCTGTGCTTCCTTCCGGAAATACAGGTGCGCTTTCGTCATTATCTGAACATGAAATGAGAAAGGCTGCCATCGCAAAGCATAGAAATTTAAAAAAGTTTTTCATACGTATTACAGATATTCTGCCACATCAATATCTCCTTTTACCACCCATTCCCCATTTTCCATCTTCTCCTGAAGGACAATCATATTGGCTCCTGTGTGCTGTTTTAATTTCACCTGAATCATCTTAGATCCTGCGTAAGGCTCTGTAGTTCCCGGCTTGTATAATTCAAGATAAACCGGAGCTGTAGAACTGAAAAAACTATAGACTTTCACTGCAGTAAAATTATCCTTCCCAATAGTATCAAACTCGGCCAGCACTACTCCGTTTTCTCTTTTCAGGATACCTTTTACATTTTTCAGAGACGTTCCTGAAAGTTCTCCCAGATTGGGAAAAATAAATACAAAACCTACTTTTCCCAAATTCACCTGGGGTTTTACAGCATAAGTCTGCAGGTAAATCCCCGGAAGATTAAAAAAATAGAGGCTTTTATAGTCATCTATATTGTCATAAGTAATATTGTATTTTGCAATTTCAGCGCCTGTTTCATTGTTATAAACAGACAGTTTATTGGTTTCTCCCTGATCCAGTACAAACTGAAGCTGGGTTTCTATTTTATTGGTATATGACGTTTTTCCGTCAATGGTTACAGGCTGACCGTTGAATCTCAGCTGCAACACATCAGGTTTGGAAAATCCTTTGATATTAACTTCTCCGGGTTTCTGTACTTTATCATACAGCTCCATCGTATTGTTGTCTGTGCATGAAAACAGTACAGTGAATAACAGTAGTAATGCGAAGATTTTATTCATCTTTCTTCAATTATTTCTTGTAAACTTTAAAAATATTGCCCGGCCCATGGGCCGGGCAATACACAATTATAAAAAAACTAGTTGGATATGTTCCGGATAGCTTTTTTCAAAGACTCTCCGTTATTTATATTTAAAATTTCATGGTGTTTCTCCTATCAGATTCTAAGGGATCAGAATAATGATTATTTCTTAATAAATTTCAGCCTTTCCGTAGTCTTTCCATCCGTAATTTCTGCGATATACGCTCCTGATGTAAGACCAGCCAGATGAATCCCTTTGGAATACTGAGCGGTTAATACTTTTTGTCCTGCTGCATTGTAGATACTGACTACGGTTATATTTTCTTTCAATGCCGGATTAAGCTGCAGCTGCAAAGATTCTTTTACCGGATTTTCTGCGATTTGTGTTACAGTTTTGTTTCTTTTTACATCCTTAGTTCCCAAAAATGAATCGGCATAAATTCCTATTTCATCAATATTAATATTCTGGATATTATTTCCGCTTGCTTTTCTGTTGGCCCACATCCCGATATAGATTTTCTTCCCAGCAAAAGCAGAAAGATCTACAAGGGATTCTACAAACGCAGTGAGATCCGCCGGAAATGGATTGGCAGAATCTCCTACCTGTATTTTATAAGCGCTCGAAATATCATTTCCATTGGCATCTACTGTCATAGCCTGGAAGTCAGATAATTCAGGAACTTCTTTCTGTGGTGTGCTTACATAGATAAAAAGATCTCTGGCAACAATGGTATGGGTAGATCTCTGCCTTCCGATATAAGCTGCTAAGGTGACAGTTCCTGAAACATTTGTAAGATCAATCTGAGGAGAAATAATCCAGTCATTTTCTGTTCCAAATCCTGTAGCATTTCCGGTTGGAACCAAACTGATTGAATGGCGGAGAACACCTGCTGTTCCATAAGTTAAAGATGTTCCGTTGTGATAGATATTTTGTCCCTGTACCCATCCGTTGCCATTGCTGTTCAGATCATGGAATGTCCATCCCTGAAGATCAGCAGGACTATCGAAAGAATTCCCCCATACCAGAGACTGTGCTGCAGCCAGGTGGGATAAAAACAGAACAGATGATAAAATTATTTTTTTCATAATGCTGATGATTAAGATTTTGAAGAAAGCAAGGAATCAGCATGTGCTGTTCCCTGCTTTTTTTAAGTTTTATTATTCTACAATCGTGAAATTGTATTTTGTCCAGATTCCCTGGAAGTTTCCACAGTTTCTTGGAGATACATTCCAGCTTCCTTCGTTGTAGAACGGCTGGCTCATACCCCATAGAGATGCAGGAGTACCGGTAGCCAGGTTAGCTGCAGGGATTCCTGCTGTACCTGTACCCGTAACTGAAGTAGTAAATCCGTGGATCTGGATGGTATTGTATGCTGAAGCTGAAGAAAGTTCAGAACCTGTACCTTCCACTTTGATTCCCACAGGGTAACCTGTAACTACGGCATTGTTTAATGTTAATCTTCCGTGTCTTCTGATGTGGATACCGTTTTCATACAAAGCACCTTTAGCAGAGTTCTTAGGACCTACGATAGTAAGGTTGTTGATTACCGGGTGAGTCAATAATGATGTAGAAGAACCATCGGCGTTGTTATCAAGCTCGATACCGTTAGAATCCGGGCTAGCTCCGCTAAGACTGTGTGTAGAGTTATAATCTGCCAAAGCTAATGCACAAGTGATTGTTCCTGTATATCCGTTATCGAAATCGAAGTTATCATCATCCGCAGCGAAAGAAACAAGGTTTGAAGCGTTTACAGTACCCCCGAAGAATTCAAAAGAATCGTCTTTCCCGAAAGAAACCTGAATATGATCCAGAGTAGTTCCGCTTCCTACTCCACCTAAAGTAAGACCGTTGATTTCATTCCCTGAGTTCGGAGCTAAAAGATCGTATCCTGCAAACTCAATACGTACATATTTCAATGTTCCACCGTTATGAGAAGAATTGGTACCTCCGTAATAGAAATCAGGACCGGATAATCCTTCGATTGTTTTTGTGAAAGGCGTATTTGTAGGAGCGTCTCCTAAAATAATAACACCTCCGAAGTCACCAGGAGCAGCAGTTGTATCTTCGTTTCCGTCTAGCAATTTGTAGCTGGTGAAGATGATTGGCTGAGCTTCTGTACCTGCTGCATTGATTTTTCCTGTTTTAGCAATTACCAACACTCCTGTAGCTGTATTGTTAGTGTTTGGCTTAGCTTTAATGAATGTACCCGGCTGGATTGTTAATGTAGCACCATTCTTTACGGTTACAACTCCGTCTAATTCAACTACACCACTCCATGTAGTATTTGTAGTAATAGCACCACTTACGCTGGTTACCGGAAGAGCCGAAGCTGTAAGGTACTCAGCAGAAGTAGATTTCATTTCGAATGGAGATGATGAATCCGCCAGTTGATCGTTTTGACAAGCTGTAAGAGATAATGCTGCCACTGCAATTAGAGTTAGTCTTTTCATTGTTATAATTTTTAATAAATCCGGTCGTGTTATTTTTTATACCAGATCAGTTTTTTATTCAGGAATATCTTCCTCTTATTCCTTCGATTTGTTTTTTGGTGTTCATCCCATCGCTGCAGGAGGAGCTGCATTGCGGGAGTTCCCTTGAGAATCGTTAATGCCCGGGAAAAGCTTTTAACGCCGGCTTTGTCAGAACTGTACTGCTGTGCGCATCATCAGTTTAATCAGTTTTGATCAGGTTACCGGAACCTGTACGCTGCTATAATTAAGATATCTTTTTAATCTAAGTTCCTATTTTTCTTACTCATAGGGTTCTCACCTCCTTATTCTAAAATGGAGAAATTATACTTGGTCCAAAGTCCTTGAAAATTACCACAATTCCTTGGTGAGATATTCCATCCGCCTTCGTTAAAAAATGGCTGATTCATTCCCCAAACTGAAGCAGAAAGTCCAGTAGATAAGTTCACCATAGGAATTCCCGCTGTTCCGGCACCTATTGCAGAAGTTGTAAATCCGTGAACCTGAATGGTATTATAATTAGACCCCGAAGAAAGCACTGAACCTGTACCTTCTACCTTAATTCCTATAGGGTATCCAGTAACGACAGCATTATTTAATGTTAGCCTTCCATTTCTCCTAACATAAATTCCATTTCCATACTTTTCTCCCATAGTAGATTTCCATACTCCAATTATTGTAAGATTGTTAATTACAGGATGTGTTACTAATGATGTGGATGTCCCATCAATATTATTATCGAGTTCAATACCATGAGAGTCATTGACTGTCCCACTGAGACTATGAGTAGAATTATAATCTGCCAAAGCCAGTGCACAGGTGATAGTTCCTGTATACCCGTTATTAAAATCAAAATTATCATCATCTGGTGCAAAAGAAATGAGGTTGGATGCGTTTACATTTCCTCCATAAAATTCAAAGGAATCATCTTTACCATAAGATACCTGAATATGGTCGATAGTTGTACCACTTCCGACTCCGGCTAATGTAAGACCGTTTATTTCATGAATGGTATTTGGATAGATCTCTGCTCCTACAAATTCAATGCGGAGATATTTCAATATTCCCGCATTATGATTTTGGTTAGTCCCACCATAATAATAATCAGGTCCGAAAAGTCCCTCAATGGTTGTTGTAGAAGGCGTATTTGTTAAAGCATCACCCAATATAATCAATCCGCCAAAGTCACCAGCAGCTCCCATAGTATCTTCATTTCCATCTAATAATTTATAGCTTGTAAAAATAATAGGTTGGTTTTCTGTTCCTACAGCATTAATTTTTCCTGTTTTAGTAATGATCAGCATTCCTGATGGCTCTGTTATTCCTTTGGGTTTTGCTTTAATATAAGTTCCGGGAAGGATTGTCAGTGTAGCTCCATCTTTTACTGTTACTATACCGTCAATTTCAATAACTCCACTCCAGGTTGTATTCGTGGTAATGTTTCCACTTACAGTAATTACTGGAAGTGCAGAAGCTGTAAGGTATTCTGAGGAAGTTGCCTTCATTTCGAACGAAGATTGCTTATCTTCAAGTCTCTCCTGCTGACAAGCTGTAAGGAATGATAATATTATAATTGGAATTAACTTTTTCATTGTACCGTCTTAATTATTATGTTATATTTTTTCTATTTTATTAAACCATGTATATTTTAAATTTTGTTTTTAAAACATATAGTTCACACTTAGGCTGAACATTCTTCCGCTATAGGCCCGAAACATAATTTTATCAATATTTTTATCGTACCTGTCTGTTGCACCAGGTAAAAGTCCCCAAGCCTCTCTTTCAGTTCCAATGGCACTCCCCAATCCCAGAGGGATCACATAGGAATTATAATTATTATAGTATTCCTTCACCCTGTTGAATAAGTTTCTGGCATTTAATTTTAATTCAAGGTTTTTATTCCGAAGAAATTTATAGGAGATCTGTGCGTCTGCCACAGCATAAGGGCGCTGTATTTCTTCTCCTTTGTAAGCATACCCAACAGTGATATATTGATCTCCTTTAGCATTGTATAAAAAGCTCAATCCCAAACGATCACCATCATATGTCAATCCAAGATTATAGGCATAAGGAGTCTGTCCATAGAGTGGACGTTTTACTTCATAGGTTTCATCATTGTCACCTGTTTTATAAAGGTCTTTAAAAGCCACTACTTTCGTATGATTATAGGTAAAGTTTCCACTTATGAAAAGCTTTTCCAGAAAGGTACCATCTGCAATAAATCCTAAATTCTTTCTTACTTCAGCTTCTACTCCCAATAATTTTGCATTTTTCGAATTACCATTATAAAGATATAAGTTGCCTTCACTGGAAATATGTCCTTCACGTTCTATTGGTCGGTCTATATTTTTATAATATAGCCCTGCGGAAAATATTTCTCCCAACCCGGGAAACCATTCAAATTTGAAATCATAATTATTAATGACAGAGGATGTCATTTCTGTATTATAAATTAAACCATTAGCTATCGGATCGAAATATGGAAGTCCTGTTCTTTCATTAAACTGAGGGCGGATAACAGATCTGTTGTAAGCAAGCCTTAGATTAATTTTATTGGTAGGACTGTAGGTAAAGTTTGCAGAGGGCATCCATTGCCATGGTTTATCCTCAATGGCCGCTCTTTCTACATTCTTTGTATCACTTGGATCTAATTGTTGTGAAATAAGATCATATTTAAAGTATTCTGCACGAAGTCCCCAAACTAACCTTAATTTTTTCCAACGGTTATCAAACATGACAAAAACCGCATGCTGACTAACCTCTCCTTCATATTTGTCATTTTTATACAATGCTTTGGTTTCCCATCCAATACCACCTGGTACATATTGAGATCCATTGAACCAATCTGCAAGAGCTCCATACATGGTCAAATAATTTTTTTCACTATTCGGAACATTTCTGTTCTCATCCACTCGCAGAAAGAACTTCTGTTGTTGATTGGTATTGTTCTTCAATGTACCTGCATACCCTGTCTTAACCGTATTTTTTAACTTCCCAAAATCCAGATCCCATTTAACGGAAGCTCCGTAATTGTAATCAGTTTCTTTATTGGCGATATACCCTCTATAAAAATTTCCTCCGGTATTATAAATTTTATGATAAGTCAGAATTTCACTCCCAATAAAATCATAAAGTGTGAGATATTGTGTATAATCTTTCGTATCAGAAGTTATCCCTGTTCTTGCTGCAAACCAGTTGATCTCTGCATTTCCTATTTTATGATTTCCTTCCAGCTTATTTTGTAGAAGCATCTGAAAAATAGGATAATTGGTATTATCAGTATAAGGTCTGTCTAAGTTTTTGATCTGAGCAGGGTCATTATTGGGGATGACGCCATTATAAAAATAATTATAGGCTAATTCTGCGTTGGAGGCCATGGAACTTCCAGTGGTATACTCATTCCATCCGGTAACTCTTGTCAGTGTATTATCAAAAATATGGGTGTATGAATTACGGAATGAAATTCTGTTTTTCCCTAGCTGAAGTCCAAAGTTAAGCATCCCCGCCACCGTAGAGTTGTAATTATAGGAAGCTCCTTTATTTTTGAAATTATAAAATGGTATTGGAGCTACTCCCTTGGTTTCCCAATCGGCAACATAAGGTCCGGTGGTATCCAGCCAGTTTCCCCTTCCTGTATGGTCAATATCCAGTTTATTCTGCTCATTTCTGATGACGAATGCTCCGGCAAAACCCCATTTATTATTGTTTTTAAGCGCGTAGGTCCTTCCTAATGCCAGCTGGATATTAGATCCCATATCACCTTTGGTTGTATAGGTGCTGAAATTGTCATTCGTAAACTGCCTGGACTGTTCAAAAAATCTTGGATCTGTCCAGTTCATCGGCTCAAGTCCTTTGGGAAAGTCCCTTGTCCCGTCATCATATCCGAAATAATCGTACTTTCCTCGTTTACGGGTCAGAAATTCTTTGAAGGCAGACTGGTCATTATAAGAAGTTCCCATTGTTACCGTCGTAAAATTTTCGTTGGGAATATCTTTGGTCCTCACTTCCACATACCCTCCTGCGAAGCTGGCATTCATATCAGGGGTGGCAGATTTGCTTACCACTACACTTTCCACCATGGCAGTAGGAATGATATCGAATGAAAAATTCTGGTTATAGGCTTCCGTACTTGGAAGATTAATTCCATCCATCGCAGCGGTATTCCAACGCTCTCCCATAGACCGTACCACCACATATTTATTATCAATGGTAGTAATTCCTGTTACCCTTTTCAGGGTTCCTCCCACGTCGCTGTCCGGGGTTTTGGAAATCTGTTCCGCAGAAATACCATCACTCATCTGAGCGGCTTTCTTCTGCTGTGCAAGAAGTCCTGCCTGGGTATCTGCCTTGCGGGCTGCAGTAATGACCACTTCCTTGATGTCCGTTATTTTATCGGATGCTTTGTTTAAAGCAAATGAAACAGAATTCGTTTCATTATTGATAACAGATAACTTTTGAACTCTCAGTGTATTATATTTAGGAGCTTTTATCGTCAGGTTATAAGTTCCTGAGGGAAGATCTATCGTAAAATCACCGTTATTATCAGTCACTGCAGTTTTCTGAGCAATATTAACCTCAGCTCCGATAACAGGATTCCCTACCTCATCCACGATTTTACCGGAAATACGTCCGTTTCCCGGTACGAAAATGTTAGAACTTTCATATTTTATCGAAATAAGATCACCATGCAGACGGTATACAACAGGAAGCCCGTTGATAATATCCTTCAGGCAGCTGTTGACAGAAGTGTTTTCACATTTCACTCCTCTTACCTTCAGCTCTTTTATATCTACCCTGGAATAAGCCAGTCTCATTCCCGTTTTTCCGGCAAATTCCTCCAAAACTTCAATCAACGGTCTGTTGGCAGGTACAGAAAATGTTACTTTCTGAACCAGCTCCTGAGCTTCTGCGGCTACAGTAAAAAATAAGGCTGCTATGGTAATCCCACATTTCAAACTTTTCATACTTAAAGTGTTCTCTTGATTATGATTATTTAATTTTTAATAATGATTATTTCTTCAGGATATAGGTGTTTTCTTTTTTCTGCACTTCCAGTCCAAGGATAAAAGCCAGTGATTCAATATTTTCACCGACTGTTCCTCCGGTAAAATCTGCCGTGATCTTTCTGTCTTCAACTTCTTTAGGATACAATACTTTGGTGTTATAGCTGTTTTCCAGAACAGTTACCACCTCTTTTAACGGAACATCATTAAAGCTTAAAGACAATATTGAAGAAACTTTGCCGGCTGATTTCCTGACCGGTTTCAATGATATCACCGCAGTTGTATGGGCAATCCCGAAATTGGTCCATTTCTGATTCGGTGTAAGGAAAGAAACCGGAACTCCCGGAGAAGATACAGCCACCTTCCCTTCATAAAGATCGACCGCTTTTTTCTTTCCGGATTGCGAAATTTTAAATACGGTTCCCAATACTTTGGTGCTGAAGCCATCGGCACGAACGATGAAAGGATGCTGCTTTGACTTGGCAACGGAGAATATGGCATCTCCTTTTAAATCCACCACTCTGGTGTCAGCAGGAAATGATTTTGCTACGGTCATTTCAGCTCCCGGTAAAAGAGTAACTACCGATCCGTCTTCAAGATGAACAATACGGTTTCCGGATTTGGCCATATAAACATCAGGCCTGATGAACATGGTGTAGGTAAAAATTCCTCCCAATGATAAAAGCAGAATAATTACCGCAGCAATTTTATATAATAGATGTGTTTTTAAGTTTTTTGCAGATGAAACCGAAATAATATCCGTTGGAGAAAAATAATGTTCCAATCCGGATAAAACCCTTTCTTTGGATGCTTTACTATGAACAGCATCCAGCTCTTTTTCAGCCTGGATTTTCCATTGTTTTAAAAGTTCATTTTCTTTTTCAGAAACCGGATCTTCCGAAACTTCCCGTTCCCAAAGTCTGAAAACAAAGGCTTCAATATTTTTATAAGTCAAACGTTTTTTCATAGAGTCTTTCATCGTATTCGCAGATACTTCTATCTATAAGACAGTGAAAATGAAAAACTTCCCCGGGGCATTCTTAACGTTATATTCACATTACAACCTAATTGTTAATAATTTTCGCTCTTTTTCACATTTACTCAACATTAACATTCCATTTAGGCCTCTTTTTTCAGAAATATTTAATCTTACCATCCCCAAAGTTCACAAAAAGTTAATTTTCCTTTAGGTAATTTTGTAACAGAATATGAGCCCAACAGACTATACATTATTAAAGAAAATAAAATCAGGCGACCGTCCTGCATTTATGCTGCTGTATGACCGGTACTGGGATAGTCTATATAGCTTTGTTTTTGTACGGACCCGGGATAAAGAAATCACTGAAGAAATCCTTCAGAACCTTTGGGTGAAGCTTCTTGAGCATACAGATACCATACAGACTGACGATTCTGAAAGTGCAAAAGGTTACCTTCTCCGCCACCTCCATTACTGTATTATTGATTTTTATAACAGCCATAAAAAGGCACCTCCTACACTGAGCATTGATGAATTTGATATTCCACATGAAATTGATACGGCGGATACGGATTATTTTGAAATCCTTGAGGAAAATGAAATTTCTGCTTTATTACTGATGATTGATGAAGTGGTTGCCCGGCTTCCTTCAACAGAACAGCAGGTATATGATATGAGAATCAGGAAAAATATGTCTGTCAGTGAAACGGCAGAAGCATTAGGACTCAGCAATAAAACCGTAAGTAATAAATTAAGCAGAGCTTTGGGTGAAATCCGGGAACAGCTGAATCCGGAGTACCAGTCATCTAAAAACTGGTTTCTATTCTGTTTTTGATGGAGATTTTGACGAGGTATTGAGATGTGGTTCGGGATGCGAGATGCGGGGTTACGGTCAATGGTCAATCTGCTGCGCAGTCAATTGTCAATTTTTAGGGCTATTATAAAGATTCACAGCGAAGCGGATTCACCTTTTAACGTCAATGGTCAATTTGCTAATTACTGCTGATTTTATATACACAACGCTGTCCCCCGGAAATGATATGATCTATTCTTTCCACTTTATAATCTTTTCCTATCAGGGATTGGAATTTGGATAGTTCAGCACGGCAGAACCCCTGACATTCTGCAGCAGCAGCACATATCGGGCAATGGTTTTCAATCAGGAAGTAATTCTGTCCTTCTTTTTTCCATTCTGCCATATAGCCTTCCTCACTTCGGACTTTTGCCAGAGACTCCAGACGCTGTTCCAAAGACTGTGCTTTGGAAAGTATTTTTTCATAACGGTCGTGAGTATTCTTTTCGCGGTCGCTGATCAGCAAGTTCAAAGCATTTTCACCCAAAAGATTTTTCACAGATTTCAGAAGCTGAACAGTTACATCCGCATGGGTATCCGGAAACTGAGCCAGGCCTTTTTCAGTAAGAGTATAATAAGCAGATGGGCGTCCTACGCCTTCGCTTTTCACCGAAGACCGGATCAATCCTTCCTCTGCAAGATTCAGTAAATGTTTTCTTGCACCTTCTTTGGTAATCGATAATTCTTCTGCAATAAGAAGTGAAGTAGCTTCCCCTCTCATCTTTAAAAACATCAGAATCCGATCTGCAGCCGGCTTCTTCATTTTGGCAATATTTAGGTTGTTTTATTTTCTAACAACAAAGATAGTCATTTTCTATAATCTCAAAAAGTAAAGCTTAAATTAAACATTTACAACACTTTATTCTCTTCAGTCACCATTTGAATAAAACAACAATAAAGTTGTTTTATTCAAATATATTATTACCTTTGTCATACATTAATTTAAAAATAAATACGATGAACCCATTTACATTACCGCAGCTACCTTACGCTTATGATGCTTTGGCTCCATTTATAGATAAAGAAACAATGACGATTCATCATCAAAAGCACCATCAGGCTTATGTAGACAATCTGAATGCAGCTCTGATGCAAACCAACGAAATCAATCCTGATCTTGATTCGTTACTGCAAAGAATCAGCGAGTACAGTCCAGCTGTAAGAAATAACGGAGGTAGGCATTATAACCATTCCTTATTCTGGGAAATTCTTTCTCCTGAGCCTAAGCTGAGTCCTGAAGGTATGCTTTATGATGACATCACAGCAACTTTCGGAAGCATGGAAGAGCTTAAAGCAGGAATGAAAAAAGCAGGTCTGGCTCAATTTGGGTCAGGATGGGTGTGGCTGTATGTAAAATTCAACGGATCTCTGGCCATCAGTTCTACCCCTAACCAGGATAACCCGATGATGGACATTCTTTCGATGAACAGGGGTTTTCCGATTCTTGGAATAGATGTATGGGAACATGCTTATTATCTGAACTATCAGAATAAACGTGCAGATTATCTGGACGCCTTCTGGTCTGTACTGGATTGGTCTGCCGTTGAGAAAAAATAAGACGAGGCTTTGTCAAAAATAAGATAATTAACATGAATTTTTAATAAGCTATGACTGAGGAAATTTTTATCAATAAAGCAAAAGCTTCAGGCATTATTGCTTTTGACCTTTCAGACTACAAACCGAAGACGGAAATTGTAGAACTGGATATTAAAGATCATCTTTTCATGGGAATGATTGTGAAGGAAAAAGAATTTAAAGAATCTATTACTGCAGTAGATTATTCGGTGTACGATGAAAAAGCAGTAGGAATTATCTGCTCTACGGATGCCATCATCCCGCCCTGGGCATATATGATGATCATGGAAAAACTTTTTCCTTACGCTTCTTATGTGGATTTAAATAATGCAGAAACAATTCAGCTTGATCTCTGGAAGCGCCGTCTCATTTATGCTGATCTGAAACAGTACAGAAATCAGAAAGTGGTTGTCCGGGCCAAAGCCAATCACGATCCTTCTCTGTATTTGTTAGCAGCCGGATTGCTGAAACCTTTGGTTAAAACATTAATGTATGGCGAAATAGGACTGCCCAAAGTAATTTTTAAACAATAAAAAATGAAAGCAATTATATTCAACGGATCATTGGAAAGAAGAGCCTTATCTACTTCCGGACTGATTTCGGATTATTTTTCAGAGCGGCTGAAAATGTCAGGTATTCAGACTGATATTTTTACACTGGCAGATTCCGGAATTCCGTTATTTGATGTTACACTCACCAAAACTCCTCTGGCAGTGGAACGCATGGTTCAAATGTTTACTGATGCTGATCTGCATATATGGCTGGCTCCACTTTATCATGGAAGTATTCCGGGTGTAATGAAAAACTGTCTGGACTGGCTCGAAGTAACCGCTAACAGATACGAACCTTATCTCACCGATAAAACAGTAGGATTGGTATGCTGGGCTGATGGTCTTCAGGCCATGCAGGGAATCAATACCATGGATTCTATTGCCAAATCGTTACGTGCCTGGCCGCTGCCATTCAGTGTGCCTGTTGTAAGATCATCATTATTTGCATCTGACAATTCAACACAAATTTCGGATCTCTATTCCGGTAAGTTTGATAAGCTTATCAGCATTGCAACTTCCAAAAAAATAGAAAGTCTGAAATCTTCAGGCTTAACAAAATCAGCAGACTAGCTGTCAGACTGGTCTTACCGTATAAGTGGATGATTTGTTGGCAGATTGATGATTGAAAAATAAAAATTAGCCCGCTTTATGCTGCTTATTTTCAAGAACAGTGTTGAACTGCTGTAATTAAGTTTAAGGGGATTTCCGAATCGTTCTCCGTGGAAGAAATCCCTTTTTTAAACCCTAAAATTTCGTGATATGGCTATAAAAATAACAGATGCCTGTATCAACTGCGGAGCCTGCGAACCTGAATGCCCCAATTCAGCCATTTATGAAGGGGCCATTGACTGGCGCTGGAAAGACAAGACAAAGCTTACAGGACATATAAAATTCCCGGATGGTTCGGAAGCCGATGCCGATGCATATAATGAAGCGGTTTCGGATGAAGTCTATTATATCGTTTCCGGAAAATGTACAGAATGCAAAGGTTTTCATGAAGAACCACAATGTAAAGCGGTATGCCCTGTAGACTGTTGCGTGGATGATCCCGATCATCGTGAAACCGAAGAGGTACTACTGGAACGGCAGAAATTCATGCACAGTGTATAAGTGTTCGGTTGGATACCCTGATTAACACTCTGAAGCAAGAGAGCGATAAAGTTTCAATATTTTATATTTGATTTCAATAGAGGCGGGTTTTAACCCGCCTTCTTATATTTCTTTTTTTCGGCTTTAGCCAAAACTTATTTGGCTTTAATCTCAGTATAGATTCTTTGCGTAAAAGGAGTTTCTACCCCAACCTCAACACCATATTTCAGTACAGCTCCTGCAAACAGCTCCAGTTCGTTTTCTTTCTTTCCTGAATTGATATCAAGCTGTAAGGAAGTTGGGGTTTCAAAAGGAAATGTGGAAGCTTTTTCGAAAGTTGCAATGATAATATCTTCCTGAAGATAAATTTCTTTTTTATCAGCAATCTGCTTTATCTCTTTCATGATTTCAGTGGCTTCATTCTTCTGTTGTTCGTTTGTACATACCGTTCCAATGGATGAATTATATTTAGCAGTTACCAGTCCGAAACTGGCAATAAATATGAATTTTGTCCAGATATCTGTTAATGAATTGTCTTTAAAATCAAAATCAATCTTACTTTCATTCAATAGTTCTGTAATCCATTCTACAGGAGCAGCAAAATGCTCAGGGTCTCTTCCGATAATCATTTTTCCTGCTTTTCCCTTGTGTTCTATTATTCCTCTTTCTTTAATATGGGAAGCTACGTAGATACAGGTTGGAAGAACAGTATGTTCAGGAATTATTTTCCGTATTCTGTCATAAATATCCGCCCCATTCATCATAGGAAGCAATATGGTATTTTCGTTAATGACCGGAAGCAACTGCCGGCAAACATTTTCAAGGTCGTATTCCTTTACACAGATCAGGACCAGATCAGGATTTTTAATATCACTGATGTTCTGCAAAATATCATTGGGATGGGTCTGCGGATTGGAATGCTCCGGAGATAACAGGGTCAATCCGTTTTCTTTTACCTTCTCATACGTTTCTCCACGGGCAACAAAGGAAACATTATATTTTCGGGAAGTTTCATTGGCCTGATTGATTTTAAAACCAAAATATCCTCCTACACCACCCAATCCTATAACAACAATCTGTTTTTTGTTCATGAAATTATTTTTAAACAAATATCAGCGATAACGCATGAAATACCACTTGACAAATGAAAAGAAATTACATTTTATAAATATCCCTTCTGATCCTGCTCAGTGAGCTGTCTTTAATTCCGAGATAAGAAGCTATTACCTTTAAAGGAACATACCGGAAAATTTCAGGATCTTTCTTCATCAGGCTTGCATATCTTGTGGAAGCTTTCTGACTGGCCATCTCAATCAGCCTGTCATGAATATTATAATAATTAAGGACAAAAAGAAGTCTGCTAAACTCCCTGAATTCAGGAATATTATGAAAATTATGCTGTACATTCTCCAATCCCGTTTCTCAGAAAACACAATCCGTTACGGTCTGATATGTTTCTTTGGTTGGCTGCTGCCTGAAAAAAGACAGAAAATCATTAACAAAGCAGGGTGCCGTATAAATATTTGTCGTTATTTCTTCATTATCTTCGTTCAGAATATAGGAACGGACATATCCTTTTTCGAGAAAATAGGTTTTGGTACTGATCACATTTTTATCCAGCAAAACCGTGTTTGCCTTTAACTCAAAACGGCTGAACTTTTCTGTTATTTTTTCAACCACTTCTTTTCTGATTGTAAACAAGGAATGAAAATAGGTATTAAGTGATGATTTGTCCATAGAATAAAGGCTGCAACAATTTTATTTTTAAAGTTCTTTCCAGAACAAAAATAGCATTTATAAACTATAGAGATAAATCCTGAACTTTTTTAATAAATCAAGTGGTAATTTTGTAATTTTCTTCTTTAGAAACAGATCGGATCAATATGGATAATGATTTCACTTACAATTTCATCGAACCTGACAAAGAAATCGCAGATTTCGTTGAAAATCTGGGCACTTTTCAAAACCTTTCGGATGAAGCTAAAGAAGTGGTAATTATTCCTGACGGAAGAGTTGATCTTTTTTTCTCACAGTCGGCTTCAGAGCCTTTTCATGTTACCCTTCTCGGTTTAGAGACCTATCCTGAACAAAGGTATATTACCCCTCATACAATTGCTTTTGTTGTAAGTTTTAAGCCTCTTGCTGTTGAATATATTCTGAACACCTCCATTGCCGGCTTACTTAATGCAGGAAAAGAACTTGCCTCTGATTTCTGGAATTTTGGCGCAGACGATTTAAAGAATTTCAACAACTGCTGTATCAAAGCTACCCAAAAGATAAAGCAACTGCTTCCTGCAAAAACAGATGAAAGGAAATTAAAGCTTTTCGAACTGGTTTATGCCTCAAAAGGTGAAATGAGTGTGCAGGAACTTTCTGAAAAAACAGGCTGGAGCAGCAGGCAGATCAACCGTTATTTTACCAAACAGCTTGGATTGTCGTTAAAGGCCTACTCTACTATTTTACGTTTCAGAGCTTCACTGGAACATATTGCACAGGGAAGATTATTCCCGGAACTTAACTATACCGATCAGAATCACTTCATCAAAGAGGTGAAAAAATTTTCCGGAGTGGCTCCCAAAGAATTATCCCAAAATAAAAACGACCGATTTGTACTATTATCAGTATTAAAAGGAAAATAAATTTGCATTGTAAAATTTAAATTAACAATGCTGATAGACAATAAATCAATAGCAATCGTTGGTGGCGGTCCTGCCGGACTTACACTGGCAAGACTTTTACAGCTGAAAGGGGCTAACGTAAAAGTATATGAAAGAGACTTCAATAAAAATGCCCGTGTCCAGGGTTCTCCTCTCGACATGCACGAAGATTCGGGGCTGGAAGCCATCCGTAAAGCAGGATTACTGGATGAATTTAAGAAAACCTTCCGTCCCGGAGCTGACAGAGCACTGATTATGAATGAAAAAGCAGAAATATTTTTTAGTGATCACGAAACAAAGCCTGAAGAAGATTTTGGGTATGAACATTTTCGGCCGGAAATAGACCGCGGCCCATTAAGAAATATGCTTCTGGATTCTCTCCAGCCTGAAACGGTAGTCTGGGACAGTCATTTTATCTCTATGGAACGCCAGGATGAAGGCTGGATGCTGCATTTCAAAAACGGAACTTCTGTGTATGCAGATCTTGTCATTGCCGGAGACGGAGCAAATTCTAAAATACGGCCTTATCTTACTGATGTTAAACCCGTTTATTCCGGGGTGATCATGCTGGAAGGAAATGTTTCAAAGAAAAATGCTCCTAATATTGATGCAATGGTGAAAGGAGGAAAAATAATGGCTTTCGGAAACAGTCAAAATATTTTGCTTGGCCAGAAAGGTAACGGAGATATTGGATTTTATGCAAGTTTTAAAGCTGATGAAAACTGGCCTGCTGCCAGTGGACTTAACTTTTCTGATAATACCCAGATGCTGAAATGGTTTAAAACAGAATACTCTGAATGGAGCTCTGTGTGGGAAGAATTGTTTGAAAACGCTGTAACTCCTTTTATTCCACGTCTGATTTACTATATGCCTTTTGATCAGACCTGGAAAGCCCAGCCCAACCTGACATTAATTGGTGATGCTGCTCATGTAATGCCTCCATTTGCTGGAGAAGGGGCTAATATGGCTATGCTGGATACTCTGGAATTGAGTGAGCATTTAACGGATAACCATTATAATACATTACGTGAAGCGATTTCAAGCTATGAACAGAAGATGCGTGAGAGAGCTGCCATTGCTACCCGGGAATCCCTGGAAAATGGGGAACGGATGCATTCTGATACATCATTAACAACCATGCTTGACTTTTTTAATGGTCATTAAGTTCATTATAACAAAGGCTGCCTTCAATTGAAGACAGCCTTTTCCCTCTTAAAAAAATAATTTTTTTTCTCTCCGTTTTAGATCCAGATACGGAGATTCATAAGTGTTATTTCTTGATCAACTTGGTATTATAAGTGTTCTTATCATCTTTTATAGTGATCACATACATTCCTTTTAGCAAAGAAGCAACATTGATTCTTTGTCCGTCTATTTTTCCTTCCTGAACAAGTCTTCCGTCTGCACTGTAAATTTTGTAATCACCCTTACCTTTAAAGTTTTTCACTTCAATAAAGGTATCTGCTGGGTTAGGATAAACAGATATTTCGGATGATTTTGTATCTGCTGTTTCTCTCACGGCAAGATTAGCATTTTCAGAAATTTTTACAGAAAAATCTCTGAAAGATCCTACTGAAACGATTCCACCTCCATTAACAGGCACCGTGGGACTGCCACAAGGCCCACTCGCAGCATTAAAGAAAGTACTTGCCACTCTCATTCTCAACAGCTTATCTCCAGAATACGCTGTATCAGGCACTGTAAATGTAACATTCCCATCACGAAGATAAGCCTGGGCTGCTGCTGCATAGAAAGGGAGTGCTCCGCTTGTAGCAACTTTTTCTGAACTTTCAAATACTCCATTTCTGTTGTAGTCTATCCAGATTTCAAGCCAGTCATTATAATTTCCTCCTGCAAGGTTTCTAAAGCTTGCCGTGTACTGAGTCCCTTTTGTTAAATTGACAATTTTCGTTGCGTCTTCGCTAAAGTCAAGATATGTTTTATAAACATCCAACCCGGTAAATACATAAGCCAGGTTTGATAATGTCAATCTTACCAGACCACTGTTAAAGCTGCCTCCATTTCCTCCTGTAGTCATTAAACAATAATCTGTACCGGTTCTCAGCCCTTTTGTTTTAAAGGCATAATTAGCTGAGAATGCACCCGGAACATTATTCACTACAGCAGCTACCTGTACTTCATAATTAGTTTCATCTTCCAGATTAGTCAGCAATACAGAATTTACCGAACTTGTTGTATTCGACCAGCTTGCCGCACCTGTTTTTCTGTAATTTATAGAATAAGTAGCTCCAGGGACTTTGTTCCAGGATATTCTTGCCGTAGTTTTTAAAATTTCTGTGTCTATTGCAAAAACTCCCGTTGGAGCCACAGTTGTAGAAGTAGGTGCACTTCCCACAGTAATGGCAGGAGACACTGCGTAAAAAATATTACCAATTGCTGATATTCTTAATTTAGCAGCACCGTTTAAATTAGCCGGCATTTGTACAGTATAGCTTCCTGTATTTGGAGCAGAAACCACCAGATCAGTCCATGTTGCTCCGTTATTGGTTGTATAATCTATTTTTACAGCAGCCACATTATAGGGTGCATTATTGGTATTCGCAGTATCCCATGTTATTGTATTGGCTGCATCATTGTATAAAACAGATGCTGTTGTAAGCCCACTAAATTTGAAAGGCCCATCATTACCTACCGTTATAACTGTTTCAGCTGTAGAAGTCATTGGTCTCAATGCATTCTGATCTCTTACAGTTACTGCATAATTCAGCACTCTTGGGATATAGGAAACAGTTTCCCATACTTGTTTATCAGTCAGCACACCATTCATTACAGTTTCAAGTTTAGGAAAATATCTTCTGCTGTTAGCTGTTCCTGGTAATGACCTTGCTATTGCTCCTTCTGCATTGAAGCCCCATCCACTGTCTCCGGAAATAGTATTTCTATCTCCTACACTGTTGTATTGTTCCCAGGTATAGGTAACGGGATCATTTTCAGCATCTGCTACTACAGCATCCAGATAATAGGCTGTTCCTTTAGGAATAGAATAATTGGCAAGAGGAGTAATAATCGGCGCAGTATTGTTTACAATATCTACTGCAACACCACATCCTACTTTAGCTTCCAGGGTATTCAATACCTGAGAGATAGATTTGTAATGGAAATATCCATCCATATTAGCCTGGATATTGTCCTGAGTAATTCCGGGATATCCCATAATGGTTGTTCCACCCCAAGGTTCTACATTGGCTCCGGAAGCTTCAGTTCTCATAGAAAAAGTATGATTTGCGCCCAGCTGATGCCCCATTTCATGGGCAGCCATTAAATCAAATACTTCTCCTACCGGATCGGGACTCATTGAAAAGGCGGATCCTTTTCCAAGAGGAATATTAGCTGTGGGCGTTGTACAAACAACTCCAATTCCTCCAGCATTTCCATTTCTGCTCTCTCCGGCATTCCGGTGAAATACGTGTCCGATATCATAGTTTGCATCTCCAACGTCAGCTGTCAGTTTTTGTTGAAGCTGTAAATTCAATGAAGGATCACCTGCTGCAGCCTGTGGAGTATAGAAATCGTTCGCTGGATCTGTATAAATAATTCCTGGAAGATCCAGAACATTAAAATGAGCTCCAAAATCTCTTTCAAAAACCCCGTTGATCCTTGTCATTGTATTATTAATAGCAGCAACAGCTCCGGCCACTGTCCCTCCATGAAACTGGGTATATTCACCGGTAGCAGCTATAGCCATTCTGAATGTTCTATATTTTGTATTGGCGGGTCTATTGGTAATACCTACATTGGAAAGCATTTTTTTCCCATTTTCAACCAGCTTATTAATATCTTTAAGATCATGCTCGGTATCACACTCAAACCCATGCATATCTGCTTTTTCTTTTGTTTTATAGAAGACTCCGTAAGTCTGCTTATCGGCACTGATGGGTTCTATAAACTGAAACACACCATCCTTGATGATCATTGACTGCATATCAATTGG
The DNA here is from genome assembly GCF_041914225.1 of Chryseobacterium sp. GTDB lineage: Bacteria > Bacteroidota > Bacteroidia > Flavobacteriales > Weeksellaceae > Chryseobacterium. The sequence continues at coordinate 51,730 of NZ_JAYSDT010000024.1, forward strand.
AGAAGTACTGAAGCGTAAATACTTGGAAGGATCATCTACTCCAACTCCCACATAAGATCCCAACTGATATTTTTCTACCAGTGATCTGTCCATTACAGGATTGCTATACACTGCAAATTTTTCAATCTTCCCTTCTACAGTTGGTAAAGAAATAATAACAGGCTTTGCATTTTTTCCTGTTTCTTCTGCATTTTTAAGCATTTCTCTAAGAGACTTCAGATCTACTCTGTAAGAATGCTGTACTTCTACTCCTTCTCTTATCTGTGAACTTTTTTGAGAAGCAGACTCCCATCTCTGGGCATTGAAAACCGTAAAACAAGACGCTAATGCGCAAACGAATAAAATTCTTTTTTTCATAGATATATTTAAGTTATTTTGATAGAATGCTGAAAATTTTAATAATATGACAGGCAAACCCAGCATTATCATAAATTCAACAAAATGAAATTAATGGTATAAAATTCACAACAAAACTCTTTACAAAACTTATATATTTTAAATAAAAAACAAAAAAAAACGATACTACACAGATACAACAAACACATTAATTATTTAATTATCAACCAATTACATTATAAACACCTTTCATTTAACAATATTGCACTCCGTGAATCATTAAAAGTTTCAACCGAAAAGCTTCTTAAAAACATATTGAAAATCAGAAAGAAAATAATACTTAAATGATACTTATGCAGTCATTAAAAAGGATAAATGATGAAAAGTGATAAGACAAAAATTAAATATGTCAAGAATCATCAGTACATTTTTTATTTGTCAACATTAAAATCACAAAAAACATAACCTTTTATATATCAACAGTTTAAAACAACACATACACCATGTAGTATTCGTGTAGTACCGCTTTTTTTCCTGTTTTAGTTAAAAATTTTCATATTTGACACCGAGACCACAAAAAAATCCGAGTGGTGAAAAGAGAATATTTCGAGTACTGTCTGACCTGATGAATCAGACAGTTTTTTTTTGAACTATGTTAAGGTGTCAAAGAAATGATAAATATCTGTTTCTTTGGGAATGTTCAGTTTTTTTCTGATTCTGTATTTTTTCTGCTGAACACTCCTATGCTGAACCAAAGTATAACTTGCAATTTCTTTAGATGTAAAATGCAGTTTCAGCATAGCACAAAAAACCAGCTCAGAATTTTCAAGGCCCGGATTGATCATTAAAAGCTGATCTATAAACTCAGGATAGGCTTCTTTAAAGCGATCCAGAAATTCAGGATCATTTTTTTTACCAAGCTCTATAATTTCTTCCTGTTTATTATCATTCATCCTTACTTTGAGGTTTTCAGCCTCTATGGCAAGAACTTTTTTCCGTTTTCCTAACGCAATAATAATTCTCCAGGCATACAGTCCCAACAAACAAAGAACTATAAATGAGAGGGAAACAATCCAGTATATTTTATTCTGATGACGGTCAGCATCTTGCTGGGTTTCCGTAATAAAGGACTCCATATCCTGGTTGATAGCAGCCAGCAAAGATGTATTGGTTTTATAAAAAGCGTCCGTGTACGCCTTCAGATAAAAGTAAGCTTTCTCTTTATCCCCTGTACGTTCATATAAAACCCTGAGATCGTTATAAATATACTTTCCATAATAGGCATAGATGCGTTTTGTTTTTTCATTGATTTTCAAGGCTTTATTAAAAGCTTCCTCTGCCTTATCAAATTGTTTGTTGTTGAGAAAATATTCACCCATTATGGTATTTGCATAGAGTGCGATTCCATCTTCCTTACCTCTTATATTGGCTTTGTTGTAAGCAAGCGTTATGTATTTATAGGCAGAATCTTTGTTTTTATGCATATAGATATAATCGCTTATGGCACAATCCGCCAGACCTGTATCATCAAACTTTTTTGCCCTATGGAAATAATCAAGTGCTTTATTATATTCTTTTTTTTGAACAAGATAAATGGCCTGTCTTAAATAAATACTGAAAAGGAGATCATTTTTCAGTGGTGACTGATCACTTTTCCGTATAAAACTCATTGCTTCATCATTATACTGAAAAGCCTTATCCAGCCTCCTGAGTTCTACGTTAAAGCGGCCGTAAACATTATAAAACCTTGCTTTATGTATATTATCATCCGAACCGTCCAGGATTTTCTTTGCATTATCAAAAAGAATCTGTGACTTCTTAAAGTTTTCCAGTGAAATATTAAGCTCTGCCAGATTAATATAGCATAAGGCCTTACCGTCTGCATAGTTCATCTTATCGGCCTGCCTGTAATACCTTTTATTAAGATCAATCAACGAATCATAGTCTCCGGCAAGCCGGAATTTTTCATTCTGCCTCAGCAAAGAGACGTCAAAAGCTTTTTCAGCCTCTTTTTTTGAATGAGAATGGCACGAAACTAAAATAACAAATAAAACAGAAAGAAAAATACGTATCATATGTTTCTTTATTTAAGCTATATTCCTATATAAATAATGATTCCTCAGAATAAACAGTGCTTATATTTTTAGTTTTCAATGGTTATTTCTGATGGATCAATAATAAAATCTTTTGATAAAACAGAATCCTGCAGTTTTTATTGTGATCCGTTTCTTCATTCCTTTAAGTTTTCAAAAAAATCATAAATATCTGTTTCTCCGGGGATATTCAGTCTTTTACGGATCCTGTACTTTTTCTGCTGAACCGATCTGTGCTGTACAAAAGTATAATCTGCAATTTCCTTGGATGAAAAACGCAGTTTCAGCATTGCGCAGAAAGTAAGCTCAGAATTTTCGAGGTCCGGATTGATTTCCAGAAGTGCTTTTATAAATTCAGGATATAATTCTTTAAACTTCAGCAAGAAAGAAGAATCATTCTTTTTAGCAAGATCTATCACTTCCTCCAGCTGTTTTGCATGAACACGATTCTTCAATGCTTCGGTCTGCTCTTTCAGAGTATTCTTCTTTTTTTGCAATTTATTAATCAACTTCTGCACATACACTCCTGAAACGGTAAGAACAGTAACAGAAAGAGCAATGAATAGCGGAAGATCATTTCTGTGCCAGTCAGATTCCTGCTTTACTTCTGAAATAAAATCTTCAGTAGCTTTATTCATGGCAGCAAACCTGGCAGTGTCAAAGCGCTTCTCCTCTTCCATATATTTCTTCAGATAAAAATAAGCTTTCCCGCCGTCATTTTTTTTCTTATATACTTCTGCAAGTGCTTTGTATACGTCTTTTATATGTGAAGAATAAGTGCGTCTTGTTTTAATATTAATCTCAAGGGCCTTTTTAAGTGCTTTTTCGGCCTGTTCGCTGTTATCTACTTCATTATAATAGTATCCCATGGTATAATATACCCAAAGAGATTCCACATCTGTTGTTTTCTGACTCAGCATTTTCTCATCTGCCCTCGTAATGTATATTCCCGCAGAATCAGGCTTATGGGTGTATAAATAGTATTGTGCCACCATGCAATTGGTATACGCCGAATTTTCCAGTGTGTTTGCCTTGATAAAACATTTTAAAGATGTTCCCAGCCATCCTTTCCATGCATAGTAAATACCTTTGTTTACATAAAGTCTCGGAAGAAGTTTCTGAGTGAGTTTTGTATTTTTTGCCTGTTTTAAATAATAAAATGCATTGTTATTGCATTCTATAGCCTTATCATATAATTTAAGATGAGAGTAATACAGACTGTAATCATCATAGAAAGTAGCTTTGTGATAAGCATTTTCAGAATGTATCAGATCTTTTTCTGCTTTATTGAAAAAAAAACGGGCTTTTTCGTAATTTCCTGCTGATACATTCACCCCTGCCATATTCAGATAACAGAGTCCTTTTCCTTCTGTATACTTCATTTTGGCTGTCTTTTTTAAAAACTTTTTATTTAACCTGGCAAAAGCCTCATATTCACCGGACAATTGCAGCTCAGAGCTTTGAGTCAATAAGGAAACATCAAAATTTTCTTTTTCTTTGTCATGAGTATCACGATAGCAGGAAAATACACACAAAAATAACCCCATACAGATTGTATAGGTTACTATTTTCTTTATACTCTTCAGATATTTTTTTTTATTCTTAAAAATGATTAACTCAATTTTTCCCATCTCTACCACTTTTCCTTTTATCTAAATATCTACCTATGCATACCTCAATGAAATATGCAATAAATTTCTGCTATTATTTTTCCCCAATAAGTGTTATAAATATACATAATTTCTCAAGCTTATTATGAAATAAGCAATCTATTTTGCGAAAATGTAACATTAAGATAAAGTACCACAACTTCCTTTCAACGGACATTTTTAAAAATTTCCGGACAAACAGCATAGATCTTCCGTATTAAAAAAACGCATGCTTTAATTATGATAAGACTACCTGAAATGAAAATTGTTACAAACATTTCAGAAAAGTGCTCCCGAAAATCATAAACTTACACTATTAATCTGGATTTTTAATTTATGATAATTGTTCTTTTTTATACTCCTGCGGAGATTTTCTCGTATGTCGTTTAAAAAATTTACTGAAGGTAGCCTGATCCGGAAATCTAAGCTGTAAAGCAACTTCGGTAATATTGGAACTTGAATTTTTAAGCAAAAGTCTTGCTTCCAGTATCAGAACCTGATCAATGATTTCTTTAGGCGACTTTCGCAAGGTTTTATTAATAATGCTTGTAAGGTACTTACGGCTGATACAAAGCTGGTCTGCATAAAACTGTACGTTATGCTGCTCCTTAAAGTGTTTGCGCACTAAAACAAAAAAATTAGTTGTTATTTCATCTTCCCGATCACTAATACTTTTAATTTTTTCAGTCTTCTTTAGATAGTTATCAATCTCATAAATAATCAATGAAAAATAATGCCAGATCATTTCCTTGAAATAATAATTATCTTTTTCAGCATTATTCAGATTTTTAAGTTCTTCAATATGAAATTCAATCTTTCTGAATAAACCGGGCTCATTCTTGATAAATATTGCCGGATCTGAGGTGAATATTTTCAGAACATCAATTGAATTAAATCCTGTTTCCGAAATAAATTCAAAAGAAAAGAAAATATATTTAGCATCATAATCTGCAGAAAGATGATCCATCCAGAATGTTTCCGCTTTCGGGCAAAAGATCATGTCTCCGGCAGCAATTTCATATAACTTATCCTTCATCGTAAATCCAATACTTCCTTTTTTAACCAGGATCATACAATAATAATCTGCCCGATAAGGTAAGTTGAGTTTAATTGTATGATCATTTTTGCTACTATTCATGACAACAAATCCCTTAACCCTTAAATCAAACTCTACTTGCTGAAGCAATTCTTCAAAAGTAAAATAAGAAATAAGATCAGATGATATGGCCTTTTTCCGAGACATTGAACTTCAATTAAACAATAACAAATTTAACACTAATCCTTAGTATCCAGCAAATTGAAAAATTAAAATCAAATCATTTTAAAACAAGTGTATAAACAATAATATTCAAAGGATATTGAAATCATTTTTTCCAATTATTTATTAACTTATGTCTGAAATGATAAGATAAAAAGCCCGGAAATTTCCAGGCTTACACTGCGAATAAAAATACACTATCAATAGGGACTCTGATATTTTATATCCTCTAAACTATAAAAATAAAAGAATTGAGTGTTTTGAATATATATTTGAACTACTATGAACTACCCAATATTAAACATCCATGTATAAATATTCGCATTTGTATTAATATCCAGCTTCTTTCTGATCCTGTATTTCTTACTGAATACAGAGCTTACGGAAACATTCTTATATTGGGCAATTTCCTTGGTATCAAACTTCAATTTTATGAGTGCACAATATTCAAGATCGGAATGACTTAGCTGTGGGTTTATGGCCAACAGCTGCTGATTGAATGATGGAAAATGTTCATGAAATCTCAAATGAAAGGATTTATCATTATTTTGTACCAGGCTGATAAGTTCTCTTAAATCTTCTATTTCCGGTTCCTGCTTTTCTTTTTCCTGGGTTTCTTCAAAAAGAATATTATATGTTTCATCTGGCCAATCATTTTCCGAATATTTTACATGCCCATTTTTCTTCTTATTAAAAAAAATATATACTGCACCTCCCATTCCTAATAAACAAAGAAAAATATACAGCCAATAATTATAATTTGAACTTTCAGTCTGGTTACTCTCTCTATCTTCCCTTGCAACAATGGTATTTAATATTTTTTTCTCAGAAGAAAATATGCTGTCTGTTGCTGTCAATACTTTTTCGCCTTACTTTATCCTGCGAATAAAGAATATTACTAAACAGTATAAGTAATAATAAAGCAATTCTGATATTTATAACAGAACCTAATTTATATATACCCATACAAATTACAGACAGCAAAAATTAGTTACCAGTTTTAACCTCCTTTTTTCAATACAACTTTTTTGTATTTTTCTATCTGAAATTATTTCTTTTTTCATCATTTGTGTTAATTCAGGGTACAAAATTCGTTATAATAGCAGGTATGAAAAAATATAAAAAAGACACTTTATGTTATCAATAAATGTCAAAAAAACCTGTTGTATTAATCACGAGAATAATACAGTAATAATTATTAAGCAGACTTTAATACTAAGACTTTTATGATGTGAAACATTTTTTCCATTTAGCTACTGTGTTTCTGCTCAGTTTGAAATGATCAGCCAGCTGTGTATTCGTCAAATAATTTTTTTTCTGAAAATCTAATATATAGAGAACTGTATCTTCGTCATACAAACGGAGCTTCTGATTATATATATCTTTTTCCCCTTCTTTTGTATTGAATATAAAATCATTGATTCTCAAAATATCAAGCATAGATAAGCTTTGTTTCTGTACTATTTTTGAGTATAATTCTTTTTTTTCAGGAAATTTCTTGTCAATGATATCCTGATAAATTCTCCTGTAGTCAGGAACGTTTATACTTTCTCCTTGTATTTTTCCAGCCATTTGTATAGGGTTGTTTTAGGAATTCTATATTCATCCATAATTTGTCTTTTAGTTTTTTCTCCGGTCTTCACTTGCTCAAGTACAAACAAAATAATTTCCTGGGTATACAGGTTTTTTCTGAAGACAGGAACATCAGAACTATTTTCTTGCTTTGCTTTTCTGGAATCTTTACCCAGCGGGGAATAAAGAACCAAATGCTGTGAATAGAGCCTGAAAAAATCATATTCAAGCAGTTTGCTCCATCTTAACAGGCATTCAGAACTCATATCATTCTGCCTGAATATTTGTTGTATTTCAGCTTCAGTGACTTTAAAAAAGTTACAGGTCCTCTCCATAGAAATACCCGTCCATTTCCATCTTGCTTCAATTAACTCTCCTATATGTATATTTTTCAAGTAATCCATAGAATAATCTACACTTTTAAATTTCCTAATTAAAGTGGTTTTCTGAAGACCTGAGCAGACATAGTACCTCGCCCCCAATTAAAATTAGATCCTGTAGCAGAGAACATATTAAATATAAAAGTTGGAGCAGTGGTACCTTGGGTTTTTTCTATATATCCATTAAGACTGTATATTACAGTTCCAACAGTGCTTGTGTTATTAGTTACAGTTTCTACAAATGTTGCTCCCACACTAGTCATTACATAGCTCCCATTATTTTGGTTAAAAATCTGACTTATAGAATATTTTCTGGATCCGCCTTGAGCTTCAACACCGTTCCTTAAAAAACGTACCCCCATATAACCTCCAAAAATTTCACTACTCGTCGGTTTTAAAAAACCCATTGGCGTTGAATAAGTGACTACAATCTGAACCGTACTCATTGCAGGAACTGTAACTGTTAATCCTAATCCAAGATCTACATTATTAACGGTAGAACCGGAAACAGGAAAATTGTATTGTACACTATTTGTTGCTGTGGTTGAATAAGCATTATCCAATACATAATTGACACTGTATGGAAGAAAAGTCTGCCAGTTAGGAGAAGCTGATGTTCCATAATTCACATAAAAGCCTTCACCGTTTGACAAACCCGTATTGGTGTTATATACAAATAAACCTTTTGCTGGTGAAGAAACCGTAGTGCCATCTGTTAAGCTTTGTAAAGACACTCTGGGAATTAATAATCCTTTATTTGCAGAGCTTAATTCTAGAACTGCAGAAGGATCAGGATTTGCAGTATTAATTCCTACACTGCCTGTTTGTGAATAAACACTAAATCCATAGCATACTAAAATGCTGATAATAATTTTTTTCATTTCAATTAATGTTTTATTGCGACAAAATTATTATCAAATTATTTATATCAAAAAAAAACCATTTGTTGATGTATGCTGAGGTTTGTCAAAATTTGTCATGACAAAGATTTTATTCCTCAACTAATTTATAATAAAGCATATATTGATGGTTGAAGCATCAATATTCTATTTATTCAATCCATAGCTCCCAATTCAAACGTCAACAAACAGAAGATTTCAACAAATAATGATATCAAAGAGATCAGGCATCAATAAAAATCGCCCAATATATTTGTATGCAGAATTCCAACTTATTCTGGCTAATAAATGACTTAACTTTCCGTAAAAAGTATGAGATGCTAATGAAAGTGCATATGATAATTAAATAATGGCACTTAACCCTGCATAAAAATTACTGTAATTTTAGAAAAATATGATTATCTATAAATTCGCTAGTTTTCGATTACTCTTGACTACGGCTACATACCAGTTTATGTAAAATGATGAAATACTTTTGTCAAAGCAATAATTTGTGAATTATCTCTAGAATTGAAGTTAAACTTCTGAAAATATAACTCTGCCAAGAACAGCTTAAATCTTACCAACAAAAAAATATAAAAAGCACAATCTATGAAAAATCAAAAAATTATTTTATTATTTTTCCTTATTCTCATGGGACAATACGCACAAACGGAAGTAAAAAAACCTCAAGACGTATTTGAAATGTTTTTTAATACTTTTCTAAGAAGAGATCAAACTTCGTATATCAAACTTAATAATTATTTAAAGCCTACCGCAGATGGACAAAATGTTTATTCTATAGACTTTACTAAAAACTCTGATGACAACGTGGCTAAGACAGTTGCTGAAAATTTTATTTCAGAGTTTCCTAAAGAAACAGCTTCTGCCTGTAAAAAAGAAGCAGAAGATTTTTTTAAACAAGTAATGATAAATTTTAGAGATGCTAAACTTACAATTAATAAAATACAGGTTGTGCCTAACGAATTTATTGAAGATCAAAAAATTGCCAAAGTAAATTACACCATAAATTTTAAGATTCCTAAAAATATACAAGATATACCGACTGCGCCGGAAAAAATAAAAGCAGATGAATTGAAAAAGTACTTTTCTCTACTCACTAATAACTTGAAAAATACAAATGAGACTTTAAGCTTTGAACAAGAGTTTGATCTCTATGAAATTAAAGAGGGAAACAAGATATATTACTGGAATGGGGATCCTTATGAATTATTTTCCGCTCCTTTTGATTTTTATTTTAAACAATTAACAGCTAAATAATATACTTGGGTTATACATCTCGTATTTAGGAAAAAATATCTTACTATACCTTAGGCTCATCAATATTAAAGCAATGATACATAATATCAGAGCAAAAAAAATGGGACAAACCTAGCTTTTGTAGATTTGTCCCAACAAGTGACCCGGCTGGGATTCGAACCCAGGACCCATACATTAAAAGTGTATTGCTCT
>NZ_JAYSDT010000025.1:0-60500 GCF_041914225.1 Chryseobacterium sp.
TCCTACTATTTATGGTACTTTCGCAGAAATTGGAGCAGGGCAGGAGACTGTTCGCCACTTTTTTAGAGCAGGGGGAGCTTCCGGTACGATTGCTAAGGCAATGTCTGCTTATGACAAAGATTTTAGTGATGCCATCTACGGAAAAGAAGTAAAAAACAGGTACGTTACCCAGAACAGACTTCGTAAAATGCTTCGGTATGAAGTCGCTTTGATTGAAGAGAGAATTTCAAGAGATAATAATCCGGATAGAAAATTCTTTTCTTATGCCAATACAGTAACAACCATCAACTTTGATAAGACTGTAAAAGGCCACGGCTGGGTAGGAATCCGTTTTCAGACCAAAGAAAATGAAGATTACAATGAGATCGTTATCCATGTAAAATTCAAGGAAAATGATGCTACTCTTCAGCAGGAAACATTAGGTAACCTTGGTGTAAACCTTATTTTCGGAGCTTTCAATTACTTTGATAACCCAAGAACTTTAGTAGAATCTCTATACGACGATATCGCAAAAGATAACCTGGAGATTGATATGATCGATTTCAGCGGGCCTGCTTTTGCTTATGTAGATAACAGGCTGATGTCCCTTCAGCTGGTGAAAAACGGAATGACGGATGCTGTAATTTTCAATTCACAGGGGAATAATATGCTGCCGGCAGACGTATTGTACAAGAAAAATATCTTTGCGGTAAGAGGAAGTTTCAGGCCGGTAACGAAAGTAAACATTGACATGCTTAAAAACGGTATGGATATGTTCTTCAAAGATGCCACCTGTACCCATGAAGAAACAGAAGTCCTTATCGAAATCACCATTTCCAACCTGAGGGCGGACGGAGATATTGATGAAAGGGATTTCCTTGACAGAGTGGATATTTTAGGCAAACTGGGATATACCGTTATTATTTCAAACTTCTCTGAATATTACAGACTGATCGATTATTTCGCTTCTTATACAAGCGGGGATATCGGGGTAGCAATGGGAGTGAATAACCTGCTGATGGTATTCGATGAGAAATATTATAAAAATCTGTCAGGAGGAATTCTGGAAGCATTCGGGAAATTTTTCAGAAACGGGATGAGGGTTTACCTGTATCCTTATAAAGATCCGGAAACACATCAGTTGCTGGATTCTTCAAACCTGAAAGTAGAAGAAAACCTGAAAGAATTATACAAATATTTCAAACATAACAATCGTATTGTAGATATTACCAACTATAATCCGGAGTTTCTTGAAATTTATTCCAGAGAGATACTGAGAAAAATTGCATGTTGTGTGAAAGGCTGGGAAACACAGGTTCCGGAAGGCGTAGCAGAAATGATTAAAGAGCGTGGAATGTTCGGATATAAGGAAGAGCTTTCCCTAAAACAATTCTCTTAAAATATATATACAATGTCAGAATTAAAGAAAAGACTTTCCTCAATTCTTGAAAGTCCTAAACATAATACAGAAGAAAAGCTTGAAAAGGTATGCCACCTGTTGGATCAGGAGATTTCCTACTTCAACTGGACAGGTTTCTATTTCAAAAACGGAGATAAGAACGAGTTGATTTTAGGCCCTTACGTAGGTGCACCTACAGATCATACCATCATCCCTTACGGGAAAGGAATTTGCGGCCAGGTTGCGGTTTCCAATGAGACTTTTGTGGTTCCGGATGTACATGAAGAAAGCAATTATTTAAGCTGCTCTATCGATACAAAGGCGGAAATTGTAGTTCCTATTTTTAAGGACGGAAAAAATATCGGTCAGATCGATATTGATTCTCACACCATTGATCCGTTCACCAACGAAGACCGTGAATTGCTGGAATGGCTTTGTGGCGAAGTAGCCAAAATTTTGTAATTCAGTTTCAAAATGATATAATATAAACTCCGGCTTGATAGCCGGAGTTTTTTATGGATTGTTGGTCGTAATCACAAACATAATTAAAGGTTCATCTCCTGTGTTTTCTATAGAATGATATCCTGTAGAACTGATGGCTGTAATATCCCCTTTGTGAAGAATTTTCTTTCGGATGGGTCCTTCCGTTCCGGTCCTTTCACGATATTCTCCGGCCCCGTGAACAACTACATACAGCTCCTGCTCATTTCTTAGATTATGGGTATGAAACCCGGATTCATCTCCTTTGTTCAATAAAACCATATAGGCGGCCAGACGATTATTGGCCAGTTCCTTCTGATCAAACATCTGGAGCATATATACCGCTCCCTTCCCGCCATACATATTTTCGCGCTTATCTACCCGCGTGACGGTTCTTTCTTCTTTTTCAAATGCCATTACATACAGGTGTATGTATTTAGAAACTTCCTGTATAACGTGATCAAATTCTGCTCCTTCAGATAATATAATGGTATCGGACATATGCGGGTTTAAAATTTAAAGTTCTGTGTTTAAGGTTAAAAATAATCAGCTTTGCTGCATCATATGAATTTCTGCCAGTAATTCTTTAAAATACTGCTCACATTTTGCAATATGGGTTCCATACCAGGAAAATGCTTCTCCGTCTACAATCATAATTTTTTTATCAGGATAGAAAACCTTTAGTTCCTCAATATGTTTTTCTTTAAATGGAAAAGGTTCAGATGAAAGCATAATGACATCAGCATCCGCCAGATCTTCAGTGGTGATCTGAGGATAACGGGTTTTGTCCCTGAAAATATTCTGAAAACCTATTTCGGATAAGATTCTGTGAATAAAAGTATCTGAACCAATCGTCATGTAAGGGTTTTTCCAGATAAGATATGCTGCTTTAACAGGACTGTCTAGCTTTGCCTGATTCAGGATGTCATAAATTTTAAGATTGTAAAGCTGGGCCTTCTCTTCTTTTCCGAAAAGTTTTCCAAGATTTTTAAGAAGGTAATAGTTATCTTCAATGGTGTCAATATTGGTCACCATTACTTTATAGTCATCCATTAAAGCTTCCACCTGGTCTTTTACGTTTTCCTCCTTATTGGCAATGATAAGGTCCGGCTGCAGTGCTTTAATTTTCTCAATATTGATGTTTTTTGTCCCGCCGATTACCGATACATTTTTTATTTTTTCCTGAGGATGAATACAGAATTTTGTTCTTCCTACCACTTCATTTTCGGTCAGTCCAAGGTCAAATAATGCCTCCGTAATAGAAGGTACAAGTGAAACGATTTTCATATTGGCATGTTAGATGATGCCTAAAATTACAAAAGTTTTCCGGTTAAGAAAAGTCCGGCTACTGTAAAATAGATGATAAGTCCCGTAACATCCACCAATGTTGCTACAAATGGAGCAGAAGAGGTGGCAGGGTCAAGTTTTAATTTCTTTAAGACAAACGGGATCATAGAACCTGATAAAGTTCCCCACAATACAATCGCAATCAGGGAAACAGAAACACTTAATCCTACATATACCCAGTATTGGCCGTAATCAAAAAGACCAATCTGCTGCCAGAGCATGATTCGTATAAATCCGATAACTCCTAAAATTGCTCCCAGGCATAATCCGGAAATGATCTCCTTTCTCATAACGTACCACCAGTCCTTCAGATTGATTTCCTGAAGCGCCATGGCACGGATAATCAACGTTGCAGCCTGTGATCCGGAATTTCCTCCGCTGGAAATGATCAATGGAACAAATAAGGCCAGCACAACAGCTTTTTCAATTTCTTTATCAAAATATCCCATCGCAGAAGCGGTCAGCATTTCCGAAACAAATAGAATGATCAGCCAGGTTGCTCTCTTTTTAATCATTTCGGTCCATGACGTCTGCGTATAGGGAAGGTCCAGTGCTTCCAATCCCCCGAACTTCTGGATATCTTCCGTGTTCTGCTGCTCAATCTGATCGAGAATGTCGTCAATCGTTACAATTCCAACAAGAACACCGGCTTCCGTAATAATAGGAAGGGCACCGCGGTCATACTTTTCGAAATACGTTACCGCATCTTCTTTAGAAGTTGTAGTGGTAATCGCTACGAAATGATTGTCTGTAATATCAGAAACCAGGGTGTCTTCTTCTTCCAATAGTAAAGTTCCGATGGCAAGGTCATCAATTAAGCGGTTTCTTTCATCTACCACATACAGATAGTTCATGGTTTCCACTCTTTTTCCTACCTTTTTGATCTGCTGCAGGCATCTTTTTACCGTCCATTCCTTACGGATCTGAATATAATAAGGCGTCATCAGACGGGCAATAGAGTCTGAGTTATACCCAAGAAGCTTTAAAGCAATTCTTCTTTCCTGTGGGTTAAGGTGATTGATGGAATACTTGATCAGCTCATCCGGAAAATCCTCGAAAAGAGCAGTTCTGTCATCCGGAGTCATTGCATTCAGGATTTCAGAAACTTCATCGCTTCCGATACTTCTGATGGTATCTTCCTGGAAATCAGGATCAAGGTGTGAAAAAACTTCTGCTTTGTACTCTTTCGGAACCTTCAGGAACGCGAGCAGCCTCTCATCAGCAGGTAGTTCGCTGAGAGTTTCGGCAATATCGGCAGGGTTGAAGATAAGTTCGTCTCTAGAATTCAAAACGTGAAATTTTTTGGATATGCAAAAATAATTCAAATTTTTAAGACTAAGCAATAAAGTGGCAAAATTAAGGATTAATTAAACTTTAATGCTTCTGTATAAGACAAAAAACATCTGCCGGGGCAGATGTTCAAAAATTAAATTTAAAGTCCAATATTCTTTTAAATTGGTCCGCATTCTGAAGTAGGAATGAAGGTGCAGACACTGTTTACACAGCAATTGTAAGGTCCGCAATCCGAATCATCGCCACATTTTTTTATTGCGCCTCCGATGATTCCTTTTTGTTCCTGCCTGTTGAGTCTTTTAAGATGTGATTTTTTCATAATGATGAAGAGATTCGTTAAGGCTCTATCATACAGTCATGATCCAGACATTCTCCGTTACAGCAGTATCCAACAGAGCAAGGTCTTGTTATACTGCATCTGAACGGTCCTAAGCCGCCATTGATTTCTTTGGCAGCATTTCTGCTTAGTTTTTTTAGATTTTTCATATAGTTATAGTTTAGATTAATGTCAGACTAAAATAATAAATATTTCTATATTATTCAATCGTGAGTGAAAATATTTTATTGTAAACCAATATTTTATTTATGATATAAACAAAACACCTACGAATGCAGGTGTCTATAATGATCATATATTATTCCAGAGGACATGGATTGACAACACAGGTGTTGTGGCAACATGAACCGCCCGGACATTCGAAATGTTCTGTACATCTTTTGAAAGGCCCGCTGCCTTTGATTTCCTTTTGCTCTTGTCGGTTGAGTTTTTTAAGATTTTTCATGTGATTTGATTTTAAGTGAGTTAGTTAAAAGTTTTTTACTCCAGGCAGATGAATGGTGAACAAACACCAAAACAGCACCATCCTACAGTACACGGATTAGTGTCACTGCATCTTTCTATTGATCCTCCGTTGATTTGTTTTGCTTTTTCTCTACTGAGTTTCTTTAGATTTTTCATATGATTTTGGTTTTAATGTAAAACTAAAATAGCAAAAAATATTTAATAATTCCTTATTTAGTGAAAATATTTGATTGTTAATCAGTTGTTTATGTGATTTATTGCGTGAAAAAACACCTGTTTATGATGTAAACAAGTGCTTTTATATAATGTGAAAATTTTTATAGTAGAACGGAAAAACTTTTTAAAAAGTTAGCTATTGAACAAAGGAATAAAAATTCACCATTGACTTGCGCAGCAAAATTGATCATTGATAATGAAAGGCTGTATATTCCAACCTTAAACCTTAAACCTTAAACCTTAAACCTTAAACCTTGAATCTTAAAGCTCCGCTTCCGTCGGTTTCAGTTTTCGCAGTTTTTTGATGATTCCTTTTATAGCGCCTTCAGTTCCTATTTTAACAGAATTCACGGTAGAGCCGAGAAGACGCATATTTTTCCGGTAGGTATCGTGATCCGTTTCAGCGACCAGGTTGCCATCGGCGCCAAATAATTTCATACTTACCACTACCTGATTGGAAAAAACATATTTGCCAAAACCTACTTTGAAATATCTCACTTTGGAAACAATGGCAAAATCTGCATCATTATTAAGGCAGTAGTCTACAATAGTCTGTTTGTCTATGCTGTCAAAGGGAATCTGAACTTCGGCACGAAGCATCTTATTTTTTCTGCCGCTGAAATTATCGGTAACGGCATCAAAGAATGCATTGTTGGTGGGATCTTTTATTTCATCAATATCCGGCTCTCCTTCGGGATTGAAGTAAAGGACTTTTTTAATTTTGTCATCAGTATTTTTCTGGGCTTTTACCGAAGTAAATCCGATGAATAAAAAAGTAGTGACCGCTGCAAAGAATATAATTTTTTTCATTTGTAATTCGAATGCAAAATTACTGCCTTTTCGTTGGATTGCATACAATTTATTAAGAAATTTTTAACATTTTTTTCTATCAAATTTGATTCATGAAATCAATAATGTTTGCAGAATCAAAAAATAGTCGTAATTTTGCACCCGTTACATAATAATCATTAAACAATATTGGAATGTACTTAACAACAGACAAAAAGCAGGAAATTTTCGCAAAACACGGAAAATCTGCACAGGACACAGGAAGTGCTGAAGGACAAATTGCACTTTTCACTTTCAGAATTAACCACCTTTCTGCTCACTTAAAGAGCAATCACAAAGATTTCAACACTGAAAAATCTTTGGTTAAATTGGTAGGTAAAAGAAAAAGATTACTAGATTACCTTAAAAATAAAGATATCGCAAGATACAGAGCGATCATCGCTGAACTAGGTTTAAGAAAATAATCTATAAAGATTTTCAAAAACAAAAAGCAACTTCGAAAGAGGTTGCTTTTTTGTTTTTATACAACAAGGAATTTTTAACCGCAAAAGGCACAAAAAGTTTTTTAAAAAGTTACTGAATGGTTGAGAAGAGCACTTAAGCTTCTTAAGATCTTTGATTTCATGTTATAATGAAAGAATATTTAGATTCCTACGGAGACATATTAGTAACTTGATCTATCCATACAGTTTGTCATTCGGTAGTATCCAGTCGAAGTATTAGAGTATTAAAATATAGATCAAATATTCCAAGTGAAGGAGTAAAATTCCCCTCTTCCGGTGGGGTGGCAAAAATTCAAAGAATTTTTGACGGGGTGGTTTTAAACTACCCAGCCTTCTTACCAATTTTTCCCAAATGCGTATTTTGAAAGCTGTCCGGATATTTCAAACCATATCCTAAAATTCTGTCAAAAGCAGAATGGGAAAATAAGATGGCCCCCGCCACTTGTAAATAGGAGAGGGATAGAGCTGTCCCCGCAAGATAAATGATAATGGCAACTCCAAAATGATGGAACAGATTGTAAAAGAAAGCACCCGTTTTATTATTAACCGTATAACCCAACATGGAAATGTCCGGTGCAAGGAATAATCCGGCAAACCACCACCAGGAATATCCTGTCTGGGCAAAAGCATAGATTCCTAACAATAGAAATGCTGCGTATTCAAGCTGTAATTGTGTTTTCATTATAATGCTGTTCTGTAAGATGAGTCATTTTTTTGAGGGTAAAGTTACATTTCGGGTGATAAAAAAATAAAGCGGAATACTTTTGAGATATTCCGCTTATATATTTTAATAATTTGATTTTTAATGACCTGCCTTAGCTTCAGTGCTTTCCACATGACCAAGATATTTGGTACAATACGCCCCGAAGATCAGAATAACCAGATAACAGAATACAGGAATAATAAATGAATGCTGTACCCCAAACTTGTCTGCAAGATATCCCTGGAAAATAGGAACAATAGCTCCTCCTAAAATGGCCATTACCACTAACGAAGATCCCTAGCTTGTATATTTTCCCAATCCTGAAATAGCCAGTGTATAAATATTGGAAAACATAATAGAGTTGAAAATTCCGATTCCTAAAATACTGTACATCGCCAGTTCACCATGATTCACCATCGCGGAAATCAATAAAGCAACATTGATCGCTGCAAAGATGGATAGCGTTCTTGCCGGAGCCGCTTTACCCACAAAAAATGCAATGAAATTAAGAACGATGAATACCAGAAAAAAGCTGATCTGGGAAAAAGTAAGGTTCACAATACTGAAGATGACAAGGAAAACAGCTCCTGCTGCCCCCAGCATATAAACTGCCTTTTTTTGCTGGCTTAAAGATTGATTCAAAGAGATGGCGCCAAGAAAACGACCGATCATAGCACCTCCCCAATACAGAGAAAGATAATTTTTACTGATGATTTCATTAAAGCCCATAATCTGCGGTTGCTCCAGGAAACTGATGATAAAACTTCCCACAGCAACTTCTCCGCCCACATAGCAGAACATCGCAAATACCCCGAATTTCAGGTGACTGAACTCAAGTGCTCCCCAGCCTTTTACCACTTCTTCTTCACCCATCTGGAATGAAGGCAGCTTAACCCTTGAAATCAATAGAGCAACCAGTAAAAGGATTCCTGCGAAAATAAGGTAAGGAATTCTTGTGGCTACTGCACTGAAGGACCCATCCGGAGAAGAGAAAAATTCAAAAATAAGATGTCCCCCAAGCACCGGTGCAATGGTTGTCCCGAATGCATTGAATGCCTGTGTCATATTCAGTCGGCTTGAGGCAGATTCTTCACTTCCCAGCAAAGAAACATACGCATTGGCAGTAATCTGCAGTACGGTAAAGCCCAGTCCTAAAATAAACAAGGCTCCCAGAAACAGCGGATAATACGAAAATGTAGCTGCCGGATAGAACAGTACACAGCCCAGCGCCGCCAGGAAAATTCCGAAAAGAATCCCTTTTTTATATCCTAATTTATTGATGGGATCTCCTTTCGTGATAGAGATCAGGAAATAAATCAGAGATCCGATAAAGTAAGCCCCGAAGAAACAGAACTGTACCAGCATGGATTCGAAAAAGGTAAGACTGAAAAGTTGCTTCAGATAGGGGATCAGGATGTCATTCATACAGGTGATGACCCCCCACATAAAAAACAGCAGGGTGATGGTAATCAATGGAACCGTATAATTCCTGCCTTTGGATTGTACTTCTTTATTAATCATAAACATGTATTTATCTGTATAAGGATAATTCCTTAACTTTTTTAGCCTACAGCATTGTAATTGGTGAAGTAGGGCAAATATAGGCATCAGCCTATGTCTTTGCAATAATTTTTACTGGTTTTTATAATGAAACGGATATTTTTTCAATCCGGATCCTTATTTTCATTTTTTGAGACAATAATACAAAAACAGCAGGGTTTTTCAATACATTATCTTCAAAAAAACTGATTTTTATTTTCATAAATCATGAATAAGACGGGATTTCAGGTATAAATAGTAAAATCTTCATCCATTGATAGCCAATTTTTTGTATTTTAAGAGCCTATTTATGCAATCGAAAAATTTAATATTTCATTATTATATAGTACCTTTGCAGACGAAAATTTAAAGAGTTTAAATATTAATCATACTCAATACGGAGTATAAAGAAGCAAATTTATGAGTATACCTCAAGCGTTTACAGAAACGATTACCCTTGCAGACGGCAGGGAAATCACTATCGAAACGGGAAAGCTGGCTAAGCAGGCTGACGGTTCTGTAGTGGTGAAATGTGGCGGAACAATGCTTTTAGCAACAGTTGTAGCCAACAAAGAAGCAAATCCTGGTGTAGATTTTTTACCATTAACGGTAGATTACAGAGAAAAGTTCTACGCAGGTGGAAGAATTCCTGGAAATTTCTTCCGTAGAGAAGCAAAGCCATCTGATGATGAAGTGCTTACCATGAGATTGGTGGACAGAGTATTACGTCCTCTTTTCCCTGAAGATTTCCACGCAGAAGTACAGGTAATGATCTCATTGATTTCTTACGATAAAGCAGTAATGCCTGAAGCATTGGCAGGTCTGGCAGCTTCTGCAGCTATTGCGATTACAGATATTCCTTTCAACGGTCCAATGTCTGAAGCAAGAGTCGTAAGAATTGACGGAGAATTGTCAGTTAACCCAAGCTATGAAAATTTATTGAAGGCTGATATCGACATTATGGTTGGAGCTACTAAAGACTCCATCGTAATGGTAGAAGGAGAAATGAAGGAGATTTCTGAGCAGGAAATGATTGAAGCAATCAACTTCGCTCACGTGGAGATCAAAAAGCAGATCGAAGCTCAGGAGAGATTAGCCGCTAAAGTTGGAAAGGCTTTCCCTAAAAGAGAATACAATCACGAAGAACACGATGAGGAAATTCGTGAAAAAGTATGGAAAGAGTGCTATGATAAAGTATATGAAGTAGCGAAAACTCCATCCAATAAAGAAGAAAGAGGAGAAAAATTCAAAGCAGTTCTTGAAGAGTTCTTAGCTCAGTATGCTGATAACGAAGAAGAACTGGCAAGAGTAACTCCTTTCGTAAAAGTATATTACCATGATGTAGAGAAAGAAGCAATGCGTCAGATGATCCTTGAAGACAATATCCGTCTTGATGGTCGTGATCCACAGACGATCCGCCCGATCTGGTCAGAAATTGATTATCTTCCGGGAGCTCACGGTTCTGCGATCTTTACAAGAGGTGAAACTCAGTCGTTGACAGCAGTAACTCTAGGTTCTGTAAAGGATGCCAACATGATCGACAGCGTAATCACGCAGCATGATGAAAGATTCTTCTTACATTATAACTTCCCTCCGTTCTCAACCGGTGAAGCAAGACCTTTAAGAGGTACTTCAAGAAGAGAAGTAGGACACGGGAACTTGGCTCAGAGAGCTTTAACAGCAGTAATTCCTGCAGAAAATCCATATACAATCAGAATTGTTTCCGATATCCTGGAATCTAACGGTTCTTCTTCAATGGCGACTGTTTGTGCGGGTACATTGGCATTGATGGATGCTGGGGTTCAGATTACAAAACCTGTTTCAGGAATTGCAATGGGTCTTATCACTGATAAAAAATCAGGAAAATGGACGGTACTTTCTGACATTTTAGGAGATGAAGATCACTTAGGTGATATGGACTTCAAAGTAACAGGTACAGCAGACGGTATCACAGCTTGCCAGATGGATATCAAAATCCAGGGACTTTCTATGGACATCATGGAAAAAGCGTTGATGCAGGCTAAAGACGGAAGATTACACATCCTGAATAAAATCACAGAAACGATTTCCCAGCCAAGAGCAGACGTGAAGCCTCACGCTCCGAAAATGGTGGTAATGGAAATTCCGAAAGACTTCATTGGTGCTGTTATCGGGCCTGGTGGAAAAATTATTCAGCAGTTACAGAAAGATACAGATACTGTTATTGCAATCGAGGAAATCGGAGAAATCGGACGTATCGAAATTGCAGGAACAGACAGAGAAAAAATCAATGCTGCTATTGCCAAGATCAATGAAATTACTTTCGTACCGGTGGTAGGCGAAGTTTACAAAGGTAAAGTAGTAAAAGTAATGGATTTCGGAGCATTTGTAGCGATTGCTAAAGGAACAGAAGGGCTTCTTCACATTTCTGAAATCGAGTGGGCCCGTCTTGACAAAGTTCCATATGCAGAAGGTGATGAGGTAGAGGTGAAGTTCATGGGATATGATGACCGTAAGAAAATGAAGCTTTCCCGTAAAGTGCTTTTACCAAGACCTCCGAAGCCGGAAGGGAAACCAAGACACGAAGGGCAGGGCAGACCGGAAGGACAGAGAAGACCTGAAGGACAAAAGCCGCAAGGTGAAAGACCACAAAGCGAAAAGCCGGTGGAAAACCAGACTCCTTCTAACGAAGCATAATAAGATTCATTCTTAATATAAAAAATCCCTCAGTTTGAGGGATTTTTGCTTTTATGTCATTGCGAAATGCAAAGCATTGAAGTAATTTTTAAAGATGTGAGTCATTTTATTTTGTTAAAATTCCTGAAAAATATTTTCAGAAAAAATTAAAACCCGTCAATTGGGTCCTTTAGTTTTGCCTCTGTGGAAGCCGTATCAGGACCGGAAGTAAAAATGATATCTTCTGTAGTTTTAAATAACCTGTCAATCTGTTTTCGGGTTGAGGGAGCAACTTTGTAAAACTCGCGGATCAGGTCTGATGAAGTGGGTTTCTTTGGATACCGGTTGTTACTGAGGAAATTTTTTAAGGCTGTATTCACATGATCTTCACCTATCAGGTTGCTCAACTGTACCATGGCAATCGCACCTTTGGAATAAGAAATGTGAGGAACATTTCCCGTAGCTTTATAAATAGGTACATTCTCAGACAGTCCTTTTTCATTATTGTAGATCTGCTGGTGTACCTTGATTCTTTCCATCATTTTTTCTTTGCCATGCATTTTTTTATACAGCATCATTTCCGTATACATCGCTAACGTTTCAGTAAGCATCACAGAGCCTTTCCGGTCATCCGGATCAATCCGGCTGTTTCCCCACCAGAGATGGGAAAGCTCATGCCCGGCCAGCTCATTGATGACATCCTGCTTCTTGTCTGCCTGTATATTGGCATGAAAAATCATATCTTCCGGCATAAAGACAGCAGAAGGGTAAGCCGTAGCGGCAAAGCCCCGGGTAAAAGAAGAAATTTCCGCAAAACTGATGGTTTTAAAAGGATATGGTTCAAAATTCTGCAGGCAATAATCTAAGGTAAGCTTAGCATTTTCAAGAAGATGGCTGACGTTTTCAGAATGTTTTTGATGGTAAAAGACAGTAACGGCTATCCCTTTATAATTCATACTTTTTACTTTATATTCTGCAGAAGAAACAGCAAACCGGAAAGGAATCTGCTCTGCTTTATATTCGAAATAATTTCGCCCGGATTTTGTCCATTTTTTTATCAGATCTCCGGTACCTATGGCTGTTTGACCCCCCTCGGTAGAAACAACCATATTGAGGTTGATAAAGTCTTTTTTTTCCACTTCAGGAACTTCAGGTTCTTTCAGTCCGGTGAGCTTTCCCAGATTGAAATGATCACGCTGTTTCTGATCCTGGATTTCATAATCTTTTTGATAACCAATCACAGGAAAATACCTGCTGATTCTCATAAATGATCCGTTTTTTATAATAGCATTAAAAGGCTGATGTCCGTTTACAGCAAACCACTGATAAGATAA
The DNA here is from genome assembly GCF_041914225.1 of Chryseobacterium sp. Classification (GTDB taxonomy): domain Bacteria; phylum Bacteroidota; class Bacteroidia; order Flavobacteriales; family Weeksellaceae; genus Chryseobacterium. The sequence continues at coordinate 13,040 of NZ_JAYSDT010000025.1, forward strand.
TGTAAAATCAAGAAAAGCGGTTTTTCCCGGCAGAAGAGCTTGTTTTAATGAAACTTCCGTGATGTTTTGATGAATCTCTGTTCTTTCATTTCCTGATCTCATTATGGCAGATTCAAGCTGTAAATCTTTATTAAAATTGATAAGGATCTTATTAATGGGTTGATTGGTTTGGTTGGTAAGTATATATTTTCCGGCGATCTGATAAGCATTTTCCGAAGGATACAGCTTAATTTCTGTAGTAATAGCAGTGATATCAGGTTGCGGAATATTTTCATATTTCCGGTAATTCTTTTCATATTCTACAGAACTTAAGATGTTCTGTGTTTCATCTTTCGGAACGTATCCTTCCATAAAGAATATTCCGGCAATGATTCCTGAGATCAGCAGGAAGATAGTGAAGGCCAAAGCGGAAACACGTATTTTTTTAATCTTTACAATACTGTTGAATAACCACAGCATACTGATGATCCCTGCTCCGAATACAAGCCTTTGTGCAAAAGCTTTTTCATAAATTCCATACCCGTTAAAATCACTGTAAGTCCCTTTGAAATCTGAAAATATTCTGAGAAGAGGATAAGAAATGATTTTCCCGGAAACCGGTCCTGACAACATGAAAACAGCAAGAATGGAAATTCCCAGCCCTGTAAATTTATTGGGAATTCTGTCGTTAATCAACAGGATAAACCCTGAAAATAAGATCAAAGGAAAAGTATTGAAAAGGAAAACACCGAGATAGGCGTTCCAATCAATATGAAAATACTGATAAGCTGCCTGGAAAATAATTCCCTGAACCATTAAAATCCCGGTAAAGAAGAACAGCAGTAAACTGACCGAAACAAAATGACCAGTTAACCGGTTTTTTGCAAAGAAAGTACTATTTTCAATCAGGTTGAATCCGGAAGATTGGCTTCTCCAGTAAATATCATTCAGAAAGTAAGCCGTAATCAGCAGGCCAAGCAGATGGAAATTCTCTGAAATGGTTGTTGCCATAAGTCCGGAGCTTGCATACTTCTGCGGAAGGCGGATTCCTTTTTCAATTTCAGCATACATTTCCATTCCGACTGAGAATAGCAGCAGAATGGAAACCGCAGGAACAGCAATGCTTTTGAACAGATAGGTAAGGTCTGTTTTTACGAAAGATAATACGGACCGGATTGAGCACCACCAGTTAAAGTCTGGAGCAACAATAGAATATTCCAATATACCTGTTTCAGAGAATGATTGAAGGTTACTCTTTGTTTTTACTCTCTGTCCTGATGTATTGGAGAAAGAAAATAATGCAAGAGATAGCAATAAAAATCCAAAAGAAAGCAGTAAAAATAAGATCCTGTTGAACAGAAGGCAGCCCGTAAAAGGGACCAGCTGGATATTTTTCTGATGAACTGTAAGACCGCCGGCCTGCAAAAAATAAGCTGATAATCCAAACGGATCAATCAAAGCCGAAAACTGCTGTGTTTCCAATGACTGAGGCAGACTTCCTGCCATAAACGGAGAATTGGAAAACAGTAAAATGATCATATACAATACATACAGAAGCAGTCCGCCCGCTACCACCATCAGTTTTTTCTTTACTGTAAATGAAATAAGGAACAGAAAACTGCAGATAAAGAAACTGTTGATTACCCCGAAGATCAATAATGGGTACAGGTAATACAAGATATTAAAATACTCCTGCATTTCACTTCCTGTACGCATCAGCTGCCCCAGGAGAAAACCTGTCATTAAGAAAGTAAAACTTAAAAATGTCTGAAGGAAATACGCGTAAAATTTCCCTTTCAGATAAGTGAATTTTGAAAAGGGGAAAGAAAACAGAATGCTGTCAAATTTTGAATCCTGATCCCTGAACAACAGTTGTAACGCATAAACGATAGCGAAAAAAATAACGGCAAGGCTCAGCATTCTGGTCATAAAACCGATAGTGTAAGGTGAGTTCAGATAAATTCCTTCCCCGGCTGAAAGATTGAACTGGCTGCCGCAGAAAATACCCATTCCTGTTAAAAGTAAAGCCACTAGATAGGCAGGCCAGTGGTTGGTACTACGTCTGGCTTCGAATATAAATAAAGTGTTCATGGTTAAGGTTTTTGAATGAGTGTATGGAAATAAACGTGTTCCAGTAAAGGGGTTACGGGGTGAAGTCTTTCGGGGACTCTTCAGAAAATACGGTAATATGAAGTTCTCTTTCCAGCAATTGCCTGCTGATGATCTCATACTTGGAACCATAAGTTTCCAGCTCATTTTTCTGGATAGGTTTTGACCATATTTTGTTTTCCAGTTCAGCAATTAATGTTCCCGGATTTCCTTTTCGAAGAATCTGTCCATGATTCATCACCGCCATTTCCGAGCAGAGATTTCTGACATCTTCCACGAGATGGGTAGACAAAATAACAATCACTTCCTGACTGATATCGTTGAGCAATGTATTGAAACGATTGCGTTCCTCGGGATCCAGTCCTGCAGTAGGTTCATCGACAATGATAATTTTCGGATCACCTAACAGGGCCTGTGCCACACCAAAACGCTGTTTCATTCCGCCGGAAAAAGTATGGACTTCTTTTTTTGCAAAATCAGAAAGATTGACTTTTTCAAGCAGACCCAGAATTTGGTTTTTACGCTGATATTTATCGTTAATGCCTTTCAGAATGGCAATATGTTCTAACAAATCATACGCGGACACTTTCGGATACACGCCAAAATCCTGGGGAAGAAATCCCAGATTCTGTTTAATATAATCAGGGTTTTTAACGATGTCCACATCATTGAAAAGCAGCGTTCCGGAAGTGGGTTTCTGAAGTCCGACAATGGTTTTCATCAGAGAGGATTTACCGGCTCCGTTCGGACCAAGCAGCCCGAACATTCCGTTTTTGATATCAAGAGAAATGTTCTTAATGGCTTGAAAACCATTTTTATAGGTGAGACTAAGATTGTTGATGGTTAATGTGTTCATAACGTTGTGTTTGGGCAATAGAAGGACTGGCGGCCTTTCGGCAGCAATTTTGGGTTTAAAGTTTAAAATTTGTGGTTGGAAGCTAGAAGCTGGATGCTGAAAGTTAGAAGTGAAGTTTCAAACTCCCACTCTCAAACACTCTTACTCTCAAACCTCGCAACACGCACCCCGAATCCCAGCTACTCTTTAAATTCAAGAATATCTCCCGGCTGGCATTCCAGGATTTTACAGATCGCTTCAAGGGTATCGAAACGGACGCCTTTGGCTTTACCGGTTTTCAGGATAGAAAGGTTAACGGGAGTGATACCCAGTTTTTCTGCCAATTCTTTACTCTGCATTTTTCGTTTGGCAAGCATCACATCTAAGTTGACTATAATTGGCATGTTAAATAAATAGGTCTTGTTCGTTTTGCAAATGTAGTCCTTGCTTAAAGATATTCGCAAGAAACAGGCAGAAAATTCCAAGCATAAAGTGAATAAACACCAGTCCCCAGATGATACTTTCTACTTCCACAAAGAAACTCGCGATAATCACCAGGGGAAGAGGAATGAAAATATTATACAGGTAAAATCTCGTCAGCTGCCGTATATTATCCTGTGTAAAAAGTTTCTGCTGAAAAAATACTCTGAAAACCCTGGCGGCCAACCAGAAAAAGATTCCATATGTGATAAGCACAGACAGAAATGAAAAGATGATATACGGATAGCTGTTGTCAATATTCAGGAAAGTTTTTTCTGTAAACGGATAATTGATATGAAGGTATTTCCCGTCTCCATAAGGCGTAACAGAAAAATCTGTTATAAGGCAGATCAGAGAGTAGAGCACAGTGATTAAATATCCCACCGATAATACGGAACAGATATAAAACAGAATTCTTGCAATAATTTTAGTCTGATTCATGATACGAATATTGATATTGCAAATGTATAATTAATTATCGTAAAACAATAATTAATTTAAATAAAAATTTATTCTTTGAAATTGAAATCCATTACTAAAAACGAAGAAATAGCGTGATCATCACTGTTTTTTATTAATTTTAAATAACTAAAAATTAAAGTCATGGCTTACAGTACTGAACTTGCCGACCGGGTACGTGAACGGCTTTCCGTGGAAAACAATATGGAGATTGAAGAAAAAAAAATGTTCAGCGGACTGTCTTTTCTGGTGAACGGGAAAATGTGTATCAACATCAGCCATGAAAATCTGATGTGCCGCTATGATCCTGAACTGGAAGATGAGGTTTCGGAGAAGAAAGGCTTTTTGCCGATGATTATGAAAGGAAAGCAGCTTAAAGGATATTGTTACATAGAACCTTCAGGTTTCCAAAAGCCAGATGATTTTGAATACTGGATCAGAATCTGTCTTGATTATAATCCGGTGGCGAAGGCTTCGAAGAAGTGAGTGGTGCTGGATTCGGGATTCGAGGTGCGGTGGTTGAGTTTGAGAGTTTGAGAGTTTGAGAGTGGGAGTATTGGCAATTCAACAGTCCCACTACTTATCATTTATCATTCATCACTCATGATGATACAGTTTTTCTCTGATCTGAATTAATATTTTTGTTGTTTTATCCAAATCAGGAAAGTCAGGCAGGGTGGTGGCAGAATAATGATTTTCTATAGATTGTATCAGATTTTCTGCTTTTTCCATGACGCTTTCATACGACTGGTTACCTGCTTTGATATCTAACAGTTCGTCACGGTTTTCTACACGGATTGTCATTGAACCGGTTTTAAAAATCTGTTCGCATGACTGCAGCAGCCGGATGGTGTACATCATATTTTTGCTGTCGTAATTCTGCCCGTGAGTCTGGTTGACATTGTAACGGTCCTCATTACGCTCAGCCACCCATTTCCAGTATTCCCTGTAATCTTTGCAGTAAACAGAGTAGGCATCCAGGTTGCAGAACAGATAAGCGATTGGTTTTTCATCTTTAGGAACGGATGATACAGAAACCTGATTAGCCTCTTCATTCTGAATAATTCCTTTATATCCCAAAATTCCCGATTCATCATAAAATAAAGCATAGATTCCTTTTGTATGATCAATGTTTACCAATCCGCAATTTTCCTGTGAGAGACCACCCCGTCCTACGGACACCCCTCCAGAGGATGGAAATTCATTCAGCCAGTTTTTCAATGAAACAGAACCTTGTCCTTCCAGGATAAAGCAGAAATCCAGAATTGACTTTCTTTCTTTATCGATCGGATTTAAGATCTTTTTATTAAGACCTTTTGCCTTTTTAATCTGTGAAACCGCATAACCTGCAAAGGTATCTTTACAGAGTTTTGACAGGAAATCTTCGGTTTTCAGCAGATCCATCAGCGGATGTTTATACAGAATACAATCCTCCGGACTTGCCAGAATTTCCAGGATATTAGGATTGTTTTTCTGCAACAGTTCTACAAACCTTCCGATTTCATAATACGTAATGTCATTTGTCTCATTGGAAATCTGGGGAATGTAATCAGGCCAAAGAAATCTTCCTTCGGCAGATAATACACCCCACGGATATCCGTATCAGAATTCTCGGTTGCCAACCCGAAAGCCCGGCTTCCGGAAATGGCTTCGAAGAGAAGGAGGTTTTTGTTTTTTAGGTTTTGGATGGTCATTTTATTTAAATTGTAATTTCTTGATAAAATCAATTTTTTGATATTTAATAGTGAGATTGTTAATCACATTTTTTTCAAATCCATAATAGGAACGTCCTGCAATATATCCTTTTTTATCACCATTTATAATCAGAAATTCTTCACCTCCGCACGTTTCAAATGTATAAATTCCAATATAAAAAGCAGTAGTTTTAAATTCCTGAAGGCATTCATTCAAGAATGAAAAATCAATACTTTCAGAAATGAATTTTTTTTCAAGTAATGAATACTCATAATTTCCTTCATCAAGGATATTTTGAAGAAATTCAAAATTTGTATTGGTATCCATATATTTAGTGACAACAAACTCTACAAACTCCTTAGTATAAAATATTTTGTAATCATCAGCATTTTTGAGCGCCTGATAATAAAAATTTTCAGATTGTTCAGGAAATGTAGCAAAATAATTCCGGATGTTTTCCGGTATTATTATTCCGTGTTTTGACTGTATTGTACTGCAATGTTCAATGAAAGAATTCTTTTTCTTCATGGATTTTAAATTTAATGTCTTAATATCTCCCTAAAAACCCTCTCCATCTCACCTTTATCCGCCTTTCCTCCTGATAAATGTTTTGATTTTTCTTCATTTTCAGCGATTGTTTTCTCCAGAAAATCAAAAAGTTCCCAATCGTTAGGATGGTAATAAGATTCTCCTTTGGTTGCTTTTAAGGCAACAAGATCTTCTATTTTCCGTGTGGTGGTTTCATCTGTTAAAACAAGCAGGTCACTGAATAATACAGGAGGAACTGTTCCTTTTTCTATGATCCATTTTTCTGTTAATGTGGTTCGTAAGCAATAAAAGTAACTTTTTAATTTTACTTCATCACTTCTGCAGGCTTCCAGGTATTTCTTGCTCATGCTCAGATAATGGTAAGAAACGGCAACCGGAGAAAAACAGGCATCTGCCAGAGGTTTGAACAGTTCTACAAACTTTTCATCCGCTTTATAAACGATAGGGGAATAAAACCAGCTCAATAAAGCCGCATTTGACTTCAATAAAAGATGAAACGTCTTTCGCAGATCCCAACCGGAACCATCCAGATCATCTTCTGTCATAAATTCTATCGTTTCATCTTTATCCCATGGAGAAAGGTACCAGTCTTTTTCATGCCGGTATATAAAACGTATATCATAATCACTGTCAGGAGATGCAAAACCCCAGGCTCTGCTTCCTGATTCCACTGCAAGAAGGACTTCCACGCCCCGTGCTGCTTCTATTTCTTTTATTTTTTCAAGTATTTTAGGTGTCATTGTTTTTTGATTTATATGGCAAAGTAAAGAGGGAAGTGCGCAATGTTCTTACGTTGTTTTTTTTGTTGCGAGATCCGGGTTTCGGGTTTGAGAGTAGGAGAGTGAGAGTGTTTGAGAGTAAGGGTAATAAAGTTATAAGGTCAGAGAGTTTGAAATTGAAGATATTTAGCTTCCAGCTTCTGGCTTCCAGCTTATAAAAACTCCAGACAAACCATACGAAATCTTCTCTATTTCACTAATATTGCACTTTCCATTTAACATAACTATAAACATCCATGTTATCATCAGAATTACAGCATAAAATTGATTTTAAAACAAAACCTTTAGGTGCATTAGGACATTTGGAATATCTGGCCCACAAAATAGGAATGGTTCAGAAGACTACTTCGCCACAGTTACTGAACCCTCATATGGTAGTTTTTGCGGCCGATCATGGAATTGCCACTGCAGGTGTAAGTGCCTACCCACAGGAAGTCACCTATCAGATGGTGATGAATTTCTTAGGAGGAGGTGCCGCCATCAATGTTTTTTGCAGACAGAATGGTATTACAATTAAAATTGTAGATGCCGGAGTGAATTTTGATTTCCCGGAAGGACTGAATCTGATTGATAAAAAGGTCAGAAAATCCAGTCGTAATATCCTGGAAGAACCCGCGATGACTCCTGAAGAATATCATCAGGCTCTTAAAAATGGAAAATCTGTAGTGAATGATATTGCGAAAAAAGGCTGTAATATCATTGGCTTTGGAGAAATGGGAATTGGAAATACTTCCGCTTCTTCTTTGATGATGAGCAAGCTCTTTGATATTCCGGTTACCCATTGTGTAGGGCGTGGAACCGGATTGAATGACCATCAGCTGCAGAATAAAATACATATCTTAACGGAAGCGGTTGAAAAATATCCTTCCGAAATGACCGAAGATGAAATAGCCCAAACCTTTGGAGGATTAGAAATAGCCCAAATGATCGGAGCCATAGGAGAAGCGTATCATCATAATATGCTGATCATGGTGGATGGGTTTATAGCCACGGTAGCAGTAGCCACGGTCTGGAAAAAGAACCCAGAGATTCTGAACAATTGTATCTTCTGCCATGTAAGCAATGAAAATGCCCATCCCCAGCTGTTGGGACTGATGAGAGAACAGGCTATTCTCAATCTGAATCTGCGCCTGGGAGAAGGAACAGGTTGTGCATTGGCGTATCCGATTATTCAAAGTGCCGTTAATTTCCTGAATGAAATGTCCAGTTTTGAGGGAGCACATGTATCAAATAAAGACTAAATGAAAGCCATAAAAAATGAACTGATTTACTTTGCTACGGCACTTATGTTTTTTACGAGAATTCCGGTTCCGTTTACTGTCCCGTATTCCAGTGAGATTATGAATAAATCCCAGAAATATTTTGCATGGGTAGGACTTTGGGTAGGATTGATCAACGCCGCAGTGCTTTATCTTTCCACAGTACTGTTTAATCTGGAAGTAGGGATCGTTTTAATGATGATTGCCGGTGTTTTGCTGACAGGAGCTTTTCATGAAGATGGTTTTACAGATATGTGTGACAGCTTCGGGGGCGGATACGGAAAAGAAAAAATTCTGACCATTATGAAGGACAGCCGGGTAGGAGCATATGGAACTATTGGAATTATCCTGCTTTTTGCCTTGAAATTTTACAGTATTCAGGCGTTGGGTAGTATCAGTGATCAACCGGTCAGAGTGCTGGGAATCATTATTCTGGCCCATACAGTAAGCCGGTTTATTTCGGGAACGATGATTTATACCCACCAATATGTTACGGATATCGATGTCAGTAAATCAAAGCCTCTGGCCAATAAGCCCCTAGATGGAACAGCTTTGCTGGTAGGATTTATTAGTGTTCTGGTAGCTTTTGCCCTGATCCCGGACTGGAGATTGATTTTCGCTTTTGCATTGGCCTATGCTGGCAAAATATATATGGGCTGATATTTTAAAAAACATATCGGCGGTTATACAGGAGACTGTCTGGGATCTGTTCAGCAGGTTTGTGAAGTTTTATTTTATCTAGGAACAATTATCGTATGGAAATTCATCTGATCCGTCATACCGCTGTAGAAAATCCGGAAAACCTGTGTTATGGATTTGCTGAAATGCCCTTGCGGAAGGATTTTATGGAAGATTTTAAATCGCTGGATATTGATTGTAATTTTGATATAATTATTTCCAGTCCTTCCGAGCGTTGCCGTTTGTTAGCTGATTATTTTAAATTTGATTATCACACTGATGAAAGACTCAGGGAAATGAATTTCGGGAACTGGGAACTGAAAAAATGGACGGATATTCCGGAAGAAGAAATCAATCCCTGGTACAAAGATTTTGTCAATATTAAAGCTGCCGGAGGAGAAAATCTCCTTGAAATGCATACCCGCGTTCTCAGCTTTTGGAGTGAACTGATTCAAAAAAATGATGTCAGGAAAGTTCTGATTATCACCCATGCCGGTGTTATTCGTTTGATACTTCAGGCTGTGCTTCAGTTTCCACTGGAAAATATGTTCAATATTCAGATTGACTTTGGGAAGAAAACAGTTATAAAAATTAAAAACGGATTATTTTCAGTTAAAAGTTTAAATACATAAAAACCTTAATTGAATAAAACAAAAAACCGCTGAAGTAGCGGTCTTTTGTTTTATTAATATTTTAAAATCTTCTGAAAGGTCTTACCCTTACCATATTGTAATCTTTATTATATTCCCACATATAACCAGCATATCCGTCCAGAATTCTTGCGGTATTACCACCCGGTATTTCGGTAGAGCTCCAATAGTACTTTTGAGATACATCATTCCACGGGTTTGATGCAATATTGTAAACATTCTTGGAACTCTTATAGAATGCCATTAATTCTTCTTCAGAGGGTAAAAACCAGTTACCAACACCATTTACACTGTAATTAGCACATAGTCTTGCTGCACAATTGGCATCTGAACATTGAGAAATAATTCTTGCAGTATTAGCTGGTCCTGATCCCATTACAGCCTGAGTTTGATTAATGATGTTAAATGAACATCCCCATTTGATTTTATCAGAACCATTATAGGTAAGGTTGGCAGGAGCTGCTTCCAGGTATCTCCAGCCGTCCGTAAACTCTCCTTTATCATAAAAAACATACCCACCCGAAGCACCAATGGCTCCGGCAGTTTTAAATGTCTTTTCGTCCGAATAATATACCTGTGCACCTTCTTTTACATAAGATCTTACATAGTATGTAGTGTTCGGAAGTAATGCCGTAGCTTCCAGTTCGTACGCTGAATAACCATTAGGATTTGATATTTTGATGATTTGACCATTTGATATATTGACCCCGGCACTCGTTCTGTAGCAGAATCCTTTTTCATCAGGATAGAAAGGCTCAAGATAATTTACTGTAATATCTTCAGTGCTTAAAGTGGCTGAAGTAGTATATATTGCCTTAGCCATTTTGAAAGTAATATCCATTTTTCCAGGCGTAACGAATGTCACATTATCACCATAAATAATATCCCCGTTATTGGCAGCAACATATGCTCTTACGTAATAGGTAGTTGATTTTTCAAAATCAGAACTGTAAGTTGCCGTGAGAAGATAATCTCCTGTCACATTGGTATACTCTTCAATTAATTTCGAATTGCTGATTGTAGGATTGATATTTTTCCCCCAGCAGAATCCACGTCTGGAATATCCGGAACCGGAAGAGGTTACTGTTCCCGCAAATTTGAACTGTGCATTACTGAAAGTAGGTTTACCGGTCACAACTTTTGGAGAAGCATTGGCATTATTGGTTGTACCATTTTCTTCATCCCTGCCGTTGTCTGATCCGCAAGAAGCGAGCGTAAGAAATAAGATGAAAAATAAAAAAATTTTCACAAATAGACTTTTTTTCATAAGTGTTTTTGATATTATTAGTTTTACAAATTAAGGCCGCAAATATAAAAAAAAGATATTTACTTTAAAAATTGCGTATCATTTGAGAGCATTAAATTTTTTAAATGATACTCAAAAACGCCACCCGATATACTCAGGTAGTGGTAAGAATTATTTAAAAATCCTGATAAAGCTATCTTTTTCCAGGCTTTCCAGTGAGAAATCAAAATCAGCTTCCGCCTTTTCTGTAGTTATCTCGGCTCCAAGCTCTTTTATAAGCTCATTGAAGGACATTGCTTCATACCATTGTTGGTATAACGCCGTTGTCGCCATCACAGAAACCTGATTATTTCCTGAAACATGAGAATGACCTGCTCCGAAATTCAACAGTACGAAACATTGCTTTTCGTTCTTTGTCATCAACATTCCCAGAATCATTTGCTTCTGGACAGCGTTACATCTGGCTTCAGCAAACAGATTATTAGGATTCATCATATAGTCGTAGGAAATCTTGTCTCCTTTTCCGATAACGATTTTATATCCGGAATCCGGATTTCCACTGAAAACGTTGCTCATCACAAGTGTTGGTGCACAATGCCCTTTATTGGCGTAAAGATATTCAACGGCACCATTTGGCGCAGAAGTCATATCTCCGGAGTACATCAGCTGACCGTCACCATGATTATAAGCAGCATTCCAACCTATTTCTCCTGCAATATTCAATCCTGAAAGGTCAAGGTCACGGGCACCCCAACGGTCTTCCCAATACACCCCTACAGCCAGTCTCTCAGCATAAAAACGCGTTCCGGTAGGAATATTTCCCACAAACATCTTTTCAGAGGTCGGTAATGCAAATTCTACATTCTCAGGGAAATAGAATTTCTTTCCGGACAGGTTTTCATACTTCAGTTTCAGAAAATCCAGAATAAAATCATAGTTGAACTGATTCACGTAAGTTTCCTTCCCTTTTTTAGTCCATGATTTTCCGTTTCTCACTCTGTAGACAAAGGTATCCTGGCCGTACATTCTTGAATAGCATGCTGACAATGCTTTGAACAATGCAAAAGGTGTTGCATTTTCCAGCCAGTGCCAGTCGCTGCTTTCCAGCAATGTATTGGTAGCATCATTCAACGGATTTGAGATCAGTGGTTTATGATGTACTTTAGACAGCTTTGATATTTTATTGATAGCTTTCGGAGCTCTGTTTTTATAGGCAAGGAATAAAGGTTTGAATCTGTTAAAGATTTCTGCCATTTTCTCCAGTCCGAAACTTTCAAACAAATAGGTTGGATTGAAATTACTCTGTTTGATCAGATTAATCAGATCATTATTTTTGATTAAAAGCGTTGTGTTAGTTGTTTTATAAATAACGTAACGGAAGAACTCAACAGGATTTTCAGGATAAATATCGTACTGGTCGGCTATTTTTATGATCGCTTCCTTGTTTCTTATATTTTCTTTTCCTGTAAAATCATATTCCAGTTCGTTATGCAGAATATCAAGCAAATCATCAATGGTTTCTTCCTTTAAAGCCATTCCTGATCTTAAAAGAGAAAGGCATTTTTCCTGCATTTCTTCCACAGTATACGCTTTGATGACTTTAAAAACCATCTTCATATCCGGGACATTCAGAATTTCAGCAGGAATATAAATTTCGTTCTGAAAATCGCTTCCATAGGTCGAAACATAATGAGTGATCTGTTCAATCAATAAATCATATCTTGAGGTATTCTTTATTTTCTCCCATGATTTATGGAAGGTTTTATTCAGGTCATTTCCGTTCAGTTTTTCCTTGGCATAGAAGGATATGATTTCATTTTTTGCCCAAACAGCATCAGGTTCAATGATAAAACCGTCATTGGAAATAAATGGCTTTGCATTCGATTCTTTAGCCAGTACAGCATTGAATAATTGTAGTGTTTTCATTGTTTTAAGTTTAAAAAATAAGTGAGGAGTAAATTCATTAAAAGTGAAGGGTATAGGAACTCCTTTTACCTATAGTTTATAAAAAGCGGGGAGTAATTTATCCAAAAAATATAGGAATTCCCTTTGCCTTATAATGTGTAAAAAAGGCGGAAAGTAATTTTAACCTTATAGGAACTTTCTGTGCCTTGGATTTTTTTTAATAACTTTTTAGTACTGTCAAATTTGGGTTGTTTTATTCAAACCTTACGGGTTTCTAAAACCCGTAAGGTTTAAATAGTAAGCACGTTTTAAATAAGACGTTTAAGCTTCATCTTATATGAACTTTTTTCCAGAATCATTTAAACTTACTGAAGTGGACTAAAGTGTTTTAAAATGAAAGCTTTTGTGACTTTATAAAGTTTAAACAATCTTACTAATAAAAAATTATGCTTTTCTGTATTTTTTCTTTTTTTTCCATGGTGCATTTTTCTGCACATCTCCGGCCATGATACATCCGTAAGGCATTACTTCATCCAGAACTTCACAAAGTCCGTACTCTTCAATCTGTGCTCTTACATTCTTGGCACTTTTATAAGCGCTTGGAAGTTCAGAAATATCAATTTCATTAGAATAGAAACGAATATCCAATCCAGCGGTTTCCTCATTGAAGATTTCCTCAGTCGTTTTATGAGCCAGAGACTTTTTATGCTGGCTTCTGCTGAAGTTTCTTCCTGCTCCATGCGGTGCAAAACCTAAGTTTCTTTCGTTGGTTGTTCCCTGAACAATCAGTACCGGTTCAGCCATATTCAATGGGATCAGTCTTGGTCCTGTAATATCAGGCATGAACTTATCATCCAGCGGAGTCGCTCCTTTGGCATGGTAGAACAGGTCTCCATCCTTGAAAACGAAATTATTTTCGTTCCAGTATCTGTTTTCCTTTTCCATTTCAAGCTTGTTCAGAACAGCATCATGGATAGAAGTATGGTTTTCTTTTGTCCATTGTCTGATCAGCTGAAGTGCTTCCCAATAGGATTTACCTTCATCTGTATCATAAGGAATCCAGGCATTTTCTCTCAATGTTTCAGGAGAAATTTCCTGTCTGAAACGGTTGGCCACCTTCATTCCCTTATCATACAAGGCAGCTCCCGGAGCTCTTGATCCGTGATGGGTTACCATCATGGTATTTCCCGTATTTTTGGAAATTCCGACAAAAAGGAAATGATTCCCGTCTCCCTGGGTTCCCATATGAGAACGGGCAATGCTGATCAGCTTTTCATCATTTAAGAAATCATTTTCTCTGAAAGCATCCATCAGTTCCTGAGACATCGGCATTTGTTCTCCTCTTGGTCTTCCTCCATACCCGAAGTGTGTTACAGAATGCGCAGCATCCAGAACATCTTTAGGGTTGGCTTTTCCAAAATCCGTAAGCATCACAGAACAGCAGATATCAGCGCTATGGAATCCCGGGTGAATGGCATTTTGGGCAATCACCACGCCACCTACCGGAATCTGACCTTCAGGACCAGTAGGGCAGGCATCCGGCATTAAAGCTCCGCCAATCAGAGTAGGGGTTTTCATCAGAACATTCATTGTTTTGATTACTTTATCTACATTATCATTCTCACTTTCATGCTCAGCCCGGATGTTGATCATAAAATCTTTAGCTGTCTCATGAAGCGGAATAAGTTCCGGCTGTGTGAACTGTACCAGATATTCTGTGATCTGCTGTTCATCCAGTTTATTCTCATTGATATAGCTAATGGCATCTTTAAACCATTTTGCAGGTCTATATCCTAATTCGATTAAATGATTTCCATTAAATTCCATTGTTGTTTCATTTTGATGATGCAAAGTAATAACCTTATTGCGCAATGTTTTTGCGTAGATAAAGAAATTTTAATTATTTTTACAAAAAATAAAAAAAGCAGATCATCCAGGGCGGAAATCTGTCTGAAATAAATATAAATAATAAACCGATATCTATGGTACTATTAGAACAATTAAAACATTTCCCTGAAACTATTCAGTTTAATGATGTTATCGCTTATATTGACGAACATTATGAGTTTACACCTACTGCTTTTCAAAATGGTGATACCACCAACCAGGCGGGGCAGAACAATGGTTCTTGTAAAGTGTTCAGCTTTGCCAGTATGCAGGATCTTACAAAAGAAGAAACCCTTTGGCTTTTTGGTGAGTTCTACAGAGAAGATGTTCTGAAAAATCCTGAAGGAACTGATCATCAGAATATCCGGAACTTTATGAAATTCGGCTGGGATGGAATTACCTTTGATGACAATGCTTTAAAAGAAAAATAATTTTAAGAAAGAGCAGAAAAAAGCAAATTTCATTTAAAAACACCAATCATTAAACACTAAGGTATGTCATCCAATAAAAATGCTCTGATCCGGTATAAAACATTAGATAAATGTCTTAAAAACAAATACAGGAAATATACGCTGGAGGATCTCATTGATGAATGTTCGGAAGCATTGTTTGAATTTGAAGGGAAAGAATCCTATGTAAGTAAACGTACAGTTCAGCTGGATCTTCAGAATATGCGGAGTGAAAAATTCGGATATGAGGCTCCTATTGAGGTTTACGAAAGAAAATACTACCGTTACAGTGATCCTGAATACAGTATTCATAATATTTCGGTGAATGAAAGTGACCTGAAAGCGATGAATAATGCAGTTCAGATCCTGAAACAGTTTAAAGACTTCTCCATGTTCAAAGAGATGAACGGGGTCATTCAGAAACTGGAAGACTCTATTCATGCAACCAGCCAGAAATCAATTATTCATCTGGATAAAAATGAACAGCTGAAAGGTTTGGAACATATTGATATTCTGTACGAAAGTATTGCTAATAAAAAGGTTTTGAAGATTCTTTACAAAAGCTTTACCGCAAGAGAATCCAATATATATACGGTACATCCGCAGCTGCTGAAGGAATTTAACAATCGTTGGTTCCTGATCTGTCTTTACAAACAGAAAATGTACAATCTTGCACTGGACAGAATGGAAAGTATTGAAGTGGATGACAGTGTTCAGTATATTGATAAGGACCTGGATGGGGATGAATATTTCAAAGATATTGTAGGCGTTACCGTATCAGAATCAATGGATCCGAGAAATGTGATCTTCTGGGTAGATGCAGGAAATGCACCGTATGTGAAAACCAAGCCGCTGCATAAAAGTCAGGAGATTATCAGGGAAGACCATGAGGGTACACTTTTTAAAATCTGTGTCCAGATCAATTTTGAGCTGGAAAGACTGTTATTAGGGTTCGGAGATTCTCTGATTGTACATAAGCCAAAGAAACTACGGCTGAAAATGGAGGAAAAGTTCAGTGCCGGACATAAAAATTATCAGAACCTGATCATCCCTGAAGAAATCTGATTGATTTAAATATTTTATTATCAGTAGGTTATAAAGAGGTATTTGTTTCTTTATTCCATCTTGGCTTGGAAATTGCATTATTTATAATCACAAAATTATATGTATGAAATCAAGAATATTTAAAGCATTAATTGCAATCATAGCACCCATAGCAATAGAATATATTGTTAAAAAAATATCTGAAAAACTTGATAAAAAAGAAGATCAGAAAGAAAAAGAACCAAAGCAGATTACGGCTTAAACGTAAAGTAGTTAAAATTTAAAATTATTGAAAAGAGACTGTCAGAACTAGGTACAGTCTCTTTTTTTTATTGTTAATGGACTTTTTTGATGAACGCTGAGAACCACCCCGTCAAAAATTCTATGAATTTTTGCCACCCCTCCAGAGGAGGGGAATTCTTACGTTTCAGTCGAGATATTGGTCAGAATTGTAATTTTTTGTGAGATTGTGACTGGTTCCTCCGGAATGACACAATTGTAATGATGGCCTATTCACACAGTATGTCATTCCGTAGGAATCTAAATTATTTATTATAAATGTAAGATTTCAAAAAACTTAAGTGTACTTCTCAAGCATTTAGAAATATCTAAAAACAGCTTAAGCGTTTAAAAAAGCTTTTGTGACTTTTGCGGTTCTTCTACACAAAATCATAAATCCCGTCTTTCCATCCCAATACTTTGGAAGAGTCTGCCTTTAGCCAGTTTTTCAGAATTGTGGCATATACTTTCCTGAAATCTTCTTTGTAGATAAGATCGCCTTCATTCAGATTCTGCAAGTCTGGAAGTGCATTTAATAGTCCCTTCTTCTTAAGGCTTCCGCTGATGAAGAACATCTGGTTGGCTGTTCCGTGATCCGTTCCGTTGCTTGCATTCTGAGCTACGCGGCGTCCGAATTCAGAAAATGTCATCAGTAAGATATTCTTGAAGAGTCCATTGCTTTTCATATCGGCAACAAAAGATTTTACTGCTTCATTGATATCATTGAACAGTTTTTTCTGCCGGTCATTCTGATTCACATGAGTATCAAAACTTCCGATTGAAAGGTAGTAAACCTGAGTATTGATATCTGACTTTATTAAAGAAGCTACAGTCTTAAAGTCTTTTCCCAATTGGGAGTTCGGATAAATTTGCTCTGTCTTTTTAGCTTGACTTTTTTCAAAAATATAATCGGCATTATTGATGGTGGAGCCTAAAGTCTGATAAAGATAGGATACTGTTTCATCATCGTGATGGTGGTCATAAAGAGACTTGAAATATTTTTCCTGACTCGTCTGGTAGAGCCTTTTAGGATCTTTAAATGCAAAAGCTTTGTTATTTTGCCCTTTCAGGGCAAGGCTTAGCATATCATCCACCTCAAGAGCCTGGGTAGGATGGTCGCAGCGGTAGCATTCTTCGTCCAGGAAACGTCCCAGCCATCCTGTTTCCAGAAACTGATCACTTCTGCTGGCCGACTGCCAGATATCCATGCTTCGGAAATGAGATTTGTCCGGATTGGGATATCCTACATTATTCATCACAGAAAGCTCTCCGTTATCAAAAAGCTCTTTAAAATAGGAGAGAGACGGATTAATCCCTGCCTCATCCGTTAAAGGTATTGAATCCCGAACAGCCAGTGTTTTCCTTTCCCTGAAATAAATATCATTTTTAGCCGGAATAATAGTATTAAGCCCATCATTTCCACCTGTAAACTGAAGAACGACCAGAATATTCTGACCGGGATTCAAAGCTTCATCCAGTGTCATTGCTTTTAAGAAATTAGGCATAAGCATTGAAGCCGTAGCCAGCGAACTTATTTTAAGGAATTCTCTTCTTTTGATTAGCATAATTTTGTTTTTAGGGTTTTAAGGTGGCAGATCATAGGTTGCAGGCAGAAGGTTGTAAGTTATAGAGCTGGCCGCATTTTATTTTTATAGCAGTAAAAAATAAATCAGGGGCAGCCAAGTTATACTGCGACAGCTATTACCTGCTATCTGCAACCTAAATGCTTCTTCCTACATTAACTGGTATTCTGGAGTAGACATCAGGTTGATGACATTCATTTTGATACTCTTGTCAGAGAAATTCTTTACGGAGTTCATATCGAGGCTCTGAGTATTCTGCAAAAGATAGTCTTCACAGTTTTTATCAGCAAAAATTTTCTCAATCCTATCCCAGTCGATGGTAATGTTGGGATTTTTAAAGCTTTTGTTCAAAGCTGTTTCACGGGATTTCATTCCCATATCGATATCATCATCCTGGCGGGGGCTGTATTCTAAAGGGCGGAGTCCGGACCATATCTGTGGAATCTGGAGTCTCAGCATAAGCGTGGAGCTGTCGATCCAGGATTTTCCGTTGGGCCATCCTGCGACATTAGGCGGATAAAGAAGCATCTGACCCAGTAATTTCTGGTACACGATAAGGTTTTCGGGATTCTGAATATGCATCGGAAGAATACGCATAATACCAGCCATCAGTTCTATCGGAGATTTTATCCGGTTACCGATATTCTTCTGATCATAAAACCATGTGCTGGAAAATATCTCAGTCATCAGTTTTTTAATATCATATCCTGAATTGTAAAAATTCGTACTGAGTTTGTTTACAATATCCCGATCTGGCTTTTCATTAACAAAGAATTTATAAATCTTTGTGGTAATGAACTGTGCAGTAGCCTTCTGTTCCAGAATAATATTGAGGATGTCATTTCCATCAAAGTTGCCTGTTTTTCCCAGAAAAGTTTTGCTGCCTTCATCATGAAGATTTTTTCTTTCTTTGAAATTGCCTTCCTTATCATAACTCCATCCTGTGAATGCCCTGGCACCTTCTCTCACGTCATGTTCGGTATAATTGCCTCTTCCCATGGTAAAAAGCTCCATGACTTCGCGGGCGAAATTCTCATTGGGATGATCCTTTTTATTCTGCTGGTTGTTAAGAAAATTAAGCATGGCCGGTGACTGACTTACCTCAAAAAGCAGATCTTTGAAATTTCCCAGTGCATTCTTCCTGATAGTGTTTAAAAGCTGTCTGTTGAACTTCGGGTTGATCACTCTTGAGGCGAAATGCCCGTGCCAGAAAAACGCCATCTTTTCCCTCATCTGCTCTTTGCTGTTGACGATGGTATTCAGAAAATTCAGGTTCAGCTCATTGTTTTGTTCCCTGTTGATACGCTGCATTTCTTTTTTCTTTTCAGCAGGAGCTGTGCTGTTCATGTAGTCCGCAGCCAAATCAGGGTCAGGAGCATCATAGGTAATCTCACTAAAGCTGTCTTCTTTAAATAATTCATTGATTATCGTTTTAATGTTTTTATTTTTCAAATCATCAATTTGATTAATACCCACACCAAAACCCGCACGCCAGAGAAGATGTTTGTTTTTTATTAATGAATCAGCCATCATGGAGAATTTATTTTTTGATGTATTTCAAAGAAAAAGGTTAAAATAGTAACGGGTTAAGGATTGTTAATATTGTTATGTGGGCTGGAAGCTATTAATGTGGATAAAATAGAATTGGTTTTAGAATATTACTTCCAGCCTCCATCTTCCATCTTTCTTTTCTTTAATTCACTTTTCGGGATCATTTTTTTGATAATTTTTGTTAAACAAACATTTAAATTTTGTTAAAATTAATGAGTTGATATTCATTGTTTTACATTTTGTTTGACTGTTAAAATCAAAGAAAAAGCCTTGCTTGGCATGATTTTTACATCCTCTTGTTTAGTAAAATTTAAAAATTAGAGTTATGAAAATGTTTAAACAAGCAATAGTACTGGCTGGTATTTTAACAGCAGGTATAGCAAGCGCCCAAAGTGCTCAAATGAACAATATGATCAAAGTAGGTGCGAATGTTGGTTTAGCAGTTCCCGCAGATAATCTTTCCGCTGCAGTAGGAGTGGATGTATCTTATCAGAACCTGATTACACCAGGGTTTGGGCTAGGTATTGCATCAGGATATACTCACTATTTTGGAAAAGACAATAACGGATATAAAAATAATGATGTGGGAGTAATTCCTGTAGCTGCTTTAATCAGAATTTATCCAAAACAAACCGGTTTCTATTTCGGGACAGACTTAGGATATGGTTTCCTGGTTGGGGATAAAGCAGTGGCATCAAATACCAATGTTGAAAGAGCAGACGGAGGTTTTTACCTTAAACCGGAGATCGGATATCACAACAGAGACTGGAACTTCTTTGTACAATACCAAAAGGTTTTTGTAGGAACAAAAGGAGATTTGCCAGGTCAGGATTATAATGTGGGGAATATCGGAGTAGGATTCGGTTACAATATTCCATTAGGAAAGTAGTTAGATTTAATATATAAACAATTATTAACCAAAACCTTTTCACGAAAGTGGAAAGGTTTTTTTGTTCTGTGCAGGATTTACAAAAACAATTATTATATTTGGTAAAATTTGAGGTTATGATTCTGAATCCAAAATTTCCACTTTATTTACCAGGAGTAGAGAACAGTAATAATGATAATGTTTCTATCATTGGAGCAAGCCTCCGTGAAGATATAACAATCTTAGGCTATTTCGTTTCCGGGAACGGAGGTCTTGAGATAAAATTAGAAAATACATATGCAACCAAGGAATATTCTTCTTTTTCAGATATTCTGAAGAAGTTTATCCAGGATAATCAATTGCAAAATGTAAAACGTCTGGGAATGGCCGTACCAGGTCCTGTATTGGACGGGAAGAGCAGTCCTGCAAGATTGGGATGGCATTTGGATGTTGCTGAATATGCCCGCGATTTCGGGTTTGAAAAAGTAGACATGCTGAATGACCTTGAAGCTTCTGCTTACGGAATGTCTCTGTTGGAAGATAACGATCTTGAAGCCATCTACACCAGCGGACACCTTGAAAAAGGAAATGTAGCCGTTCTTGCTCCCGGAAACGGATTGGGTGAAGCCGGATATTTCTTTGACGGAAAATACCTGAGACCTTTCGCAACAGAAGGCGGACACTCAGAGTTTTCACCAAGAACCAACGTAGAAGTTGAGTTTTACCAGTTTCTAAATAATATCTATGGTATTGTAAGCTGGGAAAACGTACTTTCAAAGTCAGGATTATTCAATATTTACAGATTCCTGAGAGATGTGAAAAGACATCCTGAGCCGGAATGGCTGGGAGAACGCCTTGCACAGGGAAACTTCGTGGAAGAATTGTATAAAGCAGCTGTGGAAGAAAATGTACTTATCTGCAGAATAGCTTTGGATACTTTCCTTGAATTCCTGGCAAGAGAAGCGAATAACCTTACATTAAAGCTGAAAGCTACCGGAGGATTGTTTATTGCCGGAGATATTGCACAGACTGTAAGAGAGTATATTGACAAAGGAAAATTCTATGAAAAATTCAAGATCAGTGACAAAATGGAAGAAATGCTTAAAAATATCCCTATTTATCTGATCAAGCAAAATCATACGGCACTAAATGGTATAGCGCTTTATACAGCGTACTATCAGGTATAAATAAAGGCTCCGAAAAAATTCGGAGTTTTTTTATGGGATGATATTATTCATGAAAATAATAAAATTTATTGATATACATCAATGAAATCTATTGAAGAAGATACCTACATTTGTATCGTTAAATAAGTAAATAACTCTATTCAATGAAAAAAATATTTTTATTAGCAGTTTTAGCTGGTGGTTTAGCTTTCGGACAGTCAAAAAAAGTAGTAGCGTCTGATGTACACTGGTGGGGATACAAAGTAGCAAAATCTGAGGCCAGCTCTCATGACGGTACTGTAAAAGTAAAGTCTGGTGATATGGTAATGAAAGGAAACCAATTGGTAGGAGGAAGCTTCGTATTGGATATGACTTCCATCAGCTCTACTGACCTTACAGGAGAATATCAGCAAAAATTAAACGGACACCTTAAGAATGGTGACTTCTTTGAGGTTGAAAAATTCCCTACAGCAACTTTCAAAATTACAGGAGTAAAGAAAAACAACGACAAAATCTACAACTCTCTTGTAACAGGAAACCTTACTGTAAAAGGAAAAACAAACCCTATTTCTTTCCCTGCTAAAATTTCTTACAGCAAAGGAGTAGTAAGTTTAGTATCCAACAAATTCTCTTTCGACAGACAGAAATTTGATGTTGCCTACAAGTCTACCATGCAGGATGTTTTTGTGAAAGATGATATTGATATGCTTGTAAAGGTAACTGCTCAATAAATTAATCAAAAAAAGATTATTAAAAGTGTAGAAGTTCTACACTTTTTTTTATTTTTGTTGAATTGTAAATAAAAAAGAATGAAAAGATTACTATTGTTTGCTATGGTGTGCGCAAGCATAACATTTGTTTCTGCCCAAAAGAAATTTGATAAGGTTTCAAAAGTGACTTCATCAGAGATCAGATGGTGGGGGTATAAGGTGGTAAAAACCCAGGAAACTTCCCACTCAGGAACAGTGAAGCTAAAAAGCGGAAAACTCAACTTTGACCATACGGTTCTTGTAGACGGAGAATTTATAATTGATATGAGAAGCCTGATGGCAGGAGATGTTTCAGATGAAGATCAGATCAAGCTTACTAATGATCTGAAAAGCTCGAACTTCTTTGAAGTGAAAAAATTC
This sequence comes from Chryseobacterium sp., assembly GCF_041914225.1. Classification (GTDB taxonomy): domain Bacteria; phylum Bacteroidota; class Bacteroidia; order Flavobacteriales; family Weeksellaceae; genus Chryseobacterium. The sequence goes on from NZ_JAYSDT010000025.1 coordinate 35,620, forward strand.
CCTATTGCAAAGTTCCATTTGACTAAAATCATCCCTTTAGCAAACAGTGAATACAATTCTACAGTATATGGTGATCTTACCCTTAAAGGAGTGAGAAAAACAATCTCCTTCCCTGCGAATGTATACGTTACTCAGTTTACCACATCTATTGAATCTGCCAAGTTCTCTCTGAACAGAAGAGACTTTAAAGTATTCTATCAGTCTTCACTGAAAGACTATTTCATCAAGAACGAAATGGATATTCAGTTCAAAGTTTCTACAGAAATGCTGGATAACGAGAACAGAGTTCCGAAAAAGAAAAAGTAAAATATATTCTATTGATACAGAAGAGCAGTTCTAAGGAGCTGCTCTTTTTTAGTGCTGTTAAATCAAGAGGGCATTTCTTTGTTTTCGTATTTTTTATAAATTAGTGGTATGAAAATTTATATCGTAAGCGGTCTGGGAGCAGACTTCAAGGTCCTTGAAAGAATAGAATTTCCCAAACACTGTGAACTGATTTTTATAGACTGGCTCATCCCCGAAAAAAATGAGCCCTTCGATGCTTACGTTAAAAGAATGGCGGAGAAAATAGATGATTCAGAGCCATTCTGTCTTCTGGGCTATTCTTTTGGAGGAATTATTGTGCAGGAAATCAATAAATTGAAACCTGCGGAGAAGGTAGTAATCCTTGGAAGCATAAAATCCGATAAAGAAAAATCCAGATTTATAAGGACGGGAGAGGTTACCAAAATCCCAAGAATATTACCTGTAGGGCTATTCAATGACAGGGCTGCCAATGTATATGCTGTTATCAGGAAACTTTTTGATCCTAAAAATCCAAAACTTCTGCAATATTTTAAAGTAAGGGATCCTTATTACCTGAAATGGTCTGTAGAAAAAGTGGCTGAATGGAAGTTTGAAGAAAACCCCGATGTAATTCAGATATTAGGAGATAAAGATATCGTTTTTCCCATCCGTTACTCTAAACCCGATTATGTAGTGAAGGGAGGTACCCATCTTTTTCCGGCTACCAAATCTAAAGAAGTTTCCAAAATATTGAAAGAAGTCTTTTGTGAAAATTAGGAATATTATCTTATAAATAGTATTTTTTATAGGGGTGTTTGATTAAAAATATCATTTTTATGAAATTTATGTTTAAATTTGATAGGGTTAAATATAAATTTTATGAAAGTAGGATTGAAGTGGATCGTTTCATTTTCTGTCATCACACTGGTTGCAATAGGAGGTTTATTCTGGAATCCGGTTGCCGATATTCCTGATACAGGAGAATTTTTAAGTGAGGATAAAATCGTAGGTGCGGATGTTGCCTGGATTCTGGCAGCTGCAGGGCTTGTTCTGCTGATGACACCGGGTCTGTCTTTCTTTTATGGAGGAATGGTTGGCAGGAAAAATGTGATTTCTACCATGCTGCAGAGCTTTATTGCTCTGGGCGTTATCTCTTTGGTATGGGTGGTTGTAGGCTTTTCCTTATCTTTTGGAAATTCATTGGGGATTACCATTGACGGAAAGCATTACGGTATTATCGGAAATCCGTTAAGCTATCCGTTTTTCTGTGGAGTAGGGAATCTGCCGCATAAAATAATGGCTCCCACCATACCTTTTATTCTCTTTGCCCTGTTTCAGATGAAATTTGCAGTAATTACTCCTGCCATCATCACCGGATCTTTTGCAGAGAGGGTTCGTTTTATTTCCTATTTATTATTTATTGTTCTTTTCAGCATTTTCATCTATACACCGCTTTGCCATATGGTATGGCATCCTGATGGTCTTTTAAACAAATATTTCGGGGTGAAAGATTTTGCCGGTGGAACAGTAGTGCATATGAGCGCAGGCTTTGCAGCCCTTGCAGGCGCTATGGTGGTTGGAAACAGAAAAAATCCTCACCATGAGCCTTCCAATATTCCTTACGTACTGCTGGGGACCGGAATGTTATGGTTCGGATGGTTCGGATTTAATGCAGGTTCAGCATTAAGCGCTTCTGCTTCTGCCGCAACAGCTTTTGGTACAACTACTATTGCCTCTGCTTCAGCAATGATGACATGGATTTTTTTTGACAGAATCAATGGAAGAAGTGTTTCTGCTTTGGGAGCCTGTATAGGAGCTGTAGTAGGGCTTGTGGCGATTACTCCCGGATGTGGTTTTGTAAGCATTCAGGAAAGTCTTTTTATCGGATTTATCACAGCAATAGTTTCTAATATAATGGTTAACTGGAAGGCCTTAAAAAAAGTAGATGATACGCTGGATGTCTTTGCCTGTCATGGAGTAGGAGGAATTATGGGGATGATTCTTACTGCTGTTTTTGCCCATGGTGAAAAGGCAAGTCTGCTTCATGGCGGAATTGAGGTCTTTCTTCATCATATGGCTGCCCTGGTTCTTGTTTCTGTTTTCACTTTCTTTGGTTCGCTGCTTTTGTATAAAATTACGAACGCTATGATCACTCTCAGGGTTTCCGAAGAGTCTGAAAATAAAGGCCTTGATCTTTCCCAGCATGAGGAATGCCTGCAGTAGCTTTTATATTCTATTCAGATGTCAATTTCATTAAAGATTTGAAGGTTGATTTTGGGATTTATCATGTATCTTTGTTTTTGAGGAAAATGACGAATCATTTATGGAATCAATATCGGTTTTTGAAATTATTAAAGTAGGAATTGGCCCGTCCAGTTCGCACACAATGGGACCCTGGAATGCCGCTGCTGCATTTATCAGGATTATAAAAAGAGAAAGATCAATAGAAGAAGTAAAAGAGGTTTTTCTTGAATTTTTTGGCTCACTCGCAAAAACGGGGATCGGGCATGGAACTGATATTGCGGGAATGCTTGGTTTGAACGGGGAGGATTTTAAAACGATCAATACTTCAAAAATTGATGAGAAAATAAACTATATTAAAAGTACTCAAACCATTAACCTTGGTGGTGAAAAGGTAATTCCGTTTATCTACGGGCACCATTTGGTTTTAAATATGAAAAAAAGCCTTGATTTTCATCCGAACGGAATGATCTTCAGAGCTGTTTTTGAGGATGGGACAGAGCTTGTGCAGGATTTTTATTCTGTAGGAGGCGGTTTCATAGCCAGCCAGGAAAAAAATTCTATCCAAAAGCAGTGTGTACGTACATTATACCCTTGTCATAAAGCTTCTGATATCGCAAAATACTGTGAGAAACTTGGACTTAATAAAATGTCTGATCTGATTCTGATCAACGAAGAAAGCTGGAGAACTCAGGAAGAAACGAGAAAGGAAGCGCTTTATATCTGGCAGCAGATTAAAGAATGTATTTATAAAGGGGTGAATAAGGAAGGAGTTCTTCCGGGTGGACTGAATGTTTCCCGAAGAGCTGCAGGAATCAACAGAAAGCTTTTAGGAGATAAAATCTATAAAAATAAAGACGAATGGTTCCAGCAGGTGGTAGATGCTGAAGAGAACTTCACGAATATCAACAAATGGATTGCCTGCTTTGCCCTGGCAGTGAATGAAGAGAATGCAAGTTTCGGAAGAATTATCACGGCTCCTACCAACGGAGCGAGTGGAGTTATTCCGGCAGTATTGATGTATGCTCAGGCATTTACTCCGTTTACCTCTGAGGATGATATAGTAAGATTCCTGCTTGTAGCTGGAGAAATCGGGACGTTATTCAAGAAAAATGCGACTATTTCTGCGGCAATGGGAGGATGTCAGGCAGAAATCGGAGTTTCCTCTGCAATGGCAGCTGCCGGACTTACAGAAATCTTAGGGGGAAGTGTAGGGCAGGTATTGATGGCAGCAGAAATTGCCATGGAGCATCATCTTGGCTTAACCTGCGATCCAATTAAAGGACTGGTGCAGATTCCATGTATTGAAAGAAATACAATGGGAGCTATGAAAGCGATTACTGCAGCCAATATTGCATTGGAAAGTGATCCTACGAAAGCAAAAGTAACATTGGATGAAGTGATTCTGACCATGTGGGAGACCGCTCAGTCGATGAGTGACCGTTTTAAAGAAACTTCAGAAGGCGGACTTGCAATTGCAGTCAATGTTCCGGAATGTTAATAGAAAGCTTATTTATTTCAAAATATAAAACCCTTAGGCATTTCTGGCTAAGGGTTTCTTAATAAAATAAAAGTAAAAGCTGTTGAGGCTTTTAGTATCGTAAATAATAACTTATCTTAAAATTCCTCTGATTCTGTTGGCATTGGTAATCAGCTCTTCAAGGTATTCATAGTTTTCTTTTTCAAGTGCAGACTTGAATTTTCTGAGCTGGGAAATATGTTCGTTCAGTACATCCAGTACATTTTCTTTGTTTTGTTTAAATATAGGAACCCACATTTCCGGATGAGATTTGGCAAGACGTACGGTACTTGAAAAACCGGAGCTGGCAAGCTGAAAAATAGTTTCCTCCTCACGTTCTTTTTCAAGGACGGTATTGGCAAGGGCGTAAGACGTAATATGGGAGATATGGGAAATATAAGCGGTATGGACGTCGTGATCCTCTGCATTCATGTAGATCATATGCATATCAAGGGCATTGACTACTTTTTCAACGGTAGCCAAAGCATCTTCTGCAGATTCTTCTTTGTTGCATATTACACCCGCTTTTCCGGAGAAACTTTCTGCAATAGCGGATTTCGGACCGTTGTTTTCTGTTCCCCACATCGGGTGGAACGCGACGAATCTTGAACGCTTCGGATGGTTTTTTACCGCATTTACAATTCCTGCTTTTGTAGAACCTGCATCCATTACGGTTTGCTGATCTGAGACCAGATCTAAAACCACTGGCAGTAATTTTCTTGCAGCATCTACAGGAATGGCAAGAATAATCAGATCCGAATTTTTAATTCCTTCTTCAAGGTCTGCTCCCACATCAATGATTTTAAGATTTAATGCATCACTGATATGCTGTGTATTGTTATCGATTCCGTAGATGAAGCTGGCCAGGTTTTTCTCTCTTAATTTCAAAGCCATCGAACCTCCGATCAATCCCACTCCAATAATACTTATTTTCATCTTTTTACATTTTTTAAAATAAAAAAACCTCGTCCTTAGGACGAGGTTTTAAATTATATTCATAAGAATCCCTATCCCAGAGCTGAGGTAAAAATTCTATAATAATATGTTCCGTTGTTAAAAATCACAGAGCAAAGGTATAAATATTTTTTTAATGAGACGAAATTTTCTTTTCTAAATTGTATAGGGATGGAATGAATTGGTTTTTTAAGGTAGGAGTAGACCGGCTACTTATTTTTTTTAATTGAGTTTTGAAATTTTTTGACAAGATCAGTTTCAAATGTTAAAATATCTTCTGGAATCTTTAAAGTTTCTATTTCTCCTATTTGTTCCATTTTCTATCTTCATATAAATAGAATGTTGTTTTTGCATTTTGTTTCGGTTCAAATTCTCCATCTTCCCCTCCAGTATAAGTAATGAATTTACCAGGTAGATATGAGGCAACTACATAATAATCATTTTCTTTAATAAGATTTTTTATCGCTTTTGAATTTTGGGCATCATTTTCAGGGTTAGTAGATTTTGAATAATAACCTTTAGAATTATTAGGATTCCAAAAATATTGAGTTTCATCCGTTTTTCCAATAAAATCTACGCTGAAAACACCTATTTTTTTATCTGAATAGGTATAGGTTGGATAAGGATTGGAGGTATCTGGAATGAAAAAACCAGTTTCTTGGTATTTAGTATCCAAAAAATTGATGGAAGACTGGTTTTCAATATTTATGGCAGAAACAGTTTTTTCTTTTTGACCTTTACAGCCGAAAAAAAGTAATGTGAGAACTAATAAAGTTAAAATGTTTTTCATCAATGTGCTTTTATTTATAAGTTTTTTATTCAATTTCATTTCCGTATAATGAAAGTTTATTGAAAAAATCACTGTTCAAATTCTCTAAATATATGTTTTGAAGTTCTGAAGCCCAACCTGATGATTCTTCTTTTTTGCCATCAAAGGATAACGTAGAATAAAACTTACCTGTACTAAAATTAAATGATTTTGAATAATTCTTTTGAGCTTTTGTATAACTTAGATCATACCCAATAACTTGTATTTTTTTGTTTTTAGTATCAAACCTAAATTTTATTTTTTCAATCAGATTCTTTCTTTCTCCGGAAATATTTGGTTTTGTAATTTGATCGGCATAATCTACTCGAATGGTAATGACTTTGTTATTAATAATTGGATCACTTAAATAATAATCAGCTTCGGTATTGTTATATAGAATACTATTGTTTAATATGGGAATTTCAACCGTTTTGTTCAATGAAGATAAGTGGATGGATAATACAAAACTTGATAGTTCTGTATTTTGTTTTACCTTAATTACAGCCTTATCTTTAATATTGTCATCATCAAAGTATGGTGTTTCATATTGTGATTCAACAGTGTCCATAGCCTTCACATTATTCTCTTTACAGCTTAAAAAGAAAGATATGAGAGGTAATAAAGTTAAAACGGATTTCATCATTTGGTTAAGTTATTTATTCAGATTTTATCCTGCTTTTATGAACATATCCTTTTTTACCTTCTTTAGAAACCACTAACCACCAATCTCCGTTTTGGTCTAAAACTTCTACTTGTTCTCCGGTTTTAATCTTTTGAAGAATTTGTGCTGTTGTATTTTTATCTTTTCTTAGATTAGTAAAACCGTCTGGATCTACTATTGTTGAATATTTTTTTCTTGATTATCTTCCTGAAGAAGACCATAATCTTTTGAGTATTTTTCAAGGGAAGTATAACCATAATAATTATTTTTTTGAAAAGATTTCTTTAGTTCTGGGTGAGAAATATAGACATTATTTAATAATAAGTATGATTTGTCAGATTGGATATCAACATTTTCCTTACCCGTAAAGCCAAGTTGTAAAAGATAAGCAATAGCCTTTTCTATTAAAGAATGTTCAATACCATTTGTTTTTACAATATTATCTTTATTATCAGCAAGATAAGTTGTTAATGCATACAGAAAAGAATCTTTGGATTTTAAACTTTCTAATAGTTTTTCTCTAATTTTAAATGAATTTGTATTGTTATTATAAAATACAAATGCTAGCCTGGAACTTTGTTCAATATCATCCCAGCTTTGAATATTTTTAACCGCAGAATTAAAAAGGGCTTCATTTTTTTCATAATTAAATAAGACTACTAAATCAGTTGCAAGATCAGGATTTTTAGTTGCTACACTTAAAATCGATGTTAAATCATTCTGATAAATAATTTTATTCAGAGTTAATAATTCCTCAAAATAAGGATGTTTTTGATTACTATTTATGCTTGCCCTAACATTATCTAAATCAGGTAGAATATCATTACCTATTTTAATATATTTTCCCTCCTTTGATATCTGATAATTGGTAGCTTCATTAAATATTAAAATATCATTATATCCGTCTTGAAGTTTATCAGATTTGATACCAAGTAAATCCATATTTATTTTATCAAAATTTTCCTTGGTATTTTTGAATTTTTGATTGGTAAAATAACTTTCAATTATCTCAGTTTCTTTTTTATCCATTGTATTTTCTTTTTCTTGTGAATGACAGGAATTAATTGTTAGTATTGACACAATTAGTAATACTGTTTTTCTAATTTTATTATTGTGGATCATATTTTTTATTTTTTCTAATTACTGTATCTTTTGGATCTGGTACAGTACCATAATTGGTAAACATTGCTTTTAAATCAGTAGTTTCTTCTACATATATATATATGGTTTTGCCCTTTTTAGCTTGCTCAGTATATATCTTTTGAATGATAGGCATGTCTTTATTATAAACCCTTAAGCAACCATGTGTTACCATAAGAGGGCCATTATCTGTTAATCCCTTTTTTCCATCACCGATTGTATGTCCACAGTGCAATAAGATTCCTGAGCGCTTAGAAGCATTTAGCGCATCTCCTGCTTTTGGACTTAAACGAATTGTTCCATGATTTCCAAAGGAAACACCTGAGTTAGGATAAGGCTGACCATTGGCATTAGGTTCATTCAACTCTTGTTTTGTTTTCCATAATCCATTAGGAACGTTTCCATATCCACCATTAGTATATCTATCTTCTCCACCAGTTCCTAAACCTAAAACATAGCATTTATGTAGTATACCAGTATTGTCGAAGAAGACAAGAAGCCCTTCTTTTTTTCTATCACTTGGTACTATTACATCAATGTAAATCGTTGTGTCATCAGCTGTGTATTTTGAATCATATGTTGCATACTTTCCTTTTTGTTTTTTAGGTTCATCTCCTTTACCAAATTTACAGGAATCAATTTTGAAAACTAATGATGTAATGTTAGTAAATGCTTTTTGTTTTTCGTCGTAATTTGTAGATTTTTTATTTCCAATTGTTTTATCGGCATTTTTTCCTACTAAAGGGCATATCTTGCCTTTTACATCTTTTGTAGTATTAGCCAACATATTGATACTTTTCCATTTGAAAAAAATCATTCCACTTGATACTGCTAAATCTATACTTTGTCCAATTGCATCAGGATTTTTAATAACGTCAACATTGTTATATTTTAATGTATAAGGATTACAGTACTTATAAAATCCTTTTCCTGTAACCTGTATTAAACCTCTACCTCTATAATTCCAACCATCATTAGGTTCTGTGTTTTCTAGTTCTTTAGCCTTTGATGCAGGAGGAGAATATGCGTAATTTGCAATTTTTATTTGTGTTTCTCTTGGAACATCAACTGCTTTAGGATCTCTTCTATCTCTTATTGCTCGTCCCCAAAGTTTTGCTTTTTCTCTACCTTCTTTAGTCTTAAATGCACCAAATGTAGCAATTAAAGATTCCCAATAATAATTGAAGCCTTCTCCTTCTTTTAGTGATAACGCATCTCCTGATTCTATTTTTGCTTGTGCAAAAAAGTGAGCCTTATTCCAACAGGTATTCATTCCCAAATCCTTCATGTATTTGGTATATGTATCGGCAACAATTTTTCTGTTGGCTTCCGTAGCATTAGGGAAGATGGTCTTTAAGTCATCTGCAGTTACGGGTTTATCACAATTCGGACATTTTCCATTTTCCGGCTTTGGATCTTGCTTCTGCACCACCGCCGCACTCTTCAATTTCTCCACCTGCACCAAACCTTCCGGATTTATCCCAAATTTCTGAGATTCCGCAGAAAGATCCTTGGAAATAATTTCAATAAAATAGTTTTGTTTATCCGAATCCGGATCGCCGACAGGGGAGTCTATTCCTTTTTCAAAAATAGCTTTTGTAATGACAAACCCTGATGTGTCACATACATCGGCAGGAATTTTAATGTTTCCACTTCTGTAAACTTCATCATTGGAGGTGGTATCATATTCCCAGATCACATACTGAATATGTTTTCCCACCATATTTTTGGAGTGGATTCTTACCCTTACTTTATCTCCTACTGCAACTTTGGAAAGTTCATTTCCTTTATCATCAATGAAAACAGCTTCTATAATATTGCCTTTAGGATCCGGCTGTTTGGGAGCTTTTTGTCCTGGTGTGAACTTTGGAGTATTTCCTTGAGGCTGCGGTTTAGTTTGATTTTGAGATTGTCCCTTATAATCCGGATTAGCTACATCTACGTTGACCTGGCTTGTTCCCTGAATTTGACCTGAATAGCTTGCCGTAACATAATACTCATGATTGGCTCCTTCATTTTTGTCACCTTTCATCATAAACTGATTGGCCATCTGGCGAAGGATTTTTTCATCAGACATCAGGGGAATTTGTACTTCTGCAATACCCTTTGCATTAACCAGAGCTTTGTAGCTGCGGGTATGACGGTTGTTTTTATTAATGACAGGATCGTGGCCTTTTCCCGGCGCATCATCTTCCCAGAGATGGAATTCGATCTCCTTATTAAACATGCCAATACAATGAGCCTGGGCAATAAGAGTATCGCGATAACTGGCTTTATTGACGTTAGCTGCTCCCCGGTTGAAGAGCACTACTTTATCTATTTTTGAAACTTTATTGCTGGTCGGAATAAGGATAAGAGTGCCTGCTAATTCCTTGTTAGCAGGAAGTCCTGGTAAAATACCTTTTTTAATCTCATAGACTTTCATTTGAAACTCTATTCCTACAGCTATTTCTCCAAACCGGTAAGTTACCTTTTCACCGCTTTTAGGCTTTCCGGTGATGTCTTTCCAGGTTCCGTTTTTCTGTTTCTTGTAAAGATACCATTCATATTCACCTTTCAGTCCGAATGAGAGAAGGGAAGGTTTTACTTCGTAGGAATATGTTGTTCCTTCCAAAGGATTCTGATTTCCGATAATAGTTCCTGTCATGGCTTAGCTGTAATAAAGTTCGTCTGCTCCTTTTGTATCTTCCTTGAATTCATCAAAATCTACAACGGGGTTATAAACCTGCTGTTCCTGTGTATTCGCTTTGGCTACATGGCTTTTGCCCGTTTCACTTTGCTGTCCGTGCTTGAGAATGGTAATTTTCCCTCCCGTGCTGCACATCAGTTCTGAAATTTCCGTAAGACAGCTTTTTCCCATGACTTTTACCTTTTCATAGGTTTTCTGCCATTTTCCGGCAGGAGCGTAAGCACAGGGAAGATAGCCTCCTGAAGTCGGTTTAAGCTTACATTGTCCGAACGGTTGTGCTGCCGGATCGAGCTGAAGGTCATCTTCAGTTACGGCAAGATAATCAGCGTTTCCTTCTTCATCATTCCAGTAATGCTTCTGATGACTTGTTACCTTAAATTTTGGAAATTTAAATCCCTGATTACATTGTACAGTTCCTTTCTGTACAACGAAATATTTTCCTTCATGAGGGGTAGAACCACTGTCTTCCTTATGATCTTCCTTTTTTTGTTCTTTATTGGATGGTTCAGCCTTTTTAGATAGCTGCTCTTCATTCTGAGGTTGTTCTCCTTCCGAACTTTCTTCCCCGGAACTGATATTTTCTGTAGACTCTTCTCCGGATAATGAGGAGTTATTTTGAAGTTCTGTTTCTTCAGCCATAAGCTGTGGATCTTCCGGAATTATAATCGTTTTTCCGGGAACAGGTTCCTGCATAACATCTTCCGGCGGGCAGTGAAGATTGTGGTAGGTTTTTAAAATACCTTCATCTTTCAGCTTAAACTGCCTGGTGAGCGAACTGAACGTATCGCCTTTTTGTATGACATAATTTTTCATATTATCCTTGTGTTATGTTGATACGGTGTTGGTGTATCAAAGCCTCTTCAGGGCTCAGTGAAACCGAAGCTTTTGCCTGAAGAAGATTTTTATTTTTTATGTTGGTGGTGTATTCTAATACAATATTGCCTGAGGCAGGTTCCGATGTCTTTTCTTTAAGATTAATTCCACGTAAGATCTCCTGTGAAGTGCATAATTCACTGATTTTGCCATTTAAAATGGTTAAGACAGTGTTTTCTCCCCCATTTTTCTGTCCGATATTGATTTCACATTGTACGGGAAAAGAATTCTGTAAAAAATAAAACGGTTCTTTCCACTTTGTTTTCTTCTGAAACCAGTCTATTTTAGGAAACAGTGTCTGAAACAGGAGTGTGCTCTGAAACTGCTGTAATAAAAATGATTCATCTTTAATATTTCTCTCAAAAATGTTCATATAATTTTGAGAGACTTCCCCTACATAGAACTCTTCAAGATCTTTTACGCTGATGGATGAAAGTGTCAGTGATTTTTTTATGATCTGCAAACCCTGTGATTTTGCCTTTTTCATTCATAATAAATTCAAGGGACATAATACTTTTCATGCAGGCAATGGAAAGATTGCTTACTTTATCATCAGGCGTATTTCCAGCAGACGTAAAATCTTTTTGGGCATAACTTACAATATATTGTCCTGTTTTTCTGTCTTTGCGGAGATTAAGATCAATGGTGTAAGTGATGTTAACCGGATCTTCAAACGGACTTTCAATGCTTTCATTAACAGTGTATGTTGTGGCAAAGAAGGAAGGGGAGAGGTGTGACGGAAGAATGTTTTTTCTTTCCTGCTCTTTCTGTGCTTCTGTTTTATAATATACAGGAACAAAGATAGTCTTCACTTTATTAAGGTTTTCAAACCAAATCCTGTCCATTTTTTCACAATGCGAATTATGAAACAGCTTCAGTTCCTCACCGGTCATGCCTAGCCGGGAAGCGATAGAGGTCAGCGTATCTCCATTCCGTACCTGATATTGTAAGAAATCAATTTCCATCCAAAGTGAATTATCCTATAAAGCTATTAAAAAACTGTATTTGAAATTAATTTTTGGGGTTAAATTTTAAAAATTGTAGTAGAATTACGACATGAATTGATGAAGCAAAGAAAGCCGCCGGGCGAAAATTCAAAGAATTTTCGCCACCTCACCAGTAAAGGGAATGTTGCCTTCAGTTAAGGTTTTTGGCAGAATTATGACCTTCTGGTGTATTTTTAATGCAATGCAGACTGGATTCCTGCGGAATGACAAACTGTATGGGTAAGACAAACATTCCAATTGTGCCATTCCGCAGAAATCTAAATATCGAGCAGTTGAATGATCTGTGTTTTAAAGAATATTTATAAACTTCTGAAAATAAGAGAGTAATACTGATTATTTTGTTTTATCAGCCTTGATAATATTCAATCTTTCCTCAACCTCATTGATTCTTTTGAGCCAATAGTTGATTCCTTCCTGATTCGTGACAGTTTCCTTAAACGCATTACGGTTGACAGCCCATAAATGACTGCTGTTTTTCTGATAATCCAGTTCCCGTTCTTTTTTTGTTTCAGGCTCAATACGGTATCTCCAGAATACCAGAGATTTCATATATTCTGAGCGGATTTTTTCCAGATATTCAATAATTGCTTTCCGGTCCTGCGGTATATAACCGGGTCCGGAGCATCCAAACGAATGAAAAGTAATTCCGACGGTATACAAATCCTGGATATGGGTCCATTGCTTATCATCATTTTTAGGTGGTGATTTGAAGTCGAGTCCCATATTAGCCATCAGATTTCCACATTCGGGACATTTGGCTTCCACCGAAACCTGAGCGTCCCGGTCCACATCTTTAAGGTGGCGGCGTTTGAATGTTTTCCGGCAGTTGAAACAGGCATAATGACCTTTGTAAACCATCATGGCATATCGGCACATATTACAATCTTAATCTTTGGTTATAAGTTATTTTTATTTGTTTTTTCTTCTTCATTAAAATTGATTCCCATAAAGCTGCCGGCACTTCGCGGATCGTAGACCGACCATACATTTCCCCAGGGAAACTTGAAGGTGCAGCTCGGGTAAGGTTTTTTCTTTTTTTGGGTTGGAGACCTATTCAGAACCTTTGTAAGAAAAGTGTTGTTCCTGTGAAAGACATTCATTTCTTTTTCCTCCGTCCATTCACTCCAGTCTTTGGCATCACCATTTTCCCATGTGTTCATATGGATAGTGTCCAGCTGATTTTCAAAAAAGCACAGACTGAAAGATATCTGATAACCCTGTATTTCTATAGGCTTAAAATAATACCAGAAATATCCGGTTTTGACATCCCACACATCATGATACTTTTCTCTATAAAAATCAGACTGTTTCAGCTGATCAAGGCTCATTCCTTTATAAAGACTGGTAGCAAAGGCTTCCAGCTCTATAACTCCATTTTCACTGTTAATCAGCATGTCCCAAAAAATTGAAGCCATAAATATACCCGTTTTTTCTTTACAGTCAACGAATAATATTTACAGCTTCCGGTAGAAATAGAAATATCGGTGTGTTATTTTGGTCTAAGGGTTTGAAATTATTAATGTAGATGGGATATCAGAAAGCCAAAGACTCTTTGTATCGATCAGGTTTTTCCAGCTTTTACTGCTGATCAGCATCAGGTCCTGGGAATTCAGGAATTCTTTCTCAATCTTTTTCTCATTGTACAACGTGATATGATTGGGAGCCACCTGTTCTATACTTCTGATCAGTTCTTTTACTTCAATATTATTTCTGATCTGTCCTGCAGCATCCAGAATGATAATCTGGGAGTTATTGTTATTGATAAGCCTTTTGGCATATTCCAGAAGATAAAAATCACTCAGATTGAAGATCGGGACAAATACTTTGTCTGCTGCTTTAAAATCTTTTTCCACCAGAACTCCCACAGGAATATTGGTTTTGTCGAGAATCTGAAGGGTAAAATCGTCAAAAGGAGAATTATTGAATATATTTCCTTTACCTTTTACCGTGTTCAGCAGTTTTTCAGGATTAATAATTTTGGTTGTAAAACCTAATAATCTTCCTAATAAACTGCCTTCATACATAGATTTACCAAGCATGATCAGCAGAAGATCATAGTGTCCTTTATTGGTAATGCTGGTAAGATCACTTTCAATATCAGTAGACGCTTTAAAGAGGGTGGTAACTTCCAGATTAAGATCGTGAGAGGTTTCAATTACATTCTGGAACTGTGAATTTTCATATTCGTTACTATCATAGGCATGCATCTCATCTACCGGTGCGATGTTCATGGCTGTGATGCTTTTATTGCCATTCATTTTATGGGTAAAGTTATGGGCAAGTTTTAAAAGGGTACTTCCTGATTCCGGCTTATCAAATGAGAGCAGCACACGGTATTTGGAATCATTATCCTGAATAGGTTCGTCCTGATTTTTTTTAGATTTAAAAATGAAATTAATAAAGTTAAGAGCAGGCCCTGTCATAAAAGTTGTAAAAAGCGCCATGATCACAAGCATAGCAAATATTTCAGGACTTAAAACACCAAGATCATATCCAATGTTGAGTACAATAAGTTCCATAAGACCTCTTGTATTCATCAGGGCTCCGATGGTTAAGCTTTCTTTCCAGTTGATACCTACAAACCTTGCTGTAAGGGCACTTCCTGCAAATTTTCCGAGAACGGCGGTCAGAATAATAAATCCTGCGGTCATCCACAGATGGCTGTCATTGAGCAGGCCGATCTGTGTACGAAGTCCTGTAAATACAAAGAATAACGGCAGAAGAAGTACTAAGGCCACATCTTCTACTTTATCAATAAAAAGGGTACGGAACTTTGCATTTTCCGGCATAATAGCTCCTGCCATAAAAGCCCCGAATAAAGCGTGAATACCGATTACCTCAGTAGCATATGCAGATAAGATCAGCGTCAGGAAGAAAATAGCCACCATTGGTTTACTGATCGTATTTTTTCCTGCCTGGAGGTCTCCAACCCTTTTCAGGAAAGGTCTTACAATTTTAATCATCAGAAATACATAAGCAATGGCCATGATAATCACGTAAATAGAGCTGGCGAAAGACCCTGCTTTTACAATCGCAATCACGGCCGCAAGAATGCACCATGCCGTAATGTCATCTGCGGCAGCACAAGTAATAACAATGGTTCCCAGTTTGGTTTTCTGAAGGTTTCTTTCCTGTACAATTCTTGCCAAAACCGGAAATGCAGTAATACTCATAGAAATGGCTATGAATAATGCAAAAGAAGTAAACTGAATACCGTCCGGGGCAAACTCCTGGTACACAAAATAGGAAAGCCCTATTCCCAGTGCAAAAGGAATAATGATACTGGCATGGCTGATGACCACGGCATCATGAGCTTTTTTTCTTAATACGCTCAGGTCCAGTTCCATTCCTACAATATACATGAAAAGAATAAGACCTATCTGACTCAGAAACTGCAGGTTGCCTAAAGATTCTTTCGGGAAAAGAAATGCTGAAAATTCGGGAAAGTACATTCCGACAAGTGACGGCCCCAGTACAATCCCTGCAATCATTTCCCCGATTACAGTAGGCTGTTTTATTTTCATACAAATCCATCCGAAAAGCCTTGCGGTCATAATAATGGTGACAATTTGTGCCAGTAATAAGGCAAGCGGATGGTGGAGATTGGTCTTAAATGATTCCAGGAAATTTTCCCAGGTAGAGCCACTGCTGGTGCTGGCAACGATATTTTCTTTTACCTCCAGTGTCTGTCCTTCGATAATGAAGTAATACATCAGTCCGGAAAAGACTGCGATGGTCGTAATGTAGAAAATTAAATTTTTGTATTTCCCCAAATTCATGATTCCAATTTTAATGCAAAGTTCATAAGAATATAGTTATGTTAAATACTCTTTTTTTTAAAATGTAATGAATGTTCCAAAAAATGTAATAAAATCTATCTGAAAGAGCAGCCAAGCCCAATTCCTATTTTCCAGCTGCCATTCTGATCTGCCGTTTTTGAATTATAGTAAGCAGGGATCTGAACGGCAATCTTTTTATAAACCATTGTCAGACCGGCTCCCAGAGTCGGCATAATGGGGCTGTTTTTAGTTCCGGAAGATCTGTCTTCTTTAATTCTTAGTGAAGGAAGCATTCCCAGTATAAATTTTGCATTTTTGTAGGTAAAGTTCAGATTCGGGCCTGTGAAGTTGATAAACGCACCATGGTCTACATATCCGGCAGTGGCTATTCCGTCAAAAAAAGAAGCCTTAACTTTTGAAGAAGTCTCTTGGGAAAAACACAATCCGGATATGAGGATTCCTGCAGCATAGAAACAGTTTTTCATTATAAAATCAGTTAATTCTCTGCAAAAGTAACCGGATTGTATATTGAAAAAGGTGAGCTGTAATGAAGTGAGGATATTCTGTAACGAAACAGAGAATATCTGAAGAAATGTTTATTTTCCAAATCGCTCCATCAGAGAATTTTTGTAGGCATCTCCAATCTGGAGTTTCAGAAAAGTATGGTCTTCCGAAGGAATGGTTGTAATAATTTCGTTGGTTGAAAATACTTTGATGGAAGACAGGGCGATAATTTCTTTTTTGTTGACCTGTGCGAAATCTTTGGATGGCAGCATTTCCAGAAGATTTTTGAAATTCAGGTTTTTTAAAACAATGGTGGTTCCGTCACTGAGGATAATATCTTTATCTCTGCTGTCTATTTCGGAGGTTTTGATATAAGAAATCTGTTCCGTAAATATGACGGTTTTTCCAATATTGGTATTCCATTCAATAAATGCTTTTTTAGGACTCTCTTCCACAAGTTCCTTCGCTTTCTCAAACGCCTGGATCAACCGTTCTTTTTTAATAGGTTTTCTTACGTAATCCACCACATTTAAATCGAAAGCTTCCGCGGCGTACTCTTTATAAGCTGTTAAGATGATTTTTTTGGAACCTGAAATAATTTCAGCTACCTGAAGGCCTGTCATTCCGGGCATTTCAATATCCAGAATACACAGATTGCAGTCGATGCTGTCTATTTCATTCAGAAAAACTTTAGGATCATTGAACGCTTTTACGACTTCTACATTTTCGATCTGCTCGCATAGAAGTTTTAAATAACTGATCGCCAGTAATTCGTCATCCAGAATAACGCATTTTATCATAGAATTCTCCTAAATTGATTTTTAATTCTGCTGTAAAAACTCCGTTTCTTGAGCTTCTTTCAAGCTGGTAATATGTGCTGTAGATCATTTTAAGCCGTTGATCAAAAGACTGGCTTCCAAAACCGCTCTTTTCTTTTTCCAGGATATTTTTTAAAGAAGCTTTATTGCTTACTTTCATGGTGTAAATTCCGTTTTCAAGCTCCATGTAAATAGAAATAAAAGAGTCCTGGGCGAGAAAATCCGTATGTTTGAAAGCGTTTTCAATAAGATCTACAGAAATCAGCGGGGCAAATACCTTTTCTTCATACACGGAATCGGTCTTGTTGATCCTGGATTTGATTCTGAAATCGAAGAGGGGATTGATCTTGATTTTATTAATCTCAATAAGGCTTAAAGCAAAATTGAGCTCTTCTTTAGGACTGACAAACTTGTTGTTGCTTTCGTATAAAATATAATCCAGCACATTGGCCAGCTTATCCAGTGACATATACGTCTGATAGGCATGTGACTGAACCGAATTGAGAATGTTTTTAAACAAATGCGGGTTCAGCTTAGTACCAATGTGTTCCAGACGGACTTCATTCAGACGTTGTTCAATAAGTTTATTGGTTTCTGATAATTTGGTATTTCTCTGTTTCAGTTTGTGGTTCTGGCTGAAGAGATAAATACTCGTTGTCAGAAACAGGAAAATGGCAAAAACTCCGATGAATATCAGATAATCATGAATCATGTAGTAATTGCCTTCCATAGCGTAGGATTATGAAAAACTATTTAAGTTTCTTAAGACCGTTTACGGTCACACTTTCTTCACATTTTTCAAAAGTGATCTCGTAAGACGGATTTTTTTCAGGGTAGGTTAAAAGATAGTCGGGACATGGTTTTTTCTGAGCATGGCTGCGGTCAAAATCCACTTTTCCGTTGGTAATGATACTGTCTTTTATAAATTTTTCATCAATCTTGTAGGTTGTCATGGCATTTTTAGCCTCATCAGAATATTTGAATTCCTTGGAAAGTGTTTCTGCAATCACACGGCTGTTGGGTAAATAGCCGCTGCAGCTTGCTCCTTTCTTGTTTAAAATAAAAAATACAATCAAAAGCCCCGGAACGAAGCCTATTGCATAAAATTTCAGTTTCTTCATTAGAAAATTAAAAGATTGATATCGTGGTAGGTAAGCCCGAAACGGTCGCAGATGATCTTCTTCGTATGTCTTCCTTTGTACATATATAAGCTCTGCTTCATTTCGTTTTTGCGGATCAGCATGTTTTCAAAGCCGCCCTCTTCGTCATAGTTTAAAATATAGGAAAGGAAGAAGTTTGAGATCGCCTTGGTGGTGGTTCTCGGCATTCTTGAGGTAAGGTTCGGAAGTCCACAGTGGATGACACCGTGTTTGATGACATAAGGATCTTCCATAGTGGTAAGCTCTGAAGTTTCAATCACTTTACCGTTATCTATGGTGATATCGATGATCACACTTCCTTTTTTCATTTTCATGACCATATCTTCAGTAACGATAGGTGTCATATTCAGTCTTGGTAGTGCTCCGATTACTACGTCAGCACGTCTTAAACTTTTGCTGAGTTCTTTAGGGTCAATAATGGAAGTCGGTACACGGCTGTCAACAATGGTGTGAAGTCTTCTCAGTTTTGATAAAGAGTTGTCGAAAACCTTTACGCTGGCTCCTAAACCAATGGCTGCCTTTGTCGCAAACTCGCCAACAATTCCGGCTCCGAGAACTACTACTTCTGCAGGCCTTACTCCTGTAATTCCCCCAAGCATTAAACCATTGGATAAGGCTAATAATTCGGAAGCGTATAAAATAGAAACGGTTCCTGCAATTTCACCGACTAATCTTACCAAAGCCAGCTGCTTGTATTCATCAACGATAAATTCGAAGGCAATAGCATTTATTTTCTTCTCTGCAAGCTTTAAGAAATATTCCTTATCCCTGAGATTGATCTGAAGTGCCGAAACCAGATACGTATTGGGTTTCATGTACTCAATTTCTTCCTCTGTGGGAGGATTTACCTTCAGGATAAGATCCTGCCCGAAAGCTTCTTTGGGATCATTGGTGATTTTCGCTCCAGATTCAGAGTATTGTAAATCTGTAAAAAACGAACCCTGTCCGGCCCCTGCTTCTATAATGATCTCATGGCCATGCTCTACCAGCACCTGTACGGCGTCGGGAGTAATGCAGGTTCTCCTTTCGTTGAGACAGGTTTCTTTAGGAATTCCAATACTGAACTGTTTCCCTTTTTTTATAACCTCCAATTTTTCCTCTTTCGGCATTAATTCTTCTTCTGTGAAAGGAGTAAAAATATTTGTACTCATCCTTAAATTAAATTATGTCTTACAGATTGTTTTTTACACTCAATTAAGAAGCAAAGATACATAATATTTAATCGAATGAAATTTCTCTGTTTTCACCCGTATTCACAATGCTCATTGTGTGGTAGTTGAGCCCGTAAAGCTCTTCCTCATACACTTCAGGCCACTCGATAATGCATAAAAAAGAATTGTCCAGATATTCTTCAATGCCAATATCATATACTTCTTCAATGTTTTTCAGACGATAAAGGTCAAAATGATATACTTTTCCTTTTTCCGTATTGTATTCATTGACAATAGAGTAAGTAGGGGAGTTTACTTCATCTTTGCTGCCCATATTTTTAAGCAGAAACTGTGTGAATGTTGTTTTACCCGCTCCCAGATTTCCCTTTAATAAAAGAATATTATGTTGTAATTGAGGAATGATGCTGTCAACAACTTCCTGCCAGTCTTCGATTGTATTGATAGTGAACTGCATATATTGATTTGTTTTGCAAAAATAATGATTTATAGCTTTTAAGAGATGAATTGAGGCTGGAAGTTGGAAGCAAGAAGTTAGGCCAGACACTCAAACATCTTTACTCTCAAACTCTCAAACTCGAATCCCGAAATTCTCAGCCTGTTCCAACTTCACCATAAATTACTTAATTTTACAGCATGATTTCCAAACAGACCATTGATAAAATATTCTCCACCATCCGCGTTGAAGAGATTGTGGGTGAGTATGTGCAGTTGAAAAGGGCAGGGTCTAACTACAAAGGACTCAGTCCGTTTCACGATGAGAAAACACCCAGTTTTGTAGTTTCTGCGAGTAAGCAGATCTGGAAAGATTTCTCTACAGGAAAAGGAGGAACGGCCATCTCTTTCCTGATGGAAATTGAAAACTTTACGTATCCTGAGGCACTCCGCCACGCTGCCAAAAAATACGGAATTGAAATTGAAGAAGATCAGCGTGATATTTCTGAGGAAGCAAAAAATGCTCAGACAGAAAAAGATCTGCTGTATAAAATCCACGAAGTTGCCAATACTTACTTTCAGGTAATTCTTTGGGATGATCAGGAAGGCAGGAGTATAGGGCTTTCTTACTTTAAAGAGAGAGAACTCCGGGATGACATTATTAAAAAATTCCAGCTCGGATATTCTCCTGAGAAAAAGAATGCTTTTACGGCATATGCACTGGAAAAGGGATACACTAAAGAAATTCTTGAAAAGTCCGGACTTTCTATTTTTCCGGAAAATACTCCTGCAGGGGTAGACCGTTTCAGGGAAAGGGTAATTTTCCCGATTCACAGTTTTTCCGGCAGAGTATTAGGATTTGGGGCAAGGATCCTTAAAAATAATGTCAAAACAGCGAAATATCTCAATTCACCGGAAACGGAGATCTACCATAAATCTAATGTCCTTTATGGATTAAACCAGAGCAAGCAGGCCATTTCAAGGAAGAATGCCTGTCTTTTGGTGGAGGGATATATGGATGTGATTTCACTTCATATGTCAGGAATTGAAAATGTTGTGGCAAGTTCCGGAACGTCTTTGACAACAGAACAGATTAAGCTCATTAAGAGACTTACGGAAAATGTAACGATTCTTTTTGACGGTGATAATGCCGGTATCAAAGCCAGTTTCCGAAGTATTGACATGTTACTGACTGAGGGAATGAATATCCGCGTTCTGCTTTTACCAGATGGAGATGACCCGGATTCATTTGCCAGAAAACATCCGCAGGAGTACGTTGAAAAGTATATCGAAAATGAAGCGATGGATTTCATCGACTTTAAGGCGGAAATTCTCTTAAAGGATATAGGAAATGATCCTATCAAAAAGGCTGAAGCGATAAGGGATATCGTAAAATCTGTCTCATTTGTACAGAATGCCCTGAAAAGAGAGGTTTATCTGAAAGAGGTTTCCAATAAATTCGGACTTTCCGAACAGAGTCTTTTCAATGAACTGGATGTTCAGAAGCAGATCACGCAGAATCAGACACATCATGTTCAGCAGCAGCAAAAGGAAAAAGCAGCAGTTCCGAAGATGGAGATTGTTCCTTTGGATCAGGAAAAAGAAGATCCTTTTCTATATGATGTCTTATTCATGGAGAATAAGTTGGTGGATCATATGCTGATGTTCGGAGACATTATCCTGAAAAGGAGAAATGAGCAGAATGAGGAATACCAGATTACCGTTATTGAAGAAATTCTTCACCATTTTGAAGAAGAGCAGTATACATTTTTAGTCAAAGAAAATGAGATCATTATCAACCAGGTGAGGGAAGGAATTCAAAAGGATGAGCTGAGAAGTGGAAACTTTTTTGTATCTTTTATGGATGAAGAGATTACCACGAAAGTTGTGGATGCTCTGATTCCGCTGGATGAGCTTGAAAACTGGGCTTCCAGAAATATTTATCCTCCCAATTACGGAGATAAAGTGGCAGATCAGATCAAAGGGGATATTTTATTGCATAAATACAGATATATTGATTATCTGATCAAGGAAACAGCCAAAGAGCTTGATCAGTACAGCAATACGGATGAAATAAAGTATTACGAGCTGATCAAAAAGATCACTTTGCTGAAGCAGGCTTCCATCCGGCTGAGTAATATCATAGAATATTCACCTATCAAAGGAATTTATGTAGATAGAAAGAGATAGTTTAAGTCAGATTTTTTTGAAAGTCTGTGACAAAAAGTCCTATAAAATTTTAGGAATAAATATTGTAATTTAAACTTTGAGAATATTTAAAAATAATACATAATAGAAATATGGACATTAAAAAGGAATTCAGAGACTTCTCTGTAAAACATTTAGGAAACAGCGGTTTGGTAACCGATCAGTATATGGGAATGTATGGACCAACGAATCTTACTCCGTACATCATGGAAGAAAGAAGATTAAACGTTGCTCAGATGGACGTTTTTTCCCGTCTGATGATGGACAGAATTATCTTCCTGGGAACAGGCATTGATGATCAGGTAGCCAACATCGTTACGGCTCAGCTTTTATTCCTGGAAAGTGCTGACCCATCAAAAGATATTCAGATTTATATCAATTCTCCTGGTGGTAGTGTTTATGCAGGTTTAGGTATTTATGATACAATGCAGATCATCAAACCGGATGTAGCGACCATCTGTACAGGTATGGCAGCTTCAATGGGGGCTGTATTACTGGTAGCAGGAGAAAAAGGAAAGCGTTCTGCACTTAAGCACTCAAGAGTAATGATTCACCAGCCTTCAGGAGGTGCCCAGGGGGTTGCTTCTGACATGGAGATCAACTTAAGAGAAATGCTGAAATTGAAGCAGGAGCTTTATGAGATCATCGCTCATCATTCAGGACAAACCTATGAGTGGGTAGAAAAATCTTCTGACAGAGATTACTGGATGACTTCTGAAGAAGCTAAAGGCTATGGAATGGTAGATGAGGTTTTACAAAGATCTACAGAGAAAAAATAATTGATTTTTAAAATCATAAAAAGCCGTATCAGTCTAGTCTGGTGCGGCTTTTTTTTGGATTATGTTTTAAGTTTAGATTCCTACGGCACTATATAGAATTTATTTAAAATACTGAAAATCAAAATTCTAAATTATTTTACAAATAATAAGTGTCAATATTTGTGTCAATTACTCAAAAAACTGTTAGTTAATTTTGTTCGAGAGTTATTAATAGGAGATTAGAGAAGGTCTTCTAGAGAGCCATACCGAAGAAGAAAAAGGACAAAAATAATTTTGAATCCCAGGTTTTTTTAAAACCATTTTTTACTACGTTTGAACTCAGACAATGGGGGCAGTAGAGTTTTTTTTGATAGTTATCATAATTTCAAATTTAACACAGTTTACTGTTTTTTTTATTTTCAAAAAATTTATTATATATTTGAAAATACAACCATCAACCCAACCTATGATTATATGTTTATAAGAGCATTATTTTTTTTCACTATTTTAATATTTAATTTCGGCTATAGTCAAACCAAATTCGGTGATTCACATACAAATACAAATACAAATACAAATACAAATACAAATATGAATGAACTATTGTTTAATGCAAAATTAACTCCAGAAGTTATTACCTTAAAGCCAATGAAATATATTGTTGTTGATAAAAAGGTTACGGCAGAAAGTACAGAAGCTTTTATTGCAATTCAGGGGCTTTATAAATTAAGTGAAATTATTCAAAGTAAATTAAAAGATAAAGGTGTTATTTATGAACTTCCTCCATTAGAAGGAGAATGGAGTTTATCAGATCCTAAAATAGGATTTAAAGATCACAACAATATAATAGGTAACTTTATGTTATTGCAGCCTGAAAACTTAGAAGATGATTTATTTAATGAAGTGAAAAGTAAATTATTGGAAGAATCCAAAAATAAAGACTATTATGAGTATTTAAAAGAAACAAACCTTAAATTGATAGATGAAAACAAAAGTATTAAAATGCTTCACATAGGTCCATATACTGAGGAACAGACAACATTTGATATTATGGAACAATTTACCCATCAACTTGGTCTTAAAAAATTATATAATTATCATAAAGAATCCTACATAAAAGATATAAGAACGGTTTCAAAAGAGCAATTCCAAACTGTCTTGAAATTTCAAGTTCATTAATAGCAAAGTTTCATAAAGGCAAACATCCTTTCTTAGACTTATTTATTAAATTCAAAAAAATATTGATGTCAATTTTTCCTCCAAAATTTTTATTCATTGTACTGATTACCAGTGTCTGGGTAAATATTTCAGAAGTTTTTCGTTTTTTTATAGTTGTTTTACCTGAAATGAAACAATATCTATCGTTAATCCCAAATGTAATTCCAGTGAACTGGATCAGATTTTTAATTTGGGGGATTTGGGATACTATTCTAACAATTGTACTTGTGTATATAGTGTGGATTTGCAGTCAATATTTTGGCAAAACCAAAAGAACTATATTTGTTAGTTCTACAATTTGTTGGATTACATTTTTTTTATTGTTTTGGATAGCGTTAGCAAACATGAATTTATCCAAACTTTCTCTATTGGCTTATACCCTACCACTATCTTGGGTAGAAATGGTAATCGGAGCTTGGATAAGTACAAATTTACTTAAGTATTATACACAAAAACTATAGTTATACAAATTATAGAGACAATAAAAACATGCAAAAAGATCAAAAAATAAACTGATATTCCGTTAATCTGTAATAGCCACTACTTGATCTGACAGTTTCAATTTCTTTTTCCTTCTCGTTGGCGTAAAAGCTTTTGAAGTAATCTTTAGTGTCTTCTAAATTGGTTTTTGTACCTTCTCTTATAGGAACTGTCG
>NZ_JAYSDT010000026.1:0-57015 GCF_041914225.1 Chryseobacterium sp.
TTCAGTATCCAGCCCACAAGCAAGCCAAGCCGCAGCAATCTCGTAGGTATTTTGTCTTAAAGTCTGCGCATCCTTAATCTGTGTAAGCGTGTGAAGATTCGCAATAAATAAAAATGATTCATTTCCTTCCTGCTTGGATAGTTCGATCGCAGGAATAATAGCCCCTAATAAATTTCCAAGATGGGGTGTTCCGGTGGCTTGAATGCCGGTAAGAATTCTTGACATTTGTTTACAATTTATATTTAAAAATTAATGAATAGCAAATTTACGAGGTTTGAGGTGAATAACGAAAGATAAAAGATAAAAGATAAAAGATAAAAGATAAAAGATGTTGTTATTAAAATTCAATAGGGGTGGGCTTCAGCCCAGCCAGCTTAAAATTCAACCTCCATCCATTGGCTTTAGCCAAAACCTCTACATAAATAACCTTTATATTTTACGCATCATCCGTGAAAATCTGTGAAATCTATGGGTTCATAAATATCAAGGAATCACAATCTTCTCCCCTCCGAATTTCGGTTCTACTCCGAAAAGAAGATCCCAATAGGCCTTAGCTTTGGCCGCATACTCTCTCATATTGGTCTTTAACCCTGCATATTTATTTACATCAGCTGCATTGTACCCAAAGGCTTCCATCCCATTTTTTCGGGCCAGAAAAACGGCTCTTTCATTATGGAACTTCTGAGAAATGATGATAAGTTTGGTTTGGCTGAAAATATCCTTGGCTCTTACCACGGAATCCAGTGTCCTGAATCCCGCATGGTCCAAAATAATTTTATCCTTTGGAACTCCTTCCTGCATCAATGCAAGCTGCATATCTTCAGGTTCATTATAATCCTTGGTACTGTTATCACCACTGACAATAATGTATTGTATTTTTCCGCTTTTGTATAAATCACCTGCAGCTTTTATTCTGTTGTAGAAATAAGCATTCGGCTGTCCGTTGTTCAGGAGTTTTCCGGTTCCCAGCAATAAACCTGTTTTTGCTTCAGGCAGATCAGCAATATTATAAGAAACGAAGGATTCGCTTTCTTTTTTAATGCTGTAATTTGCCCAGGCAATAAAAATAATTCCTGCAACCAGAAGAAGCAGGAAAATTTTAAAAATAT
Organism: Chryseobacterium sp.; assembly: GCF_041914225.1. Classification (GTDB taxonomy): domain Bacteria; phylum Bacteroidota; class Bacteroidia; order Flavobacteriales; family Weeksellaceae; genus Chryseobacterium. The sequence goes on from NZ_JAYSDT010000026.1 coordinate 1,110, forward strand.
TTTTGATTATTTTTTTCATCCGAAAATATGTCATTTTAAAACTCCAGACCGTTCGGGAAAGCTTTTTTTCTGAATATCAATAAGAATGCTGCTCCCACAGTAATCGCAGAATCGGCAACATTGAAAATATACTTGAAGAACTCAATGTGTTTTCCGCCTATCAAAGGCCAGCTTTCAGGAACATACCAGTCTACCAGCGGGAAGTGCAGCATATCTACCACGCATCCTTTCATAAATGAAGAATACCCATGCCCAAAAGGAACAAGCTTAGAAACTCCACCGTAATCAAGCCATCTGTCAACACTTGCATCATAGATACTTCCGCTGTCGAAGATCATTCCGTAGAACATTCCGTCAATAAGGTTTCCGATAGCCCCCGCAAAAATGATGGCCATTGGAATCAAAAGATAGTTGGATGCTCCTTCCTTTAACCATTTTTTAAACATATACAGCATTCCTCCGATCAGGAAAATTCTTAGGATAACAAGAAAATATTTTCCGATAATACCTCCGAAATGAAACCCGTAAGCCATTCCCGGATTCTCAACAAAAGTAAGCTTGAAACCCGGAAAAACAGAAACACTGTCGCCTAGTCCAAAATGGGTTTTAATATAAATTTTTGAAGCCTGGTCAATTAACAACACTAAAAATGTTATCGCTAAAATCTTTTTCATTACTGTCCTTTAGGTTTTGAAGGCTTTGCTGCCGGCTTTACATTTTTGTTGTCGCTTGCTTTCTTGACCACTTTCTGTCCGTTGAACGAGCTTTTAACGTGAGCTTTTTCAAATTTAATGCCCATTTCCTTCAGAACACTTTTCAGTGCACTCAGCTCCATAGAATTTTTGGGATGTACTATGATAGATTCCATTTCTTTTATTTAATTGTTACATTTTAGACAGCTCATCGAGTCTCTTTCTGTCTTTTTCAGAGAGATCATTCACTCCGTTTTTGCCCATTTTGCTCAGCAGTCTGTCGATTTCTTTCTCCCTTTCACGTTTATCAGCATTGAATTTATCATCAATAGTATAGTTTTTCTGCGGATCAGGAAAAAATCTGTTTTTGATCCATGTCCTGTTGAAAAATAACAACACTGCTGCGATGATAACGCCCAAAATTAATAATTCGCTCATGGGTATACATTAAAAATTAGGTTTATAAAGTATCCGTGAATACGATATAAACCCAATATTATTTTACAAACCTTTCGGCTATTTCTGCATATTTTTCGCTTCGATGCTCAGCGTAGCGTGAGGAACAGCCAGAAGTCTTTCCTTAGGAATCAGTTTTCCTGTCACTCTGCAAACACCGTACGTTTTGTTTTCGATTCTGATCAAAGCATTTTTAAGGTCACGCACGAATTTTTCCTGTCTTCCTGCCAAAATAGAATTCTGCTCTTTGCTTAACGTTTCTGCTCCTTCTTCAAAAGCCTTGAAAGTAGGAGACGTATCATCTGTCCCGTTATTCTGGTCGTTGATGAAACTTTCTCTGATAAGCTGAAGATCTTTTTCTGCTTTTTCTATTTTTTCTTTAATGATCGCTTTAAATTCCTGTAAATCAGCATCGCTGTATCTAACTCTTTCGTCTGACATATTCTTTCTCTTTTTTAATAAAATTATGAAATGGAATTTGAAATACAATAACTACATGTTAATTTTTTTCAATATTTATCTTAAAATTAACCTCATCTATTTCGATTTCGTTAAAATTTGAAAGTGAAGATACAATTTCTATTTTATTTGACAAGACTTCAGAAGAAATATATTCCTCATTTTTCCTAATATCATTCAAGAAAGGAGAGCTTTCTTCCAATGCAATTGAAATTTTGTCTGTCAGTTCAAAGTCTTTGTCTTTTCGCAGGTTTTGAATTCTGTTGATGAACTCTCTTGCGATCCCTTCAGATTTTAACTCATCGGTTAACGTCAAATCTAATGCCACAGTTGTTTTTCCGTCAGAAGTTACTGTCCATCCCGGAATATCTTTTGTAGAAATTTCTACATCATCAAGGGTAATTTCATATCCCTGAACGTCTGTTTTTCCTTCTTTTTCAAGACCGGCAATCTGTTCTGCGGTAAGATTAGCAATCTCTGCGCCTACCACCTTCATGTCTTTTCCTAATTTAGGACCAAGCGCTTTGAAGTTAGGCTTTATCTGCTTTACAATTAAGTGGGATGCCTCTTCAGCATTGATTAACTGTAATTCTTTTACGTTCACTTCCTGCTTGATCAGATCTGCAACAGCAAGAATCTGTTCTTCTGTTTTAGAATCCAATACAGGAACCAATACTTTCTGTAACGGCTGACGAACTTTTACATTCTCTTTCTTTCTCAGAGAGAAGACCATGCTCGTAATGTTCTGAGCCAAATGCGTTTTTTCAACCAGATCCTGATCGATTAAGCTTTCATCAGCAACCGGAAAATCTGTAAGGTGTACAGATTCACAGTTTTCTTTTCCTGTTACTTTATTTAGGTCCTGATACAATTGATCCATAAAGAACGGAGCAATAGGAGCGGAAAGCTTAGCTACTGTTTCAAGACAGGTGTATAAAGTCTGGTAAGCAGAGATCTTGTCATCAGAATATTCTCCTTTCCAGAAACGTCTTCTGCACAGTCTTACGTACCAGTTACTCAGGTTGTCATTCACAAAAGTGCTAATTGCTCTTGCTACTCTTGTCGGTTCATAGTCTTCATAGAATGCTTTTACTTCCTTGATGAGAAGGTTCAGCTCAGAAAGGATCCATCTGTCGATTTCAGGACGGTTTTCCACTTCTTTTTCCGAATAGTTGAAGCCATCCACATTTGCATACAAAGCAAAGAATGAATATGTATTGTAAAGGGTTCCGAAGAACTTTCTTCTTACTTCGTCGATTCCTTCAATATCAAACTTCAGGTTTTCCCAAGGGTTGGCATTGGAGATCATGTACCAACGGGTAGCATCCGGCCCATAAACAGCAAGTGTTTCGAACGGATCTACAGCATTTCCTAAACGTTTTGACATCTTTTGTCCGTTCTTATCCAGAACAAGACCGTTACTCATTACATTTTTGTAAGCAACTGAATCAAACACTGCAGTTCCGATCGCGTGAAGCGTATAAAACCATCCACGGGTCTGGTCAACACCTTCCGCAATGAAATCAGCCGGGAATGCTTTGTTATTGTCGATTAATGCTTTGTTTTCAAAAGGATAATGCAATTGAGCATAAGGCATAGATCCTGAATCAAACCAAACGTCAATCAGGTCGCTCTCACGCTTCATTGCTTTTCCTGTATCAGAAACCAATACCACTTTGTCTACTACGTTTTTGTGAAGATCCACAAGCTCATAGTTAGATTCTGCCATATTTCCGATGATGAATCCTTTGAACGGGTTTTCAGTCATCAGTCCTGCTGCAATTGATTTCTCGATTTCGTTATAAAGTTCTTCTACAGAACCTATGATTTTTTCTTCTTTCAGGTCATCTGTTCTCCAGATCGGTAACGGGATCCCCCAATATCTTGAACGGGATAAGTTCCAGTCGTTTACATTTTCCAGCCAGTTGGCAAAACGTCCTTCTCCGGTAGCTTTTGGCTTCCAGTTGATTTCTTTGTTCAGATTAACCAGTCTGTCTTTTACAGCGGTCATTTTCACAAACCATGAATCCAGCGGATAGTACAACACCGGCTTATCTGTTCTCCAGCAGTGTGGATAAGAGTGAACATATTTCTCTACTTTGAAGGCCTTGTTCTCCGTTTTCAACAGGATCGCAAGTTCCACATCCCAAGATTTCTCAGGAGCTGTTCCTTCATCGTAATATTCGTTTTTGATATATTTTCCGGAAAACACCTCTGGAACGTTTTCTCCTTTGATGAATCTCCCCTGTAAATCTACCAATGGTACAAGGTTGTCATTTTCATCTTTTACCAACATTGGAGGAATCTCAGGCTGAGCCATTTTAGCAACTCTCGCATCATCCGCACCGAAAGTGGGTGCTGTGTGTACGATACCGGTACCGTCCTCTGTTGTTACGAAATCTCCTAAGATTACTCTGAATGCATTCTCAGGGTTGTCATTAGGTGTAAACCAAGGAACTAACTGCTCATATCTCGTGTCAACAAGTTTTTCCCCTGTAAATTCTTTTAATATTCTGAAAGGAATTACTTTAGTTTCCGGAGTATAGTTGGCAAAATCCTCATCTGTACCTTCTGCATATTTTTTACCGAAAACTTTAGGTAAAAGAACGCTTGATAAAACTACAGTTACAGGTTCAAATGTATACTGATTGAAGGTTTTAACCAAAACATATTCAATATCTCTTCCTACGGTAAGCGCTGTATTGGACGGAAGCGTCCACGGAGTTGTCGTCCATGCAAGGATATGAACATCCCCGTCAACATCATTGAATAATGCTGAAGAATCTTTCTTTACTTTAAACTGAGCCACAACCGTTGTGTCCGAAACATCACGATATGTCCCAGGCTGGTTAAGCTCGTGAGAAGAAAGTCCTGTTCCCGCTTTTGGAGAGTAAGGCTGGATCGTGTAACCTTTGTACAATAAGTTTTTATCATACAATTGCTTCAAAAGCCACCAAACCGTTTCCATATATTTTGACTTGTACGTGATGTACGGATCATCAAGGTCTACCCAATATCCGATTTTTTCCGTAAGGTTATTCCAGACATCGGTATAACGCATTACGGCTTCACGACAAGCTTTGTTATAGTCTTCAATAGAGATTTTTTTGCCAATATCTTCTTTCGTGATTCCTAATTCTTTTTCTACACCCAGTTCCACAGGAAGACCATGCGTATCCCAGCCTGCTTTACGGAAAACCTGCTTCCCGTTTTGCGTCTGGTAACGGCAGAAAATATCTTTCAATGCTCTTGCCATTACGTGGTGAATTCCGGGCATACCGTTTGCTGAAGGCGGACCTTCATAAAAAACAAACTCAGGATTTCCCTGACGAATCTCAACACTCTTATTGAAGGTTTTATTTTGTTTCCAAAATTCCGCTACATTCTCTGCTACGTCAATAAGGTTGAGGTTTTTGTATTCTTTAAATTGGCTCATTGTAAATATCTCAATATCGTTGATTAATTAAGTCTGCAAATTTACTAAAATTTGTCGGTTTATAATATATGTTTTATTTTGATATCATCTATTAAAAAGTTCAATTTCAGAAATATAATGAAGAAAGTGGAGGAAAGTGAATGACGAATGGTCAATAAGTGAATTTTTCTGGCTGTTTTTCATGTGAAATTTTATGCAATTTATTAAATAGAAGTGGGCTTTAGCCGAAACTGAAAAACGGTTTTCCGAATCTAAAGCATAAACATCTGCGAAAATCCGTGTAATTTGGGGTTAAAAATAAACCATCTCAAACTTTGAGTAAAAATACAGATATGATTACTGAAAATTCGTATATTTAAATAGACCTATAAACCTAAATGCTGTATGAAAATCTTCTCCAAACTGATGGTTGCTATCTGTTTTATCCATACAATCATCATAAATGCCCAGAATAATTATCCTCAAAACTATTTCCGTAACCCACTGAATATTCCCATGCAGCTGGCAGCTAATTTTGGTGCTATCAGGACAAATCACTTTCATATGGGGCTGGATTTAAGAACGAACAGTCAGGAAAATTTACCGGTTCTAGCTGCGGCAGAAGGCTATGTAAGCAGGATAAAGGTAGAAAGATATGGTTTCGGTAATGCAATATACATTACTCATCCCAACGGTTATACCACAGTATATGCTCACCTGAATAAATACTTTGGCAAGCTCGATGAATTTGTAAAGGAGAAGCAGTACAAAGACGAAAAGTGGGAACAGGATATTACTTTTCAGCCCGGACAGTTTCCAGTGGAAAAAGGACAACAGATTGCATTGAGTGGAAATACAGGAGGTTCGGCGGGTCCGCACCTGCATTTCGAAATAAGGGATACCAAAACAGAAGAATGTCTTAATCCTTTATTGTTTGGATTTAATATTCCGGATTCTGTAGCTCCCATTATCAGTGGATTGTATTGGTATGACCGCAGATTCAGTACATATGAGCCTGGAGCGAACGGAATTGCAGTGAAAAAAGTAGGAAGTATTTACACTGCAGATGTTGTAAAAGCCAGTTCACCGAAGATAAGTTTCGGAATTAAAGCTGTAGATAAAGCCAATCAGGGATTTAATCTTGGGATTTATAATGCAGAACTATTGATGGATGGTAAACTGATGTACAGTTTTAAAATTGATAAAGTACATTATGATGATACCCGATATATCAACGGTTGTATCGATTATACGAAATTCATCAGAGACAAAGTGGGAATTCAGCATTTGTCTGCTTTGCCGGGGATGAAACTGCAAAATTATAGTGTGCCTGATCTTTCAGGAATTATCAATCTTCAGGATGAAGATGTTCACAATATCGAAATTGTTGTAAAGGATGTAAAAGGTAATATCAGCAGGCTAACCACTAAAGTTCAGTTGAGTAATGCGGGAATCGGAATTGCATCTTCAGGTAAAACTGTTTTACCTGATGAAGGAAAAATGCTTACAACCGAAAATGCAGAAATCAGTTTCAGTAAAAATGCAGTCTATGATGCTGTAAATTTCAATGCCTATGAAACAACGTCCGCTAATCCGGATGAGGCTTCAAACAGTATTGTTTTACATAATCCATACGTTCCGGTTCATGGTGAATATACTTTGAAAATAAAACCCAATAGAAAATTATCCAATACAGAAAAAGACAAAGCTGTTATTATTCTTGATTACGGGAGTGATAAAGATTTCGTAAAAGCAAAATGGAATGCTGACCGGGCAGAAGGGCAGTTCAACAGATTGGGTACGGCGCAGTTGGTGATTGATAATGCCCAGCCATCCGTTTCACCAGGTTGGAATGAAGGTGCTTTGATCAGCAGCAGCTCTTTGAGACTAAAAGGAAAAACAAAAGTGGGAGATATTGTTACATTCCGGGCCGAGCTGGACGGAAAGTGGCTAAGGTTTGCCCGTGTAAAAGATGATTTTGTGTATATCTTTGATGAAAAATGTTCAAAAGGATCAGGCTCTCATACTCTAAAAGTAACCACAATCAATACCGCAGGAAATAACAACACCCAAACTTTTACATTCCGGAGATAAAAGCTATGGTAGAAATCATGAATACATTTTACGTGAATACATCTTACAATCATGTAATTTTAAATAAATTTGCTTTTTAAAAATTAAAATCATTGGAATTTCATCCGTCAATTGAGAAAGCAGGGATTCAGGAAATCAAAAAATTTCAGGAAGAAAAACTTCATGAACTTTTGGTCTACCTGGAAAGCCATTCGCCTTTTTATCAGAAGCTCTTTAAAGAAAATAATATTAATACTGCTGACATTCTTACGCTGGAAGATCTTCAGAAGATTCCTACCACCACAAAGAATGATCTTCAGCAGCACAATCATGATTTTTTCTGCATAACACCTGATAAAATTGTTGATTACAGTACCACTTCCGGAACATTGGGAGATCCTGTAACATTCGGATTGTCCGACGGTGATCTTGAAAGACTAGCCTATAATGAAGCAATTTCTTTTGCCTGTGCAGGAATTCAGAAAGGAGATGTTGTGCAGATGATTACAACCATTGACAAACGTTTTATGGCAGGACTTGCTTATTTTTTAGGCTTAAGAAAAATGGGGGCAAGTGTGGTGAGAATGGGACCGGGAATTCCTGAACTGCAATGGGATTCTATTTTCAGATACAAACCAAAATACCTGATTACAGTGCCTTCTTTTCTGCTGAAAATGATTGACTATGCCGAAAAACACGGGTTGGATTATAAAAATTCAAGTGTGTATGGAGCTGTGTGTATTGGAGAAAGCATCAAAAATCAGGACTTTACAGATAATATTCTTTCCCAGAAGATTAAAGAAAAGTGGGATATAAAGCTTTTTTCCACCTATGCTTCTACCGAGATGAGCACCGCCTTTACAGAATGTGAATTTCAGATCGGAGGACATCACCATCCTGAACTGATCATCACAGAAATTCTGGATGATGAAGGCAATCCCGTAAAAGAAGGAGAAAGTGGTGAGCTTACCATTACAACTTTAGGGGTGGAAGCCATTCCTTTATTGAGATTTAAAACAGGCGATATCGTAAAAGCTCACTATGAGCCGTGCCAATGTGGAAGGAATACGATGAGGTTAGGACCTGTTATAGGCAGAAAACAGCAGATGATCAAATATAAAGGAACAACACTTTATCCGCCGGCAATGAATGATATCCTGAATGATTTCAACAATATTTTATGCTATCAGATTGTTATTCAGGCCAACGAAATAGGACTTGATGAAATTATCATCAAATTAAGCACAGAAGAAGAGCATGAGACTTTTGTAAATGAAGTCAGGGATCACTTCCGGGCCAAATTAAGAGTAAGCCCAAAAATTGAAATCATTGATTTTGATATATTATCTAAAACAATTTTTAATCCAAACAGCAGGAAACCAATCACATTTATTGATTTAAGATAAATTTAAAATAAAGAGTCAATAGAAACTTTCTTTTATAATATCTTTGGGCTCTTAAAATAAAAGCTAATACCCTATGAAAAAATTATTATTGCTGGTCTTTTTAGTTATAATGACTACAGCTTTCGGACAGGAGAAAATGAAAATAGTTGCCGGAAGTCTGGGTGTTTTGAAAGATCAGACCGAAGTAAATGTTGAGGTGAAATTTGAAAATGTACTATTTATGAAAGAAAATATTACAGAAGCTCAATACCTCGAAAACAGAAAAAAACAAGTTATTGAAAATCCCAAAAGAGGCGAAGAAGCCTGGAAAAAATGGATTGAAGAATGGGAAAAATATAAAAAGGAATATTATGTGGATTATTTCGCAAAAGGATTGAATAAAACTTACAAAAATATTTCATTTAAAAAAGACGCAGCCGCAAAATATACCCTGTTGGTGGAGACAAATTGGATTTTTCCTGGCTGGCATGCCGGAATTACAGCAATGACTGCCGAAATAACCGGGAAAATAAAACTGGTGGAAACCGATAATCCTTCTACTGTTTTAGCAGAAATAGAGCTTAAAAAGTTTGATAAATTTGTGCAAAATGAAGAATTTGTAATGGAGTATGGAAGAATAGCAGCAGCTTATGAATCTGTCGGAAGATATTTGGGAAGAGAAATCAAAAAATCTTTAAAATAACAAAAAACGGTCTGAAAAATTCAGACCGTTTTTTATGCTTGATTTTGCTGTTCCTGTTTTTCTAGTTTGATCAGATTCGCAAGATTTTTAATCACCGTATCATGTTTCTTCACGAAAGGATTGTCTTTATTCCAGACATAGCCTGCTAAAACTGCACATATCTTTTTCTTTACATCAGGGTTTTCCGGCTGATGGAAAAATAGCTCCTGGAGATTTCCGGTATACCACTCTTTTACATAGGTAGTGAAAACATCCACTCCATATAAAATATAATCTGTGTATTCCTTCTGCCAGTCAATTTTTTCTCCGTTTAGCTGCCTTAAAGCCAGTTTAGCGGCCAGCATTCCTGATTCTGTGGCAAAAGCCATTCCTGAAGAGAATACTGGATCAAGGAATTCTGAAGCATTTCCCGTTAAAGCAAATCCGTCTCCGAATAAACTTTTAACCGAACAAGAATAGTCTTTCAGGTGTTTGGGTTCAAAAAGGAAATCCACATTCCCGAAACGTTTTACATAATAGTCAGAAAGTGAGATTGCCTTTTTTAAAGCTTCAGTGGTATCTCCGTTTTCAGATAATTTGTCGATATATTCAGTAGGGCCTACAATTCCTAAACTTGTGTTTCCGTTGGAAAAAGGAATGACCCAAAGCCATACCTCTGTTTCGATGATGTCAAAAGAAATTAAAGTTCCTTCCTCTCCAGGTTCCCTGTTAATATCATGTACATGAGAGAAAATAGCAGAGTGGGGAGATAGTTTTGAAGGCTTTTCAAGGCCAAGAAGACGAGGTAATACTCTTCCGTAACCGCTGGAATCGATAACAAACTTTGCGTGGACCTCTTTCGTTTCTCCATCTTTACTTCTTACTGTAGTCACAGAATCTGTTCCGTCAAACTTAATATCAATAACTTCAGTTTCGAATTCAAGATCAATTCCTTTATTAATGACTTCCTGAGCAAGTGTATTGTCAAAATCAGCTCTGGGAACCTGCCAGGTCCAGTCCCAGCCTTCCCCAAATTTATTGCTGAAATCAAAAATACAGATTTCGTCGCCGCGAAGAAAACGCGCACCAAGCTTTTTTTCAAAGCCCATTTTATCTAATGCAGGGAAAAGTCCGGCCTCATCAAAGTGGTCCATTACCCTCGGAATTAAGCTTTCTCCCACTACCAGTCTGGGAAATTTTGTTTTTTCGACTACTTTCACGTTGACGTTATTCTTCTTTAAGTACGAAGAAGACACGCATCCGGAAGGTCCGGCTCCGATTACAAGAACGTCAACAAATTCTTTGCTCATCTTTGATTTTTTATTTTAATAATAACTTTTATCTTTGCCGCAAAATTAGTGACAAATAATTAATATTTTACAAAATTATCAACTATTACTTTTAATTGATGAAAATAAATAACTTTTTAGAACTGAAAGACTTTCAAAAAATTATCATTGAGAATGAAAAAATAGAACTGGATGAATCGCTTTTATCAAGAGTGGATAAAAGTTTTCAGTTTTTAAAAGAGTTTTCAAAAAATAAAGTAATATATGGTGTGAACACTGGCTTTGGCCCGATGGCTCAATTCAAAATCAGTGACGAAGATACACACCAGCTTCAGTATAACCTGATCAGAAGCCATTCTTCAGGTATCGGAAATCCTTTACCTGCTGAAGAAGTAAAAGCATGTATGCTAGCGAGACTGAATACCTTATCACTGGGAAATTCAGGAGTACACCAGTCTGTAATTTACCTTCTTCAGGAGCTGATCAACAGAGATATTATTCCTCTGATATTTGAACACGGAGGAGTAGGAGCAAGCGGGGACCTTGTTCAGCTGGCTCACCTGGCCTTGGTACTGATTGGAGAAGGAGAAGTATTTTATAAAGGAGAAAGAAAATCAACCAAAGAGGTTTTTAAAACAGAAGGCTTAGAGCCGATAAAAGTAGAGATCCGTGAAGGTCTTGCTTTGATGAACGGAACTTCCGTAATGTCCGGAATCGGTATTGTAAATGCTTATAAAGCGAATCAGCTTACAGATATTTCTCTTAGACTTTCTTGTGCAATCAATGAGATTGTACAGGCTTATGATGATCACCTGTCAGAAGCGCTGAATGGAACAAAAAGACATTACGGCCAGCAGAAAGTGGCAGAAAAAATGCGTGCCCATCTGGCGGATAGTAAGCTGATCAGAAAAAGAGAAGATCATCTGTATACCCATTTTGAAGAACAGGAAAAAGTATTTAAAGAAAAAGTTCAGGAATATTATTCTTTAAGATGTGTTCCTCAGATCTTAGGTCCGGTATTGGACACGCTGGAATATACAGAAAAAGTTCTTGAAAATGAGATCAATTCAGCGAATGATAACCCGATTATCAATGTTGAAGATCAGCATGTTTACCATGGAGGAAACTTCCATGGAGATTACATCTCTCTGGAAATGGATAAGCTTAAAATTGTAGTTACCAAACTTACCATGCTTGCAGAAAGACAGTTAAACTACCTTCTGAATGCCAAAATCAACGAAATTTTACCTCCTTTTGTCAATTTAGGTAAATTAGGTTTCAATTTCGGGATGCAGGGAGTGCAGTTTACAGCAACTTCCACTACGGCAGAAAGCCAGATGCTGTCAAATTCTATGTACGTTCACAGTATTCCGAACAATAATGATAATCAGGATATCGTTAGTATGGGTACAAATGCTGCCGTAATCTGCAGAAAAGTCATTGAGAATGCTTTTGAAGTATTGGCCATTGAAGCCATTACAATCATTCAGGCTGTTGAATATCTTGGGTTCCAGGATAAAGTTTCATCATCTACAAAAGAACTGTATGATGATATCAGAAAAATTATTCCTGCTTTCTCAGACGATATGGTAATGTATCCGTATCTGGAGGAAGTAAAGAAATATCTGAAAGGAATGTAACTATTAGCTGTTATGGATTGTCTTTAAAATAGATATCCGGCATCAATTTTTAAAAAAACTAAAAACGATATAAACACTAACGCATGAAATGTGCAATTGTAACAGGAGGCTCCAGAGGAATCGGGAGGGCAATCTGTATAAAACTGGCTGAAGAGAAAAACTATCACATCCTTATCAACTACGCTTCAAACGAAACCGCAGCCAAAGAAACTTTGACTAAAGTGGAAGAACTTGGAGCTACGGGAGAAATCCTTAAATTTGATGTAGGAAATACCGAAGAAACAAAGGCTGTTTTAACAGCATGGCAGGAAAGAAATCCTGATGCAGTAGTAGAAGTGATCGTCAATAATGCGGGAATCACGAGAGACGGCCTCTTTATGTGGATGCAGAAAGAAGATTGGAATAATGTGATCAACACCAGTCTGGACGGATTCTTCAATGTGACCAATTTCTTTATCCAAAAGCTGCTTCGCAACAAATACGGAAGAATCATCAATATGGTTTCTGTATCCGGAGTGAAAGGAACAGCAGGCCAGACGAATTACTCTGCAGCAAAAGGGGCTTTGGTGGGTGCTACAAAAGCTCTTGCACAGGAAGTTGCCAAAAGAAATGTTACCGTAAATGCGGTAGCTCCGGGCTTTATCAGAACAGATATGACTCAGGAGTTCAATGAAGAAGAACTGAAAGCAATGATCCCTGCCAACAGATTCGGAGAAGCAGAAGAAGTGGCGGATCTTGTCGCATTTTTAGCATCTAAAAAATCATCCTACATTACAGGAGAAGTGATTAATATTAACGGAGGAATTTATTCATAACATGGAAAATAGGGTTGTAATTACCGGGATGGGAATTTATTCCTGCATCGGGACGTCTTTAGAAGAGGTCAGGGAATCCCTATATCAAGGAAAATCCGGTATTGTTTTAGACCAGCAGAGAAAAGAATTTGGTTTCAGATCAGGTCTTACTGGAGTGGTTCCAAAACCGGATCTTAAGAATCTTCTGAACAGACGTCAGCGTGTCAGCATGGGAGAAGAAAGTGAATATGCTTATCTGGCTACCATTGATGCCTTGAAGCAGGCGAATCTGGACGAAGAATTCCTGGATGCCCATGAAGTGGGAATTTTATACGGTAATGACAGTGTTTCCCAGGCAGTTGTAGAATCTATCGATATTGCAAGGGAAAAGAAAGATACTACATTGATGGGATCGGGAGCGATCTTTAAATCAATGAACTCAACGGTCACGATGAACCTTTCCACGATCTTTAAGCTGAAAGGGATCAATCTTACCATCAGTGCAGCATGTGCAAGCGGTTCACACTCATTGGGGCTGGCGTACATGATGATCAAAAATGGTTTTCAGGACATGATCATCTGTGGAGGAGCCCAGGAAACCAACAAGTATTCCATGGCAAGCTTTGACGGGCTGGGCGTATTCTCCGTCAGAGAAGATGAGCCTGCAAAAGCTTCCAGACCTTTCGATTCAGGAAGAGATGGGTTGATTCCAAGTGGAGGTGCAGCCACGCTGATTGTGGAAAGTTTAGAATCTGCCCAAAGAAGAGGAGTACCCATTATTGCTGAAATTATCGGCTATGGATTTTCTTCAAACGGAGGCCATATCTCAACACCAAATGTGGACGGCCCCGCGCTGGCTATGGACAGAGCATTAAAACAATCAGGATTAAACGCTTCAGATATCGATTATATCAATGCCCATGCAACTTCTACTCCCATTGGTGATGCCAACGAGGCAAAGGCAATTTATGAAATCTTCGGCAGTGAAGTTCCGGTAAGTTCTACCAAATCTATGACCGGACATGAATGCTGGATGGCGGGCGCAAGTGAAGTTATCTACTCAATTCTGATGATGCAGAACGATTTTGTTGCTCCGAATATTAATCTGGAAAACCCTGATAATGAGGCTAAAAAGATAAATTTAGTCACAAAAACAAAAAATCAAAAAATTGATGTATTTTTGTCGAATTCTTTTGGGTTTGGGGGAACCAATTCTGCACTAATAGTTAAAAAATTTGATTAAAAACATGGAAAGGGAAAAAATTGTTGCTATCGTTAATGATTTTCTGGTAAACGAATTTGAGGTAGACGGAGACGAAATCAGTAATGATGCCAACCTTAAAAATACACTGGGCCTGGATAGCCTGGATTATATCGACATGGTAGTCGTGATCGAATCCAATTTCGGGGTGAAATTAGGAGAAGCAGATTTCAAGAAAATGGTAACATTTGACGATTTCTATACAACGATTGAACATAAGATTGCTGAAAAAAACGCTTAGTTATTGAGTAAATCTTTATTCTATAAAATGTGCCAATGTAATAATATCACAGTGCTTCAGTAATGAACACAGCAAGGTATATTACATTGGTTCTCTGTTATATTAAACTGGATTATGAACAAGTGGAAAGGTAAATCTAAAGGAACAGTGCTCGGATACAGGATATTCGTCTGGTGTATTAGAAATATCGGAATCAGAAGTTCATACGGAGTGCTTTATTTTGTGGCCGCTTATTATTCACTGTTTCAGAAAAAAAGCAACCAATATATTCTTTATTACTTCCGGAAAAGACTGAATTACGGGTACTGGAAATCCAAAGCTTCCATCTTTAAAAGCTATTTTACCTTCGGAAAAGTTCTGATTGATAAAACAGCTATTTCTGCCGGACTCAGAGAAAAGTACACCTATGAATTTGACGGTATTGAAAATCTCAGAAGCCTTTTAGCCGCTAAAAAAGGAGGGGTACTGATCAGCGCCCATATCGGTAATTTTGAAATTGCAGAACATTTCTTTGCGGATATCGACTTCGACTGCCAGATCAATCTGGTGACCACAGATCAGGAAGTGACGGTGATTAAAGAATATCTGGAAAGTGTTGCTGTAAAAAAGAGTAACATTAAGTTCATTTATGTTAAAGACGATATGTCGCATATCTTTGAGATCAATAAGGCTTTATCAGAAAATGAACTGATCTGCTTCACCGGAGACCGGTATTTTGAAGGATCCAAATACCTGGAAGCAGAACTGTTGGGGAAAAGCGCAAAATTTCCGGCCGGACCGTTTTTGATTGCCTCAAGATTAGGAGTGCCTGTTGTCTATGTTTATGTGATGAAAGAGAATAATCTTCACTACCATCTTTACGCCAGAGTGGCTCAGAATATCAAAAACCGTGATTCGCAGGGGCTTTTACAATCTTATGTTCAGAATCTTGAAATGATGGTGAAAAAATATCCCCTTCAATGGTTCAATTATTTTGATTTTTGGGATGATGTTGATTAATTTTTCTATTTTTATCCCGTAAAAACTAACGAAAAACTAAAACCATTAAGATGTACCGAGAATTAAGATGATTAAAATAATATTTCCGGATAAATTTTCTTTGCTTACCGCACAAAATAAGCTTTAAATGTCTTAAATTCCCTGTTTCTTAATCATTAAAAGCACATTCTCTTTTGAAGAAAGAATATGACATACTTGTAATCGGCAGCGGATTGGGAGGTCTTGTTTCGGCTCTTATTTTGGCGAAGGAAGGTATGAAAGTATGCGTTCTTGAGAAAAATAACCAATACGGTGGAAATCTGCAGACCTTTTCAAGAGATAAGCTTATTTTTGACACAGGAGTCCATTATCTCGGAGGCTTATCCAAAGGGCAGAATCTGAATCAGTTCTTTTCCTACCTGGAAATTATGGATCATCTTGAGCTTCAGCTGATGGATGAAGACGGGTATGACAGGATCAGTTTCGGTGATGATGAAACAGAATATCCGCACGCACAGGGCTATCAGAATTTTGTGGAGCAGCTTTCCAGATACTTTCCCGAAGAAAAAGAAAACCTTGAGAACTACTGCGAAGAGATTCAATATGTCTGCAGCCAGTTTCCGAGATACCATGTGGTAGGGAAAGACCATTACAACGAAGAAATCCTGCACCTCAATACCAAAAGATTCATTGAATCTGTTACCCATAACAAAAAACTTCAGTCGGTTCTGCTGGGTTCCAATTTTTTATATGCCGGAGACTCCGAAAATGTACCTTTTTATGTACATGCCTTAACGGTAAACTCTTATATCCAAAGTGCTTACAAATGTGTAAAAGGAGGCAGCCAGATTTCTAAGCTTCTGATCAGAAAACTTCGGGAATATGGGGCAGAAGTACACAAACATTCTGAGGTTTCTGAATTTGTCTTTAATGAAAATAATGCATTGACGTCCGTAAAAACAAAGACAGGAAAAGAATATGCCGCAAAACAATTTATTTCCAATATTGAGATCCGTTCCACCATTAAACTGATCGGCGAAGAAAGATTAAAGAAATCCTTTCTGAACAGAGTTTTAAGCTGGAAACCGGTTTCGTCCTGCTTTAGTGTTTACCTGGTTTTAAAGCCTCAGAGCCTCCCGAATTTTAACTATAACAGATATCACTATTCATCAGAAGACCTGGTCTGGAATGCATCCCAATACCAAAAAAAATCATGGCCGGAAACCTATATGCTCTCATCCACGCCTTCAAAGCATCATCCTGAGTTTGCAGAAAGCCTCACCGCTATTTCCTATATGAATTTTGAGGAGGTGAAAGAATGGGAAAATACTTTCAATACCGTAGCAGATGAGCATGAAAGAGGCGAAGCTTATGAAAAATTTAAGCTTGAAAAGACTGAGAAAATGCTGGATGCACTGGAAAAGAAAATTCCTAACATAAGACATGCCATCAAAGCAATATACACTTCTTCTCCGTTATCTTACAGGGACTATATAGGAAACTTTGAAGGAAATATGTACGGATACATGAAAAGTTCTGAGAATCCTCTTAAAACAATGGTTTCCCCCCGTACCAAGATTGATAATCTGTTTCTTACAGGACAGTCTGTTAATATGCACGGGATTTTAGGAGTAACCATCGGAGCTTTTAATACCTGTGCGGAGATTCTTGGAAAAGAAACAATAGATAAGAGGCTGACACAAATGATTAATAAAAACTAAAAGTGAAAAAAACTAATACCATATATTCATTCTGTAAAAGGATTCTTCTTTATCTTACCCTTTGTTTTTCACTTACATCCTGCGGAATTTCAAAGTCTGTTCATCATATTCCTGACGTAAAGCAATACTCATTAGAGGTTCCGGAAGTAAACAGAGTCAACGACAGCACTTTCAGTTACAATCAGAATTATCTTACCAAAAATAAGCAGCAGCTCTGGGAGCTTTACATCAAAGGAAATCCTTTGCAACTTGGCTATAATAATGGTGCACTGACGCAGAGCCTGATGCAGAAGCAGGAAGAAATCTTTTTCTCAAAAGTGGAAGGATTCGTTCCATCAAAATTTAAACAAAGAATCTTAAGAGGCTTTTTAAAATGGTACAACAGAAAAATGTACCTCAATGTAAGAGAAGACTATCAGGCCGAATTATACGGCTTGTCACAATACTCATCTGATAGGTATGATTTTATTGCCCCCAAATACTTAAGAAACCTTTACCTGCACGGAGCTCACGATATCGGGCATGCGATGCAGGATCTGGCCATGGTAGGCTGTACGTCTCTTGCCGTATGGAATGAAAATACGGAAGATGGAGACCTTCTGATCGGAAGAAATTTCGATTTTTATGTAGGAGATGATTTTGCAAAAAATAAACTGGTAGAATTTGTTCAGCCGGAAGAAGGAATTCCTTATATGTCGGTAAGCTGGCCGGGAATGATCGGTGTAGTTTCCGGGATGAATAAAGAAGGCATCACCGTAACGATTAATGCAGGAAAATCAAAAATTCCTTTGACGGCAAAGACTCCTATCTCCCTTGTTACAAGAGAAATTCTTCAGTATGCTAAAAATATAGATGAAGCGATTGATATTGCTGAAAAAAGGAAAGTTTTCGTTTCAGAATCTATTCTTGTTGGAAGTGCTGCGGACAAAAATGCCGTAATTATTGAGGTCTCACCTAAAAATTTCGGAGTATATAAAGTGAAGAATTCCAGCAGGGTTCTCTGCACCAATCATTTTCAGTCTGAAGCCTATAAAGATGACAAAAGAAATCAGAAACATATTGAAGAAAGCCATTCAAAGTACAGGTATGAAAAACTGCAGGAGCTTTTGCAGGAAGAGAAAAAGATCACTCCGGAAAAAATGGCTTCCATTTTAAGGAACAGATCGGGTTTAAAAGATAAATCGATTGGTTATGGTAATGAAAAAGCACTTAACCAGCTTCTGGCACATCATGCTGTTATCTTTTCGCCTCAGAAAAGACTGGTCTGGGTTTCTTCCAATCCCTATCAGCTGGGGGAATTTGTCTGCTATGACCTGAATGAAATTTTTTCAGGAAATCCATTACCGCAAAGTCTCCGGGCTAAAACTGAACTCAATATTAAAAGAGATCCCTTCGCCGATTCTGAAGAATTCCAAAACTATGAGCTGTCTAAAATGTATGGAAAAGAAATCAATGAAGCTGCTGATGATAAAAACACACTGCTGACAGATGATATTATTCCTTCTTATCAGGCCATGAATCCTGACTTTTGGCAGGTTTATTATCAATCCGGAAAATATTACTTTAGCAAAAAAGAATATTCACAGGCAAAAATTGCATTTGAAAAAGCGTTGACGAAAGAAATTACAACGGTTCCGGACAGGAAAAATGTAGAAAAATACCTGAAGAAAACTTTAAACAAACTGAAATGATCCCCAAATACATAAAACTGCTGTTCTGCATTCCTTTTGTTATTCCGTGTATTTGTGTACCGTTTACAGCTCAATATCTGCCATCATTCCAATTCACGGGTATGGAAATATGAAAGACAACTACGGAAGTAAAATATTTCTGGTGTTTCCGGTGTTGATGAACCTGGCTGTCCTTGTTTTTATCTGGTTGATTATCAGAAGGCCAGATAAGATAAAGTTTACTTTTGAAATCAATGAAAATGAAAGAGAAAAAACATATCATATCACACAGCTGGCTCTGGTAATTATTGCGATATTTGTTACCATAATGATGACGCCGCTATCATTTTCTGATGTGGTTTATAAATAAATGATTATGAAAAAACTTTTAACCCTTTTTTTTACCGTATGGTTTCTGTTATCATTTTTCTCAGGACAGAAAAGAGATCGGAAATACTTTTATTAAAGCTTTACTGGGGGATAAAAATATAGAAAAAGCACATTCTTATTTTGATCCTTCGGTAGCAGGCCAGATCCCTGTGGAACAGCTCAAAGCCATTCCGAAGCAGCTTCAGGGCCAGATTGGAGGACTGAAAAATATCCTTGAAGTGAATAACGAAGGAAATATTTATTATTACTACACCGAATTTGAAAAGACAAAACTGGATGTCCAGCTTACCTTTGGAGAGAACAATAAACTGCTGGGCTTCTTCCTGGTTCCTCATAAAACATTTGAAAGACGAGATGAGAAAACAGAACTCAAGATAAAGAGTGATGCTGTTGAACTTAGGGGAACACTTCTGGTTCCCCCTTCCAATAATAAAAAGAGACTGGTGATTTTTGTGCATGGTTCGGGAGCCCATGACAGAGACGAAACTATTGGAGAAAACAAACCTTTTAAAGATATCGCAGAATATCTTTTCAACCACGGAATTGCTTCTTACCGGTATGATAAAAGGATCTATTCCTACCCTGAAACATTCAACGAGAAATCTACGGTAGAAGATGAAACCATTAATGATGCGGTAAATACTGCTCTTTATTTCAAAAATAATCCTGAGTATAAAGGATATGAGATTATTATCCTTGGTCACAGCCAGGGAGCGTATATGATGCCAAAAATTGCAGAAAAGGCTCAGGTTTCGAAATATGTTTTTATGGCCGGGAATGCAAGACCCTTGCAGGATATCTTAGTTGAGCAATACGAATACCTTCACTCTCTGGACAAGGCGAATGTTCCGGCAGAAGCTGTTCAGGAAATAAAAAAGCAGGTTGCGTTTTTAAACTCATCCCAGTTTAATTTAAATTCACCTAAATCAGAACTTCCTTTAGGTCAGTCTGCAGCGTATTGGAAGTATTTGAAGGATTACAATCAGCTTAATGAAGTGAAAAAGATCAAGGCTCCAATGCTTTTTGTACAGGGAGGAAGAGATTATCAGGTAACTGAGAAAGATTTCAATCTTTGGAAACAAACCCTGAAAAATAATAAGGCAGCAGTTTTTAAATTTTATCCTGAATTAAGCCATCTGTTTATTGCAGGCTCCGGAAAACCCTCACCAAAAGATTATGAAACAAAAGGAAAGGTAGATGAGCAGTTTTTGAAAGACCTGACAGATTTTATCCTGAAATAAATAAAATAAGATCATTGATCTCATGAGCCTGGAATTTTGTTTCAGGCTTTTTAATTGCTTTCCGGACTTACTTTATTCAAAAATAAAAAAGAGGCTATTCCTGCAATTGCAGAAAAAGTAGTGCTTAAAATAAAACTGCCGATAACGTATTGCAGCAGATTGTTTTTGATGAGTTCGAAATTTAAATCCTGACTTAAAATATCACTGTCTCCACTCACAAATGGAGCTCCCAGAAACAGAGAGGCAGCAATGATAAAAGGAATAAAAGGAGGAAGGCTCACATTGGAGGCTACAAATGCAAGGACTTTATTAAGTTTAAAAAGTACAGATAAACTAATCACTAAAAGGGTCTGGAATCCCCAGAATGGAGAAAGCCCTATAAATACTCCCAGTGCAATGGAAAATGCTTTTGTACGGTTGCTTCCGTCACTTTCTAAGACATCTTCCTGAATGAATCTTTTAAAGCTTTTTTTTTTGAAGTTATTCACGAAATTTCTCGGAATAATGTAAAATAAAGTAATCGTCACCAGAATTGTATTCAGAATACTGATCCTTGTAAAATCCTTGAAAGGCCTGAAATGGGAAACCCTTTCTGCGGGATCATACAACACCTTAATCGGAACATTTTTAACAGGAATATGCCTCCATGCAGTTCTTACAATGATCTCAATCTCAAATTCAAACTTTGGGGTAAAATATTTCTTAGGAATTTTATGTAAAGGATAAAGCCTGTAACCGGACTGCGTGTCTTCCAGCTTTATACCGGTTTCAAACCAGAACCAGAAATTGGAAAAACGGTTTCCGAAACTGCTTTTCTTAGGAATACCATCCTGAGACATATTTCTGTTTCCGATCAGAAGAACGTCTTCTTTTTTCTGAAGCAGGGCTTCTACAAATACAGGAATATCATCCGGATAATGCTGTCCGTCGGAATCAATAGTGATAGCGTAATCAAACCCTAGTTTCTTTGCAGCTCTGAAGCCTGTTTTAAGCCCGTTTCCTTTTCCTTTGTTCTCCGGTAAAGAGATTACCGTGATCTGCGGATATTGAGCAAGAATGTGTGGCGTAGAATCCGTGGAGCCATCATTGACCACAATAATACTTTCGGTGTAGTTAAGAACACCGTCAATTACCCTCTTCAGGGTTTTCTCATTATTGTAGGTAGGTATTAAAACGCATATTTTCTTTTCAGAAATTGCATTTTGTACTTCAGCAAGGGACATTTTTTTATTTTAAAGTGGCTCTTTCAGCCTCTGTAATGGTTTTAGACTGCATTGCAAACCTTTTGATATAGCTTTTTAATGCTGTGTTCTGTTTGCTGTAATTGTTCAACAGGAATGCCTTATCATCTTTCATACTTCCACGGTATCCCACAATTTTAGGAATGTTTTCCTGAACACTCAGCCTGATCAGGCGCAGCTCTGCATTATTTGGATTATTTTTAATCACATTTTCAAGGTTTGCAGCACCTGTTTTTACCAAAGCCTTTCTGTTATTTTTGACAATTTTTGCCTCCATGATCTTAGCAGCAGCCTTGTATCCAACAGTTGCAGGATCGGATCCGGACTGCTTTTCTGCAATATCAATAAAGTTTTGTGTATTGGTATTGGATTCATTGGCTTTGGCATAGCTGTTTCTCAGCGTTTCAAGATCTGACTGAAAGAAAAAAATAAATGCCGTTATAAATGACAGGATTAGTTTCATGACGTTATTTTTTTATAGCTTACAGACAGTTTCAATGCAATAGTCTCGCCAAAGGAAGTAGTGTTTTTTACTTTAACATCCTCATTGTCTTCATTAATATCAAGCTGAAGCTGTAAATCCGGCGTTTCAAAAGGATTGATAATTGCCATGAATTTTACATTCGATGCTGTTTTTAAGAATAATTTTGAACCGGTAAATTCCTCCGTAAGTTCTTTGATGATCTGCATCATACAAACACCGGGAGTTACGGGATTTCCAGGGAAATGACCTTTGAAAATATCATGGTCTTTATTAAGATGAATATGAGCAGTAAACTTTCCGTCCTCTGCCTTTTCGTATGATGTTAAAGTATAAAAGTCTGTAAGAATGGTTTGCATGATCTTATTGTTAAGATTAAATATATCATCAGTTTCTTTCCGGAAAGCTACATTGATTTAAAGCAGTATTCCTGTAGAAAATTATTCCGTTTCGGTTATTTGAAATAGTTTTATATTGATTTTAAAGTCTTTGTGCTGCAGCTGTAAGCTATCCGCGAAGATAGGTTTTTTTGCATCAAAAGTAAAATTGATTTTTTCGTTGTTATTTTTCGTATAAACAATCTGTTTTAGCAAATTATTTTCTTTGTTGAAGAATAAATAGTAGGTTTTATTATCAATTTTAGAGAGATAAATCTTAGCATTTTCATTCTCAAAGCTTTCGCTTACCGGATATTGTCTTTTCAGCAGCTGCCGGAAATCATTTTTCAGAAAATTGATGACAATTTTTTTATCCAGATCAGGAAGTACATAGTTCAGCTTGAAATCATTGTCTGAAACTTCAAAATCAATCAGCTTATTCCCAAAATCTGACGTTAAAGCAACACGATGCGTCGTTTCATTCAGTTTTTTGATAATCAGAATACCGCTCACATGGTTTTTATAAATATCCATCTGGCATTTGTACACGTAATCTTCACCGGAAGAGAAATATAAGTTTTCCACCATCTTTTCAGAAGATGAAACAGGTTTTGCTTCTGTTAACGTATAGGTTTTACAGGAAACAGCCAGGATCAGAATCAGGCTATAAAGAAAACTCTGACGCAGGAATGGAAGCATTGATCTTGGTATTTTTGAAGACAATATTCGTGGTATCTCCGGAAGCTTCAGTCATATTCACCTGTGAAACTGTAGACTGGCTTTTAGGGAAATACAGCTCGATCTGTTTGATGTATTTCAGCAATTGGGATGTTTTAGGAACAAACTTCGCCACATTGTAATTCCCATTTTTAAAATAGGTTACGGTAAACTCAGGATCATTGAACATCGTCCCGTTGGAACTTCCCACTATCAGCTTATTGATTTTTTCAAATGTTTTGCTCTTCGCATCTACAGACGATTTTTTCCCCTGATCATTGATGTAGATCTTATTGCTTTTAAAAACAATACTGTACTGATAAGGTTTTGTATACTTCCAGCTCAGCATATTGGGTGTCTGCAGCGACATTCGGCCGTAGGTCACAATACTTTTATCCAGAAAATCCATCTTTTTGGTCTGGGTAAAATCACTCTGCAACGTTTTAATCTCTTTGGTGTCTGAAGAAACCTTCGACACAAATGCTTTAGCTTCAGCTCCTGACATTGCCGTATTCTGGGCAGAAAAGAATCCTGAAACCAGTAAGAATGTTCCGAAAGCAATATTTTTAATCATTTCTATTTGAATTTAAAACTGTATCAACAGTAAAAGTTGAATATTTTTTGTCCTCCAAAAATACTAATAAATTGGCCAGCACGCGAAAGGTCTTTTCCGAAGTGTCATGAAGGAGGATAATACTGCCTTTTTTCAGGCCTTTGGTTACTCTGTTGTAAATTTTCTTTTCATCGTCAATGATGGTGTCAAGAGAGCGTACATTCCATCCGATGCTTACTTTATGGGTTCTCCTGATTGCTTTCGCAATATTGGGATTGGTCACTCCGAATGGTGGCCTGTAAAGATCAGTGCTGATATTGCCTGCATTTTTCATGACTTCATCACATTTTTCAATTTCCTCAATCATTTTTGAAGTTGATAAAAATCCTGTAGTATTGGAATGTGACAGGGTATGATTTCCAATGGTATGGCCTTCTGCAATGATTCTCTGAAACGTCTCAGGATATTTTTCAATCTGTTTTCCGATACAGAAGAAGGTAGCTTTTACCTGATGTTCTTTAAGCAGGTCTAAAAACTTAGGAGTAAACTCAGTAGGGCCGTCATCAAAAGTAAGGGCAACTTCCTTGATTCTGGTACGTTTATGGGTGATGCTGTTGACAAAATATCCCAGCTCAATATCAAAAGAACCCCAGACTACTACTGCAGAGAAAGCGAAAAAACAAAACAGATATACCCAAAAACTCCCATGGAATGCATAAATAAAAACGTTACAGAAAAGATAGAACAGGATGAATGGATAGTGTTTCATTGCTGATTGCTTTTTATATGTTGATTAATTGGAAATCTCTACTGTACTTTTGTCACTCCGTAGGAGTCCGGATCAATAGAATTAATTTAACTTATTTTGTTTAGATTCTACGCTTCATCGCTCTGAATGACAAATAGACCGTATAATTTTCAATTTCAACAATTAAGCTTTTTCCAATAATACCAGACTGTGGTCATTACCTGCCAGATGATTATAAAGAAGAACATTCTTTACGTTTTCTTTTTTCTTTGCGTTGATCATCATCACTTCCGGAATCTGCTGTTCTTTAAGGATATGACAGGCCATAAAGATTGAAAAACCACTTGCTGTATTGAATTCTCCACTCAGATGTTTGTAATACAGCTGTACGGAATCCGGAAAGATATCCATCGCTTTTGTATAGTAAGTATCTGAATCTGCATCCCCGCTGAACCCTAAAATTACAGTATCAATATCTCCGGTTGAAAGATTATTCTGAGCTAAGAAATGCTGGATAAAATCCTGTACTTCATGTAGCTCTACTTTATTGCTTATATGGATATTCTTAAGTTGGGCATAAGAATTTTCAGTTTTATCCTTACCTATAACAAAAAAGCTGGCACCTTCACCCCAGATCACTCCGTTGGTAGTGGAATGCAGATAATCAGCGGGGAGATCTACTTCTTTTTTTATGGTATTATTTAAACAGTAAAGCTCCATAGTTCTGGCAGTCTGCTCATCTGTAGAGCCTACAAGAACATTTTCTGCTTCTCCGTCATTAATCTGAAGCTTGGCATCCAGTAATGAAAACTCCAGCGAAGAAGAAGTATTCACATAGGTGAAGTTGTAAGCATGACACTGTAAGCCCAGAGCAATCTGTCCTGCTACCGTGTTATGGGTAGACTGGATGAAAAAAGTAGGGGTAAGAAACTCTTCATGATTGTCAATCACGTTTTTCAGGAACTTTTCGGAATCCTGGGAACATCCCATTCCGGTTCCTACAATGATAGCATCCGGCTGTTCAATTCCGGCTTCTTTCAGTGCATAATGTGAGGCTACAGAACTCATTTTTACGGTTTTGGACATTCTTCTGATCATGGCAGGCGAAATAAACTCCTTGTAATTGGGTTCTATAGCCTTAAGGATGTTTGAAGAATTTTCAGGATGAAGGTTCTGAAGGATATTTTCGTTTAAAGTGTCCTGAACGGAGATACAGGATGCACTGTTGATGTATACTGTACTCATGATTTTGAAAAAATTAGTGTTGAACAGTTTCCTCCGAATCCAAATGAATTGGAAAGTACATGATTGATGTTCTTTTCTTTCAGTTTGGTTACCGGAGTAAGATCAAACTCTTCCATTTTCGTTTTAAAATTCAGGTTAGGGAAGATAACGTTGTTCTGCAGGGCTAAAATTGAAAATACAGCTTCAATTCCTGCGGCAGCAGCTAAGGTATGCCCCGTAAATGCTTTTGTAGAGCTGAATTCAGGAACCTGGTTTTCTCCAAAGATTCTGATCATAGCAATGCCTTCTGATAAATCATTATTAGGAGTTGCTGTTCCGTGAACGTTGATATAGTCTATATTTTCTTTATCCAGTCCTGAGATTTTCAAAGCCTGCTGCATGGCTAAAAATGCACCCTGCCCATTTTCTGAAGACGCTGTCTGATGGTGGGCATCATTGGCATTTCCATATCCTGAAAGATAAGCCAGGACTTTTTTATTTTCTTTTCTGACCACTTCTTCGGACTCAAGCACTAAGAAAGCTGCCGCTTCTCCAAGGTTCAGTCCCTTTCTGTTGTTGTCAAAAGGAGTATTGTAGGAATCTGTAAGAATCATCAGGGTATTGAAACCATTCAACGTAAACTTTGAAAGAGAATCTGTTCCGCCGACAATCACACGGTCCAACACGCCGTTTTTAATCAGTTTTGCGCCCATCATAATAGCATTGGCTGCTGATGAACAGGCTGTACTGATGGTAGAAACCATACCTTTTAATCCTAAGTAACCGGCAATGGCCAAGGAGGAATTTCCGGCATCGTGTGCGTCAATATATTTTTGCTTTTCGGGGAAGTCTTCGTAAGAGTAGAAGTATTTTTCAGTGATATCCATCCCGCCTACACTGGTAGATGAAATCAAGCCGGTTCTGTAACCATTGATATCTGGAATTCCTGCACTTTCTACAGCTTCTTTAGCAGCAATCATTCCCAGTAAAGAAGTTCTTGTGACATTGTTATCTTCATCAAGATGAAGTTTCTGCACAAGTTCTTCATTGGATAATTTTATTTCACCTGTTTTAATCAGTCCGGCGTGGCGCGTTTCAAACATTTCGATATCTGAAATCCCATGTTTTCCGGATTGTAATGAAATAAAATTTTCCTCCACATTGTTTCCGATGGAGGAAATGATGCCCATTCCCGTTATGGCAATTTTTTGACTCATGGTATTAAATCATATAACAATGCAACAATCTGACAATTTACCAATAATTGCTACATTGATATCCTGTCAGATTGTTACATTCATTTATTTTGTTCTGTTGTTCTCGATGAATGCAGCCATCGTATCGATAGATTGGAAAATTTCCTTCCCTTTTTTAGGATCAGCTAATTTTATTCCGTAATCTTTATCAAGAAGAACGATCAGTTCCAAAGCATCAATAGAATCCAGTCCTAATCCTCCTCCGAATAATGGATCAGCATCTTTGATTTCTTCCACAGATACGTCTTCAAGGTTAAGAACTTCGATAATTTTGTGCTTCAATTCCGTTTTTAAGTTTTCCATAATTAAGTTGATTTAGCAGTGTATCAGTATCATTAAGACCATTATATCATTACACTGTTATATTGTTATATTTTATAAGGTTAGCAAATATACAAAAGCTTTGTAATTTTCCTGATACAATTCTATCCAGCCACACAATACTTTGTCAGCCTTTCCGGATCTGAGAATCTGTTCGGAATAATCGTTTAAAAAATTTTCATCAAACTCGTCCAAAACGAAAAAAGCATTTTCCGTCTGCATTTTGTGCTTAATACTGATTTCCCCGACACAGATGTTAGGTAAAGTATATACAAAAACTGCAGGACTTGGATAGTAATTGTCAGAATCGTTGATGCTTTCCTGGTATTTGGAATCGGTGTCCAGACTGGAAGATCTGTTGGCAAAAACAATAGCTGTTGTGCTGTGGTCTTCATCCTTCAGGATCATTTCAGCAGAAAGAAAAGCCAGTTTACTCAGATGATCCATTTTATGAAATTTCGGATAACTGAGGTCCAAATTTTTATAGGCTTCCTTAGCAAATTCCTGGAAGGCTTCGCTTTGGCTTTCAAAAATAATATTTCCGTCAACGGTTATTTTTGAATGTTCTATGGTACAGGTGCTTATTTTCTTCATCATATTCAATTTAACATTTTTCCAGCACAACAGCTGCGTTACAGCCACCGAACCCTGAAGCCGTCTTCAGGATGTATTTTACTTCTGCAGCCTGGTTTTCTCTGATAATATTCAAAGGTTTGGTTATTCCCGTTTCCTCAAAGTTTTTTGATGGAAGCAAGGTGCTGTGAAGGGCACTTTCCATAGAAATAATGCTTTCAAGGAGACCTGATGCACCCAGACAATGTCCGTAATAGCCTTTCATACTGTTGAGAGGAATGTTTTGAAGTTCCATCCTGCTGAAGGCAATGGCTTCCATTTCATCATTATATAAAGTAGCCGTTCCGTGAGCTGAAATAAAATCAATCTGTTCAGCAGAAACATTCGCTTCTGTCATTGCATTTCTGATACTGGCATACAAACCGTCACCCGTTCTTGAAGGTCCGGAGATGTGGTTGGCATCATTGACCGCAGAATCTCCAAGAATTTTAAACCTGGGTTTTTCGTTTCGTGAGATTGCTTCATCACTCTGTTTCTCGCAAAGACATGAAGTGATATACACAGCTGCGGCTGCTTCACCGATATTGATTCCATCCCTGTTTTTATCGTAAGGCTTACATGGTCCGGAACCAATGGCCTGAAACGAATTGAATCCTGAAGTGATAAATTCAGAAAGCTCATCTCCTGCAATCACGAAAGCATCTTTATACTTTCCTGCCTGAATCATATTTTTAGCTACTGCAATGGCCATTACTCCTGAAACACAGGCATTGGAAACCACAACAGGTTTCGTTTTGAATCCAAAGAAATCGGCTATTTTCTGTGCCAGTTTTGATAAGTAAACGCTTTTCGGCAATTTAGACTGATTTTTTAGAAGGCTGATATTTCCTTTTGTTGTGGAAAGGATAAAAGCCGTGTCTTCTGATAAGGTATGTTTTTTAACAAGAGGCTGCAGGCTTAAAAGAAGCATTTTTTCCAGTCTTGTAAAATTATGATGTTTATTCTGAGCATCGCCGAAGATTCTGCTGAACTCTTCATTAAGTTGATCAGAATCTATCATGGAAGTATAAAAAGCATCCTGACTGCCTGTGATTTTATGTAAAGCAACGCCTGATTTTCCTTCCAGAAGTGCCTTCCAGTTAGATTCTGTATTGAAGCCTAAAGGAGTTACACAATTGTAGTCTGTGATATAAATTTCTTTCCTCATGATAGTCCCATTTTATCTTTCCAGTTTTGAAAAAATTCCGGATTATACAGACATAAGTTTCCGTTGCTGTCAAGAAATACCTGGATGGTTTCACCGCTGCATACCAATTGATCTTCCTGATTGAAAATCTCATACCTGTAGATCAGCTTGGCGGAAACAGAATTGATAAAAGTGGTCACAATTCTGAATGTTTCCCCATATTTTAAAGGAAGAAAATGCTCGCAGGTACTTTTTACAATCGGTGTTACATATCCTGCATTCTGAATATCAAGATAGGTAAGTCCATGCTGACGGCCGAAAGCTTCCCTTCCGTCTTCAAAATACACGATATAATGTCCATGCCAGACTATTCCCAGCGGATCTGTCTCATTGAACCGCACTCTTACTTCTTCAGTACAGGTTAATATATTTTCTTTAGACTGCATTTTGTTTCTTTTCGTAAAAAATGGAAACAGCTACTGTGGCAAGGTAAAATAAGAACAGTAAGACCAGTTCTTTGGCAATTCCACCGATGCCGCTGTTTCTTAAAATAATATCATAGTAAGCATTCAGTCCCCAGTTCATTGGAGAGAATTTCGCTATGGTCTGCATGAATTCCGGCATTAAAAACACGGGAACCCAGATTCCTCCTACGGCGGCAAGAACCACTACGGAAGTTGCTCCGAAAGGGGCAGATTGTTCCTGTGTGTCGGCAATCGTTCCCAACAGCACACCGAATCCGATGGCTGCCAGTCCGGCAAACAAAGTCACAATGATAAGCTGAAACATTTTTCCGGATACATCAAAGGCCGGAAGCTCCATGTAAGGAAAAAGATAAATTCCTACCGCCACCATCAGTAAAAACTGAATGATACAGATAATAAGATAAGTAAATGTTTTTCCTAAAATATGCACAAAATATGGAGTAGGGCTTATTCTTGCTCTTACGCTTGTCCCCTGGCTTTTTTCTTTTACCAGATTGATGGATAAAGGAACTACAATAAAGAATATCGCAAAAAGAGTCCATGCAGGAACGTTGTGCTGAACGGAATTCGGCATAACATCCATTTCTCCTTTTTTCGAAGTGATTTCTTTAAAGCTGATCAGGTTTTTATTTTCGTCAAGATTTTCCGTAGTTCCCAGCTGATCCTGAAATGCTTTATAAATCTTTTTATTTTCAATCTCAAAAACCATTTTGTTGACGGAATTCATCACTGAGTTTTTGAATCCTGCATTCGTTGCCGGGTCAAAGTACAAATGAATTTCTTTGGCCTTCGGAGCCGCAGTTTTTACTTTTGCAGAATCTCCTTCCAGTCCGAATGAGCTTACAATGGTCTGAACCTTAGAATCAATATTGGAATTTAAATCTTTCGTTAAATTGTCAGGAATGATGATCGCCATCTGATAGTCTCCGGAAAAAACAGCATCCTGTGCAGATTTTTCATTGAAGTTGGTCAGCAGCTGGAATGTTTTACTGTTTTCCAGTTCTGCTTTAATATTCTTTGAAACCTCAGACTTGTCATTATCAATAAAAATGATCGGGATCTTTGATCCTTCAAGGTTTTTAAAGGTAGAATCCTGAATAAGGGTAATGGTTACAATCAAAAGCAGCGGCATCACAAAAATGATGACGATACCTCCGATATCTCTTTTCAGCAGAAGGATTTCTTTGATAAAGCTTCTCCACAGTTTATACAACAACATCTCTTAATTCTTTTCCGGTTAATGAAATGAAAACATCTTCAAGGTTTTCAGCGCTTGCGACTCTGTTCACCAGCTCTTCAGGTGTTCCTACAGCATGGATTTTTCCATGATCAATGATGGCAATCTTAGTACAGAATTCTTCCGCTTCTGAAAGGTGGTGAGAAGTATAGATGATACACGTTCCCTGTTTATTTAAATCTAAAAGATAATCAATAATTGCTTTTTTAGACTGAACATCAACCCCTACAGTCGGTTCATCCAGAAAGAGAACTTTGGGATTGTGAAGTGTACCGGCGATGAGGTTGCAGCGGCGTTTCATTCCTCCTGAGAATTGCCCTACCTGCTTGTTGGCAAATTTTGAAAGTCCCATAATTTCCAGTGACTCATCAATCGCTTTTTTGAGCTGATTATGCTTTAAACCATAAAGGCTTCCGAAAAACATAAGGTTTTCTTTTGCGGTAAGCGTAGGATATAAGGCATATTCCTGTGGAACAATTCCTATGATCTGTCTGATTTTGAAACCATCCTTCTGAGGAGACAGTCCGTTAATGGTAAACTGACCTGATGTAGGCTTTATCAGTCCGGAAAGCATAGAAATTAATGTTGTTTTCCCGGCACCGTTAGGCCCCAGAATTCCATAGATTTCATTTTTGCTGATATTCAATGTGATATCATTTACAGAAAAATCTTCAGAATTCTTGTATTTCTTATATAAATTTTTGATTTCAATCATATTTTCCGCCATATCAGATCGCTTTTCTCAGTTTTTTATAGAAAGCTTCTTCCAGGTCTGCAATATGCAGCATTGTTTTTGAAAGTTCATTGTAGATATTGCTTTTCGAGTTTCTGTTTTTATAAACACGGGCAATATCCACAGCAAAATCTCTCCAAAGGTCACCAATAGCAGTTATTTCTTTGGATAACTCTTTTAACTTATCATTTTTAAGAATAACAGCAGCTTCCTGAAGGAATGCCCCATAGATAAATCTGAATCCACCGCCTCCGGTTCCGATTTCTTCCTGCATTCTGATCAGTTGTCCCAGATAATGGTTAGTTACTTTTGTCCCTTTCTTTTCTGCCCATTTCGGGATGCTTTTCGCTACCCATCTCATGGCTTTTACCCCGATAAGCGGTACCGGAGCCAGCATATTTTTACAGGTGTCTTTGATTCCCTTTTTAATGGCTTCTTCAAGATTCACATTTTCAGGGATATAAACAGGGTAGTACATGTGCCCTTTTGGAGGAAGTGCTCCTTTTGCATATCTTACTTTTTCCAGTTCTGCTTCGGAAAGGGATGTCGTATAATCCATTACCGGATCGCTGATCAGGAATTTTCCGTCTTCTTTTCCATAAACCACCAGGTTGTGAGCATTGAAGTGGAATTTATATTCTTCAGGAAAGTATGTAAGATTGAAAACACCCACCTGAAGCCCTGTAGGTATATTTTGTTCCAGATTTCTTTCGAGTGCTTTCTGGGCATCCTTAGGGTTTGAGAATTTTTCTCTTTTAATTTTAATTCCTAATCTTTTGGCTGCTTTACTGAAAATGGCACCCGGCATCGGGCGGTAGCTGAAGCCCGGAGCAAAATTTACCTTTAAAAAAGGAAGGTAGACAAAAAACAGTCCGGAACCGATCCCGAAGATCATGGGTTCACTCAGTTTAAGTCCTTTGTTGAGCAGTAGATTAGAAGCAACACCGTTTTCGCAATGCGCAGTCTGATGGTGTTCAAAGTTTAATTTCATTTGCTGATCGTATCTTTTTCATAGGTGAAATGAAGCCTTGCTTCATTATTTCCCGTCGAAGTTTTTTAATTCATCCACTGAAATTCCGAATGCATCGGCATATTTTTTCAGTGCAGTTTCGCTTAGTGTTTTGAATACTTTTGGTTTAAAATGTCTTTTGACCCTCCATTGCCACATTCCTACATATGAAGCAAGAACACCAATATCCATTTTATTCAGTTCCATAAAATAAACGATGGGGCTTACCGTATTATTGGCAACATTTTTCCTTGCTTCCTCAATTCTTTCATGAATAAGTTCCATCGATTCATCCAGAGCAGCTTTCTTGGCATTCCAGCCTGTACTGTTTGCTGTCGTGTAATTGTCATTTTCATCCGTCACATACAGGACTTCAGTCATGTTGGCAGATTTCAGATTACTTTCGTCTTGAGGCAGGTCTTGTTTTTTCATCTAAATAATGTTATTTTTTTAGATTCCAGATGAGAAATGGTTCACCTGTTTTTGATTCTTTTAATCAGGTGGCTAAAATAGTGAAAATACATTATATGTAAATCATATTAAATCTGAAGGGGTTATTACCTCTGATCAGAGTATGTATTAAAATCTTTTAGCAATAAGTGTTCCACGGATTTATAAAATGTTTCACGTGAAATAATTCAATTTCCGATGATGTTTAATAAGTGTTATTTGTTTGATTATCAGTGGGTTGATTGAATTTTTGTTAAAATTGAAATAAATAATAATGAATGTTTTTATTGTAAGGTTTTGTATTTACTTCAATGAAAGTTATTGATTTTTAGAAACTAATGCCACAAATGAATTACACAAATATTCACAAATCAAAAAGTGAAGTTTAAACATAAACCATTCTAAAAAAAGCTGTACGTTTTGTACAGCTTTATAGTATAATATTGGAATAAAATTTACGACTTTACTTCCTGAATAAATAGGTTGATTTCTGCTCTGATCAATAATTCATCATGATTGAAGGTTTCACAGAATATGTGGCAGATATTCTCAAACTGCGATATAAGTGATGCCCTGGAGATAATTTTGTCATTCACCTTTGGAAGAGCAAAAACCTCAATCTTTTTGATATTGGTAATGAACCCGATCACTTTGGTATCTGCTTCAGGATTTTCAAAGAAACTTTGTCCAAGGATCGATGAGCAGGTTTGGGCCAGGTTTTCAATTAATCCGGCTTCCACAAATTCATTATTGTGAACAAATATATTATCTTCTTTGATTTCAAAGGAAGTCACTACTTTTTCTTTGGTCAGCTCCAGGATATAATCTGCCATAAGCATCGGTTCGCGATGCGGTAAAAAGTTGTGTATATTGATGATATTTTCTTCCTTTATTTCCATTACAGTTTATTTTACAGCGGTTTTCATTTGAGATTTTGCAATCACTTCACCGTTCAGTTTGGTCACAATATCTACAAGGGTTACTCCCATTACTTCATTGAGGATCGTTACTTCGGACTTCAGCTGATCACCTGTTTTAGGTAGTTTTTCGGCTTCAAAAGACTTAATGGCTCCTATATATCCGGTAGGAGCGTCTTTTCCAAGAAGGTAATATTTATATCCTGTATGTAAAGCAACGCTCTGTGCCTGATGTTCAATAAGTCCTGATGCCTGAAATAATCCATCCTGGATAAAAAGGTTATCTTCTTTGATTTCAAAACCTGACAGGAGATGATTTTCAGAATACTCCGTCAATTCATGTACCATCACAAAAGGAAACCTTTGCGGAATAAGACTTTCTACAAAATCTTTGTTAGATGTGGGGAGTCTGTTTTCCATTAGCAAACTGTTAATAAGGCACAAGAATAAGCGAATCTTCCGCTTTCAGGAACACAAAGAAGTACTTTTTCTTCTTTTTTCAGTTTCCCGGAGTTCATCAGTTCTTCAAGAGCGATAAAGATAGATCCTGCTCCGATGTTTCCTACTTCTGAGAGATTATAGAACCATTTTTCTGCAGGGAAATCCATTCCTTTTTTAGCAAATTCTTCTTTCAGGCCGTCTTTGAAATATCCTGATGAAATATGAGCCAGTACGTGGTCAATTTTTTCCGGATCCAAATTATGTTTGTCAAAAGAAGATCTTAAACTTTCAGCTCCTTTTACAAGAATATATTTATCCAGAATTTTAGTGTCCTGTTTGATGGCAAAAATGGATTGCTTCAGCCATTCATCAGATGGGTAATCTGCCCATGATTTCAGGCTTCCGTCTTCCAGTTTATCACATCCGGCATACATGCATGCCTCAATTTCATGTGCATATGAATAGAAATCAATGAATTCTATCTTTAAGGAAGTGCTGTTTTCTCTTGGCTTATTTTCCAGCAGGAAAGCTCCCGCTCCATCGGAAAGCATCCATCTCAGGAATTCTCTTTTGAAAGCAATGATAGGTCTTTCTTCGAGCAGTTTTAAATTTTCAGCCTCGTGGTTGAATTTATCAGCAGTCATCCATGCAGACATTCTTTCGGAACCAGCACATACGGCATTTTCCTGTACACCTGCTTTTACAGAAAGGAATCCATAATTCAGAGCATTCATTCCCGAGTTGCAAAGACCTGTTGAAGTATTAATTTCAATAGATTTTCCGATGTTAAGTTCACCATGAACCATAGAAGCGTGTGATGGCTGGATCTGGTCTGGTGAAGTGGTTCCTACCGATAATAACTTCATGTCTTCCTTCTTGAAATTTTCATCAAAAAGGCCTTCGATTGCTTTTGCTGTAAGCTGCGCATTAGAGTGGGTAGGATTTCCTTCCTTATCTAAAGCGTAGTATCTTGTTGTGATTTTATTATTTCTTAGGATAAGTGATTTTGCTTTGGATGGCGCATCATTGATAAGCCCAAGATAAGTCTCCATTTCATCATTCGCTACCGGCTCATTGGGTAAGTATTTTGATGCTTTTGTTATAAATACGTCGTACATTCTATTTTAAATTAATTCCTTGTAAATATCTTTTTTGTTTTTGTCTTTTAAACCAAAATATAGGGGTTGTAAGAAGGTGTAATACCAAAACGACAGGTGAGATAATCCATATCGCTGCCATCAAATATACCTTAAAGAATTTTATCAGCAATGGACGTTTCTCTTTTTTCTTGATAATCAGATTAGACCATACTGTGAAAATTTTGTTTCCTACCTTCTCTACACGCACCAGGAACGCCCGGATTTCAATGGCTCCGTTTTTAACAAGATCCGGCTGCAGATTATTCAGATCATTGTTATTGAAGTGTCTTTCAATAATCTCGCCATACTTTACCGAACCTGCAATTTCTTCATCAGAAACACCGGCTGCCGGAAGCATTCCCGATTTTTCTTTCTGGCCTGTGGTAAGCCATCTGAGAATGGTCAGCACGCTGGTATAATTGTCATGTCTGTCTACCAGTGCTATATTTCCGACAAGTTTTGCCTGCAGATCTCTTAAGTATACTTTTAATTTTTCCTGCGAAAGCATCCACATATTTCTGGTTCCGGAAATGGTAACGACAGGAGTGTCTTTAAGGATACGGCCTGCGTACTCACTTTTTAAGAATGAAATAATAGGAATGGATGGCGTGAGATACCATACCTGATACCCAAACAGGGTAAGATCATACTTTTTATTGAGAATTTCTTCTGAAGGTGGAAGGATCTCTTTTGGAATCTGCAGATAGGATTCGGGAAAAGTGTTGAAAAAAACATCACTTGGCCAGGGAAACGGAAAGTCTTCCTTCAGCTTAATATTATAATAGGTAACATCATATTTTTCCTTTTGAGCTTCAAAAGGCCTGGCAATGTTTTTCACAATATCTTCCAGTTGACCGGTTTGTGAATAATATATGACAAGTATATTTTTTTTCATTAGTTTTCTTTAGGGTTTACAAAAATATGTTTTTCATATTTATTAGGTAGATTTAAATACTTTTATGGATTCGGAACTGAATTTCAGTGTATAATTTTCACTTCCAGACCAGGTGTTTTTGGTATTTACAAAAATGATGGTTTCAGGAAGTTCCGGAAGGTCCTTCATTGTAAAATGTTCATCTGATATAAGAAGGATGTCAATTTTCTTATTAATCTCAGAAAGGTCTTTGATATAATGTATTTTTCTTCTTTTTACCAGATAGCTGTGCGCGGCGGTTTCCCTCTTTTCATCATTCCGGATCATAGAAAAAATTCTTCTGCCTGCCTGATACAATGTTAATAAAGCATCTTTTTGCCCAAAATCATCAGCCATATGAAGGATGCCGGCGTCATTGGAAATATGCTTGTTAAGTTCAAAATATACCGATTTGTTGGTATTGAAGTCCTCTTTCACCTCTTTTACCACTTCACTGTCTTTGTACAGGTAGCTCAGGAATAATTTTTTCTTAAAATAATTTTCATCCTCAATTTCTTTCCGAAGTTTTGCAAACTCTTCTCTAAAGTAAGCATTGATCTTTTTGGTTCTCTCAGAATAGTTTTTACCAAAACTCATATCATCTTTGCTGATTCTGCTGCCTACTTTTACCGTGATGCTGCCATCATAGATAATAAAGTCTCCTTTTGGCAGTACTTCAGAGTTTCCGTGAATGTAGATGGGAAGAATATCCAGGCCGAACTGTTCTGCAAGATAAAATGCTCCTTTATGAAATCTTTTGATGTCATTGGTATAGGAACGTTTTGCTTCGGGGAAAACCACTAATGAATATCCTTGTTCAACTTTTTCCTTCAGCTTTTCCATTCCATTTTCAATTCCCTGTGAAACGGGGTAAAATCCAAGAGCTCTTACCAGCTTTCCAAAAATAGGAGACTGGTATACCCAGTCATTTACCAGATAAATGATTTTATGAGTTGTCATTGCAATGGCCAGTGTATCCAGGAAGGATGTATGGTTGGCAATGATCACGGCCGGTTTACTGAAATTTTCTGACGGATTTTTAATGACCTTCTTCTTTACAAAAGGATTAGAATAAAGAACAGAAGTTAAAAATCTGGCTAAAATAATTTTGATAATATTCAGGGTCTTTCCTTTGGAATTTTTAACAAAGAAGCTTCCGAAAGCGGAAAACAGCAATCCACCAATTCCGTAATACAGGAATGAGAATACAGACCATATGAATAATCTGAAAGTAATCGGCGAAAGTCCTTTTTTGGCTCGGTTGGTAATCAGCAGTCTGAACCAGAACGGATATAGGGTAGAGGTAATAATAATAACTGAGAACATTCCGATTAAAGCAACCAAAGCCAGGGAATGCAGGGCCGGATGTTTGGCGAAAATCAGGGAACCAATGGAAAGGATGGTTGTGAAAACGGCAAGAATGATGGAAATTCTGTATGTTGGCAGTTCATTTTTTCCTGTAGTGTGTTCTTTCTGCATGGCCTGTGTAAGGAAAATACTGAAGTCATCACCAACTCCAAAAACCAGTGTGCACACTACAGTGCTGAAAATATTCAGTTCCAGTCCCAGAAAATAAAGTATTCCGGCTGTTACAACTCCCGTTAAAACAATCGGGAACATGGTAAGCACTGTTAATTCAAAATTTCTGAAAAAAACAATAATGGTTAAAATGATCGCAAGAAGAGAATAATTGATCAACGTATTGAAGTCTCTTTTCAGCAGTCCAAGGAAATTTTCATTCATCTGCTGGCGGTCAATAGCAATAGCATCATGCTTCTTTTCAATATCTTTGATAAAGGCATCTCTTTTATTTTCGTCTACTTTTACAACATTGGAAACGGTATAAAAACCATTTTCGCTGCTCATGAATTCTGAAATCTGAAGCGCTTTCACTTTTTGGTAATCCTTCAGGTTTAATACAGAATAATCTTTATGCAAAACTTCATTGAAATTGTCGAATGCAGAACTGTTGAAACCCAATTTATTTCCGTTACTGATCAGTTCAGAAATGGTTCGGCTTTTCTTTTCCTCATTCCAGAAACGATTCCATTCATCAATCTTTTTCTGCTGGTCTTTTTCTGAAAGGACAACACTTCCGATCGAATTATAGCTTAAAATCTTGCCTTCTTTCTTCTCTTTTTCAAGGAAGCTGCTCAGCTCAGAGTTTCTGCTTAATACATCTTCTTCAGAATTTCCGTAAGAAATCGTATAAATAGATTTTGAAGTGATGTCGGAGAGCTTCTGCAGCTTTGCTTCACTGATTTTTAATTCTTTCGGAATGTAATTCAGATCACCAATGTCTTCATTAAACCCCACATGTCTGAATCCAAACAGGCAGGCCAGAATAATAACAGAGCACCCAATGATCAAAGGCTTGTTTTTCTCGTACGGATAAGAGCCGATCTTGTCAATAAAGTTGGTATTCGGATGTTCTCCCTTTTCTTTTGGTTTATAAAGCTGGGGAACGATAATCAATGCTGTAACTGAAGAAAGAATAACGGTAATGGCTGCAAAAAGTCCCAAGTCCTTCAATGCTTCAGAACGTACAAAAACCAGGCATAAGAATGAAACGGCTGTTGTTGCACTGCTTAATATGATCGGTTGGGTAATCTCTTTATAAAGTTCTTCAATATTATTGTTATGCTTGTAATGGGTAAGAATAT
Organism: Chryseobacterium sp.; assembly: GCF_041914225.1. GTDB lineage: Bacteria > Bacteroidota > Bacteroidia > Flavobacteriales > Weeksellaceae > Chryseobacterium. The sequence continues at coordinate 40,161 of NZ_JAYSDT010000026.1, forward strand.
GCAGGGCATAATCTATCGTGATCCCGATCAGAATGGCTCCCACGCTTAATGAGATGGCTGAGATTTTGTCCTTAATGAAATAAAGAACCAATAAGGCTAGCAATACAGAAAATACGGTGGGCAGAAATACAATAATGGGAGTAAAGAAATTCCTGAAATAATAGATCAGAAGAATCAAAAGGACGGTCATAGAAATGACAACTGTATTCTGGATGTCTTTTTTGATCTGTTTTGCATTGGCCACTGCAATTACAGGAGAACCGAAATAGCTGATTTCTGTTTTTCCCTTGAACTGCTTATTGATGCCGTCTTTAATAGAATTGAGCTGATCTACAAATGCTTCATTGGCTTTTGTGTCATTGCTTTTGTTTTTAGGATCAATGAAAAGCAGGAGATTTTTGCTGTCTTTGGTTACAATATAGCTGTCTTCAAGTTTAAAATCTTTGCTGATGTTTAAAGAATTCAGTTTTTTTATTCCTAAAAAAGTAAGTCCCAAAGGATCTTTTTTAATAAACTCTTTAGTGACAAGACTTGTGGGAGAAACCAGTGAGATGTAATTATTCTCTATCTGTTTGGCAATGCTGTCTTTTTGTAGTTTCTGATTAATCTCCTTATAGTCATTTTCATTAAGGAAGAGCGGAAGGTTCTGATTGACAAAATCAAAGGTCTCTGAAATCTCATTATCATTCACTTTGCCCTGAACAGAACCGATGTATTTCTGTAAAGGCTCAATTTTTTTCAGAAAAGTATCTGCCGTTTCAGAAAGCTGGAAGCTGTCTTCGCCGGACTGGTTTTCAATAATAACAATAATTTTATCTGAAAAATTGAGTTGCTTGAGAACTTTTGCTGTAAGATCCGATTTTTCATTTTTAGGAATAATCTGATTGATGTCTTCCTCAAAATTGATCTTTGACGCAAAGAAAATGCATAAAACGGCAATTCCTATGGCTGTCAGTACAGATAGAATTTTATTTTTGGAAATCAGATAATATAAAAATATAAAAAAGCGATGCATTGCATTTAAATCAAGTCTGCAAATTTAATTTTTTAAGCATTAGTTCAAAATATTTAGCAATAAGTTTTGACTGAAAATCAATAAAATATTCTAGGAAGATTCAAAAAATATTCTACTTTTGCAAAAGTTCCCTTTTGAAAAATGTATTTTAAACCACAATTATTATTAAAAAATAAGAATCTGTTTTAGATATGTTGAAAAGAAATGATGAAAAAATAAACGGATTTCTGTTTGTAATAGTACTTCCGCTTCTGTTGTTTGCAATGTCTTATTATGGATTTGAATCCTCTTATACAAGACTGAAAACATCAGAAAAAACGCCTGACTTTTTATTTTCCTCGGTATATGCTTACAGAGTGATTCCCAATTATCTGAGTGTCCGGATGACGGATTTTATGTACTATCTCATCAACGGCCCTCTTTCTTTCTTCAAAGATTTTCTGTCAAAGAATGGAACGCCCTTTTATCATGGCCTCTTCCTGATGAACAGTGTTTTCTTTATTTTATGTTCCTTGATTTTGAATGCTGTTTTTCAGTTGAAATCAACAGGGCTTCTTCTGAACCTTAATGCAAGAAGAATCATCCATCTTCTATCTGTTTTTTTTATTGTAATAACACAGTATGCACCCACAAACTGTGATACTATAGCGCTTTTCTGTTATCTTGCGGGCGTTTATCTGACCCTGAAATATTCAGATACCGGAAAAAATATTTTCTTTTTTATTCTTATCGGCTTAATTGCAATCTCTACCCTAGTAAGAGAAACTGCCTGTCTGAATATTGCTTTTTTTGCCGCTGTTTTTTTTCATGTTGATGAGCTGAAAAAAGGAAACTATCAGATTATCTGGAAAATAATACCATTGGTCGTTGCTTTTCTGATTCCTTATCTGGGATTGAGGGCTGTACTTGTGCAGGAGGAGACCACATTTGTGGAAGGTTTTTATATCAACAGAAACTTTTCCAGCCCTTTCAACCTTGCGGGATTGGTGTTTGCATTAATTGTGATTTATTTTATATATAAGCTTTGTACAGCACCGGAGAACAGGAGTGTTTTCGGGAAGTATTTTTTCTTCTCCATTCCTTACCTTCTTATGATTACTTTAGTAGGGCTGTATTGGGAGGTGAGGCTGTTTCTGCCTTTAATTCTGACCGGGATAATCACAGCATATCATCAGTTTAAAAAAACATCAGAGATTTAGCATGAGTTTATTACATCCATATTATTTAGTTGCAATCCTCTATATGCTGTTCTTCAGTGTTCAGGAAGTGTATGGAAAGAAGGTTGATAAAAAATGGTTCTGGTTCCTTGCTGTTTATTTTATCATTATTGTTGGTCTTAGAAAAGATGTGGGCCCGGATTACGGAAGTTATAAAGGGATTTATATTTACTCTGATACCAAAAGCTATTACAGTATCTTTATGAAGATGCTCCATATGGAAGGAACGGAAACCCTGGATGTGGAATGGCTGTATACCTTGATTAATAAAATTCTTCTGAATATCTTTGATGCCCCTTTCTATATGCTTACGTTGGTCATTGCTATTTTTGCGATGATCTTTAAAGTAGAGTATACGGAAGATAATACTTTTTATCCTTTTACCTTTACCCTTTTTATGTTTATTCCCAATTTCTTTATTGGAGAAAGCGGGCAGATCAGACAGAATTTAGGTACTTTCATTGTTTACTTTGCGATACGATATATTAAAGAAAGGAAACTCTGGCATTACTTATTTTTTATATTCATAGGATCAGGTATACACAGTGTATGTTATTTATTCCTCCCCATGTACTGGCTGGCACGTGTTCCGATCAATAAGACGGTGATGCTGATTATGATTGTTGGCTCTGTCTTTTTATCTCCATTTGAGATATACAGAAGTTTTGGTAGTTTCTTAGATGGAATGGCTTCTGACAGTACCCTGGTAGAAGGGTTTAACGGATATATGGATCAGACGGTAGAGCGATTGAACGGAGGTATCGGAATTCCTGAGGTGATGATGGCTATTCTTACTTTCTTCCTTTTCGCTTTTGATACCAAGATGAAAGAGCTGTATCCTTATTACGAATATCATAGAAACTATGCTGTAGCTGGAATCTGCCTTTACTTTATCTTCAGAAATAACCCTATATTCTCGTCAAGACTTGTGGGAGCTTTCATCGGATTCGCATATGTTATTATTCCAAATGCAATGTATGTGGTTTCAGGAAAAGTAAGAAATATGATCTATGCATTTATTATTTCGCTGGTCGTCTTCAATTTTGTCGTCTTTGCTATCTTTAACAATATCAAGGCAGGACGATTTTCAATAGAGCGTTATCAGAACTATGTTCTTCCATAGAATTTGAAATTAAAATATAATTAATTAAAAGACAGTCATTAGGCTGTCTTTTTTTGTGAAAGGCTTGTTCATGTTTGTACTGTTTACTAGCTTTGTTTTTGAATTATTAATAATATGATTTAAATATGTTGTTTTTATTTACAAAATAAATCTCTTTTTATTGAAATAGGCTTAAAAATTGCACTTGGGTAATAACACTAAATTATAAGGTATGAAAAGGTTAGCTGAAAAATTAGCGGCAGTCTTCTGTCTGATATCATTGGGAATCTGTTCTAAAGGGAATGTCAGGGAAAGCCTTTCCTCAAATGGGCATATTAAAGCAGGATGGACGGCTAAAAATACGGACTCACTCGCCAGACCGTTACCCGGATTGACGAGATTATTCCTTCCGGATTGGAAAAAAGCTCCTAACAATTACATTTTTGATCCCGGTCAGAACAGTGAGGGATTGCTGGTTCCGGTAAAAAAAGCGTATGCAATGTGGGAGGGTGGCGGATACCTTAACGGAAGCGGTATTCCGGCTGGTGTTGTAACAGCGGATGTTTTATGGGAAGATGTTCATGGGCTTATAAAATCAGGAGTAAACTATATGCTGGAAATAACGGGAACCGGACAGGACGCCAAAATAAAAGTCCCGATCAATAAAACGAAAAAAGGAAATGCCGTCATTGCTTTCAAAGTAAATGGAGAAATTTATTGGAGCTGGCATATCTGGGTGACTGATGATCCTACAAACGGATCCACTTACAGAAGTTTCAGTAATATTAAGAGAATGAAATCAGACGGAACCACTGAAGTTATCCCTGATTCCGACTGGAAATGGATGGATAGAAACCTTGGAGCAATTACAAGCTCTATTACTGCATCAGACTGGAACAGAAGCATTGGACTTCTTTATCAGTGGGGAAGAAAAGATCCTATTCCTCCTTTAGTTACAAGAGGAAATGATTTTTATGAAGCTTCAGGATCTATAGGTAGAATAAGGCATAGAGGAGCAAAGAATATGACCAATGCTGTAAGTATTGATGACCTCAGGAAATTCGTCCTGCTTTCTGCAGCGGAAGTAACCAATAATATAAGGCTTTCTGTAAAAAATCCTTTGAGCCTTATTTATGTGAACAAAGATGACAATTCCGGACAGGCGTACTACAACAATAATCTCAACCTTCCTGTCAATTGGTTTGGGAAATCCACAACCTTGCCCACGAACAGGCTTTCAGAGCTCAATCTCTGGTCTGATAATGCACAGGGGAAAATAGAAGCTATTTACAATACCGATGACAAAGCAAAACCTTATAGAGATAAATCTCCTTATGATCCGTGTCCCAACGGATGGCGGGTCCCTTCTATGCTGGTTGCCAACCTGGCTTCTTCATCCTATGTGGACGATATCAGAATAGACTTTTCACCTTTCGGAGTAAGGACCAATATGGCGAAAAATGTTTTTGAGACCAATAAATACCATATTGTAAAGCCTACCAATGCAGGAGTTCCTGCCTTCATGACAGGATTTAAAATTTATCCTAACATAGGTTTTGATCTTTCAGCTATCGGAGGATACAATATGGGGATCTTCCCGGGAAACGGACAGCTTATCAGAGGTGCCCACCAGGGACAGTATACTGATCAGCATCACACTGCACTTTGGACGGCTACCATGGCCCGGCAGTTTGATACCTCTCCGGCTGTTACTGTCAGAGGACTTTCTATGATTCCGGATAAAACACAGCCCGATATCCCGGATGCAAACTATCCTAATATTAAAGGACGCTATTATTATTTTCCTATGTCCATAATGTATACTTCAGATGCGAATGGCTGCAGATGTATAAAAGATCCTCTTTATACGATCAATGACTATGATTTTCCAACGGAATATCTGCCTGCTGCTACAGAATATAAAGAAGGATTCAATAATCCGAATACGTACCAGATTGTAAAAAGCGGAACTGTTACCGTTGTCGAGATTCCGGTCAGCAAGGCATTCTCTGTACAAAGTCAGTTACTGAATAACGCTGAAATATTAAATCCTTCCAGTTTTAATAATTTAAAAGGAAACGTCCTTTGGACTACCAATCCAGGCCTTGTTAATAAAATTACAGTGGTGAATCCTTCACCTTCATCGCTGCAGGATATTGCCAATTCTAAAATAGCTGTGGAAATTGCCCCCAATGAAAGTGGAAATGCGGTTGTAACACTCCATAACGGCAGCATATCATCACCTGTATATTGGAGCTGGCATATTTGGGTGACGGATTCTCCTGTGGGATCTTACACCTATACTACCGAGGCCCCGGCAGCAGTTACAAACTATGTGAATTATGCAGATAAAGCTGATGTGGTTTTCCAGACGACTTTTATGGATCGGAATCTCGGAGCTGCAGATGCTTTTCCTGCGGTTGCCAATCCGCAGGCTCCTACCGCTGATGAACTTTTAAAAATCCGCGCCTCTACCGGTTTGCACTATCAATGGGGAAGAAAAGACCCTATTCCTGTGTTTCAGTATGCAGATAACAGAAGCTTCTACAATGTGTTTTTAGGAGCGGCTGCAGACAATGGAACTGTTACCTACAGTACGCTTAATCCGACTGACTATAATAATCTTTCAGGAAGTTATATTGTCCCTTACAATACCTATGCCGCAGCATCAAATGTACAGGCAGCCGATAAGCCAGCCGATAAAATCTCCAAAATATTATCCTATTCTGTGAAAAACCCTTTGGTATACATGATCCCCAGTACTTTTGCGCCTTATAACAGCACCACACCTAATTATACCAGCGGAACAGACTGGCTTGCAACAGAGCCTAACTTAGCGCCGGACAGATGGGGCAGAGGAGGTAAAAAATCATCTTTCGATCCTTGTCCTGAAGGCTGGAGAATTCCTGACCTTACCAATGTAGCCTTGGTTTCCGCAGCAGATTTCGGGCAGACTCCCTGGTATAAAAAAGATAAAAATGTAGCAACGTCATACAGTATTACCACTGATTACCTGGGGACAAGGGTGAGAAACGCTGCCAACGCTACAGTAGGATATATCTTTAATAACCCTGCATATCCTTTAGGAAATTATCCCGATTCCGGATCAAGAGGATTCAGAAGTGTGACGGCAAATCAGTCAGCACAGGGAACATTTAATGTGCTCAACTATCAGTATCCGGCCGTCTGGACGGCCGCCTTAAATTCTAATTATCTGGGAAGATCAGTCAATGTTTTATTTGATGCGGCTCCTACAACCAATAGACTAATAGTTTTTCATGACAATAATGACCCCTATTTCGGAACGGGATGCCGATGTGTAAAAATAGAATATGATGCCAATGGCAATGAAGAAGGCCCGGCCTCAAGAACCACCGTAATACCGAACGGCCCTACATTAAGTACTGCAAATGCCGCACTTAAAACTACCGATAACAAGATATCACTCTATCCCAGCCCTGTATCCAATATTCTTTATATAAAAGCTACAGAAAATAAAGAGTACGATTTTCAAATTTTTAATGCCCTGGGACAGCTTGTAAAATCAGGGCAGTTTATTAATAACCAGACAGATCTTTCATCTTTAAATGCAGGAGTATATCTGATAAGAATCAATAATTCAGAAGCAACTGTTAAAATTATAAAACGATAAAGTTTTAAATAAACAGAAAAAGCGGGACAATGCCTTTTGTTCCGCTTTTTACCACACGGACATATTTCTTACATCTATTACGGCTGGTGAAAAATTCTATATCATGATTTGCAGAGATTTGTATAATAGTCTAAAACCTACACTACAAAAGACTTGTTTCTTCAGAAAACAGGTATTAAAAGAAGGTGTAAAGCATTCGGATTAGTAAATTAAACCTGTTTAACAAAAAGTATATAATAAAAAAGCTTTACTTTTGCAAAAATTTTTAGTTAGAATGTCGAAAAATTTAGTAATCGTAGAGTCCCCGGCAAAAGCAAAAACTATTCAGAAATATTTAGGAAAGGATTTTGAAGTGAAATCCAGTTTCGGGCATATCCGGGATCTCCCTAAAAAAGGAATGGGGATAGACCTTGCTACCTTTAGTCCTGATTACGAAGTTTCAGCAGACAAAAAGAAATTGGTAACAGAGTTAAAAGCTGCAGTAAAGAAAGCCGATATGGTTTGGCTGGCTTCCGATGAGGACCGCGAGGGAGAAGCTATTGCCTGGCACTTGGCAGATGAGCTGAAGCTGAAGCCTGAAAACAGAAAAAGAATTGTTTTCCACGAGATTACTAAAAACGCCATTCTAAAAGCAATTGACAATCCGAGAGATATTGATCAGAATCTTGTAAATGCACAGCAGGCAAGACGTGTGCTGGACAGAATTGTAGGTTTTGAAATGTCACCCGTTTTATGGAAAAAAGTAAAACCGGGGCTGTCTGCAGGTAGAGTACAATCTGTAGCCGTAAGATTAATCGTTGAGAGAGAAAAGGAGATCCGCGAGTTCATTCCGAAAGCAAGCTTTAAACTTGACGGTATCTTTTTGAATAAAACAGAGCAGGAAATTGCTGCCAAGCTGAAGAAAGATTTTGAAAAAGAAGAAGAGGCAGAAAAATTCCTGGAGCAAGCAAAAACCACAGAATTTAAAGTTCTGAATGTTGAAACCAAACCAGGTACACGTTCGGCTTCAGCACCTTTTACAACCTCTACATTACAGCAGGAGGCTTCTTCAAGACTTGGGTATAACGTTACCAATACCATGCGTCTGGCACAGAGACTGTATGAAGAAGGGTTTATTACCTATATGAGAACAGACTCTGTAAACCTTTCTCAGGAAGCCATTGAAGGCGCTAAAAAACAAATTGTCTCAGAATACGGGGCAGAATATTCCTCTCCGAGAAACTATACAACAAAATCTGCTTCAGCACAGGAAGCGCACGAAGCCATCCGTCCTACAGATTTTGGTGTGAAAAGCATAGGAGATGCTCAGCTGAATAAGTTGTATCAGTTAATATACAGAAGAACACTTGCTTCTCAGATGGCTAACGCCAAGATCGAAAAGACAGTAATTGAAATTGGAAATACCTCTTTGCCACATCATTTTGAGGCACAGGGAGAAGTGATCATATTTGACGGTTTCCTGAAAGCGTACGGAATCGTGAAAACTGAAGATGATGATGAAGAAAACAACGACAAGTTGCTGCCGAAAGTAAGCGTAGGGGAAGTTTTAAGCTACAAAACCATTACTGCTACTGAAAAGTTCACAAGACCGAGTGCAAGATATACCGAGGCCGGATTAGTTAGAAAACTTGAAGAATTAGGGATTGGTAGACCGTCTACCTATGCGCCTACTATTCAGACTATCCAGAACAGGGAGTATGTGGATAAAAGGGAAATCGAGCCACAGACCCGTGAAGTGATCAAAATGTCTTTGGTAAAAGACAAGATCAAAAAAGTAGTTCTTGAGGAAAAATTCGGAGGCGATAAAAATAAATTTGTTCCTACAGATATAGGTGAAGTTGTTAATGACTTCCTTACAGATAACTTCAGGGAAATCCTTGATTACGGTTTCACGGCAAGAGTTGAAGAAAGCTTTGACGAAATTGCAAGCGGTGATCAGAAGTGGAAAGAAATGATGACGAACTTCTACTCAAAATTCCACCCGAGAATTGAAGATGTAGAAGAAAATGCAGACCGTGCAACAGGAGACAGGCTATTGGGAGTAGATCCTAAGACCGGTAAAAATGTACATGCAAGAATCGGAAGATTCGGGGCGATGATCCAGATAGGAGAAACGGATGATGAGGAAAAGCCGATCTTCGCATCGTTAATGGCAGGTCAGAATATCGCAACCATTACTTTTGAAGAAGCTCTGGAACTGTTTAAATTACCTTTTGATTTAAATGCAGTTGATGGACAGCCGGTTTCTGTGGGAGTAGGTAGATTTGGACCTTATGTAAAATGGGGAGAAACGTATATCAGTATTCCTAAAGGTGAAGATCCGCTTTCTGTAGATCAGAAGCGTGCCGAGGAAATTATCAGTGAAAAGAAAATTGCTGATGCTCCTATTGCTACATATAAAGATGAACCTGTAACAAAAGGATCCGGAAGATTCGGACCATTTATCAAGTACAGGGATATTTTTGTGAATGTTCCGAAGAAATACAATTTTGAAAATCTTTCTCAAAGCGATATCAATGAGCTGATTGATGCTAAATTGGAAAAAGAAGCCAACCGATACATCCAGCAGTGGGAAAAAGAAAAAATTTCCATTGAAAACGGAAGATGGGGTCCTTTCATCAAGTTTGGAAAAGCCATGTTCAAAATTCCGAAAAAAGCAGACGATACAAAATATGAAGCTGAGGAGCTGAAAGAACTTTCTTTAGATGAGGTGAAAAAGTGGATTACAGATCAAGATCCGAAAGCCTTTGCCGAAAAGAAAAAACCAGCCGCCAAAAAAGCAGCGACTACAAAGAAAACAACAGCTGCAAAAAAACCTGCAGCCAAAAAAAAGTAAATGTAAAATAATGATACAAAGCCGTTAACATCTGTTGACGGCTTTTTTTATGAACAAAAGCATCCATGTCTTACTCAGTTTCTATGTTTTTTGTATGTTTGTTTCATCAAGCAATTAATCAATTATTACATTCAAATTAAAATATGGATTTCGAAGACTTTATCATTTCACCAAGAAATTTCAAAACAGAAAGCTGGCAGATAGGAAGTCGGATTACTAAAGATATCAGAGAAGACAGTATTGTTCTTCTGTTTGTGTCAGATTACAGAGGTGCCGGAGGTGATGCTGAGGTTCAGGATTTTACGGCTGTGAGAAAAGAATTTTATAAGCTTTCACAGATGGATTTCGAAATTCCTGTGGTGGATCTTGGAGATCTGGTATCCGGGAAATCAGTTCAGGATACCCATTATATCTTACAGGAAGTTCTGTCGGCATGTCATTATAAAAGAGCCATTCCGGTAATTATTGGGGGTTCCAATGATTTTGCCTTTTCACTATTTTCAGCATTGAATTTTCACAAGAAAAGTCTCAATTATACCCAGATCAGCAATATCATTTCCCTTCAGCAGGGAGAAGCGATCAATGAACACACTTTTTTAAGCAAAATTTTCGGGGCTAAAAATTTCTCCATTAAAAATTATCATCACTTAGGTTATCAGAAACATCTGAACGAAATGGATTCCGTAAGGCTGATCAAAGAAGTAGAATTCGATATCATCAGACTGGCTGAAATGATGAATTCCACAGAAAAGACAGAGCCTTTCTTCAGAAAAGCAGACCTGGTGACTGTAAACTGTGATGCTATTGAAAGTTTTAGCGAACCTTTTTCAATGAATCCGCAGGTAAATGGATTGAACAGAAGGGAAATCTGTGCCTACATGAAAGAAATAGGATTGAGTGAAAACCTGAAGTCCGTAGGGATTTTTAATTATAATATTTATTCGGAAAACCAGCTGAACCACCAGCTTTTAGCACAAATGTTGTGGTATCTGATCGAAGGGATCAATATCCAGCATTCCCATCCGAAAGAAAGGAACTATGAGCTGTTTTATGTGCTGATAGATGACAGGCAATATGCATTCAAGCGTGATACTTTCAGTAATTTGTGGTATTTTGGTGATGATGAAAATATAGAAAACTGCATTCCGTGTTCCAGAAAAGATTTTGATGAAGCTAAAAAAGGCTGGCTGAATGCAAGACTGACGAAAATTTAATGTATGACAAATGTTCCCTCAAGAGTATCCATTATTGTTCCCGTTTACAATGTCGAAAATTATTTGACAAAATGCCTTGACTCTCTCGTGAAGCAGAGTCTTCCGAATATTGAAATTCTTGTAGTGAACGACGGAAGTAAAGATAACTCTGGAAAAATTATTGAAGGATATGCGCAAAAGTATCCGGAGAAAATAAAAGCTTATACCAAAGAAAACGGTGGCTTAAGTGATGCCCGTAATTTCGGGATCGACAGGGCAACCGGCAATTACATAGGTTTTGTAGACAGTGATGATTATGTTACTGAAACCATGTTTGAGGAAATGCTTCTTTTAGCAGAAAAGCACAATGCTAAAATGGTGATTTCAAATATCCAGAAAGTGGATGAGAACGGCAAGGTTGTCCAAAAACTCACTCAGCTTCCCAATATGCCTGAAAAGATAGCTCTTGAAGATAACTTTTCAGTATTTTCGGATATCAGTTATTTTGCATGCAATAAGCTGTTCAAAAAAGAACTTTTTAAACAGAAAAGATTTAAAAAAGGAGTTCATTTTGAAGACATCCAGCTTATTCCGCAGCTTTTACTGGAATGTGAAACCATAGCGCAAACCCAGAATTTCCATTATCAGTACCTTGAACGTACCGATTCCATTACAAAAACCCATACGGAAAAAGGGCTTGATATGCTTAAAGCAGTCTCTGACGTAGAAAAGGTATTCAGAGAATCCGCATATTCCCATAAAAAAGAAGAGTTGAAAAATTTTCAGATTTTTGAAGGGGTTTATTCGTTTCTGGCCTATCTGGCGTTTGTGAAAGAAGAAGGGATATTTTATAGTATGTCTGATCAATTGGCCCTTTTTATGAAGGAAAGACAAATAAAAATTCAAGATATATTGAAGTATAGTCGTTTTGGTAAGAATTATCTTTTATCTTTGCCGTTGAAGAAAAAGATTTTTTATCTGTTATTTTTTGCCGGACAGAAAAGATTGATAAGAAAATTAATTTAGTAAACACAAATGTAAGTACTGTTATTTCGCCCAGTAGAAATGATAATGAAGACCTTGTAAGTCCTGCATTATAAGTTTTATTGAAGAAATGCAAGTGCTGAATAAGAAAAGAATGAAAAACTTTGAATTGTTCTTAAGCGGATCGGGAATACCTATTTTCTACGTAAAAATAGGGCTGGGTTTCGTTTTCTCCTTTTTAATTACATTTTTCTCTATTCCTACCATTGTCAAGATCTCAAGAAGAAAAAACCTGATGGATGAGCCTGGAATAAGAAGTTCGCATCTTAGAGAGATTCCCAATCTGGGAGGAATCGCCATTTTTTACTCCATAGGAATCTGTGCATCCATTTTTGCTTATGAGTTATTTGATCTCTATAAATTTCTATTTGCCTCATTAATTATTCTGCTTTATGTCGGAGTAATGGATGATATTGTGGTTATGAGGGCTTACAAAAAGCTCGTAGCACAGATTGTTGTATCTTCATTGATCGTTATCGGATCAGATATCAGAATCAGAAGTCTATTCGGAATATTGGGGGTATATGAGCTGGAATATTTTATAAGTGTGATCTTCAGTATCATAACATTTATTATTCTGATCAATGCTTTCAACCTGATTGACGGGATAGATGGCCTGGCAGGCGGATATTCTGTCATCTGCAGTGCTTTATTTGGAATAAGCTATTACCGTTTGGGAGAATATAATTATCCGCTGGTAGTGCTGTCTGTTGTTATTATCGGGACTGTACTGGCATTTTTATACTATAATTTGTCAAATTACTGGACCCGTAAAATATTCATGGGTGACACCGGATCCATGCTGCTTGGCTTTTTGCTGGCTTTTACCTCTATTTGTTTTATAGACATTTTCATCGATAAAAATCTGGTGGATGTACCGAGATATCACCTTCAGTCTGCTCCGGTGGTTGCAGTTGCCATTCTCATCCTTCCGATTGTAGATACATTAAATGTGATTATGGTCAGGCTTTATAACAAAAAATCCCCGTTTGATGCTGATAAAAACCATATTCACCATAAGCTGCTGAAGCTGAATCTTACGCATAGAAGGTCTACTTTTTATATTATTCTTTACTATCTGATGATTGTTGCAGTAGCTTATTATCTGAGACACATTAATGTCAATCTTTTATTATTGGTAGTGCTTTCACTGGGCTTTTTGGGCGCTTATCTGCCGGATTTGCTATATCGACTAAGAAATAACAAAAATTAACAATTAAATATTACTTTTGTAAATAATATTATATATGATGAAAAACTTTAAATATTTATTTTTAATATTCCCTCTTTTAGTTACCTCATGTATTACAACAAAGGATGTAAGATACCTGCAGCCGAGTGAGAGTCTTGTAATTAACGAAGAAGGTCTTGTTCCCTACAATATTCCTGTGTACAGGATTACCAAAAACGATATTCTTAACCTTAATATTGTGACCACTCCGAAAGGAGATGCAGCACAATTTTATTCCTCTTACAATACTTCAGGTGGTATTGGAGGTGGAGGTGGAACCAGCCCTGCAATAACAGGAGGTGGTACAGCAGGAGTAAGCGGCAATGGCGGAGGAAGCAGAGGCGGAAATATAAACTTTTATTTCAATGGTCTGAAAGTTGACGCCAATGGTGAAATCAATGTTTTTGGAATCGGATATGTAAAAGCCGAAGGAAGAACATTAGATGATATTACTAAAGAAATTCAGGAAAAAGTAAATGAAAATTTCCAGGAAGGTAAATCTGAAGTACGTCTGAATACAGATGGTATTACGTTTTATATCCTTGGTGATGTGGAAACTACCGGTCTTTCAGGAGAAAAAGTAGTTCACAAAAATACACTTACCATTACCGAAGCTTTAGCTATTAATGGCGGGCTGAACAGAACGATAGATAAAAAAGAAATCGTTATTCACAGAAAACTTCCGGAAGGAATCAAAATTGCTAAAATAGACCTTACCCGTGAAGATCTTATGAATTCTCCTTTCTATTATGTACAGAACGGAGATGAAATCTATCTGAACACAAGAGCAAAAAGCTTGAATGGATTCGGAAAAGATCCTATTCAGACTTTAACTACGGGAGTTTCGGTAATTACTACAGCATTGTCTATTTATTTACTTCTTAAAAATCTTTAACCATGATTCCAGAAAGAGTAACCGCTGCAGAGAAGAACAGTTCTCAGAAAGAAAAGTATGGGTCGTTTGCATTATTTGATTTAGAACACTTTTTAAGAAGAATCCTTAAAAACTGGTACTGGTTTGTACTCATGTTTTTTATAGGCTATGCCGTTGCATGGATTTACAGTAAATATTATGCACAGAACATTTATGCATCCGATTTGTCTTTAAGTACTTCCAGTAAAGGTTCTGAGTTTTTACCAACACAGTCTAACCAATCCATCAACTTTATTTGGGGAGACACCGGAAATCAGGATGGTCTTTATCTGAAGAAAATGCTTTTATCCAGAACACATAACGAATTTCTGGTAAAAGAATTAGACCTTTTTGTAAACTATTCTACAAAAGGGCTTATAAAATCTACCTATCTGGATAAAAATGATTCACCTGTTTTTCTTCAGATTGATAAAAAACACCTTCAGCAGATTAATTACCCTATTACCCTGATACCAAAAGGCAATGGGGCATATCAGGTTGTCTTGCCGGAAGAAGGTGAATCTACCAATTTATATAACTATGAAGTTGAAGGCTTTCAGAGTATCAACTCTTATAGCAGGCCGGCTGATAAGATTATTAAAGTCAACGAGTGGTACAATGCTCCTAACCTGAGATTCAGGCTGCTTCAAAATCCTGTTCCTACTAAAATTCAGCTGGACAATATCATTGTAAGTTTGAACTCAGTAAATGAGAGTGTGAATGAGATTATTTCTACCACAGGAGTGGATTTTGATAAAGAAATCAGGTCTATCATGATTATTACTAAACAAGGGTATAACCTTAACAGTACAGTTAATTTCCTTAATAAGTCTGTTGCAGAACTGCAAAAAAAGAGATTGGCTGACAAAAATGTTGTTAATAAGAATACAGATCTCTTTTTAAAGGAAAACCTTGCTAATATTCGTAAAAAACTTGATTCAAGTGCGAATGTGCTGAATTATTTGAAAACTTCAGAAAAGCTTTATAATATTAAGGACAGGGATGAAAAATCTCTTGAAAAAATAAAAGAGCTGGAAGCTAAAAAAGCAGATATCATAAGCAAAATCAATTCCCTGAACAATATCAAGAGCACGCTGCAGTCTCAGAATTTTGATAAAATGATTGGAACCAATGCTGCCGGTTTTGAAGATGGAATATTCTCCGCAACGGTTTCAGAGCTTAAAGCTTTATATGCTAAAAAAGCAGAAATGGCCACCATTTACAAGCCTTCATCAGAGCCTATGAGAGAAATCAACAGACTGATTGATGAAGCAAGAATGGGATCATCCAATAGTTTAAGAGGCTATTATAACAGATATTACGACGAAATTAATAAAATTGACCGTGAGATTTCAGGAGCCAATTCAGATTTAGCTTCTTATCCTGAAAAAGAAAGAAGATACCTGGATGCAGAGAGAGGATATAATATGATTGAGGCCACATACAACAGCTTACTGGGCAGACAGAGTGATACCCAGATGAGAATGGCTACCAATCAATCCGATATTACAGTAATTGACCCGGCTAAAAACCTGGGACAGAGACCTATAGGGCCTAATGTAAAGCTGGCTAAGACAGCTATTATCTCAGGAATGCTGCTGCTTCCGTTACTGTTTATCTTTATTGGTGAAGTGTTTGATAATAAAATCAGAAATATTAAGGAGCTTCTGAGTGCTACAAAGATTCCTCTTCTTGGAGTGATCGGGAATAACAGCAATGAAAATATGCTTACCGTTCTGGAGCAGCCCAAATCATCTGTTTCGGAAGCCTTCAGGGGAATAAGAGCAAATATGAGATTCCTGATGGATAATGAAAATGAAAAAGGAAAAGTTATTTTGATTACATCATCCATTGGAGGTGAAGGAAAAACCTATATTTCTATCAATTTGGCGTCTGTTATAGGATTAAGCGATAAAAAAACAATCCTGTTGGGTATGGACCTGAGAAAACCAAAAATCTTTGGAGATTTTAAGATTGATAATAAATATGGTATCTCAAACTATCTGACCGGAGAAGTAGGAATAGATCAGATTATCAATAAAACGAAGATTCCTAATCTTGATGTTGCTACTTCAGGACCTATTCCTCCCAATCCATCTGAGCTTTTAATGAGCCAGAGAAATATCAGATTTATAGAAGAACTTAAAGAAAAATACGATTTCATTATTATAGACTCACCTCCGGTAGGATTAGTAGCAGATTCATATGAACTGATGAAGTATTCTGATGCAAACATCTATGTTGTGCGCCATGAATACACAGAAAAGTATATGCTGAAAATGATTACGGAAAAATATCACAATAATGAAATTGATAATTTGGGACTTGTTTATAACGACGACAATACGAAACAGGGGTATGGCTACGGATATGGTTATGGCTACGGCTACGGATATGGTTACGGCTACGGATATGGTTACGGCTATGGCTATTTTGATGAAGATAAAAATTATAAAGAGCCGTTATTAATAAGAATCAGAAATAGAGTACAGGTATTATTTAATAAAAAATAAAGCATTAAACCCTCATTTAATGGGGGTTTTTTCATATGTAAGGTATTTTCATTCTATGAAAAAAAGAATATTTTTGCCACTTTGCCGTTTACTTTATAACAAATTATGTTTTTTTGTTTATTTTTAACTAAACATTAAG
>NZ_JAYSDT010000027.1:0-56187 GCF_041914225.1 Chryseobacterium sp.
CACTACTGATTTTGGTTCAGTCATCTGGGGTTCGAATCCCTGTGGGTCTACAAACCATCCTTTTTAAGGGTGGTTTTTGTTTTTTATTCTTATTAAATCTAATTTCTTATTTTGCAATACAATAAATAGCCACTGTAAATTACAATGGCCATTTTTCATAAAATATAATTTCTTAGAGTTTACCTTGCGTTTAAAAGATTTATTTTCAAACTCTCTTTTTTACAAATAATGTTTTTTTGAGACTAATCATCTTCACTATAGCAAGCTAATTGATACATATATTTGTCAAAATCTTCATTGAAATCATTTTCAACAAAAGGTTTTAATTTAAAAACCTGTTCTTTTGTCAAGTCATATTGATCATAGATTTCATTTTCGTAATCATCTTCATGAAGTACCAAATCATCTAATACTTTTAAGATTTCTTCTACTGTGATATTTAATGTATAATCTTTATGAATATATTCATCCAATATGCTATACTCTTCTATTACTCTTCGAATTTTATAATTCATATTTCTCATAAGTTTTATAATTAGGTTCTTGATACATCTGCATTTGCATTATTGGAGTCATCAAAAAAGGTGAAATTCTTTTTGTAGCCCAGTCTAATAATTTTACACCTCCTACTATAATCGTCGTTCCAATCCCTACACTAATAAATTTATTCAGCGTTCTTCCTGGAACAGGATCTTTATAAATTTCCCCTGTATCTGGCCTTGCAGATCCCAAGTGATTTCCTTTCTTACTATACACTTCAACATCCCCGTGCTGTTTATCCCACTCCAAAATTCTTCCATCGGAATCTTTCCATCTTGCTCTTCCCTTATTAGGGACTTTTTTTGCATTTGGAAATCCTTTTAAATTTTTTGGTGCAGGTTTGTGGTGCCTTGTATCTCTAGCACTATCCCCTTTCTTATCCCCTTCATTCTCTGCTAAGTTTTCCTCAAACGTTCCTCCTATTTCATGCATTACATGATTCAATCCAGCAACTGTTCCTCCTACAAGTGCTCCCTGCCAGAAATTTCCTCCTGTAAGTTCCGCTCCAACTCCCCCGGAAAGAGCTCCAAAGAATACCGTCCCTACAGTAGTATTAGCAGCTCCTTGAGCTATTACTCCAAAAGCCGAGGCACCTAAGCTACCAAAAAATCCTGATGCTGCAGAACTCAAGAAAGACTCACCTTGTACAGCACTTAATATACCTTGTGCAATAGCGTGAGTTCCCGCTTGTACCATGGCAAGACCTACATTTCCAATAGACTCTTTAAGAACCTGTGATACCGTAGTTATACACCCTCCTGCACCGGTAAATAAACTTCCTATCCCAAAAATAACAGCTCCTGAAACAGCACCTGTAAAGGTTACTTTAAAGGCTCCCAATAAATTCCACTGATCAAAATTACCCGTTACTGCCAGACTTAATGTATAAGCAGCTAATCCAACAGCAGCACCGATAATTACAGCTTTAACAATAGCAGCCATAGAAATAGCAAATAGTGTAACAAGCTCTTCTCCGGTTGGATCACTAAACATAAGCGGATTATTCATCACATACCCATATTTATTATAATTCTGAGTATTTGTAGGATCCTGAATATTTTCATCTGCATTTAAGAATCTTCTTAATAATGGATCATATAATCTTCCATTCATATGAATAATTCCTACTTCTACAAAATGCTCATGGCTGGTATATCCTCTTTCTAATAGTAATGCGGTGCTGTTAATACTATTTTTATCTGTAATAATTTGCCCACTGCCAATCTGAAGATGAGTAAAGTTACCCCAAGCATCAAAATGCCTTTGCTCCAATTTATTTCCTGCTTCATCGCTAATGGCTAAGATACTGCCTAAATAATCCTTGTGCAAGAACTTATATGAACCTCCAGATTCTTCATAGTTCTTTAAATACACAATATTACTTTCATATGGAGATCCGCCTATATAAAGAACATGCTTCTCTTTGTCAGATGTATTATCGCGTATAATTTCAAAACTTCCGTCTTCACTATAAAACTTCGTGAATTTTCCCTCTTTATCAGCGTCAAAATTTCCACCATAGGTAACTTTCTGCCTCATGCTTGTCAATCCATACTGGAAAGCCACATCTCCTTTTTGACCATCAATGAAGACAGGGTCATTATTCTCATTATAAGTAATGCTTTGAATAAGATCGTTATTATAATTTTGAGTTCCTGCAGCATTCAGGGTCATGTCTGTAGGCTGATAGATCTTAGATGAGTTTTCATATTTTATGGTTCCTACCTGATCATTTTTCATTATTCTCCCCTTAACGTCATAAACATTTCTATTAGGAGGAGTAATACCTGTAACAGGATCTGTCCAACTTACAAGCCTGTTATTATCATCATAATTAAACGATTCTAAAATATTAAAGTCTCCTGAAGTCCTTCTGCTTTTCAACTCATTTTTCACTCCATCAAAACTGTAGCCCACATCCAAAATCCCGGATTTAACCTGTGATGAATGATTAACACTCATTAGAAATCCGTTACCATCATAGCCATTAGTAATATTCGCCGCTCCCAGTTTGGAACTAAGAATCTGACCTCTTGCATTAATATCCTTTATTTCCCATAATACTTTACCGGAATTTTTATCTTTTATCTGGGATAATGCTCCATTCCAATCATTGTAAACATTTTCGATGTTTACCTTTGTAAATACACCTGATGAGTAAAGACTTTTTTCATAAGTAATAACTCTTCCTTTATCATCATAGGTAATTCCTTTCTGAATAAAATATTTACCATTACTGCTTTCTGAAGAGGACAGTACTCTTCCCTGCTGATCAAAAGAAATATTTGAGCTATAAGGTTTTCCTTTAGAGGTTCCGTTTTTAGCAATTACTCTTCCCTTATTATCATAAGTATAGGTAATTGTTTTATCAGTGGCCTGACCATTATCTACAGTGGAAATTTCTTTCTGGCTAATCAGCTGGCCAAAATTATTATAAACAAACTCCTTTGTTCCTTTAGGGCTGATTGTTTTCTTTGGCTGCCCTAATCCGTTATATTCATATTTATACAATCCATTGGATGGATCATTAAACTCTGATTTTCGTCCCCAACTGTCATATTTAGTAGTAACAATATTCTCTGCGTATTGTGCCTTTACCTGTTCACCTGAAGCGTTATATGAAAAAGAGATGTTTCCGCCTTTATCTGAGGTAGAAATTACATTTCCTAACGCATCAGTTGTTTTGGCCGTAGTTCTTCCATAGCCATTTACTTCGACTACAGAGGTAATATTACCTGACACTGAAGATTCCATTTTTTTCCCTGTAAAAGAGGTAATAAGTCCTTGGGTACTAATTTTCGCCAATCCTGTAGTGGTTACTTTAGCAGGGAAAACCGCATCATCATAAGTATTAACATTCCACAGGAGATCACCTGGCAGTTCTTCAGTAGACTGATCAAAATAAGGCTCACTCTCGCGGATTTTCCGTCCTAATATATCATATACAGAATAAACTGCAACATATTTACCTTGTCCAAAGCTTTTGGTTGCTTTCTTATATTCCTGACCTAGCTTATTAGTATATTTTTTTGAAATATTTCCATCAGCATCGTATTGAATCAAAGTTATATTAGAATCAGTATCTCTTAAGTACTGGTACGTTGTAGTACCTTCTAAATTTGTTTTTGATTTTAAGAGTTTACCCCACCCGTCATAAATATTTTCAAGAGTATTCCCTAGAGGATCTGTCTGGAGTTTTATTTGCCCCCAATCATTATAATCAATATTGGTTTCAAGTCCCAGATTATCTGTCTTCTTTACTACAAATCTTCCTCTTGGATCATACTTTGTACCCGTGGTCTGGGTTAAAGCATCTATGCTATTGCTGGTTACTTTTTTTGTTACATTCCCAAATCCATCATAATCATAAGTTTCTAATAAATAACCTGAATTGTCTCTATTCCATGTTTTTACAGTTTTAGTTAAGTTACCATCATAGGAATATTCAACTTTTGCAGACTTCACATCACCATACGCCTGTACTGTATTGGTCTGCGATTTTAATCGGCCAATAAAATAATCAGAACCAGAAGCTGTAGGATTATGATTATAATCAAAGGAGGATGTTGTTATTGCATAATTATTATTAACATTAGATATTGTTTGCGCAAGAAGATAATACGCTCCGTAAACAATACTATCTGCTGTAAGTGTATTGGTTAAAAAATCTTTTGTGATTGTAGATTTTGGCAGCAGAGCCGTTACAATCTTTGATTTATCTACTCCTGCAGTATTGGTAATTACCTGTCCATTTAAAAGCTCATCTTTCTGATAAATTATAGATTTAAAATTTAAAAGTTCGTTATTATTTTCAGAAATGTTTGCCGGAAATATTTTATTCTCATCATTGGTTTTTATTGACCATTCTTTGAGAGTCACTCCTTCATTTAATGGATCTATTTCCGCTCCTGACCATATTTTTGTATTTTCAAAGCCATCTGCATACCATGTAGACCGGGCAGCTTGCCTGTATCCGATAACTCCTTTGCCATGAAGATTAACAATCAGATCCCTGTATTTGAAATCCTGCTTTCTTCCTTCTTCTTTAAGTTGGGTAACAATGAAGTTTTGAGGCATATGTTCTACCTGAACATATGGATAAGTCTGAATCGTAGTTGGTTTATAAAACTTAGCTGTAGTCGCATCATTGGCATCTATTTCATTATATACAATTTCGGTTTTTATTCCTCCTTGGTTAATTGCATAGATTCTCTCTCTGTTTTTTATATCATAATAACTATAACGAAATAAATGATTTTCGACCTTTACAAAAAAGATATTCTCTTCTTTATTGATGCGAAGTGACACATTCATTGGAATCCAATGAGCGCCAATCTGAGAAATAATACTCCATGGATCTTCATCATATTTTGTCTCAAATTTAATATTACCATTAGCATCAACTCCCGTTGATTCGAGAACCTTGAATCCCCTTCTTGAATCTAAATCAGCACAACATTTATGAGCTCTAAAAACCTGAGATTCGAAACGAATCAAATCACTTTTACCATCACCATTTAAGTCTTTAGCAAAATGTGAAATTGCTACTGTTCTTTTATAAGTATCGTCAACAAGTGTAGGTTCTTTGGTATAATATGAAAAATTATCAAGATTCTGGATTTTAAATGAAAGATCATTGTTTCCTGAAGCAGGTGTTTTACCAGAATTCATATATAATTTCCAATTAGACGTCTCTGTCCCTTGAGGAACCATGAAGTCCATTTTTCCATCTCCATTAAAGTCTCCAAAAACCATCCCTGTCTTTTCTCCGTAGTAAAGTACAGAATTCGATTTCATTACGTATTTCCCAGCATCATTACTACGAAAGAGTTGCTGCTAACCCAATCTTTTAAAACCTCAACAAGATTCTCTTTCCCATCTCCATCAAAATCCATGGTTATACCTTCTTTCAAAAGATCTCTTAGACCAGATCCTACCCAATAAGCATCGTTTTGTGATGTGTTTGGATTCACAATATAATAATCAAAGCTACTATATGATTCTACAGGTCTGTGGACGGGTACACTAGGGTCACCCACTATTACTTCAGGATCATCGATCGGACCATTGTACGGATAAATTGTAGTAATATTTTCTACTGAAAATAATACCTCTGAAAGCCCATCTCCATTTGCATCTATGTCTCTGAACTCCCTTACATAAGACCTGATCGTTATACGGTCAGATTGAGGATTATCGCTAGGAGAATCATATTTTTTATCATACAATGATGATGGTACTGTTTTGGATTGATTAAGAACATATTGTTCATTTTCCAATACATACTTATCAAACTTTATCTGATTAGATTCTGCTTTATGAGTATACAAGGATTTTACAGGTCTCATTTTATCATTAACCAATGTTGCATTGATTGCCAAAGCACCTGTTAAATTAATATCAGAAACCCTCACCTTCTTTGCCCAAAGAAGTTGTTATAGGTAATATAGGTTCCCGCTACTGTTGGCTGTATATAATCTCCTTCTCTCTCACAATGCCCATAATCATCATATTGCAAGCATTCATAATAACCATCTGCCGAAGTTTGATAAGTTAAAAGGTCCAAATATCCATCTCCATCAAAGTCTGCAATATTTTTACTATCTAGATTTAGGTTGTTAGAAATCTCAGAACTTTTAATGGTAGAATTATCAGATTTTCTATCAAATTTTATAGGATTTGCTGATTCACCGTTTGCGTTAATCTCTGTAATAGTATCAACAAACTGATAACTTGTATTATTATTGGTATATTCGATCTTATAGCTTTTAAAAGCATTTGAGTTGGCTTTAACAACAATTTCATTAAGAAGTTTATCCTGATTATAATAATACTCTTGATGATAAGAGATTTCTTTTACAGTTCTCTCAATATTATAGTTAAATTGAATTTCGTTAAAATGAGGTTTATTTAGTTTTTCATTTCCTCCCCATTTAATCAATTTAATTTTACTAACATCCCCTGCACTATTTGTCTGTGACGTTATATAGGCATTTTTTTCATATTCATAAGTAATATAATTTCCCTGAACATCCATCCATTTTACAATATTGTATTCCATGGAGGTTCTGCCTGCACTTGCATGCCCAGGATCGTCATGTACCGTATCTCCATACCAGGCCTGAGAGCCATCTTCAAATGTGACATGAAAAAGCATTGGACCCTGCAATCCATTTCGGGAACCTAAAGATTTTATTTTAAGATTTGAATATTTTTCGGTTACATATTCTG
The DNA here is from genome assembly GCF_041914225.1 of Chryseobacterium sp. Lineage (GTDB taxonomy): Bacteria > Bacteroidota > Bacteroidia > Flavobacteriales > Weeksellaceae > Chryseobacterium. The sequence goes on from NZ_JAYSDT010000027.1 coordinate 6,772, forward strand.
CTCCGTTTTTACCATATTCACCAGATTTTAAGATCAATCTTTGTCCATTAAAGCTATAATAATCGGAATAATCCATCATTATTTCTTTGACTTCCTTGTCCTTCTCTATGTTTCGTCCCATTCTGGAAATGGAAGTAATCCCTGTCAAATTCCACCCATATCCAGCAATTCCATTACCGGCACCACTGGTATAAACCAGATTTATTTGAGGAGCAACTGTTTTTATACCTGGAGGTAAGGCAATAGGTAAGGTAAACTGCAACTGTCCACCTCCATTGACCTCCACTTTTCCTTTTGTATCATGAAAACTCTGTTTATCTGGAGCTATTGCTCCGCTTGGATTACTTGCTCCCGCATTTGAATTAATGGGTCCTCCTCCAGAGTTTTCCGTAGCAGGACCAATTTTTGCCACAAAGGAATTTGAAACCCCTGCTTTAGCATGGAATCCCTGAGCCATTACCACCGTCTGTGGATCCTGAACCGTCCGAGATACCGTTTCTGTCTGATACAGTATGGTCTGTGAAAAAACCAACACCGAACACAACGACAGTATCAATGATGAAAAAAATTTCATTTTTAGTATTTATAATGATATTTAATAATTAGAAATAATATCCTGAGCACAAAATAATAATCCTATACTCTTATCTTTAACAACCTCTTCTAAGATTATCTTTTGGTAATGTTCCTACCAAAGACTCTTCCATCTTTTAAAGTGAAGCGCAGGATATAAACACCCCAATCGTATCCAGTCATATTGATTTTAACCTGACGATTTAGCTCTGGAATATTTTGTTGTTGGAATTTCCAATGGACGGTACTATGTTGGTATAGAGAAACAGATTCTATAAGCCCATCTACTTCTTCAGTCCAGTCAATGGTTAAATAATCATTGACTGGAACCGGATAAAGTCTTATTTGTTTCCAAAATGTTTTTTCATCCATAGCAGGTATTTCTTGAACTATAGATGCTGTTCTTGCTTGTTCCTGCAATGCAGTTTCTTTCAAAGGAGTTTCTTCAATCTTTTTTCCCGCTATATCAGTTCCCCGGTATCTTTGGTTTCCAGCCTCATCATATTTGAAATAGACTTCTGTTTGAGAAAAACCGAAAAAACCAATTAAAAGAGAAAATATTGAAAGTAATTTTTTTTTCATTCGTATTATTTTTTTTGTAATAAAAACTGTTGAACCTGCTGCTCCAACTTTTCAATTTTTGCAGATTGAGCTTTCAAAACTTCATTTTCTTTCTGAAGTTGTTTAATTTGTTTATTTTGTTCAATGGTATAAAGTGTAAGTTCTTCAATTTTCTGCAACAGTTTAATCTGGAAATCCCCCACATTTACACCTTCTTTTTCCATTACTTTAGCAGATGCAATTTCGGGTAGGTGCTTTTTCTCTTTGATGTGCTTTTCAACTTCTTCTAATTTTGGAAGATCATATTTTTCATCAAATACAAAATCAGCAGTAGGAGTTAAAGTCACTTTTAATTCTTTTGCTTCAAATTTTCCCTGTAATAATGCATTTCCTGTAATAGAAATCTTCATTATTTCATTCATTGCAACTGGTGAATTTAATGCCACTTTCTGCTTTGGAGTGGTAAGAAAACTAAATCCAGTTTCATCCAGAGTAATTGCACTTTTTTCTAAATTTAGTAATCCAGTACTAGATAACCATCCCGGATTCAAATCATTTGCTTTTACACCGAAACTCATATAAGTTGAATTCGAACTCCGCAAAGCGCCCCAATTGTTCATAGAACCATAAGCATATCGTATAGAGAAAGCATTTGTTCCCAATACAGAATCTCCTGCTCCGGTTATGATATTTCCAACAATATCAAGTTTAGCTAAAGGAGAATCTGTTCCAATTCCGACGTATCCGTTACTGTCATTAATAACAAGCTTTCGGCCTGTATAATCTCCCTTAGAAACTACCCATTGGCTACCATGTACATCTCCAAAAAACCATCCGTTATCTCCATTGAGAGACTGAGTTTGAATTCCTCTTACAAAGCCACCGTCATTCACACTTCTTTTTAAGTATAAGGTAGGTGAATAAGCTTGTATCGTTACCTCAGAAAATGTTTGGGCTTGTTGTGAAAAAGCAAGAGATGAAACCAATAAGGCCATCGAAAATAATTTTTTTTTCATATTTTTTAGTTAAATTTATATATTGAATTTATTTTACATCGCTGATTTTCTAGATAGAACTGTTCTGAAATGACGGAAACAAGGTATTATTGGAATTAATTTTTTTATTCATTTGAGCTTTTTTCAAGCGTAATTTTAACACTTATTAACATGTATTAAAACTATATTAATGACGTTTAATATGACTTTTATCAATTATAGATACAAAAGTTATGTTAGTAAGAATTTAAATAAGTATTCAAATAAAAAAAGACCTTTCATTGAGGTCTTTTTATTGAATAGTTTGTTACTAATTTAGATCCTATAAAACTAAAAAAGTCTTGTAAGTATCACTTTATACTGTAAGCTTGTATCGCCATTATTCGTAAAATCTATTGTTCCGGCTGAAGGCATTGTATAAATTATTATTAATATACAGTAAATTTGTTTGTTTTTTATCTTCAATCACTGCTGAAATTCTACTATACATTATCAAAGTCCAAAAATTTTCACACAAATAATTACAAATTACTTATAACCCTAACAGAAAATGTTTTAGCAATATTCCCTCTATTAGTTATTGTTATATTATTTCCATTTACAAGAATGTCAAAATCAAATTGTGTCCCGTTTCCGCCGTCTGCACAATTCAAAACGCCTGGAAACTTAACAGAGATATTATTACCGTTAGCATCCAATTGAGTAAATTGTCCTGTAATATCTCTTGCTTGCCCTCCTAAATAGTTAAGCGTATTCCCATATTTTGAAAATGTTGTAATCATCGTTCTGGCACAAGCATTCCCCGCAACTATATTTATTTGAGAAAAACTAAAGTTAGGGTCTGTAATAGTCAATGTTTCACTACCTCCTGATGCGATGGCAGCAGTGCTATAAACAGACCTTCTAGGTAGATCAGACACAACTTTTAAAACCCCGGCTGCATCGGCTACCACAATATTATCGGCTGTTGTACCAGCATTAGAATTGATTGTACGTATACGAGCTCCCCCATTAATATCGATTGCTTGAGTAGGTGAATTAGTAGCAATCCCTATATTTCCTGTAGTTAAATCCATTGCCCAATCACTTCCTCCAGGGCCACGGGAGATAATAAATACCCCGTTATTACCATTAAAATTAGGATTTATACCCATTACTGCCTGTTTTACTCTAGTTCCTGTAGTTCTTAAGATTGATAATATGGAACTATTGGCTATGGGATTTTCTATCAGTAATCCGGTATTGGTAGCTTCCCCGCCACCGATCCCCGTAGCAGTTCCCCTGTTTTTTATATGGAGATTCGATAATGGTGTGATATTACCAATACCTACGTTACCTTCAGATGTTACTGTAAAATCATTGGCTTGTTGCGCGTCGGTTGGAATACCGGTTGCCGGATTGTCTTTTGCACCATCAACGTGAAGGGTACCTTGAGGATTAGGGGTATTGATCCCTACCTGAGAAAAAGCAATGATAGAAAAGAATACCATTGCCAGAGTTAAGTTTTTTTTCATTTTTTTAAATTTAAAATTGTGTAATTTGGATATTTTAAGAAAATGTTTACTTTATTTATTGTTTTAAATTTTATTTAAATAAAGCCACATTTCCAATCAAATTTACACTTTTTCACCCTAATACAATATTAAATTAACACAAATAATTCATTATAAAAATCATATACACAACATATTATTTTAACCGGAGTACTTATTTATTTTAACTCAAAAATTCCAATCCACTGCTTTTAAGTGTTCCGAAAGATTGGCCTTATGATAAAAGCAAATGCTACTGTTATCAGCAATATTCCAAATTCCAGTAAAAATCCCCATAAGCCTGTGAAAAAATACCTCAAAATAATCTCTGCTGTAAATTCGGCATAATCACTCTCTATACTGTATGTAAACCAAACCGGCGATTTCCCTTCATAGTAAGATTTAAAGATACCGGCCCTGTAATCCCGGGATATAGCATTTGTTTCCAGATAAATCTTTGATGCAGACCACAGTGTTGCATATCCTCCTACGAGAAAAAAGGGAATTGCGGCTAAAAAATGAGTGAGCCTAAGCTGTTTATCTGGGATATTTCTCTTTAAAAGAATAAGCAGTTTCCAATTTGGAATGAAACAAAGAAAAAGGAATTCAATTTCAAGGAGGATTAAAAAAACCGAAATGCAAAGCAGAGATGCACTGGTATTTATAAAAACCATAGCCACCAGGGGAACTAAAAGCGTCATCATTGAGATAGTAATAATCCCCAACAGCCTGTTTGTTGATATAGGTTTTCTTTTCATCCCCTGTGGCCTGAAATATTTATATTGGATTTTATATACTTTTTATTATTAATTAACAGCAACTGCATAAATTGCATTTTCAGACCACGATCCTCCCACTCCAGATAATTTAGCTCCCGTTACACTACCACTGGCTTGAGTATTCCCTACAATGTATCTGTAAGTTTTAATTGCTCCAGATGTATTATTGATTTGTATGGTTCCTGTAGCTACATTATATTTTTGGCCTCCATTGTATGGCCCAGCCAATTGAAAACTCATTAATGTGGGCCTTATAACGTCAGGGGACTGCACGCCGGTCTGTCCAACTGTTGTCAGATTTGTTTCTGAGAAAGTACTTCTTACAAACATCCAGTCATCTACTGTGAACGTACCGCTTGGCACAATTAGCAATGAAATGGTAACCATCCATTTCCCGGGCGGTAATGCAATGGATGAGCCTGTGTATCTGTAATCAGAAAATTGAGAAAAAGGGACATCATACCCTACACCTAAAGACCCTACAGCAACATTTGATGCGGCTCTCTGCCATGTTGCCACTCCATTGGCATCAGAAGTTAATATTTTATTGGCTCCCTGTGTTCCATCTACAATTTTTAATGCACCGCTGGTTGCAGAACGAACATCCAGTACATTTGTGGGAGCTATAGTACCAATGCCTACTCTACCGTTTTTATTCAAAGTCATTAATGGATCTCCTGAAGCTGTAGCACCTGCAAATAATTGTAAAACATTGGCTGCATTTCCCAATCCGTAAAAGTCATCTCCTGCAGTGCTGTTCCATAATGCCAATTTTTTTCCGTTACCAGTTCCTAGATCCAGCATATTCTTAGGAGTTGTTGTTCCTATACCGATTCTGTTGTTAACGGCATCTACCGAAAATGTACTTCCATTTACTGAAAAATGATTGGTCCCTGTAGTGGCAGTACTTGTAAATGCCAAAGAATTATTTCCCTGAGCCACTGTACGGGATCCTGTAAGCGTCCCGTTTGAGTTATAGATATTCGTTACAGGAAGATCTCTCCAGGTAGCAACACCATTAGCATCAGATGTAAGAACTTTGGCATTACCTTGTGTACCATCAACAATTTTTAACGCTCCGTTCGTGGTAGAACGGATATCAAGTTTGTTTGTAGGATTTACTGTTCCTGCCCCTACGTTACCATTGCTGAGCACCACAAAATCATTAGACTGCTGGGCCACCGTCGGAACTCCTGTTGAAACATTATCTTTTGCGCCATCTACATGGAAAGTTCCCTGAGGATTCGGAGTATTTACACCTACCTGGGCAAAAACTAAATTATAGAAAAGGATTCCTGATGAAATAATTATTTTTTTCATTTGTTTACGTTTAAAAATGGTTTGATGTTTAAATTTTTTTCTTGTGTGTATTTAGAATCGTAATGAAAAACATGACCGGTCTGAAGTTTTTCAATGTTCGAATTAGATGATGCAAACTTACTGCCTGCAAACAAAAAAAATCCTACATCAAACACACGTCAACATACAACATATTGAATTACAAATAATTATAAACAAAATGAAGTAACTTTGAAGTAAACATAAAAAGTGAATTATTAGCTTTTCAGAAGCAGTTTTAAGGATGATAAGGGAAAATATAAATGTCTTATAACGTTATTCTATGTATCATTTAAAAAAGCAGGGATCATGAATATCCCTGCCATAAACACAAACATTTTCAAACGTGAAAGAATGAAAGAATGAAAAAAAAATTAATTCGTTATAAATATATCCTTATTATCTATTCATAACATTACATCAAATATACTTCACAATGCAATGAATTAAAAAACAGTATCTTATATATCAACTGGAGTATTTTTGAAGTATATTTTCACATTCTACCGTCAAAGAATACACTGTAATTAATTAAATTTTTAATCATATTCATAAAAAAGTTATTTTTGCTTTAATAATTTTAAAAAATATGTTCCCAAATTTTAGAATTAAATCACTATACCTGATTCTCTTTTTTTACTCCATATTTTATGATGCTCAGGACTACTCCTTTCAGCCCGAACCTATAAAAACAACATGGGAATATAAAAGCAGAGGTGATTTTGAAGGTGCCTTAAAATTTAATACCAAAATGCTTGCCCAGTATGAACAAAGTGGTGACACCAAAGGAATCATTATGACATATACGAATATTGGCGGTATATTATGCAATTTCAGCAGGTACAAAGAAAGCCTGGAATATCTTGATAAAGCTAAAAAGGAACTTAAAAATATCAGTTCTCCTCTTCTGATAGGAAATCTGTACAATGAGTATGGTAAAAACTATACTCAACTCGGATTATTAGAGCAATCCAATGCTGCATTCAACAAAGCAGAATATTATATTAAAAAGCTTACTAACGAACGTCAGAGAAAAGTTATTCTATTCTATAATTATACATGGAAGCGTACGAATTTTGTAAGGACAAAAAATCAGGATTCTTTACAGCATATAGAGAAAAAAATGCTGGCTGTCAACCCCGGTACACTCACTTATACAAGGATTGCTGATGGCTTTATTGCAAAGAAAATTCATTTAGATTCAGCAGAATACTATATGAATAAGGCCCTGCTTAACTTCAGTACAGCAAGAGGAACTGAAAAAGGAATCGCATTATTTAGCTACGGTGATCTTTATAACGTGAAAGGAGATCAAAAGAAGGCATTAGAATATTATTTAAAAACAATTGATTTCTTCAAGAAAACAAAAAATAAAACGGCATTACTTACCGCTTATGATACCATTTCCAGTGTTTACAAATCTCTGAATGAAATTGAAAAGTCTAATGCCTATTTAAGACAGTACACGACCCTTCGTGACAGTCTAAACAAAAATGAAAGAGAAGCTGTAAACCTTGCTGTGAATAAGCTGATTGAATTAAAACATGAGGAAAAAGAAAAAGAAAGAAAAACATTTTATGTGGTAGCGCTGGCGATTATAGCTGTATTTTTGATATTATTCTATTTTATAAGAAAAATCTATATTAAAAAGGAACTCAAAAAAAATAAAATAATTGAAAAAAAGATCCAGGAAACGGATGTTCTTAAATTAAAAGTAAATGACTCCTTTGAAGAAATCATTCAATTGATGGAAAGCAGAAGTCCATTATTTCTGATCCGCTTCAAAGAAGTATATCCTGAATTCTACGAAAAGCTGATTGCACATACGCCTGAGCTTACAGAGCATGATATAAAATTCAGTGCCTATATCAGATTAAACCTTACCAATAAAGAAATCTGCCAATATGAAAACATCAGCTTACGGGGAGTAGAAACCAAAAGATACAGACTTAAAAAGAAGTTGAAACTCCCGCAGGAGGTGGAACTTCAGAAATGGATTCTGGAACTTTAACATTTTTTATTCTGGTCAAAAAAAGACCTTTCACAAGGTCTCTATATTGAAATAATACGTTACTATTTTTTAAGTTCCTCAATCTCTTCCTGTATTGACCTGATCCTGTCTCTTAATTCCTGGCTTACCTTCCCCGGAATCTTTTTTATCTTTCTTAAATCCAGAGCCAGCATAATGGAAGCAATTCCCATGAATATAAAGGAAACACCGGTAAGTGTTACTAATGAGATACCTGTAAACACCGGATTGAATATCAGCAACAGGGAAAATATAATACCTCCTGCGCTGGCAAGAGCCACATTTCCCCAGCTCATTATCCTCATGCTTTTCAGGTCAAATGCAAAGCCTAACAGCTGGAAAGAACGGAACAGCAAAGTAAATCCGATAACAAACGGAAGTACTGCCATAGAAATCTGTGGATTTGCAATAAGGTAAATTCCTATTGCAGTTGTTAATAGTCCGCTCACAAGAAACCAGCCCCAGCCCTGCAGGGATTTGCTGTTCTGTAAGGAAAAGAATATTTCAGTAATGCCTGAAAATAAGAATGAAACACTGAAAAAAATAGAAAGTGTAACATACGTGGCAAGAGGTACACTGAATACATAAAAACCGAAGATCAGAAACAGAATTCCGAAGATTAGCGGGATGTACCAATGTTTTACAGTGTTGGTAAGGGTTTGAAATAAATTGGCCATAGGTGTCTTTTTTGGTTCTGCCTACTTTTTTGTAACGGTTTTCGGCTTATCCGCAGGAATTTCAAACAGATTACAATTTTCACCTTAATTTGAAATATAACCTCTTACTAATGTACAAAAAATAAGTTGGAAAAACTATGATATTCCTCCGAATTGTTCTTATCTGCAGTTCTCTTAAAAGATCATTTTTACTGCTAATTACAAACAAAAAAGGTGAAAATCAAATGATTTCCACCTTTTCAAATATTGTTTTAATTCCTAATTCGGTTTGTATAATTTATACATCACAAATAAAAAGCCCAGCCAGACCGGAATCAGAATCACCTGAATTTCCATTCCTGTAATACTCATTAATCCTAAAATCAAAACCAGAAATGCAATGCAGATATAGTTCGATACCGGGTAAAAAATGGATGGGAATTTTGAATAGATTCCTTCTGCGCTTATTGTTTTTTTAAACTTCAGATGGGTGTAGCATATCATCAGCCAGTTGATAATCAACGTAGATACAACCAGAGCCATTAAATATTCAAAAGCTTTTTCAGGGACTAATTTATTGATGATAATACAGATTCCTGCAAAGCATGACGATACAATAATTGCGTTGATCGGTACAGCATTTTTATTCAACTTTTTCAGGAATTTCGGGGCATTCCCCTGTTGAGCCAATCCGAAAAGCATTCTGCTGTTGCTGTAAACACTGCTGTTGTACACTGACAAAGCAGCTGTTAAAACAATCAGATTAAGGACATTCGCAATCAAGGTATTGAACTGAATTACTTTCCCAAAAAGACTGAACTCAAGACCATTCAGATTTTGAAATACCATTACGAACGGGCTGGAGCCTTCTGTAATATCTCTCCACGGACTTAAAGAAAATAAGATTACTAACGCTCCTACATAGAAAATAAGAATTCTGTAAATCACCTGATTGGTTGCCTGCGGAATCGTTTTTTCCGGATTTTTTGCCTCAGCAGCAGTAATCCCAATAAGCTCCAGTCCTCCGAAAGAGAACATTATCATCGCCATTGCTGCAAATAATCCTGAATATCCGCTTTCTGTTTTATTAAATAATCCTTTCGGGAAGAATCCTCCGTCATTCCATAAATTGGTAATGCTTGCTTTTTCTCCTCCTGTACCGCTTATCAGAAGATATACACCAAAAATAATCATCGCAATAATAGCCACTACTTTGATGATGGAAAACCAGAACTCTGTTTCTCCATACACCTTTACAGAAGCTAAATTAAGCGCATTGATGACTACAAAAAAGAATAAACTGGACACCCAGAGCGGAATCTCCGGCCACCAGAAGTGAATATAGTGTCCGATAGCTGTAAGTTCGGCCATACTCACCAGAATATAGAGAATCCAGTAGTTCCAACCGGAAGCAAATCCTGGAAAATTTCCCCAATATTTGTAAGCGAAGTAGCTAAAACTTCCCGATACGGGTTCCTGAACTACCATTTCACCAAGCTGACGCATAATAAAAAAGGCGATGATACCTGCCAAAGCATAGCCTAAAATCACGGATGGTCCAGCCAGTACTGCAGCCGGCCCGATTCCCAGGAATAACCCGGTTCCGATGGCACCTCCAAGGGCAATTAATTGTATATGTCGGTTTGTTAATCCTCTAACTAAAGTCTCGTTTTGTCCTGTTTTATTTTCGTTGCTCATTGAATGAATTATTCGGTCGCTAAATATATAAAAACTTTTCAGAGAAATTCACATTCCATGGGCGAAATTGGCAATTGACAATGGAGTGTACAAGAAAAAACCTCATCAATCTGACAAGGTTTATCTGAACACTAATATAAAATCACTGATCTTTCTCTCTTAAGAGCTTAATCCTAATAATTGTCGTTTAGTTTGTTGGCACTGCATAAATAATATTTTCGGAAAAGTTTCCTCCAAATCCCTGAAAATAGGTAGCAGTTGTCTGTGCACCTCCAATTACATTATTTCCTGCTATGTATTTATATCTTTTTACAGCACCGGAAGCATTGTTAATCACCAGACTTCCCTGAATAATAGAAAATCTTGTAAGCGTTGCCGCAGGCCCCTGAATAAGCCCGCTTACCAAAACCGGAGCCTGGGAAATATCTCCTGAAATATCGGCTACATCTCCCGGTACAATACTAGACTGGTCTGAAAAGCTTGTCCTTAGCCACATCCACTGATCACTGATTAATGCAGCTCCGGCAGGAATAATAAGCTGTTGTACAGTCACCAGCCATTTCCCGGGTGGTAAATCAATGTAAGAGCCTGTATAACTGAATGCGTTGGTAAATGTAAAAGGAATATCTACTCCAGGTCCATTGGTACCTCTTACCACAGTAAGTCTCACAGGCTTCCATAAACCGTTACCATTGGCATCAGAAGTCAGAACATAGTTATCATTTTGTGCTCCATCCGCAATTTTTATTCCTGATACCGGAGCAGCTAAGGTTCCTGCTGTTTTTATATCTAAACTTGCTGCCGGATTGTTATTCCCGATGCCTACGCGACCATCAGTTGTCATTACTACATCATCTGCCTGGTTGGCGGGGCTCACAGGACCTGATGCCTCATTGTTTTTCTTTCCATCTAAATGAAACATTCCCTGGGGATTTGGAGTATTAACCCCAACCTGCGCAGCAGCCAAGTTTGCAAAAATCCCTAAAGTCATAACATAAATCTTTTTCATTGAAATTGTTTTTAAAATTTATTGAAGCACTAACCTACTGCGAAAAATGAGTAAATAAAGAACCGATCCTGTACGTATTTTTCCACAAAACGGTAGTGATATTATGACTTTAGGAAATAGCTCTAATGAATTTCGCTGTAAATTTTCAGCAGCTCAAAGATTGGATATTTTTAATTACATTTTCACAGCAATAATCGGCCCTATATTTGAAACTCTCCCATATGCAGGAATATTCCAATATCTTGGACGTATAACCGTATTATCCTGATCTACAACAACAAGCTGGCTTATTTTGGCTGCAACCTGATGAGCACTTATAGAAGGAACTATATGAGGTCCTTCATTCCCTCCAAATGCAGGATAACTTGGAAAGCTTGCCGATCCTGAACTGGTAATAAAATTAAAATAGATAAATCTCGGGAAAGTAGCTGCAACTGTAGATCCACTGGTAGGATCTATAGGCCTTGCAGTGGTGGTTCCCGGAATAAAATAATCAAATTGTACATAATAATACAATGTATATAATCCTTTGTTTAGCGTTACAGGACAGTCTGCAATAAATTCTGTTGTTGGAGGGGTAATAATAGAAAAATTAGGAGTCTGATTATTGTTCCCTGTAATCAGTATAGAGCCTGGTGCAGGCTGCCATGTTGCCAATCCATTAGCATCAGAACCCAATATTTTTCCAGCTCCCTGTGAACCGTCAGTAATTTTTATCTTACCGATAATATCCAGCTTAGCAGCAGGTGCAGAAGTTCCGATACCCACGTCTCCTTCTATAATTGTTCCATTGGTGGGAGCAACAACGCCCGTATAACCGGAACCAATGGAAGTATTTCCGTTTACAGTAAGCGTATTGGCAGGAGCAGCTGTATTAATTCCTACATTGCCTGTTTGTGCATTTAATGAGATAAGGGAATAATTTAAACCTGCCAGCAGGATAATAAAAAACATCTTTTTTTTCATAGACAAATACATTTTCGCAAATCAAGGCTTGGAATATCTTCCAACACCTTACGTTATTTACTTATTTTTCCACAAAAACGTAGTGATATTATGACTTTACGGAAATTGCTCTAATGAATTTCGCTGTAAATTTCCAGCAGCTCAACAAGGTTGGATATTTTTAATTTCTGGTAGACTCTTCTTTTGTAGGTTCCTACGGTAGATTCTTCGATATTAAGAGCATTAGCAATTTCAAGGTTACCGTTTCCTTTGGCCAGAAGATTAAAAACCTGCAGTTCTCTCTCTGACAGATTTTCAATGGCTTTTTTCCTTTGGTTCCCTTTCAAAATCTCATTCATCATCTCAGAAGTATAATAATATCCGTCTTTAAAGATTGCTTCAACAGCCTTGACAAAATTTTCAGGGTCACTTTGCTTATTGAGAAAGCCGTTCGCCCCTTCTTCAATATATTGCAGCGCAATATTTTCTTTATAGGAAGTGAAGATCAAAATAAGGGATTCCGGAGAGATGGTTTTAATTTCTTTGACCATTGATTTGAGAATGCTCCCGGGAAGTTCAATATCAAGAATAACCAGATCATATTTTTCAGATTCAATTTTTTGTTTTGCTTCTCCATAGGTTTCGGCAAAATCTATCTCAAAGTGATTAAAGTTCTTCTCCAGAATTAAAGCCGTCCCGATTCTTACCACATGGTGGTCATCGGCAATGAGTATTTTTTTTGTCATATTTTAATAAGGATTTTAATGAGGGTTCCTCTCGGAGTATTTTTATGGAAAGTCATTTCGGAATGTATTTTTCTTACCAACTGAACAACCATATGAAGCCCTAAACCGTAATTTTTAAAAATCATATGTTCATTCCCGTTTTTCTTAAACAGTCCGGAATAATAGGCCATTTGCTCATCAGACATCCCGGTTCCGGTATCTGCAATATTGATTTCTATATGGGATTCCGCAGAGGCTGATGTAATGGTAATTTCTCCGTCTGAAGTATTTTTCACTGCATTATCAATGATATTGTGGAAGACTGCAAGGAGAATGTTTTTATTAAATTTACTCTTCAGCTGATGATCACAAAAATTATAGATAAATGTTTTTTTCCGAGCTGCAATTTCTTCAAATAACAGCCTTTTGGTTTCAATAAGATCATAGATAGAATATTCTTCGTTCTCTGTGTTTTCCTGTTTATAGAGTTCCGTATATTCTTTAAGGCTTAATGTAAATTTATAAAGCTGCTCTGAGGTTTTGTAAATGCTGTCAAAGTATTTTTTCTGTGTTTTCGGATCTTCAGACTGGTTGAGCTCCTGTGAAAGAAGTGCAATAAATTTTACAGGGGTTGTAATATCATGGCTGATACTTTCCACCAGTTTTTTCTGATAATCGGATTCGTTTTTAAGTTTGTTATTGGTTTCCAGCAGTTGCTTGTCTTTGTGGTCCAGGGTATTTTTCAGCACTTTATTTTTCAGCCTTAAAAAATTGGTCCTGATCTGCACGATCACCAGAATGACGAAAATGATAATCCCTGCCATCAGGATTTTAAAGAACAGTGTCTGATAAAAATATGCCTCAACCTCTACCGGAAGTGTTTTATATATGAATTTTCCGGTTTCGGAAGATAAAAACCGGACGATGAGATTGTAAGTTCCGGGTTCTACATTGGCTAACCGGAATATCCTATCACTTTTGATATTGATCCATCGACTGTCTTCACTTCCTGAAAGCCTGGCCTGAAGATAGATATTGTCAAGGTCGGAATAATAAGGAATATCTATATAAAGTTCCGCATTTTTATATCCGCATTCCAGCAAGAGTTTATCCTTCAGCTGAATCATTTTTCCTTTTACCCTTGCTCTTTCCAAATAAATATCTTTACTGTCCGGATAATAAACTCTGATATTTGCGGGATTAAAAAATACAAATCCTTCCATAGACGGAAATACAAATTGTCCGTCCTTCAGCACATGGGCACAAGGGTTTGCACTTCCATTGAATTCATTATTCAAAAGGCCGTGTTTTTTAGTATACCGGTAATAAGTGACCGCACCCCGAGGCGTCTTCATGTACTGCAGGAGATCATTTTTATTAATCATGAACAACCCGTTATCTGAAGATATCCATAAATTGGACTTTTGATCTTCCAACAGATAATGAGCATTGGCCAGAAAATCATTTTTATCGGAAGGGATTCTGACTGCTGCCTGATCTTTCATTAAATAAATCCCTCTGCTGTAAGTGGTGAACCAGATATTTCCGTCTTTTGTTCTGATGATTTGTTTTACAGGAAGACCTTTTCCTATCTGCTTTATGATTTTGTTCCGGGAAAAAGAGTATACATAAATTCCTCCGCTGCTTCCCAGATAAAGCAGGTCTTTATTATATCTGAAAACAGCATCTATATTATCTTCACACAGAATAATCTTTTCAGTTTTTCTAAAATTATCCTGAGCAAACAGATACAGATAAAACTTATTTTTATCTACTATGGATGCACTGTAAAGATTCCCGTTTTTATAAAGGCCATCAATCTCTTTATCTTGAAAAGAAATGGAATCATATTTTGAAAATCCGGTATTTTTATATCTTATATGAATGGAATTATTTTCCCGATATACAAGATTCCCCGCATTATCCTCAAATATATGCCTCTTATCATAGGACTGAGGAGCAAAAAATACCCTCTCTGAAGTATTACGGGAATATTTTATTCCTTCCTGTGTCAGAACAGAATTGTCCCCATAAGAAATTGCTGCATAGCAAACCTCATCCTGATAGGGTATATTTTTCCTGGAAACCGAGAAATCTGACATGCTCAGAATCTTCAATCCATTAATAGAACTTCCGATATAAAGTTTCCTTGCTGTCTCATCATAAAATATAGCTCCGGAGATGTCTTTATCAATATCCTTATACTCCAGTAAAAAAGTGAGTTTTAGCTTACCTGCTGAGAATTCGCTTCTGTATATCTTGCCACGATCAATGATAAAAACCTGTCCGGAAATTTGCTGCCAGTACATTCTCGTTTCCGGATCTGTATAAGTAGAATCGGCTTCCATCTCTGACAATGTTCCTCTGTATAACCGGGTTATTTTCTTACGGGCCGGATCACTAATGAATACAGATTCGCCATGAACAAACATTTTTTTCAACCGGTCATAAGAAAAACCACCAGTAACAATAGTTATTTTCTTGCTTTTTCTATCAACGTAAACAATATTATTATCTTCAAAGTAATAGGTCCCTTCATCCAGCTGAACATAATAGGAATTGATATAATAAGAAATATACCTGGCCGTAAGAGTATTCCTTACAATTCTTTTATATACTTTATTTTTCAAAACGCCCCCATGCCCAAATGCATTATCGGCAGCTATAATGTCCGGTCTCCGGCGGGAAATCAGAAGAGCTTTTTTTTCAGAAATATTGAAAACGGAAATGCTGTCTTTTTTTATATTGCCATAGAAATCTCCAAAACTTAAATTTTTAAGTTTAAAATTGTTATACTGTACAAAGTTACTCCCGTCATATCTCAGGATCCTTCCCTCCATAGACAGCCAGATAAAACCATATTTGTCTTTTACAATGTCTTTGATGCTGTTTTGAGGCAGACCATTGTCCATAGTATACCACTGGTTCGTATAGCTTTGGCCGTTGACACATAAAAAAAATAGAAGTGAAATAAAGTAGAGATGCTTCATTCAGAGGGCCAGCATTATATTTAAGGCAAATATATTATACAAAATTAAATTTATTGTAAATATTTATCCACAATTATGTGAATTTTTTTCTACATAATTATTTATTAATACTGTATTGATTATAATAAATTTGAAAAACCAAACATTTGTTCCCTCATCAATGCCATGATCATCAGGCATGCTAGAAACACAGTCTTTTTTGTTCGCAAAAAAAATATGATCTCCCTCTGTCCGGGGAGATCATTGTTTTATAATTCGAAAAGTTAATATAACAGAAGTATTACAGCTTATAGAAATTCTTTGGGAATTGATATATTATTCTGTTTCATATATTCCAGAAGGCTTTGGTATTTATCTTCAAAACCGTCCGTTCCGCACTTATGCGAAATACTGCAGATATCGGATGGCCTGATATCTAAAATATCAGAGATTTTAGTCAGTATTTCCAGATTGATCTTCACCTTGGAATTTTCAATATCGGAATAAGCCTTTTGGGAAATTCCCATTTCAAAGGCCATATACTCCTGCGTAAGGTCTTTACTCCTACGTATTTTCCTGATATTTTGCCCACATACTTTCATCGTTTCTGTTTTAGTAGTTTTCGGTATATTTTAGAAGATTATCTATTAGCCTTCAACAAAGTTAATAAATACCTTTGGCAAAACATTATACACGTTACATGATATTTACTTTTAACATATAAAAAGGTTAAAAAACAAACCTTTTTCAGAGGAAATATCACTTCGGTAAACACTATTGGAATTTATGGAGACGCAAAAATTTAATTATGACAATACTATTGTCAGAGCATTCCTCTATGCGACTATCGCATTCGGACTTGTAGGATTTCTGCTGGGGCTTACAGCTGCATTGATGCTTTTTTATCCTGAATTGCCTGAATTTTTATTCGGTACGGATGATACAACTATTAAAAGTCTGGCTTCGGGTAATATTCAGGGGCTGATCAATACACAGGGGGCTATGGGATTCGGAAGAATCAGAATGCTTCATACCAGTGCTGTAATTTTTGCTTTCGTATGTAACTCCTTTTTCTGTGGTGCCTACTACAGTATGCAGAGGCTTCTTAAAACCAGAATGTACAGTGATACCCTTTCCTGGATTCACTTCTGGTCATGGCAGCTGATGATTGTAAGTGTAGTGATTACATTCCTTATGGGAATCAATACTTCTAAAGAATATGCCGAGCATGAATGGCCTATTGACATCTTAATTGCATTCTCATGGATCATTTTCGGAATCAATATGTTCGGAACTATTGCTAAAAGAAGAGTGAGACATTTATATGTAGCAATATGGTTTTATATGGCAACCTGGATTGCTGTAGCCATGCTTCATATCTTCAATAACCTTGAAGTTCCGTTATCTTTCACAAGTTGGAAATCCTATTCTGTATATGCAGGAGTAAAAGATGCATTAGTACAATGGTGGTACGGGCATAATGCGGTAGCATTCGTATTAACCACTCCTGTATTAGGTCTGATGTATTATTTTATGCCAAAAGCAGCTCAGCGGCCGGTATTCTCATACAAATTATCCATTATTCACTTCTGGTCGCTGATCTTTGTATACCTTTGGGCCGGGCCTCACCACCTGCAATATACAGCTTTGCCGGCATGGGCTCAAGCCGTAGGAACCGGATTCTCCATTATGCTTATTGCACCATCATGGGGAGGAATGCTGAATGGTCTTCTTACGTTAAGAGGGGCATGGGACAAAGTAAGAGAAAATCCTATTCTGAAATTCTTTGTGGTTGCCGTTACCTGCTATGGTATGGCTACTTTCGAAGGACCTCTGCTAGCAACAAAATCATTAAATAAAATTGGTCACTATACCGACTGGGTAATCGGACACGTACACATTGGTGCACTTGGGTGGAATGGTTTCATGGCATTCGGAATTGTTTATTACCTGATCCCGATCATGTGGAGAACAAAACTCTGGTCTGTAAAATTAGCCAACTGGCATTTCTGGCTGGGAACATTAGGAATTATCTTCTATGCCGTACCCATGTATATTTCAGGGTTCACACAGGGATTGATGTGGAAACAGTTCAACCCGGACGGCACACTGTTATGGAAAAACTGGCTGGATACCGTAACCGCTGTTATTCCTTACTATAAAATGAGATTCTTAGGAGGACTGTTCTATATTTCAGGAGCTGTTCTGATGGTTGTAAATGCGATTAAAACGATTAAAACAGGTTCATTCCAGAGAGAAGTTCCGGCGGAAGCACCTGCACTGGCCAATATCGGAAGCGGCAGAAAAGAAGGTGAAGGTGTACACCTTTGGCTGGAAAGAACGCCTACTCTCCTATCAGTCTTAGCTTTCATTACGGTAGCTATTGGCGGACTGGTGGAAATTGTTCCGACACTATCCCTTAAGCAAAGCGTTCCGACCATTACCGCAGTGAAGCCTTATACTCCCCTGGAACTGGAAGGTAGAGATTTATATATCCGGGAAGGATGTAACGCCTGCCACTCCCAGATGATCAGACCATTCCGTGATGAAGTGGTAAGATTTGAAGGAAAAAACGGACAATATTCCAAAGCAGGAGAATTCATATATGACAGGCCATTTTTATGGGGATCTAAGAGAACAGGGCCGGATCTTCACAGAGAAGGAGGCAGAAACCCGGATTCATGGCACTTCAAGCACATGTATAACCCAAGAATTACATCTGCAGGTTCTATCATGCCCCGTTTCCCATGGCTGATTACCAATAAACTGGACAGAACCCAGATGGTGGATAAAATGAAGCTGATGAAAAATGCTTTCGACGTTCCTTATACAAAAGCTCAGATCGATTCTGCTAACCAATGGGCAGACAACCAGTCAAAAGCAATTGTAAAGAGAATCTACTCTGAAGCTACCGATGTAAAAGATCAGATGACCAAAGAAAAAACAGCAAAAGGATCTGCCTATGTACCGCTTGAGCAGAGAGAAATTGTAGCAATGATCGCATACCTGCAGAGATTAGGTACAGATATTAAAACAACACAGGTACAAACCGCAAGTGTAGAGTAACATTTAAAATTGTAATGCAATGAAAACGAGAACCCCAATTTCAGTATATATCGCAACAACGATAGGTTTAACGATCATGGCCTTTGAAATGTTCGCCGGAGATTCAGGATATTTTTCTTCTCCTTTTTTCTGGGCACTGATATTAATCGCTGTTATCCTTCTGCTGATCATGAACTCCATTGGAGATCTGGTGGAGAATGAAAGTTTCAACAGATTATCAGAAGAGGAGAAAAAGCAATACCTGGAAGAAAAAAAGATTCCTTATTATCAGAAATTATGGAATTCTGCCTTCAAAAAACAAACTGCTACGGAAGAAAAAGATATCCTTATCGATCATGGTTTCGATGGAATTACAGAGCTTGACAACTCTCTTCCGAAGTGGTGGATCGGTCTGTTCTGGTTCGGATGTATCTTCTGCGCGGTGTATCTGGTAGCTTTCTCTTTTACAGATTATGCCCACCCGGATGTAGAATATACCAAGGAGGTAAAAACCATGTTAGCTTCCATCGAAGAATATGAAAAAAGTGCCCCGCAGATCAATCTGGAATCTGCAAAATACAGTGCTGATAATATTGCGGAAGGACAGGAACTTTTCAAAACAAACTGTGTTACCTGCCACGGAGACGGAGGAAAAGGAGGTATAGGTCCTAACCTTACCGATACCCACTGGATTAATATTAAAGAAAAAAGCTTATTTAAAAATGTTTTCTGGATGCTTGAAAACGGTTCTCCCAACAATCCTACCATGAGACCATTCATCAAGGAAGGAACCATTACGGGAAGAGATGCTGAAAAAATTGCCGCTTACATTTACCACATCAACCAGGAAACTGCTCCTATAACAACCGCACAGGGCGGAGCAGCGCCTCAGGGAGAAGAGGTAAAATGGGAAAACGGAAATGAATAAAAAAATTTATTATCTATCTTATAAACCATGCCACGCCCCCTTTACTACACTAACATTTGAATTTTCATTTTTGCTAACTAACCTTTTCAACATTAAAAAATGATAAAAAGGGGGCGTTTTTTACAATAACAATTCTTGCCTTGGTTCGTCCTACTCAACTATTCACTTGAAAACTACAAACTAAAATTCCATAAAAAGACGGCCAAGGCAGGATTTTTGCATTCGCAAAGGATACCACAACAAAGACCAAATAAAATAGTATTATTATCTTTGTTAGAAACCACATCGCATTTGAAACTGAAAATCAACACCACAAAACTCTTAAGGCGTATTGCAATAACCTTTATTTCAATATTGGTTCTTCTTACCCTGTTGATATTAAGCTTAAGACTTCCTGCCGTTCAAAATTTCATTAAAGACAGACTCATTGTTTACCTTGAGAAAAAAATCAAAACCCCGGTAAGCCTTGAAAAAGTCTACATCGGGTTTCCCAACAGCCTTGTCATGGAAAACCTCTATCTCAAAGGACAGGATGTAGATACCCTTCTGGCAGTGAAAAAACTGGATGTAGGTTTACACATGCTAAAACTTCTTAATTCTACAGCAGATATTACATCCGTCAATATGGAAGGAGCCCGCGCCAATGTGGTACGGAAGCCGGACGGAAAATTCAATTTTGATTATATCATCGATGCTTTTGCCACCACTGATAAGGAAGAAAGTCCTTCCAAACCTTTTATTATTTCCCTTGATAAAATCAATTTAAAAGATATCGGTGTTACTTTCAACGACCAGCAGTCGAAGAATGATATTAAGCTCTATTTTAAATCGTTCGATACGAGGGTAAAAACCTTTGACCTTAGCAAAAACAACTATGCCGTCAATGATATTAATCTTGACGGATTAAAATTAAAGCTAAAGCAGGACCTTGTAGAAGAAGTTGCCAAAAAGGTAGAGAAAAAAGTGGATTCCCTCAATGAAAAAAAGCCGATGAATATTGAATTGAGAGGCATTAAGCTTACCCATTTCGATATTGATTACGGTGATGAAAACACCAAAACATTTGCAAAAATTATCTTTAAAGAACTGAGCACAAAGGTCAATAAACTGGATCTTGAAAATAATGCTTTCAACGTAGCGAATGTATTTCTTTCCGGGGCAGATATTAACGCCAACCTTTATCTTCCCGCTCAGAATGCCAATCCGAAAAACACAAAAGAACCTGAGGTTTCCAAAGCTTCCGATCAGGATAAAGCCATGAAACTTCTTTTAGGAAAACTCGTCCTGAATGATGTAAAAGCAGTCTATAATAACACTGCCATTGCTCCAACCAAGCAGGGAATGGACTTCAACCACCTTAATTTTTCAAAAATGAATGTGGAGGTGAGAAGCTTTAAAATGGAGAATAATACTTTTGCCGGAACGGTGAATTCTGCAGAGATTAAAGAAGGCAGAGGTCTGGATATTCAGAAGTTCAATACGGATTTTGTGTATGCTGAAAAAGAAGCTTATCTCAAAGACCTTTATCTGCAAACCCCAAAGACATTATTGCGTGATGAGGTTATTTTAAACTATAACTCTATTGATCAGCTGAGTTCAAACTTAGGCGCCGTGAAAATTTCAGCCAATATCAAAGATTCAAAAATCGGATTCTCAGATATTCTGAACCTGGTTCCGACTTTAAGAAATACAGTTCCATTCAACAAATATCCAAATGCTATTCTTAATGTAAATGCTAATGTAAAAGGGAGCGTCAATGATCTTTTGATTCAGGATCTTAAAGTTTCCGGTCTGGATCAGCTGAGGGTAATGGCGTCCGGAAAAATCAGGAATGCGATGAATCCGAATCAGTTATATTATGACCTGAGAATCGGCGAATTTTCTTCCAGTGCCAAAACGATATTCAATCTTGTCCCTAAAAATACAATTCCATCCAATATTTCGCTTCCATCCCATTTCAGCATCAAAGGAAATGCAAAAGGGACAACGAAAGTAGTAAATACCGATCTTAACCTCTACTCTACTCTCGGAAATGCTGCCATTATCGCACAGGTAGATATGAGGAGAAAAAATCATGAATTGTATAATGTAAAAGCCAATCTTCAGGGAATACAGGTAGGAAAAATCATCCAGAATAAAGATATTGGCCCTGTCACTGCACAAATTGCAGCAAAAGGAGAAAGCTTTGATTTTAAGAATGCCAATGCTGATTTAAAGGGGTATGTTGCTTCTGCTGTCTACAGGGGATACCGTTATCAGAATATGAACCTTACCGGAAAGATCAATAAGGGAGCATATCATGTTATTTTGGATTCCAAAGATCCCAATGCCAGCTTACAGCTAACTGCTTCCGGAGTTTATGACGAAAAAAATCCAACGGTAAAAGTGAACGGAGAAGTTATTAAGCTGGATGTTAACAAGCTGGGCTTCTATGAAAAACCAATGATTATTGCCGGAAAAATTGATGGTGATTTCTCCAGCTTAGATCCCAATAACCTGAACGGATATCTCAACCTTAAAGATTTTGCTTTTTCAGATACCAAAGAAGTATATCCTGTACAGGAAGTTAATCTGAAGGCTTCATCCACTCAGGATTCCACCAATATTATTTTCAATTCTCAGATTGCCGACGCAGAACTGAAAGGAAAATATAAGCTCACCCAGGTTTTTGGCGCTTTGACGCAAACTGTCAACCAGTATTATCAGTTCCAGAAACCGGATAAAACCCGGAAAATTGATCCGGGGCAGCACTTTACCTTTACGGCCAAAATCAAAAATGATGACCTGATCTGAAAATTTATTCCGGATCTGAAAGACTTTGAAACCATAAATTTAGCAGGAAACTATGACGCCGATTCTCAGAAAATTGAAATTGACGGGCAGATTCCACGATTATTGTATGGTGAAAATTCTATTGAAAAAGGAACTCTAAAAGTTACCAATGAAAATCAGGCGCTGCAGTACAGCCTGAATGTTGCGGCTTTAAAAAGCTCAAGCTTTTCTTTAAATAAAATCAGTATTGACGGAGATGTTGCAGATAACACAATCCGATACAATGTCACGACAAAAGATGAAAAGGATGCCACCCGGTTCCTGATTGCAGGAAACGCAAAATCCTTGAATGACATTACCGAAATTTCTCTTAATCCCAATGGTCTAAAACTGAATTATACTGACTGGAATGTTGCAGAAAACAATAAAATTCAGATCAGCAGCAAAGGAATTCTGGCGGATAACTTTATTTTATCCAATGGAAGCAGTGAAATTGCTGTTCAGTCTGAAAGTGCCAGCCCTGCCAGCCCTTTAAATATTTCGTTGAAAGATTTTAAGATTGAAACCATTACGGAACTTATTAAAAAAGATACAGTTCTTGCAAGAGGGACTATCAACGGTACGGCACAGCTTCGGGATGTCACTAAAAATATGACTTTCACTTCCGACCTGAATATTTCAGATTTAATCGTCTACGGAAGCCCTGTCGGAAACCTCGCCGTAAAAGTGATCAATGCTTCACCGAATGTTTTAAATGCCGACATCGCTCTTTCCGGGAATAACAATGATGTAAAAATCCTGGGAGATTACAATACTTCATCCAGTACTTTTGACCTGAATATGGCCATCAACCAGCTTCAAATGAAGAGCATTCAGGGATTCTCTATGAATGCGATTACCAATACCGAAGGATATCTTTCAGGAAACTTAAAGATTACAGGAACCAGTGATAAACCAAATATTTCAGGAAAAGTAAAATTCAATGATGCAGGATTGGAAATTGCCAAAACAGGAAGTGATTTCAGACATCTGAGTGATGAAATAGATTTTACCAGCCGTGGAATTGAGTTTGACAGATTCAAAATAAAAGATAAAGACGGTAACGCACTTGTTGTGGATGGGCAGGTTCTTACCCAGACGTACAGAGATTTTGCGTTTAACCTGAACGTGAATGCCAAAGACTTTAAAGTGGTTAATTCGGAAAAATCCAATGATGCAATCATGTATGGTATTCTCGCTATTGACGCCGGTCTTCATATCCGAGGAAACCTGGATCTTCCAAAAGTAGACGGAAAACTGAACGTAGCTGACAATACGGATTTCACTTTCGTCCTTCCTCAATCCAGCCCATCTTTACAGGAAAGAGACGGCATTGTAGAGTTTGTAGATCAGGATCAGGTTGTATTGAATAAAACCATTAAAGCAGATACCCTTACTGCGCAGAGCCGCATCAAAGGGATGGACGTAAGTGTCAATATTGAAGTAAGCAAAGAAGCAAAACTTTCATTAATTATTGATAAAGCCAATGGTGATTTTGTACAGCTTCAGGGTGAGGCAGAATTAACCGGAGGAATAGATCCGTCAGGAAAAACCACATTGGTAGGAGTATATGAAGTGGACAAAGGAAGCTATGATCTCTCTGTAAGCTTCCTGAAACGTAAATTTGATATCCAGAAAGGAAGTACTATTACCTGGACCGGTGAACCTACCATGGCCCAGATGGATATTACAGCGGTTTACAAAACTGAAGCACCACCTATTGACCTTGTAGAACAGCAGATCAGTGGAGAAAGTGCCTCTACAATCAATCAGTTTAAGCAAAGGGTACCTTTCAATGCATTATTGAAGATGAAAGGTGAACTTCTGAAACCTCAGCTCACTTTCGATATTACTACGGATGAAAAAAATAATGCCGTATCCACGAATGTAAAAGATATTATTGACCAGAAACTCGCTCAGGTCAGAACCCAGGAATCAGAACTGAATAAGCAGGTATTTGCCTTATTGCTTCTGAACCGTTTCATAGGGGAGAATCCATTTGAAAGCGGAGCAGGAATGTCTGCGGAGACCATGGCAAGACAGAGTGTGAGTAAAATCCTTTCTCAGCAATTGAATAATCTTGCGGCAGGTCTGATTAAAGGAGTAGATCTTAATTTTGGTCTTGATTCTTCAGAAGATTATTCCAGCGGGGAGAAAAATACGAGAACCGATTTGAATGTGGATATCAGTAAAAAACTCTTGAATGACCGATTGAAAGTAACGGTGGGAAGCAACTTCGGGCTGGAAGGCCAGGCCCGTCAGAATGAAAATATGACCAATATTGCAGGGAATGTTTCTGTAGATTACAGTCTTTCCAAAGACGGAAGATATATGCTTCGTGCTTATCGCAAGGATGAATACCAGGTGGCTCTTCAGGGGCAGATCATAGAAACCGGAGTCGGATTCATTATTACATTGGATTATGACAAATTCCGGGAGATTTTCCAGAAATCCAAAGAGAAAAAACCGAAAAAGAATCAAAATAACCAAGTGGTAGAATTTAAATAATGAGTAATAAGTTCCATATATATTGTAAGTACCTGTTGGTTTCCGGGATGGCATCAACGGTGATTTCGTGCAGCAATACCAGGTTTTTGAAAGAAGGCCAGATGCTCTACACAGGAGCTGAAGTAAAGATTGAAAACGATACGATTTCAAAAAAAGAAAAAAAAGAATTGCAGTCTGCACTGGAAGCCAATCTCACCCCCAAACCCAATTCTACATTTTTAGGAATGCGCCCAAAACTGTATTTCTATAACATAGCCAAAGAGCCTAAAAAAGACAAAGGTTTTAATTACTGGCTTAAATATAAAGTGGGCGAAAAACCAGTTTTATTAGGTGATGTAGACAGAGAATTCAATAAAGATATTATTGAAAATTATTCTGAAAACAAAGGGTATTTTAATGCTAAAGCTACTTATGATACGGTTTCAAAACATAAAAAAGCTAAGGTTATTTATACGCTAAGGCCAGGTTCAAGATACCTTATTGATGGAGTAAAGTTTCAGAAGGACTCTACACTGGTTAATCAGGAAATCCAGAGCTTTGCTGATAAAACCCTTCTCAAAGACGGCAGACCTTTTGACCTTGATGTCATTAAGGCGGAAAGAGAAAGAATTGATAACAGGTTAAAGGAAAGAGGTTTTTATTATTTTCATCCGGATAATATTATCGTACAGGCAGACAGCACGGTAAGCAAAAATCATAAGGTTGAACTTAACGTAAAACTGAAAGACAATACTCCGAATTTAGCGACTCAGCAATTCAGTATTGACAAAGTGATTGTATTTCCCAACTACAACATTCAGGATGTAAAAGATGGAAAATACAGCATCCCGATGAATAAAGACTCTCTTTCAAAATATGCTTTCGATGATATATATGTAATTGATCCACAGCATAAATTCAAACCAAAGATTTTTGACAGAGCCTTATATTTCAAACAGGGAGATCTGTATAACCGTTCCAATCATAACCTGACTCTGAACCGGCTGATCAGTCTGGGGGTTTTCAAATTTGTAAAGAATGAGTTCATTGTATCTGATTCTCTAAGCCATAAATTTGACGCCTATTATTTATTAACTCCGAGACAAATTCAGTCCCTTCGTCTGGAAGCATTAGGAAGAACCAATTCTGCCAACTATGCAGGAAGTGAGCTGAACCTGAACTGGACACACCGAAACTTCTTCAGGGGCGCAGAACAATTCAAAGCTGCGATCTACGGCGCTTTTGATTTCCAGATGGGAGGAGCCCAGAATGCCAATAATATTTTCCGTGCAGGAACAAATGTACAGCTTTCAATTCCAAGAATTGTAGCACCGTTCCGTTTTCATTCATCCAGTGAGTTTGTTCCCAGAACGAATATCACATTGGGATATGAATTCCAAAACAGAACACAGTATTACACGCTTAATAATTTCACAGGGTCATTCGGATATTTATGGAAAGAAAATGCAAGGAAGGAGCATGATCTGAAAGTGATTGATATTACATTGGTTTCTCCGGCAAATGTTACAGAAGAATATCATATTAAGTCTGCCAGCAATCCTGCTATGCAGCGGGTTGTAGATAAGCAGCTCATTTTTGGTCCTACTTATTCTTACACTTATACCAATACCATGCTGCCTAAGACCAATACCATTTACTATAAAGGGATGCTTGATCTGGCAGGAAATATTACGGAGCTGGTTACGGGTGCTGATGTAAAAAAAGATAAAGAGAAGAAAATATTTGGTATTCCTTTCAGCCAGTATGTAAAAATTGAAAATGATTTCAGGTTCTATCATAAGTTTAGTGAAAAGTCTTCACTGGCAACGAGATTTATCGGAGGAATTGCTTATCCATACGGGAATTCAGAATTTATTCCTTTCTCCAAGCAGTTTTTCTCAGGAGGAAGTAACAGTATCAGAGCATTCCGTGCAAGAACATTGGGACCGGGAAGCTTTGATCCGAGAACCATACCGGAAGGTTCTTACTTCGATCAGTCCGGAGATGTTAAGCTGGAATTAAATGCCGAATACCGCGCCAATCTTTATAAGTTCTTAAATGCTGCTGTGTTTATAGATGCCGGAAACATCTGGCTTCTTCATGACGATGAAAACAGACCCGGGGCTAAGTTTTCAAAAGATTTTTTAAATGAAATTGCGGTGGGAGCCGGAGTAGGTCTGAGGCTGGATTTTTCTATCCTGATCTTAAGACTGGATCTGGCCATGCCACTGAGAGTTCCTTATTATCAGAAGGGAGACAGATGGGCCTTCGACAAAATTAACTTCGGAGATCCAAGCTGGAGAAAAGATAATCTTGTTTTAAATATTGCCATCGGATATCCTTTTTAATATGATCAAAACTGCCAAATTTTTCTGGGAGGTCCTGAAAGACACGTTTACAGAATGGAACAATTCTTCTGCATCAAAAGATTCAGCGAGTCTTGCCTATTATGCTATCTTTTCAATCCCGGGATTATTGATTATTATTATCTGGGTGCTTGGAAATTTCTTTGGAGAGGAAGCGATCCGCGGACAGATCAGCACGCAGATCAGTGGTATTATGGGTCCTGATGTGGCAAAAAGTATCGAAGGGATGCTGGCGGGCGCTTTGATTGACAAAAAGAATATTTTTATGAAAGCTGTAGGAGTCGGATCATTGGTTTTCGGTTCTACAACGCTTTTTCTTCA
Source organism: Chryseobacterium sp. (assembly GCF_041914225.1). Lineage (GTDB taxonomy): Bacteria > Bacteroidota > Bacteroidia > Flavobacteriales > Weeksellaceae > Chryseobacterium. The sequence continues at coordinate 34,539 of NZ_JAYSDT010000027.1, forward strand.
GCTTCAGCATTCATTGAATACACTTTGGGAAGTAGAAGCTGCTCCCAAAAAAGCATTAGTAAAATTTTTACTGGATAGAGCCAATTCTTTAGGAATGATTCTTATTCTGGGATTCCTTTTGATGATCACCATGATTTTGTCTTCTCTGATCAGCCTGTTTAATACGATTATCACCCAATATTTTGGTTTTGAAACCTATATGCTGGTAGAGCTTGTCAACTTTGCAGTGGGTTTTGGTCTGGTTATGCTCCTATTTGCTTTAATGTTTAAAGTGCTCCCTGATGTCTTGATCAGCTGGAAACCTGTATGGAAAGGCGCATTTCTGACAACCGTTTTATTTACCCTCGGAAAATTTTTATTAAGCCTTTATTTCAATCAGGTAAAGCCTACTTCAGCCTTTGGTGCAGCCGGAACGGTTATCCTGATCATGATGTGGATCAACTATTCCTGTATGCTGATATTTTTCGGTGCTGAATTTACCAAGGTTTACACTTATAAAAAGGGATATAAAGTCACACTTTCCAAACATGCACGATGGACTCCGGCTAAGTTGTATGCGGATAGTTTGAAGCAGATGCATAGTGAGCCCGATGATAAGACGTAACATGTGGCATGCAGGATTCGAGGTTCGGGATTTTGAGATACGATCCGAATTGCCAGCATAAAACCAATTAATTGATATAAAAAATCCTCCTGAAATTTCAGGAGGATTTTATGTTTACATTCTGTTTACGGTTCCGATTCCCAACAGTTCCAACGATTTTTTGATCGTTTTCGCTGTGATATCTGAAATATTCAAACGGAATTGTTTTATCTTCTCATCTTCCTGATTCAGAATCGGATTATTCTGATAGAAAGAGTTGTATGTTTTTACAAGGTCATAAACATAATTGGCAACCAATGCCGGGCTTAATGTTTCTGCTGACTTGGCTACAACAGTTTTAAAGTTTGCCAACTGCATAATCAATTCTTTTTCAGACTGATTTAATTCAATCTCAGCTGTTCCAGTCTGCAAAGTACCTGCTTTAGACAACAATGACTGGATACGTGCATAAGTATATTGAATAAACGGACCTGTATTCCCGTTGAAATCAATACTCTCTGCAGGGTTGAAAAGCATTTTTTTCTTAGGATCCACTTTCAGCATAAAATATTTCAATGCTCCCAGTCCTACCGTTTCATAAGAAGCTTCTTTCTCTTCTTCAGAAAGAGTCTCCAGTTTTCCTAATTCCTGAGCCTTAGATTTTGCGGTCTCATACATTTCCTGCATCAGATCATCAGCATCTACGACAGTTCCTTCACGGGATTTCATTTTACCTTCAGGCAATTCCACCATTCCGTAAGAAAGGTGATACAGCTGGTCTGCCCATTCATATCCTAACTTTTTCAGGATTTTAAATAAAACCTGGAAGTGATAATCCTGTTCATTTCCTACTGTATAGATCAGTTTCTGAATATTATTTTGCTTAAAACGCTCTACGGCTGTTCCAAGATCCTGCGTCATATAGACTGAAGTACCGTCTGAACGAAGTAACAGCTTCTGATCAAGACCTTCATCTGTAAGGTCACACCACACAGAACCATCTTCTTTCTGGTACAGAACTCCTTTATCCAGCCCCTCCTGAATAAGATCTTTTCCTAAAATATATGTGTTGCTTTCATACTGAACCTGATCAAAGTCAACGCCTAATCTTTTATACGTTTCATTGAATCCTTTATAAACCCATGAATTCATTTCTGCCCAAAGCGCTCTTACTTTTTCATCTCCATTTTCCCAGTCCAGAAGCATTTTCTGAGCTTCCTTCATTACCGGAGCCTCTTTTTTAGCCTGCTCCTCACCTACACCCTGCTCTACAAGCTCTGCAATTTCTTTTTTATAATTTTTGTCAAACTCTACGTAATAGTTTCCAACAAATTTATCTCCTTTGGTATTGGTTGTTTCAGGAGTTTCTCCGTTCCCAAATTTCTCCCATGCCAGCATGGATTTACAGATATGAATTCCTCTGTCATTAATGATCTGAGTTTTAATTACATCATATCCGGCCTCTTTTAAAATCTGAGCAACCGAGAATCCTAACAGGTTATTTCTGATATGCCCCAAGTGTAATGGTTTGTTAGTATTCGGCGAAGAATATTCTACCATTACCGTAGAATTTTTCTTTTCTATTGTAGAGAAATTTTCACTTACAGACCTGAAGTTATCCACAAACAATTGGTTTTTCACCTTAACATTAAGGAAACCCTTTACTACATTAAAGCTTTCAAAAAGTTCCGTCTGCTCTGTCAAAGCCTCTCCTAATTCAACCCCAATGCTTTCAGGATTCTTTTTCAACTGTTTTACCAAAGGGAAAGTGACAATCGTAAAATCGCCCTCAAACTCTGTTTTATTTTCCTGAACTTCCAGTTTGATGTCTTTTAACTGGTATACATTTAAAATGACTTCCGAAAGTTTTTGCTCTATAATATCTTTAATATTCATGTCAAAATTTTGAAGTACAAATATACGGAAATAAAAAAACCGCCCGAAGGCGGTATAATATGAATGTTAATAAAATATGTGTTAATTCTTATCCCAGAAAAGCTTTGTTGTAGCCTTATCTCCACCAATTTTATCACCGGCAGCTTTTACATTAGCTCCGTTCAATACATATTCCTGATCAGAATAAGGCATTCTGTAAGGCACTGAAGATAAATTAGATTTTGGAGGATTCACAAGAATAGGGTAATCCAAACGTCTTGTAAAGTTCCAGCTAGCAAAACCTTTATTAAACATAGCAATCCAAGCTTGTACACCTATAGATTGCTTCCAGTTTGCCGGATTATAAGGATGTGCAAGCACATATGCATCTGCGATGGTACCACTTATTCCATTCTCCCTCATAGATTCTTTCACAGCAGCTGCATAAAGCTCTGCAGCAGTGCCTCCAGCTGAATATCCTCTTGCAGCAGCCTCTGCTTTTAAGAAGGCTACTTCCGCATAACTAAAAAGATTGGATGCTGCAGTAGCACTTCTGAAATAAGAACTTAATTGAGAGAAATTAGTATATGGATCATTTAATTCTCCAAAAACGCCTCCTTTATATACTCCTCCTACTTTGGTAAACCACACATCCATTCTTGGATCGGAAAGAGTACTCATAGTATTAATTGCTAGTTCACTAGGTAAAAAATCATTCCTGTTTGAGGCTACTAAATTATCAAATACCGGATTGGAAAAAGTATTTCCATCATATTTGAATTTGTAAGCATCATCGTCAGAAGAAATAACACCACTGGCAATCGCCGATTCAACAATAGTTTTTGACAATGCAGGATCAACATCTGCTAAATTCATCCCTAATCTTAATTTAATAGAATTAGCAAATTTCTTCCATTTAGTCATATTACCTCCGTAAACCAGATCACTATAACCTGTAGCTGCAGGTTTTATAGTAGCAGTAACAGCATCAATTCTTTTGATCAAGTCAAGATAAATAGTCTTAGCATCATCGTATTTAGGAGTTAAAATCTCATCCGGTTTGAAAGCTTCAGAATAAGGAACATCCCCATAAGTATCAACAATATTTTCCCAAATAAAAATCTCTTCAATTTCTAAAGTTGCCAACTTATTAGCTCGTATATCATCCGTTTCCACCTCATTCATCAGATTCATTTTTGCTTGTTTCAGATTGTTAATACTGTAAACATACATTCTGTTAAAATGATTACGAGGTTGATTACGGGTTACCAAATTATATTGGGTTTCATCCGGATACTGAGTTTCCGCCCATTGTTGTGTAAAGAATCTGTAATTATTAAAATTTACACTAGGGTTATCCATATAATAAGATGACTGATATAATGCAGTAGCTAGTAAGTTATCAGATGGAAGAACCGACGGGTGTTTAGGGTCATCATTAAGAGAAGTTAAATCACTTTGACATGAACTTAAAGCTAATCCAATACATGCAGACACCAAACTTATTTTTATAATATTTTTCATTTTTAAAGTAATTTAGAATTTAAATGTAACATTGATACCCAGATCTCTTGTTGTAGGCATTGAACCGATTGACCATCCGTAAGAATTAAGTCCTCCACCCACCATAGCTTCTGGATCAGCATATGGTAAATTTTTATGAATTATCCATAGATTTCTACCTACAATTGAAATCTTAGCATCATAAATCTTGGTACCTGCCAATAAAGATTTTGGAAGCATATAGCCAATACTTGCTTCTCTTAGCTTAATAAAAGATCCATCGTAAACAAATTCGCGTGCAGGCTGTGTTTTGTATCCGGTAGAACCACTGTTATCAACCTGTGATATTGCAATATTATTTGGAGTTCCATCAGGAAGAACACCAGGTACAACAATAGGTTTATCTCTGAAATCTCCTTCAGCAGTTTCTTTATACAGACCGGACGACAATCCATAATACATATCTGTTGAGAATATATCACCACCCTTACGCATATCAATTAAGAAACTTAAAGAGAAGCCTTTATAACTGAAGCTATTTCTGATACCGCCAATCCAATCCGGAGTAGTATTACCTATCACCTGATTTGGATTTTGTAAATATTTCCCGGTTTTCGGATCAATTACTTTTTCGCCATTTAAATACGTGTAATCAGCACCTACTAGTGTTCCCCATGATTCTCCTACTCTGGCATTTAAAGATACACCTCCCTGAAAACTATTTAATAAAAGGTTGGTAATTCCAGGATACAGGCTAACTACCTCATTTTTATTTTTTGACCAGTTAACATCAATATTCCATGTAAAATCTTTTAATTTTACAGGTACCAATCCCAGTTGTACTTCGTAACCAGTATTATCAATTCTACCTGCATTAATTATTTTAGCAGTAAATCCTGCACCGGAAGAAATAGGAAGAGAAATAATCTGGTCAATTGTTTTGGTTTTATAATAAGCAAAATCAATTGTTATTCTATCTTTTAAGAAATGAGCTTCAGTTCCTATTTCAAATTCTTTAGATCTCTGTGGTTTTAAATTAGGGTTTGGCTGATTTAAAATTGAATTATATATTCCTACCCCAGATAAAATTCCCGAAGATCTGTAATTATTAGCAAGTTGGTAAGGATCTGCTGTTCCTCCAACCTCTGCATAATTTGCTCTCAATTTCCAGAAATTCATCCAGCTCTTAGTATTTAAGATTTCGGACATAATGACTGAACCAGTTACAGAAGGATAGTTATAGACATTATTGCCTGCAGGTAATGTTGAACTTTGATCTACCCTCCACGTTCCATCTATATAGAATTTTTTAAAGAAATCAAATGAAGCTGTAACATACCCTGAGTTTGTCTGAGTTGTAAACTGATTTTCATCTGGTGCCAAAGGTGCTTTTTTAGAATTGGATAAAGCATAAATTCCAGGTACTATCAATCCTCCCTCTGTAGAAGCATAGATTGAATTATAATAATTTCGACGTATGTTTCCTCCTACAACTCCGGAAAGATTAATATTATCTGTGATATCGAATTTATAATTCACCATTAAGTCATAATTGGTCTCCGTCTGCAGGATATCTCGTCTTCCATAGCCTGAACCAATAGAGTTATTTGATTGCCCAAAAGCCTGAGGTAAAGACCCAACAGCCAATCTCGTTTCAGCCATAAGATTTGATCTGTCATAAGAAACTTTTCCAGTTACAGAAATATTATCAATCACATCATATGTTAACTGACCATAGGTAAAGCTTCTATACCTTTTGTCTGAAGAATAATTCTGATAGGCCTGGAAATATGGATTGTTCCAATATGCAGGAGCCCCATTTGCTGCAGACTTCCTGTTCCAGGTTACATTACCATAGTTATTGGATGCATTGGCTACGCGCGGATCTACATTTGCAAAATATAAGTTTTGCAGATCCTTAATATCCACATTGGTTTGCCACCATTGTCTGAAACCTGTAGCTATATTGTTAGAATACCCTGTAATACTTCTACCTTTAGTTTCCTGTAAAGTCATTGTAGAATAAAAAGATGTATGTAATTTAGGGGTTAGATCATAATTAATCTTTAAAGAGAAATTATTTTTATTAAGGTGCGAGTTAGGTATTAATCCATCAGACATCATATTTTCATAATTAAAACTGATGTTTTTCCCTTTTTGTCCTTTTTCTAATGTTACACTATTGATGTATGAGGCCGGATTCTCGAAAAATTTAATCGGTCCATTTTTAGCGGCTACCCAAGGGGTGGCTTTTTGATAATTGGGAGATAAAGGATTAAATGAATCCCACTGATAAACCAATAAATTGGGGTCAAATTTAGGTCCCCAAGAAGCATCCGCTCCAAAGTTTGCATTATTTAAACCATCGGAAGCCTGAGTACCAAATTTTTGAGAGTAACCGGCTCCATATCTTGTCTGATACTCAGGGAAAGTGGATTTATCAATAAACCCTACCTGTATTGCAGAGGAAAGCGTAACTCCCCAGGAACCATCATCCTTTCCTTTTCCATTCTTGGTTGTAATAACAATTACACCATTTAACCCTCTTTCACCGTACAGTGCAGAGGCTGCAGCTCCTTTTAATACGTTTATGGATTCAATATCTTCCTGGTTGATATCAGAAAGGGCATTTCCATAGTCAATTGAATTTTCCCGGGTACTGGCATTATTAACAGGTGATCCATCAATAACAATTAAAGGATTACCTCCTCCCAGTGTCTTAACTCCTCTAATTAAAAGGTTGGAAGATCCTCCAAAATTGTTATTTGTAGTAACATTAAGTCCAGCAACTTTACCTGATAATTGCGCTGCAATATTTCCGGTATTCGTTGTTCCATCTGTAAGCGCACTTCCTTTAATTTCCTGCGATGCATACCCCAAAGATTTTTTTTCTCTTTTAATACCAAGTGCAGTTACTACCACTCCTTCAATTTCTTTTGCTTTAATGGTATCTTTCTTCTCTTGGGCACTAACTATTGCCATAGAAGAAGTCAACACTAAAACAAGAAGACTTGCTGTTAGTTTCTTCATATCAATTATTTTTATATCCGTACAAATTTGTCAATTATATTCAATAATTCAAACAAAAATGTTAAAAAAAATAAAAATTTATCATCCATAAGCAACAAAATACAATAATTAACAAAAAAAATAAGTTAAAAAATAAACATACATAAAAAAAATACTAAAATTTTAAAATATTAAGAAAAATAATTCAATTTAATTATTCACATTACTCCATTTAAATTATTAAACAATAATATTATTAAATAAAAAAACCGCCCGAAGGCGGTATAATATGTATATTAAAAAAATTATTACATTAATTTACATCCCAGAAAATCTTTGTAGTTAATTTATCCCCACCAATAGCAGCACTTGCAGCAGCATAATTAGTCCCATTTGTTGTTGCTTCGGCCGCTGGATACTGAAGCCTTACCGGAACTCTCCCCCCAGCATTTGGAATTGCTGTAGCCGGAGCTACAAGTTGTGGATAATCCAGTCTTCTATAGAAGTTCCAGGAAGTCACTGATTGATTATACATTGCCACCCAGGCCTGTTCACCGATTGATTTCTTCCAATTAGCCGCATTATAAGGATGTGCTGCAATATAAGCAGCAGCATCAGATGCTAATCCCCAATCCGCAAAAGAAGATGTTACAGCTGAGTTATACAAAGTAGCCGGTGCTCCACCTATCCCCCATCTTGCAGCAGCTTCAGCAATATAAAATGCAACTTCTGTATATGTCATAATAAGGCCAGGTGTTGTAGCTGTATAAGCAAAATCACCTGCGTTTGAAAATTCTGAAAATTCTCCAGGAGCCCCTATTACCTGTCCGATATATACGCCGTCAACATCGGTATAATATTTAGTAATTCTATTATCCATAGTTGTATTCATATAATCGACCAATGTTTTTCCTGCAATAAAATCATCTCTTGATTCCGTTTCCTGAAATATAGGATTCTGATTAGGAGAAGCAGCCAAATAAGCGAACTGACAGTTATCACTTGAAGAAGTCATAACCCCTCCCGAAATTGCCTGATTTACAGTAGACTGAGCTAAAGCAGGGTTAACATCAGCTAAAGCAATCCCCAATTTTAATAACAGAGAATTACCAAATTTTTTCCATTTTGAAATATCTCCATTATAAAATATATCTCCATTACCAAAAGTTCCACTGCTGCCAGATAAATTATTTATATCTGTACTTAATTTTGAAATAAGTGAAGAGTATATATCTGATGCTTTATCATACTTTGGAAGCGGATAAAGATCAATATTTAAAGCCTGGGTATAAGGAATATCTCCATAAGTATCTACCAAAACTTGATAGGTATAGGTTTTCATTATATCTACAATTGCCAGTTGATTTTTCTTTTTTCCTGGCCAGGTAGATTGTTCTGCAGGTGTTGGGACATATTCATTGATTATTTTTTCCGCCTGGTCTAAATTCTTTAATACATTTACATAGTTGTCTGTCCAAACATTATTTGAAACATTTCTGTTTGTAAAATCATAGTTACTTTCATTTACATAAATCGTTTCTTGCCAGTATTGCATTGTAAGCCTAAAGTTATTTTCATTAACATTAGGTGTATTCATATAATCACTTAGCTCTTTTTGCGCATATGTAAGCAAAGACTCTTGAGTCGTATTGTAGTTAGCATGTTGATCAAGATTCACATCATCACCTGTTGTACAACCTATAAACAAGAGAGCTAATATTGGTGTTAATATATATTTTTTCATATTCTTTAGAAATTAACTTTTACATTAAAGGAGATATTTCTTGTAGCCGGCATAGGACCTGATTGATATCCTTGAATATTTCCTGAAGACAAACCTGCCTCCGGATCAGAGTATGGTAAGTTCTTATGAATAATCCAAAGATTGTTACCTACTAAACTCACAGACATTCCTTGTATAAATTTAGAGTTAAACACATGCTTATCAAACCTATAAGTAATAGCAACTTCTCTTAATTTCACAAAGCTTGCATCATATACATAAGCCGCTCCCGGAAGGTCTGTTCCCAAAACCTGACTAGATTGAGATTTATCCAATCTAATGGTATTTGTGATGAAGTGTCCTGGATTATTAGGGTCTTCCATTACCCCCGGCAAGATAACACCTCCACCATTGGCGAGTGTATTTCTAATAGGATTACCTAAATCATTGAATCCTACAGAATCGGGATATACACCTGTTCCATATCCATAATATTGATCTAACGAATACACCTTACCTCCTTTTTTCCAATCAATTAAAAAGCTTAATGATAAATTTTTATATGAAATAGTATTACTTAATCCTGCTGTCCATTTAGCTTGGAAACTTCCCTGATTATAAGTTGGTGTATCAGTCACCAAATAGGCTCCATTAGCTCCTACGATAGGATTTCCATTTGAATCATAAACATAATCCGAGGTCCATATTGATCCATAATCACCATCCAGAGGAGCATTAATACTAACACCTCCCTGCAATCTTCCTATTGTAATATTTTCAATACCTGGTGCCAGTGCTGTTACTTTTGTCCAAGGATTAGACCAGTTCAAGCTAAGATCCCAAGAGAAATTGGTTGATTTAATTGGTGTTGCATTAATGGAAACCTCAAACCCTTTTGTGGTTAACTCACCGGCATTTTGAGTTTTTGCCAACGCCCCATTGGCAAAAGATACAGGTAATGGTAATATCTGATCGTAGGCTTTATTTTGAAACCAAGCTACATCAAACCCTAAACGATTCTTAAACATTTTTGCTTCAATACCAACTTCAAAATTTTTAAGCCCCTGAGATTTAAGCTCAAAATTCCTTAATGTGGTATTATAAGCATATATCGGAATATCTCCGTAAGATGGTTGCGAAAAATATCTGTTCAAAAGCTGATCAGCAGCAGTATCAGAACCTACTTTTGCATATGCAGCCCGAATTTTACCAAAATTTAACCAATTTGCTTTCACTAAGTTTGAAAACACTACACTTGCAGATAATGATGGATACCAGTATACAGCATCGTTCTCAGGTAGTGCTGTTGATTGATCTCTTCTGTAAGTTCCTTCTAAAAAATAAGTATTTTTATATCCCAAGGATACTTGGGCAAATACTCCGTATACATACTTTGTCAAATCAGAAATCAAAGGACGAACCGGTGCGGATGCTGAGTTTGCAATAGTATAAATACCTGGAATATACAATCCTCCTGAGGTAGACTGTTGATTAGAATATGTTTTCTGTACGTTAATATTACCCCCTAATAATGCATTCACATTAAAATCATCAGTAATATTTTTTTTATAAGTACCTATGAAATCATAGTTGGTTTCAGAAAACTTATAAAGACTTGTTGCATAACCCGAAGGCTGATTGACTGCTCCATTTAATCCAAAACTATTTCCTGCATATGAGCCTACCGCCTTTCTGTCTTCAGTGATCATAGTATAACCATCTCGCCCCATTCTCACCAAGAGATTAATATCTTTTGAGACATCATAGCTTAAACTAAAATTTCCTGCAAATCTATCTCTAGAGTCATTTTGATAATTTTCATATCTCTGGAAATATGGATTATCCCAAAAGGCAGGTGTTAAGTCAGAAATACCCCTCATATTCCATGTATAATTTTTTTTGAAGGTACGGTACAGATATTCCTGATCTTTTATATCAACATTGGTAGGCCACCATTGTCTGAAATTAGTCATGATATTATCATTATATCCGGTAGTATTACGGCCAATAGTTTTCTGCGTAATATAGTTTGCATAAAGATTAGCAGTTAATTTATCAGTCAGTTTATATGATGCATTTCCACTAAAATTATTTTTTATTAATGAACTATTCGGCATAATATCCGTGGCATCAGTATTAGTATAACTTAAACGATAACTCGATTTATCATCTGCACCGCTAAATGCTAAACTATTTACAAAATTAGTTCCCGTATTGAAAAACTTAATAGGGCCGTTTTTCGCCATTTGCCATGGTGTTCTCTGGCCCTGAGTAGGCGACCCCGGAATGAATGCCCCATATTGCCAAACCATTGAGCCATCGTAAAGAGATCCATAGGAAGCATCATTACCGAAAGCTACCCTTGGACTTCCCTGATATAATGTACTGCTAAAGCTGTTACCAGTATACCCCTGTCCGTATTGGGTCTGATACTTAGGAAATGTAGATTTATCTATGGAAGACATTGTGATAGAAGTAGAAAACTCCATTCCAATACCTTCTTTATTTCTTTTTCCCTTTTTGGTTGTAATAATGATTGCCCCATTTTGAGCTCGGGATCCATAAAGAGCTGTTGCTGCTGCTCCTTTGAGAACATTCAGAGTCTCTATATCATTAGGGTTAATATCAGATACTGAACTTCCATAATCATAACCACCTCCACCTGTTGCCTGACTTGCTGTATTGATATTTTTATTCATGATAGGTACCCCATCTACAACAAAAAGAGCCTGATTATCTCCCAATAGCGACTTAAAACCTCTTGTAACCACGTTGATTGATCCTCCAAAGTTTGTACTTTGCTTAATCTCCAAACCTGCAACTTTACCAGATAGGTTATTTAGGAAGTTAGTCGTAGGGTTTTTATTGACATCTTCCCCTTTTACTTCTTGGGTAGCATAACCGAGAGATCTTTTCTCTCTTTTGATTCCAAGTGCAGTTACTACTACACCTTCAATCTCTTTTGTCTGTGTAACAGTATCACTTTTTTTCTGTTGAGCATTTGCAATAGCAACAGAAGAAGACAATACCAAAACTATAAGACTGGTTGTTAGTTTCTTCATATCAAATTAATTTTTGTGACTTTACAAATTTGTAAAACTTTATTAATACCACAAAGCAAAATGTAAAAAAATTGCAATTAATTTAATATTAATAAATAAAAACAATGAAAAAACTATTAAAATAAGTTAAAAACAAAATATTTAACAAAAACAAATTACTAGATTATTAATTTCATTTAAAAAATAATAACAATTATTTAAATTGATAATCTCTATAATAAATCGTGAACAAATAAAGCTAAAAACACTGATTTACAATAACTTAAAAAAACAAAAAGGCTCTTATATTATTATAATATCATGCAAAACAATTTTTACAATAAAGAAATACAGATCTCATAAACAAAAAAACCGCCCGAAGGCGGTAAAATATATTAAAATTGTATTACAAAAATTAGTTTCTAGCCCAGAATGGGGTAAATTTATTTTTAGCAAAAACATCATCTGCTGCCATACTTGGAACATTGTTAGCATTTGATTGATATTCGGAGTTTGGATACAACAATCTGTTTGGTTTAACCGCTTTAAGCGAGATTGTTGGTAACGGCGTTTCCGGATAAGATGTTCTTGTATAATCAAAATAAGATTGTTCGGGGTTGATTCCTGTTAAAGCAATCCATTTTTGAGTCATAATTGCCTCAAGCTTATTAGTATCCGTACCAGTCCATCCTAATTTAGGCACAGCGTTTACACTAGCTATATAAGTTGTCGCACCAGATGCACCTAGGTAGGCATAAGACGCAGTAATACCACTTTCGAAATGCGCCTGTGCTGCAGAAAATTGTGCTGGATAACGTAGAGCAGCTTCAGCTAATAAAAATTCTGTTTCTGCTTTTGTCATTAGAACGCCTGCTTTTGAAGAGCCCTTCTGGATTAATTCAGCTTTTCTTCCAGCAGCATCAGTAGCTCCAATAGTTTGAGATCCTACAATTAATCCATCACCAGTTCTTGAAACAGTTCTAAGTGATGGAGCACCTGGCTGCCCAGGAGTAGCACCTTGCCTTACTCCCTCAACATTCGCTGTAGTAACATTATTATTATCTTTTGTTGAAACAAGAGTAAATATTCTACCTCTTCTTCCATCAACAATTCCATTAAACTTTTGGTATACATTTCTTGTGTCCGGAACTGTAGCTTGCCCCTCTCTATGAACAGCATTACCATTTAAAGCAATTGCAATATGTTCTGAAGGTACAACTAAAGTCCAGTTTTGAGGTTGAGCACCTGCACTTGTGTATACATAATAGTTCATCCAAGGGTTTTGTTGAGCATCAGAACTTTGAGAATATCCAGGATTAACAGTTACATCAGCTGTATTAAATGTTGCCCCTTGTAAAGTTGCAAGTTTTTGATCTCTATAAGTTGCTAAATCACCTGTAACATTAGACATTCTGATAAGATATCTAAGTTTTAATGTATTAGCAAAAGCTTTCCAGCTACTCATAGATCCTTTGAAAACAACATCAGAACTACCTGGATTCGCACCTTTATTAGAATCGATCATTTGGATTGCACTTTCAATATCAGCAATAGAAGCCTTATAGATATCTTCTCCTTTATCATATTTAGGAGTAAGGTTTAATTCCCTTTTGAAAGCCTCAGAATATGGCATATCTCCCCATAAATCAGTTAATGTCTGAACATAGTAAGCTTTCATGATTTTAGACATCGCTTTATATTGAGTATATTCTCCTGTTGGATCACTATAATCTAAAACAAACTGAAAGTTAGCTACATTTCTGAATAACTGATCCCAAACATCAGCATAGAATGCACTTGTAATATTTGGAGAGTACTCATCCACGAAAGGCGTTCCATAAGAATAAGAATTTCCTGCAACACTATTCATCATTAATCCCGCAAAAAGATTTAATCTTCTTGCCTGCACATAATAACTGTTTGTAACAGCTCCTGGAAAAACAAAGTTAGGAGTCAGATCATTAACAGAAATTCTATCTGGGCTCTCATTAATATCAAGATAATCATTACATGAAGTAGCTCCAAGCAATAAACTTGACAAAGCAATTATATATAATTTATTTTTCATTTTCTTAATTAAAAAGTTGCGTTAATTTTAAAACCAAAGGTTCTTGTTGTAGGATACTGAGTCGTTAAAGCAATTCCTGCAGCGTTATCGTTACTACTTGCCGTTTCAGGGTCTGCAAAGTTTCTATTATCTTTAGAATAAATAATAATTGGGTTTCTAGCATATAAGCTCAAACTAAGACTATTTATGAAGGTAGAATTTAAAACAGATTTTGGAACATCATATGATACTGCAATTTCTCTAATTTTAAATGCTGTAGCATCTACTACTAAATTTTCTCCAACATTTCTGTAAATTGACCCTGACCAATATGTCGTTGCACCATTATAATCATCACCATAAGCAGGTGTTGAATTTGGAACATATGAGCCATTAACAAGCTGCACAGAACCTGGTACAACATAACCTTGAGTTCTGTCCTGGCTTGCTGTTTCTTCAAGCCCTCCAGTAAATGCCAATAATCTTTTTGTAAATGATACAAACTTACCTCCCTTACGATAATCCGCTACCGCTGATAATGTAAATGCTTTATATCTGAAAGAAGTATTAAATGTCATCGTATAGTCAGGATTTAAACTTCCTAATACTTTTGTTGCAGAGTTTACTAATGGCACCCCATTGGAATTTACAATAATGTTACCATTTGGATCTCTCTGATAAGTTGTTCCAACAATTGAATAGAAATTCTCGCCTACTACTGCCGCTAAACCAACCGAAGGAGTTGTATACGTCAAGATTGGAACTCTTTCTGCACCACTGCTTAATTCTAATAATTTCGTTCTAGACATTGCATAACCTGCGTGAAGATTCCAAGTAATATCCTGTGTTTTGATTGGAGTTATTCCCAAATCAACTTCAAAACCTTTCATTCTAGACTTCCCAATATTATCTCTATAAGAAGATAATCCAGACGTGTTCGAAGGAGTAATACTACTGATCAAATCCTGCGTAGTAGACTGGTAAACAGATCCTTCCAAAGTAATTCTATCCTTTAAGAAACCTAGCGCAATGTTTAGATCAAAAGTATTAACAAACTCAGGTCTAACACTAGGATTAGTAATAGATGTGGACATGATGTATGAAGGCATAGGTCCAAAAGGATATCCTGTAGGGATGATACCAGTAGCATTAACGTTATATGGATTTATACCAGATGAGTTTCCTACCTTTGTGAAACTTGGTGCAATTTTCATATAGTTTAGTACATTGCCTCCAAAATCAAAAGCTTTAGTCGGAATAAAAGACACCCCAACTGAATAATAAGAATACGCTTTATTATTTGTCAATCTGTTGTTTGTAAGAGGATCTCTGCTATTTACAGTATAAACAGAATTCTTTTCATATCTGAAAGTCCCATTTAGGAATAAATAATCTTTATAGGCTAAATCCAAATTGGCAAATCCGGCAAATACTCTGTTTCTGGTAGTATAATTATCCATATATCCACCATCAGCCTGAGCATCCGTACTTCCATATTGAGATGGATTGGATACATTATTATAGTTATACCATCCTGGAATAAATAATCCTGTTCCCCCAACAGTTCTTGCAGTAGAATAACTATCTTGAATATTATTTCCAAGGTTAAATTTCAAGTTCAAATCTGATGTTAAATCATAATCGAAATTTAACATTAAATCTCCATAGTATTTTCTATCGTTGTATATTCTGTTGAAATAATAAGCTGTAACATCCGGAGATCCAAATTGATTCAAAGTGTGAGAATCTAAGAATGGAACTCCTGTGTTAGAATAACTGATAATGCCAGTTGAACCATCATTCCAGTTATCCTGCTGAGTTTTAGTAAGATTTAAATTTCCTGTATAGCTAATGTTGATATGCTTATTAAATTCATATTGTAATGACAATATACCATTTAGATAATCTCTGTTAGTATTATATCTTGCATGCTCCACTGTCCAGTAAGGGTTAGTAGAATAAGCAGTAAGATATCCCCCGATTCCAGAATTTCTATACTTTCTAATGTCATTAGTAGATGGCATTTGCAAGATATCGTCATATATGCCTGAATCAGTTTTATTAACCAATCTTCCTATATAATTGAACTGACCATCAATTCTTAATTTCCCAAGCTTCTTCCCTGCTTTGAACAAGAAGTTATTTTGTCTCATTTTATCCCCATCAACAACAAAAGCATTATCTAGTCTGTTGATTGACATAAATGCATAACCATCAGAACCACCAGCATTCACGCTAACACCATTTTGGAAACTAACACCATTGGTGAAAAATTTTGAAAAATGATCTTTTACAGGAGAATAATTTTCGTATATAAATTTACCATTTGCTTGTGGCAACCCACTTGGAACCAATGTCCCTCCAAACCCTGGATAGTCATAAGCAGCTCCCCAAGACATGTTCTCCCATGGCACATAGTTTGTACCACCATAATCAGCATCACTATAACTGTCGTCCTGAACCCCTTTTCCATATTTCTTTTGAATAAGTGGATATTTAAATCCCTGAGTTACTTCAACAGCAGAAGTTAAATTAACCTGAATTTTTTCAGATTTCGTTCCTCTTTTAGTTGTAACAATAATAGCTCCGTTCACCCCTTGAGAACCATATAAAGCAGCTCCTTGCAACCCTTTAATAACATTTACACTTTGAATAATTTCTGGAGGTAAAGAGTTTAAAACTGCAGCATCTGAAATCACATTATCAATAACAACCAAAGCTTGATTATTACCAGTAATTGATTTTGACCCTCTCAAAATAATTTTAAAACTTGGGTCTACAGCACTGTTTGTGTTGGTAATTTGAAGCCCAGATACTTTTCCTGTTAATGCCTGAACTGCCCCTGGTGCAGCAGCCTGATTAAGTTCTTTAGTACTTACTATTTGTTGGGCATTTGTAATAGCATCAGCTTTTTTCTTAATACCTAAGGCACCCGTAACAACGATCTCCTCTATATTTTTGGTCTTTAGAGTATCTTTAGTGTTTTGGGCTGATACCATCACAAATGATGATGATAGTACTACCGCAAATACACTTGCAGTTAATTTCTTCATATCGAATTCAATTATTTTTTACAGGTTACAAATTTGTAAAACTTTCTTAAAAACACAAAACTTTTTCTTAAAAAAATATAAAATTTCAACTATCATTAAAAAAAACAATAAATAAAATATTAATATTTGTTAAAAATAAACATTTTAACAAATATTAACAACTAATTAAACTGCATTATTCAAAAAACAACAACAAGAACAAAAATTAATATTTATTACATCAACTTAACAACAAAACAAAGAATAAAGTCAATACAAACAATAAAAACATACAATAAATTTTAAAAAAACACCAAAACAATGAAACATTAACAATATGAATTAATTATTCAATTGTCAAGAAAAAGAAGAAAAGACATGTACAATATAACGCAAAAGTATTATTATCAAAAAAAAACCTCTTTTCAGCAAGAAGTGTTAATCTAAAATATTAAAAATCAAGCGTAAAATAATCTTAATAATATTTCATTCTATAAATCATTAGAACAAACATTGGATTAATATTTTTGTTTATTTAATTTTGCGATTGGTATTTCAAACAAATATGGAACTAATAAAAAACTGGTCAAACCTTTACATCGAAGCCGGATGTGATGAAGTAGGAAGAGGATGTTTAAGCGGTCCGGTGGTAGCTGCTGCGGTAATTTTAGATGAAGGTTTTGAACAAAATTTAGTTAATGATTCTAAAAAATTAACATTCAAAACCCGCATGGAATTGGATAGTTATATCAAGGACAATGTAAAAAATTACGCTATTGCAGAGCTTCCTGCTTCCTTTATTGATGAACATAATATTCTCAATGCAAGTATTCATGCAATGCACCGTGCTTTGGATAAGCTGACTATAACTCCTGAACTTATTTTGGTAGATGGAAACAAATTTCATCCTTATAATTACATTCCGCACCAGTGTATTATCAAAGGAGATTCTAAAGTATTATCTATCGCTGCGGCATCTATCCTTGCTAAAAATTACAGAGATAAGCTCATGATCCAGCTTCACGAAGAGCATCCTGAATACGGCTGGGATACTAATTTTGGCTATGCCACAAAAAAACACCAGGAAGCCCTTATAAAGCACGGTCCAACAGTTTATCACAGACAATCTTTCAGATTGAAATATGACTGAAAAAAGCCGATTTCCAATTATTAAATTCTCATAGCCTGATTGAAAATTTAAAATGATTCTAAATAAAAGCTTACATAAAAAAAGAGCAGCAATTAAAAAATTGCTGCTCTTTACATATTATTATTAAGAATTATTTCTTTTTATTTCTTTGCTGTTCCTGAGCTTTTTGCTGCTCCTGAGCTTTCTCCATCATCTCTCTCATTCTCTTCTGGAATTTACCTTCTGCTTTCGGTTTTTCCTTGTTAGACTGAATCTGAGCATGGATTATCTTCTCATCCAGAATAACGTATTTAATCACCAGGATAATTAAGATGTTAATCGCATTCGATACGAAATAATACCATGAAAGACCTGAAGCTGAAGTATTAAGGAAGAACAGGAATGTAATCGGGAAGATATACATTAACACCTTCATATTTGGCATTCCTTCCTGTTGAGGCTGCTGCATATTTCCTGAGGTCATTACCGTATAAATCAAAATAACAATCGTACAAGCTAATGCAAAAATACTCAAGTGGTCTCCAAGGAAAGGAACTTTAAACGGAAGCTTGATCAAATCATCATAAGCTGTCAAATCTTTTGCAAACCAAAACCCCTGCCCTCTAAGATCAATAAAATTCGGGAAGAAACGGAATAAAGCATAGAAAATAGGAATCTGAACCAATGCAGGTAAACATCCCGCCATCTGATTAACTCCAGCCTTTCTGTAAACTTCCATTGTAGCCTGTTGCTTCTTCATTGGATCCGCATCCTTGAACTTCGCATTTACTTCATCAATTTCCGGACGGATCACTTTCATCATCGCACTCAGCTTATGCTGCTTATACATAATTGGCGAAAGAATCAGTTTCACAATGATGGTCATTACAAAAATTACCCAGCCTGCAGATAATCCCCACGCAGCGATAATGCTATACAACCACATAAAGAAATAACGGTTCATTGCTCCGATGAACGACCAACCTAAAGGAAGAATCTCATCAAAGTTTTTATCATAAGATTTAAGCAATGGTAAGTCCAAAGGCATAAAGTACCATGTGAAATCCTGATTCAGTTCACTTCCGGTCATCTGAACAAAACCTTCATAGTTGAATTTTTTCAGATATTCTCCTTCTTCAACATTTTCCTGATTTCCTTTACTTTGAGTAAATCCGTTTTTAGCTTCAATCACTGAAGAGAAAAACTGCTGCTTTACGCCAATCCAGTTAAGAGTTTCTTTTTCCTCTTCCATTGTGGTTCTTCCATCATAATCATAATCTTTATAATTATTGAAAGCATACGAAAATTCCGAGTGAGATTGTTCCTGGGCTCTACCTTTCTCCAAGTTTCTTACATTATAATCCCAGATAAAATCTGCTTTATTATCAGAAGTAATTTTAGAAAGGCCCTGAGTTCTTACTTTAAAGTCTAAGGTATATTTTGGAAGTACCGTATAAATAAACTGAATTACAGCACCATTATAATCCGCTGTCAGCGTCACAGCATTTCCATTAACAGTAGGTGAGAAAACTAAATCTTTAGTATTAACGGTCTTCCCTGTTCTATCTTTAAACTGAAAGCCGTAGTTTGAATTATTTTTAGTGATCAGATAAAGAGGCTGATCCGCATTGTCTGTTTTATGGTTGTAGGCTTTATATTTTAAAAGCTCTACTTTAGAAACCTGTCCTCCCAAGCTTGAAAATTCAAGTTTCAATTCATTATTTCCAAGACTTGCTGTCTGGATGGCATTAGGAGTTACATTTGGATTGATATTGGTTGCCTGAGTTTGCTTTACGGCATTTTTTGCCTGTTCCGTTTTCTGCTCCTGAGCTTTCAGCTCCGCTTCTTTTGCTTGTTTGTTCTGGAAATAGAACATAAAGCCGAATAGAACAAGGCATAAAACCGCGAAACTAATCATCTGCTTCTTATCGATTCCGTTGTTTTGTTGCATTTTATTTTATATTAAAATTTTACGTTTAAAAAGTACATACTGTTGTACGTAATTTGAGCTGACAAAAATACTGTTTTTTTATCAAAACTCTATGCTTTACGTTGTTACTATATAATAAACTCAAGCTGAGAATAATCAGCCTGAGTTTATGTATAGACGTCTATGATAAAATATTTACCTTATTTCTTTTCGCAAGCCTTGATGAAAGCTCTGAACAAAGGATGCGGTGTTGCTACCGTACTCTTATATTCCGGGTGATACTGAACCCCTACATAGAACGGGTGGTCAGGAAGCTCAAGAGCTTCTACCAAACCGGTTTCAGGGTTGGTACCTGTAGCAAGGAAACCATTTTTCTCAAATTCCTGAAGATAATCACTGTTGAATTCATAACGGTGACGGTGTCTTTCAGAAATATTTTTGCTTCCGTAGATGTCATATAATCTGGAACCGTTTTTCAGAGCACATTTCCATGCTCCGAGACGCATTGTTCCACCTTTATCCACTACATTTTTCTGTTCTTCCATCAAAGAAATTACAGGATCAGGAGTGGCGGTATCAAATTCCATAGAGTTTGCTTTTGTATGTCCTAATACATTTCTTGCAAATTCAACCGTCATGATCTGCATTCCTAAACAGATTCCCAGCATTGGAATTTTATTTTCTCTTGCATATTTTGCCGTAAGAACTTTCCCTTCAATTCCTCTGTCTCCGAAACCTGGAGCTACAAGGATACCATTCACACCTTTCAGGGTGTCTTTGATATTGTCTTCAGTGATGTCTCCACTGTATACCCATCTTACTTTTACTTCAGTTTCAAGGTCTGCTCCGGCATGTTTGAAAGCTTCAGCAATTGAAATATATGAATCCTGAAGGGAAACATATTTTCCAACCAAAGCAATTTCAACTGTTTTCTTAGGATTCTGGAATTTTTTAAGGAAACTCTTCCAGTCTTTAAGATCAGCATCATTATCACTTTTCAGATCCAGCGCTTTCAAAACTACATCATCAAAGTTCTGCTTCTGAAGATACATTGGAACCTCATAGATCGTTTCAAGATCTTTACATTCGATTACATTGTCTAAAGGAACATTACAGAACTGAGCCAGCTTTGCTCTCTGATCTTTAGGAATTTTATGTTCCGTTCTGCACACTAATACATCTGCCATAATTCCGCTTTCCATTAACTGACGAACGGAATGCTGGGATGGTTTTGTTTTTAATTCTCCGCTTGATGCCAGGTAAGGCAGTAAAGTAAGGTGAATGACCATACAATTACTTTCTCCCAATTCCCATTTAAGCTGGCGAACAGTTTCAATGTATGGTAAAGATTCGATATCCCCCACAGTTCCCCCGATCTCAGTAATGATGATATCGTAGTTCTGTTTTGAAAGGATCTTAATTCTACGTTTGATTTCGTTAGTAATATGAGGAATTACCTGAACTGTTTTTCCAAGGAAATCTCCTTTTCTTTCTTTTTCAATGACAGTCTGGTAAATTTTTCCTGTAGTAACGTTGTTGTTTTGGGATGTAGGAGCATCAAGGTAACGCTCGTAGTGGCCTAAATCCAGATCCGTCTCCGCACCATCTTCAGTCACATAACACTCTCCGTGTTCATAAGGATTCAAAGTTCCCGGGTCGATATTGATATAAGGATCTAATTTTTGGATCGTTACATTAAAGCCGCGTGATTTTAGTAGAAGTCCCAGAGAAGCAGAAACGATTCCCTTTCCCAAAGATGAAGTTACACCTCCTGTCA
>NZ_JAYSDT010000028.1:0-54922 GCF_041914225.1 Chryseobacterium sp.
ATGTTCTACAAATTTAACATAATTTTCTAAATATAAAAATTTTAGAGTAAATTTGACAAAAAAATAGCTTGAAAAGAGAAATTAAGACCACAAACGACGGTAGTAAAACATTGTTTATCAATGAATTAAACGAAAACTACCATTCTCATCACGGGGCACTACAGGAAGCTGAACACGTGTTTATCAAAAATGGACTGAATTTGATAAATGATTGCGAAATTAATATTTTAGAACTCGGTTTTGGAACAGGTTTGAATGTTTTGGTAACAATTAATGAATATTTAAAAACTGACAAAAATCATGTCATCAATTATTTTTCGCTCGAAAAATACCCCATAAATGAATCCGAAGTTAAAGATTTGGCTTACGATGAACTTTTTGATAACCCAGAGTTAAAAAATATTTATCAGAAAATTCATCTGTCAGATTGGGAAAAGTCAGTAGAAATTATTAGTGGATTCAACCTAAAAAAGATAGAATGTGATTTTTTTGACCTGAAAGACATTGATCTGCCTGAAATTAACCTGGTCTACTTTGATTGTTTCGGGGCGAGAGTACAGCCTGACCTTTGGGAAAAGCCGTTGTTTGAGCTGGTTTCTGACAAAATGGCCATTAACGGATTATTAACAACTTATTCTTCAAAAGGCAGCGTAAGAAGAATTCTTCAGGAATTGAATTTCCAGGTTGAAAAAAAACAGGGCCCGCCGGGGAAAAGAGAGATGATTAACGCAGTGAAACTGTAAAAAGGCAGAAAGGGAAAAGGGCAAAATTGCTAAAAGGCAAAAGTGTCCAGAAGCTGATCTTCAAATTTACTTTTTCACTATATCACCTTTTCATCTCTGTAAAATTTCCTTACATTAGCTATACAAAATATTATACATTATATATATGATAGATAAGATCAACATTAGAGTGTATGCGTGTGCGGTAAAAGATAAGCAGGTTTTAACCTTATTTGAAGAATATGCCGGCGAACCTTTAATGAAATTTCCGGGTGGCGGACTGGAATACGGAGAAGGTGTACTGGAATGCCTGCATCGTGAGTTTGATGAAGAACTGAATGTAAAAATAAATGTACTGGAACATTTCTACACACAGGAAAACTTTCTGGTTTCCCGTTTCAGAGAAAATGAACAGCTGCTTACCATATATTATATTGTAGACATCATCAATGAAGAAGACTTTATTATTATGGATCCCTGCATTGAAAAAACAGAATGGATTGATATTGACAGACCGGACAATCCTTTCCCTCTTCCCATCGATAAAATCGTATTCGATAAATTAAAAGAAAAATTCCTGTAAGTAACCTTACAGGAATTTATATTATTTCTTTACTTTAAAATCGCTAGCTCCCGGATAAGGCTGTAAATACCCTGAGTTCCAGTTGGACTGCAGCAGTGATTCTATAAACTCATCGCTTCTGTTGGTATGAGGATCATAGCGCTCTTTCAGATCAATATCAGCCATTTTTCCTTTCACATTCCACCAGAAAGCGCTCCATCCTCCTCTCAGCTCTTTGATAATCTCAAATACATTTTTGCCGGTAGCCCTGTTCATCAGCTTTGCAAAAACCTGTCCTTCGGTAGTAGTAAGATCTCTCAGTTGCTTCTCATATTGGTCAGCCAGTATATTCTGTCTCTCTCTTACAAACTTTCTTTTGGCTTTACTATCCATATCATTCATATCTTTCTGGATATCCCTGTACTGCTGCAATGCGGTAACAAATAACGGATATACCCTATAGAGCTTTTTATTCAGGAAGTAATAGTAATTCTTATCCAGCTGATTGTTAAACCTTGGCTTGTTAACCAATACCAGTTCATCCAAAACGACGACAGGTTCTCCATTGATTTCATAAACCTTAATTTTCTGCTGCTCGTCATAATAATACTTATTCCCAAATTCGTCCACTTTCAGGGATTCAGGCGGGTACTGACTGAGAGGTTTTGCCACAATACCATCTTTCTGACCGAAAACACTGACTCCAAAAAAGAGAATAAAAAGGCAGATAATCTTACTAAAATTCATTATTTTTACACTTATAAGAACAAAAATTGAACGCAAAAATCATTCCTTTTTATGAAATTTGAAAAGAAATCTTTAAAATTTTTAGAAAAATATCTAAACACTTCATCACCAACAGGTTACGAACATAAAGGACAGGAAGTCTGGATGGATTACATCAGGCCGTACGTAGATAAGATAGAAGTAGACCATTATGGAACCTGCTATGGAATTATCAATCCGGAAGCTGAATTTAAAGTAGTGATTGAAGCGCATGCCGATGAAATCTCATGGTACGTTAATTATATTACTGACGATGGATTGATTTATGTCATCAGAAACGGAGGTTCAGACCAGACCATTGCCCCTTCCAAAGTAGTACATATTCATGGAGAAAACGGAATTGTAAAAGGGGTATTCGGATGGCCTGCCATTCATACAAGAACAAACCAGAATGAGCCGACTCCAAAGATTGAAAATATTTTTATAGACTGTGGTGCTACTTCCAAAAAGGAAGTGGAAGAAATGGGAATCTTTGTAGGATGCATGATCACTTATCCTGACGAATTCTTTGAAATGAACGACCGGTATTTTGTGTGCAGAGCTCTGGACAACAGAATCGGTGGTTTTATGATTGCTGAAGTGGCCAGACTTTTAAAAGAAAATAAGAAATCAATTCCTTTCGGGCTTTACATCACTAATTCCGTACAGGAAGAAGTAGGCTTATACGGAGCAGATATGATTGCTGATACCATCAAACCGAATATTGCCATTGTAACTGATGTCACCCATGATACGACAACTCCGATGATTGAAAAGAAAAAAGAAGGTGATCAGAAATGCGGCGCAGGTCCGGTAGTTTTCTTTGCACCGAGCGTTCACCACACCATCAGAGAATTAATCATTGATACAGCAAAGGCTAAAAAAATTCCTTTCCAAAGAGCTGCAGCCAGCAGAGCTACAGGAACTGATACAGATGCTTTTGCCCATTCCAACGGCGGAGTACCAAGTGCGTTAATTTCCTTACCTTTGCGTTATATGCACACTACGGTAGAAATGGTGTCTAAGGAAGATGTAGCTAATGTTATTAAACTTATCTACGAAACGGTCCTTAAAATCAAGCCGGAAATGAAACTGAAGTATCATTAATTAAAATGAAAAATGTCTTTTATCATCTGATCCGGAAACCAACTTTTATATCGGTCTTAACAGCTGTCTTTTTTAGTTACATCATCTTTCTGGCTGTATATAAAATATTTGATCCTCCCAAAATAGGATCAGCATACAATATGATTCTTGAGATGTTGTTAATTGTCAGCGTTGTACCTGTAGGATTATTTATAATTGACAGATTATTAGTTATTAAAATTAACAATATCAAATTAACAATCATTGAGGCTATTCTACTCGGAGGTATTTCTCTGTATTATTTTTTGGTTGTTAATCCATTTTAAAGAAAAAATCTAAGTAAAAGTATAAAAAGTAAAAATGAAAACGAAGCTTATTGCTCCATCCCTTTTATCTGCAGACTTCGGGAATCTGCAAAGAGACATTGAAATGCTGAACAATTCTCAGGCCGACTGGATCCACGTTGATGTAATGGACGGCAGATTTGTACCGAACATTTCATTTGGTTTTCCGGTAATGAAAACTGTTCAGCAACATGCTAAAAAATTTGTAGATGTTCACCTGATGATTGTGGAACCTGAGAAATATGTTGATGAATTCATCAATCTTGGTGCAGACCTTGTTTCTGTACATTATGAGGCATGTACCCATCTTCACAGAACCATTCATCATATTCAGAATAAAGGAGCAAAAGCCGGTGTTGTTTTAAACCCTTCCACTCCGGTGTTAATGCTTGAAGATATTATTGCAGATGTCGATCTTGTATTATTAATGAGCGTAAACCCAGGATTTGGAGGCCAGAAGTTCATCGAAAATACCTATAAAAAGATTGCTGAAACCAAAGATCTGATCTTAAGCAACAATTCTACAGCACTTATTGAGGTAGACGGAGGTGTAAATCTTGACAACGCTTCTAAATTATTTGAAGCCGGCGCCGATGTTCTTGTTGCAGGAAATGCTGTTTTCTCAGCTGAAAGCCCTGAAAGAACAATCGAACTTTTAAAGATCTAAAAACCTCTTTTATCATATACAAAAGGCAGCCGTTGGCTGCCTTTTCTCTTGTTTGGAAACTTAAGTCGTCTTGGTTATAATCTTTTTTTCAACTTGTTGAAAATGTTTAAAACTGTCTTACTAACAAGACAAAGATCTGAATAAAACCACATGTACACATCCGTAGAAATACTGAATCTGATGTTTACGTATTTTTACCTAATTCCATTTATAGTTTTTTATATTTCCTTATTCCAGACGCAGGCACAGATCACAAAAATGATTGAAATGACAGAAAAAACAGTTCTTATATTATTCAGGAAATTCCATCTGTTTTCAAAATTTTCCCGCATCTGTCTGATCGCTTCCGTAGTGGAACCTGTAATATCAAACTTATCCAGTGCATCATTCATCGGAACATTTCCGGCAATCGTAACTCCAAAAACTCCGATCAGGTAAGTCAATGTAGCCAGAAGGAGAAAAATAAAGACAGGCTGCTGCCCACGAAACAAAAACGTTGAAACAGGAAGGAGAACTACAGTACCCATAAAACTCATAAAGAAAACAGGATTAAGGATTTCCCGGTTGATATTCTGCATAGCTTTCAGGTATTCCGGATCAGACAGCTTTCCCAGCCCGAGAACAACCGAACATGAATAAGCATAAAAAAGTCCTCCTATCAATGCAGTGAGAACAGCGGTAATGATCAATACTAATGTTGTCATTTTCATATAATTTGATTTTGGTTATCAGAATAGAATTTAATAAGGATTCCATTTTTTAATGATGTTCTGAGCTGTAAGAATCATTTCAGGGTCCCAGTTTTCTGTCTTGAAATAATGAAAGTTATGATTTTTAATAACTGAGACATCAGCATTTTCAAAAAGAAGCTTAGTAAGCTCCGACTGTTCCTGATATAGCATCCCATCTTCCAAAGGTTTTTCCAGAAGAGTTATTTCTTTTTTCATCCAACTGCTTTCTCCCTGTTTCAAGTCGGATGTTTCAATAATCGTTCTGACAGTATTAAAATCATTCAGGAAATAAGCTTTTTCTTCTTCCGTTTTTACAGTATGCCCGAGTCTTTCAATAATAATGTATTCAAGATTTTGACATTGTTCAATTACAGAGGTTAAAACAGAAAGAATATCCTGAGGAATGGCGTCATCATGAGTATCCCTCCTCACCGGCTTTTTCCCGTAAGCACTCTCCTGCCAGCTTCCTCCGGAAAGATGGATCTCTTTTACCTTCTCCAAAGGATATAAATCAATGATCTCTTTCATTCCTACCCCGAAATTACAGGATTGGCAATAAATATTATGGAGATCAAGAATCAGAAAGCCATTTGTATCTTCTGTAAGCTGATCAAGAAATATCCCCTGCTCCTTAACATCATCTATGGAAAATGAAAATGCCAGATTTTCTACGCCTACAGGAATATCCACTGCTTCCTGAAGCCTGTAAAGCCTGTCTTTTCCTATTTGTAAAGTCTTTGGATGCAAAGATACCGGTAATGGTACTCCCTGATGGAAATTTTCCGTATTCATGAAACCAAAATGTTCCGTAATATGGTTATATTTCCGAAGCCTGACTTCTTCTTTAAGCTTTTTCAGCCATTCATCCTGTCTTTCTGTCCATCTTGCATCAAACAAAGAATAGTAAACGCCATGACCTATCAAACGTCCATTATCTGCATAAAAGTTTAACAGGTCACAAAGCCAATCCGGTTCATACGGATGATAAAGAGTATCAAAAGACCATTCCAGCACATCGATGGAATTATTCTGAAGCAATGGTAAAACAGCGGAAACAAAGTCTGCTTCTGCCATCATTGATACTCCCAGCATTGGCTTTCTCATCTCCTATCCCATTCCGCAGGCCGGGCAGCCATATCCATGAAGTACAAGTGTATCTTTTTTTACGACCGGTTTAGGACTTCCCGGTTTTTTCTTTTCAACTGTATCCGAAGCAGCAGCTTTCTTTACCTTTTTAACAGGCTTTTTTGTTTTAGTTACAGGTTTAGTAGTCTGTGCAGAGACTCCTACCGCTAACAAACTTGCCATTAATATTGCCGGAATTTTCATAATTGCTTTTTTCAGGTAAATTTTACAATAAACGTTCCATTTCTAAAATACAATAATAAGAAACAGTTTGATAATAATTATTGCTAAATATTAAAACTATTTTATCCTGTAATGTTTTCTTTATTTATATTTAATGTTAAAATAAATCTATATATGAAAAGCAGTCTGATTAAAGCTGTTTTCCTTGGATTGATATTATCTGCAGGTACTATTGAAGCACAGGAACAAACAGCCGGCAACAGCAAAAAAATGGAATGGTTTAAAAATGCCAAGCTGGGTATCTTTATTCATTGGGGAATTTACTCCGTCAACGGAATTTCCGAATCCTGGTCATTCTTCAATAATTATATTAATCACGAAAATTATATGATGCAGCTGAATGGTTTTTCAGCTTCAAAATATCAGCCGGAACAATGGGTAAATCTCATTAAGGAATCCGGAGCGAAATATGCGGTTATAACAACAAAACATCATGACGGAGTTTCATTGTGGAACTCAAAAGCAGAAAAAGCAACAACTATTCCTCAAAATTCACTAGCCCAAAAGGATGTTTTAAGTCCTTTTGTTACTGCACTGAAAAATTCAGGATTAAAAACAGGACTTTATTTCTCCTTGCCGGATTGGAGTCATCCTTATTATGATGTCAATACCCGGACAAAAAAGCGTTATGAACTCAAAAACGATCCTGCACGCTGGCAGCGTTTCATCAGCTATTACCAGAGCCAGCTTAACGAACTTTCTTCTCAGTATTCTCCGGATCTTCTTTGGTTCGACGGGGACTGGGAGCATACTTCTGAGGAATGGCAGGCTTCTCAGACTTTAGATTTGCTGAGAAAATACAATTCCAATATCATTATCAATTCCAGGCTCAACAATCACGGAGATTATGACACTCCGGAACAAGGTGTCCCGGTAGTTCCGCCTCAGAATCCATATTGGGAACTCTGCTATACCATGAATGATTCCTGGGGATATCAGCCCTTTGACAAAAGTTATAAAACCCCTAATATGATTGTCAGAACGCTGGCAGATGTAATCAGTATGGGAGGAAATCTCCTGCTTGATATAGGTCCCAGATCAGATGGCACCATTCAGGAGGAGCAGGTTGAGATTCTTAAAAACCTGGGAAGATGGACCTCAAAAAATCAGCATGCCATTTACGAAACAACCCGCGGAATTCCTTTTGAAAACTACAAAGGGAAATCTGCTTTGTCAACCTCTAAAAAATCTTTATTCCTGTATCTTGAAGAAGCCAAAAACTTCACAAAGATCTATGGACTGGCAACAAAACCTCTTTCGGTAAAAATCATCGGAGAACCATCCGCTGTTGTTAAAACGGATTATAATGCTGAAAAAACTCTGACATTGAATTTCTCCAATGTAAAATTTGACAAAGATGTCACAGTGGCAGAACTTATTTTTGATACTCCTCCTGCATTTCTGAAAGATTTTAAAAAGAATGAACATCCTCTTGCCGAAATACTGGAAAACAAAAATACCCGGGAAGCGGTTTATGATGTAGCCAATGCTTTACATGATGGTAATAATCTGCTCACAAATGCAGGATTAACCAATGATGGCCTTGGCATGAAAATCAAAAAAACGCCTGCAACAAATCCTGAAACGCTGCAATGGATCAGCAAACATGCAGAAGCTTTATTTGAAACAGGAAAAGGGCTGCCGGAAGGTCATTTCCCGGGAATGAGTGCTTTATCAAAAGACAAACAAACGCTTTATCTTTTTGTGGAAGGAACTCCAACAGGACCAATTGCGCTGAAAGGAATAAAAAACAACATTGCCAGAATAAGAATCGCAGGTGAAGGCAGTATGCTTACCCATACCATTTACAATAAACTTTACTGGAGTGACAGGCCGGGAATCATTTACATTGATATTCCTAAAGAAAGACTGGATAAACAGATGACCGTCGTTGCAGTTTTGCTTGATAAGCCTCTTGAACTGTACAGAGAAAATGTAGGAGCTATTGAAAATAATCTTTAATATACCTCTGCAATAGAAAAACAAAAATCCGGAGAAAGTTCTCCGGATTTTTTTATTGTATAAGATGATTTTCTTAGAAAATCTCTCTTCCTGAAAAATGGAATTGAGCTTCGATTAATGCATTCTCGTCAGAATCTGAACCGTGAACAGCATTTTCTCCGATGCTTCTTGCAAACATTTTTCTGATTGTACCTTCTGCAGCTTCTGCAGGGTTAGTAGAACCGATTAATGTTCTAAAGTCTTCAACTGCATTGTCTTTTTCTAAAACTGCAGCTACGATAGGACCAGAGCTCATGAATTCTACTAATTCTCCATAAAATGGTCTTTCAGCGTGTACTTCATAGAATTTTTTTGCATCAGCAACTGTAAGCTGAGTCAATTTCAAAGCTTTGATTTTAAAACCTCCTTCAGCAATCTTACCCAATATAGCACCGATATGTCCGTCAGCAACAGCATCAGGCTTAATCATAGTGAATGTAATGTTAGACATAAATGTATATTTTTTTAATGGCGCAAAATTACAAAAAATATCTTTGATTTTTATTTTAATTTTTTTTTAACATAAAAATAACTTTTATTAAGAAATCATGAAGCAAACTTTGGCACAGTAATTGTTTATTCTATTGCGATTCTCATGTTTAATTTGAGTTTTCATGGTTATTAGTTTTTACCCAGCTTCGGCTGGGTTTTTTATTTCAAAAAAAATACCACATTTTTTTACTAATTCCATAATTTTCAGCAACATAAAAAGTCATATAAAATAATTTTATCATTTTTTTTGCTATTATTGCAATAGCCAAAATTACCCTTAGTGTCATTTTTCAAGCTCAATCAAGATGTGACAAAATTGGAGTTATTTATGAGAAAGGTAGTGCCAAAAAGTGGAATTATTCAAAAACAGATTTTTTTTCATTAAAATTCAAAAAAAACAATTCATAAAAAACAAATGCTTTTATGTATCTTAAATTTAATCTTTAAGGAAGTAATTTATTAGAATATTATTTTATCTGACATCAAATAAAATGATACAGATTGTCCGGATTCATGTGACATATAAAAAAATGTCTGTCCTTTTATTTCTGGGAAGCTTCTTCAGCCTCGTCCATCAGCTTAATGTAGGTTGCATAGCGGGAATGTTGGATTTCACCGGTTTCAAGTGCTTCAATAACGGCACATTTCGGTTCATTTACGTGAAGACAGTTGTGGAATTTACACTCTTCTCTCTTCTTGAAAATCTCAGGGAAGTAATGCTGCACCTCTTCTTTTTCAATATCGATCATTGCAAATTCACGGACACCGGGAGTATCAATGACATTTCCTCCAAAATCCCAGAAGTGCATTTGTGCAAAAGTTGTGGTATGCTTTCCTTTCAGATGGGTGTCTGAAATTTCAGATGTCTTTAAGTTCAATCCCGGTTGCAACGCATTTACCAGAGTAGATTTTCCACATCCCGAATGCCCGAAAAATACGGAAGTTTTATCTTTCAGAATTTCCTGAAGCTGATCCAGATTTAATTTTGAGTAGGAGGAAATTTCCAGGGTGTTATAACCAATTTCCTGGTATAGGAATTCAATGTCTTTTACAATTTCAATTTCTTCTTCGTGTAAAACATCGATTTTATTAAAAAGAATAAGCGGGGTAATATTGTAGGCTTCACAGCATGCCAGAAACCTGTCCAGAAATCCTAATGATGTTTCAGGATGCTTCAGGGTAAAGATAAAGCATGCCAGATCAATATTGGAAGCAATAATATGCGCTTCTTTTGAAAGGTTAACTGATTTTCTGATCAGATAATTAGAGCGCGGCTCAATTTTCGTAATCCACGCAATATCATCCTGTTCCAGCTGGAACTCAACAAAATCTCCTACAGCAAGCGGATTGGTAAGTCTGGTTTTTATCAGTTTAAATTTCCCCCTGATTCTGGCCTCGAAAATTTTATTTGTTTCCAATTCCAAAACCTGGTACCAACTGCCTGTAGATTTAATGATTTTTCCTTTCATAGATAATACTGCTGCAAATATACGGAATTAGGGCTTAGAATTCAGGAAATAGGTTTAAAAACACATGTTTCAATTCCCTAAATCCTGATGCCTAAGCCCTA
This sequence comes from Chryseobacterium sp., assembly GCF_041914225.1. Taxonomy (GTDB): domain Bacteria; phylum Bacteroidota; class Bacteroidia; order Flavobacteriales; family Weeksellaceae; genus Chryseobacterium. The sequence goes on from NZ_JAYSDT010000028.1 coordinate 10,309, forward strand.
ATCTATATTAATACCGAAATTCCGGTACAAGTTTTAATTCTATTATCTTTTATCGATCATAATGTTATTCTGAACTTCAATAGACTCCTCGTGGATTGCTTTGAATACTTTTTCAATAAACTCCTGAGACATTCCTGTTTCTTTGGCTTTTTGTGTAGCGTATTCTGTAATTACTTTCCAACGTTCAGGCTGGAAGATCGCAATATCGTTTTCCTTTTTAAGCTTACCAATTTTTTCAGAAATTTTCATCCTTTGGGATAAAAGTTCAATTAACTGGAAGTCAAGATCAGAAATTAAAGTTCTGTGTCTTCCCATTTCTCCTTCAAACCCAGCAAGATTAGAGCTTCTCACCTTTAAATTACCGATAAGATCTGCAAGAACCTCCGGCGTAATCTGCTGAGAAGCGTCACTCCACGCTTCATCCGGATTGCAGTGTGATTCAATGATTGCTCCCTGATACCCTACGTTAAGTGCCTCCTGCGTAATATCAGCTAGACCTGTTCTGTTTCCGCAGATGTGTGACGGGTCAATCAGCATTGGTATATTTGGAAACTGGCTTTTGAAATCAAGGGCAATCTGCCAGTTCGGGTTATTTCTGTATTTTGTTTTCTGGTATGTTGAAAATCCTCTATGGATTACTCCAAGGTTTTTAATATCCTGTCCCAATAGTCTTTCCAAAGCTCCTATCCATAAAGCAAGATCCGGATTAACAGGGTTTTTCACGAATACCGGCTTATCGGTTCCTCTTAAAGCCATTGCAATTTCCTGTACTGTAAACGGGTTCACTGTAGAACGTGCCCCGATCCAAAGAACATCCACATCTGCTTCCAGAGCAGCAAACACGTGATGTGCGTTAGCTACCTCAGTAGCTGTTTTAAAACCATATTCTTCTTTTACTTTTTTCAGCCAGTTCAAACCGATCACTCCTACTCCTTCAAAACCGTTTGGTTTGGTACGGGGTTTCCAGATTCCTGCGCGGAAAACCGATACATTAGCATTGGATTCTTTAATTCTCCTCGCAGTTTCAAGCATCTGAGCTTCACTTTCCGCACTACAAGGTCCTGCAATCATTAAAGGCTGTGTAAGCCCATCGATCCACTCATTTTTTAAATCATTTAAATTCATTATTCTAAATTTTATTGTTTTTTATATAATTTTTTGTTGACAGCAATAGCCCTTTGGATTATAAAATTTAATTTATAATTCTTTTCAAAAAATGCCGTTCAAAATTGTTTAAAGGAATCAGGAAAATAATAGGGCTCTACTTCTCCTGTATTTTTTGGAAAGAAATTCAGTTAACAGTACCAATAAAATCGGTAATAGGTTCTGAAATTTCTATAATAAGAAGCAGAAAAACTAAAATAACCGCTAAAAAAGTAATTAGCGGGTGCAAAAAAAGACAGATATGTGTTAGTCAGTTTTTCCATTTTATTCTGGAAATGTCTTTGTTTTAGCGTTTCTGGTTGTAATTTATTTTTGTCAAAAACTTATTTTCGACAGAAATATTTGACAAATATATAAAAATTATGTCAAATCAAACTTCATTAAATCATCAAGATCTTTCAAAAGTGGATTTTTTTCAATAAACTTTTCAAACATTTTTCTCTTCGTCACTACCTCAATCTTCAGATTTTCAACGTCTCTGACGTATTCTATCTCGATTTTATGGTTCTGAACTTTTCTTTTAAAATGATTAAAAAACTCTCCACTTATTTTATCAAATTCTACTTTGGCAGAATCTGAAGGGAACAAAACTTTGATTTTATGTTCTTCAGCCTTTTCCAGCTTAAAGGTTTTCACTGCGTTGAACACAAAATTATTTTTAACCTGAAGCTGCTTAAGCATAATTTTCCATTCTGTCTGCAGATCTGTATCTGTAAAATGGTTCTGCGGAAGATTTTCAGTTCTCACAACTACATCTTCTGTTGCTTCCACTTTATCTTCTTTATTCAAAAAGGAATTGATGCTGAAACCGGAAGAGATTCCCGGCCTTGACAACGGCTTGGTGGTTTTGGCTACTGAAACTGCCTGAACTGTCTGGGAGGCTGCAGACTGCTGCTCTGCTTTAACATCTATTTTCTCCGGAGATTTTTCCGGCATTTTCACTTCCTGTTTCTCACTGAGAAACGGAGCCAGTATCAGGAACTTTTTTTTTTAGTATCGCCTAAATTAGCTGTCAGTGAAGCCAGCTGCATTAATGCAATTTCAACCGTAAGTCTTGGGTTTTTGGAATTTTTATAATTGATGTCCGCATGATTGCAGATTTCAATACCATCTATCAGCTGCTGGGCGGTCCATTTCTGTCCCTGTTCTACAAATTTGGCTTTGGTTTTCTCTCCTACTTCAATGAGCTCCATCGTAGAAGCATTCTGTGCCATCATCAGGTCTCTGAAGTGATTTCCTAATCCGGCAATGAAAATATGAGGGTCAAAACCTTTTTTTACAATTTCATTGAACGCAGAAAGCACTTCCGGAATTTTATTTTCCTTGGCAAGATCTACAATATTGAGATACTGATCGTAATCCAGAATGTTCAGTACTTCGGCAGCTTTGGCCAGCGTAATGTTTTTCTGGGAGAAAGTAGACAGCCTGTCGAAAATGGAAAGCGCATCTCTTAAGGCACCATCGGCTTTCTGGGCAATCAGATACAATGCGTCATCTTCATACCGGATATTTTCTTTCTCGGCAATATTTCTCAGATGATTCTGGATGTCTTCAATAACAATTCTCTTGAAGTCATAGATCTGACAGCGCGATAAAATAGTAGGAATAATCTTATGCTTCTCCGTGGTTGCCAAAATAAATATGGCATGGGTAGGCGGCTCTTCCAGCGTTTTCAGGAAAGCATTGAAAGCGGCAGAAGACAGCATATGAACCTCATCTATGATATATACTTTGTATTTACCAACCTGAGGTGCAAAACGTACCTGATCTATCAGTTCCCTGATATCATCTACAGAGTTATTGGATGCAGCATCCAACTCATAGATATTATACGCAAAGCCGTCTTCTGAAACCGAGCCATCTTTCTCATTGATCTTTCTTGCCAGAATCCTGGCACAAGTAGTTTTACCCACACCACGAGGACCGCAAAAAAGCAATGCCTGAGCTAATTGGCTTTCTTCAATTGCATGTTCTAAAGTATCCGTAATATGGGATTGTCCTACAACCGTATCAAACTCCTGAGGACGATATTTTCTTGCAGATACTATAAAATTTTCCATTGGCCAAAAGTAAGAAATATAGTTTTAATTTGAAAATTAAAAGTTTTCAAATTATCAACAAAAAATATATTTCTGCTTAAATCGGAAAACTTTTAATTCCTACTTTTTTTTGCTGTATGCAAAGTCGATCAGCTCAACGATAGCGCCTTCAATTTCTTTTCTGCCTTCTTCAGTTTTCAGGTCAATCCCACAGAACTTACTTGCGTTGTACCCTGTATAAAGGTTGAGATAATAAGCACCGGAAACAATAAGAGCCATGATTGCCCTGTGTCTTGTTGCCACGCCTTCTCCGAAGTAAGGATCCGAGATATTTCCAAATAACACCTCTCCTACTTCTTCACGCTGATCAACCAGTTTTTTAAGGATAGGCTTGCTTTCAGAAAGTTCCCAAAGAATAATTTTCTGAAGTTCCTTATTTTTCTTCAGGTTTTCGAACTGATTAAGCACCACCATTTTGGTAAGTTCATGTCCGCCGTCAGAAAAGTCCATATCAACATCCTGGTTGACCTGGCTCCAGTAATCCTGCGATTTGATATACTCATCGATCAGTTTATCAGTACTTCCGAAGTACTCATAGATCAGTTTTTTATCAAATCCGGCAACGGCAGCAATTTTGCTTACTTTTAATCCGGAATATCCTTTTACTCTTAAAATTTTACCAACTGCAGCAAGCAGTTTCTGTTTTGTTTTTTCTTTGTCCCTAATGGGGCCCTGCACTACTTTTCTAGGCATAATTATTATTTTTTCGCAATATGCAATTTTTTATTAATATCATCAAACGCATTAAGCGTTTTGTCGAGATGTTCTTTTTCATGTCTTGCAGTCACACTCATCCTGATACGCGCATCTTTTCTTGGTACCGCCGGGTAAAGAATCGGGTTAGTATAGATCCCTTTTTCTATTAGTAGTTTTCCGGCTTCCCCTGTTACATAAGGGTCTCCAATTTTTACTGGAATAATGGCGGAGCAGGTTACCCCGGTATCTAATCCTAAATCATCAAGTCCTTTTTTGAAATAGTTGATATTATTCCAGAGTTTTTCTCTCCAGATAGGTTCTTCATCAATTAAATCAATGGCTTTAACGATTCCTGCGGATGATGGCGGAGCTGTAGCTGAGAAGATCTGCTGACGGGAATGGAATCTGATGAATGCAGCTATTTTTTTGTCTGCAATGACATATCCTCCAAGATTTCCAAATGTTTTGCTGAATGTACCAGTGATAAGGTCTACTTTATCCAATAACCCGGCCTGTTCCAAAGTTCCTCTTCCTGTTTCTCCAAGGATGCCGACACCATGTACGTCGTCCACCATCAGAAAGGCATTGTACTTTTTTACAAGATTATAGATCTCATTAATGCGGGAAGTATCTCCATCCTGGGAATACACTCCATCCACTACAACGAGTTTCGTACGGTACAGATTTTCAGATACCTTCAAAATGTGTTCCAAAGATTCCAGATTATTGTGTGGAAATGTTTTTTTATTGGTAAAAGCACATCCTTCATGCACGCTGGCATGTACTGCCATATCTAAAATAGCAAGATCCTCTTTCTGCATTAAGCATTGTAAAGTAGCACTGTTAGCAGTATATCCTGTAGTAAATACTACGGCTTCGTCTTCTGTACGTTTAAAAAAACCTGAAATCTTTTTTTCTAAAGCGTTATGGTAATCAAAATATCCACCGATAAGAGGAGTTGCTCCTGTACCTGTACCATATTTTTCTATTCCTTCAATAGCTGCTTGCTTTACTTTCGGGTGTTGTGTAAATCCCAAATAATCACTTGATACGAAACTAACGAATTCTCTGTTGCGGTCTGCAATATTTACATTCAGTACTGCATTGGTTCCTGAAGTATTCTTCAGTCTGTAGTTCATGTGCCCGTTAGACTTTACATAGTCTAAATATTCATAAAAAATTTCTGCCCTTTGAGCCATGTCATTGTCTGGTATATTCTCAAAGTCTTTAATAGTTGCTGTTGTGAAATTGATGCTCATCCTTAATCTTGTTTGTTGTGTGGTTTAAAAAAAAACAAATATATAACTATTTAAAGGGCTTAAGCTCCCTTACTAAGATTAAATATTATTAAAAGCACAATAATTTATTCTTATGTTCTGGAAACCAAACTCAATTGTATACCTCTGTTTCTTTTAACATTTTTCTTTATTGAATTAATTAGTTTTTTCTTACCTAAATTTAATAAAAAAAGTAAACAATAAAGAAATATTAATAGATAAATAATAAAAAAATGCAATTATTTTTTACAACACCCTCATTTATAAAAGATTATTTTGCGGTAATTTTAACAATATAATTCACTAAATTGTATTTAAAACATCATTACAGCATGATTAAATCCCTACCTAGAGATAGGAATTGCCGTAAATTACCTGTTAAAGCAATTGTAAAGAAATAAAACAAACGGATTAAGATTTATTGGATTCCCTGAATTCTCCAGGAGTCTGTCCGGTCATTTTTTTGAAAAACTTGGAAAAATTGGAAGGGTCATAAGTAAAAATGCGGGCAATTTCCGCTACAGATTTATTGGAAGTAATAAGCGTATTTTTGGCCTGCTCAATTATTTTTTCATCATAAAAAAAACAAGGATGCTGTCCGGTTTCCTTTTTAACAGTATCGGTAAGATGTTTGTGAGATACAGCAAGCGCTCCGGCAATTTCGTTTAATTCCATAAATTCCGGAACGGTCCCGGAAATGACATCCCGGATATGCTTGTCTAAAAAGTTAAAATACTGACGGGTGATCTCTTCACTTCTTTTCATCATTCGGATTCTTCTTAATCTGTATTCAAATTATAAAATTAAACATTACAGACAAAACAGCACGGTGAACTTTTCGGATATTTAAAGTCAACATTTAATAAAAACTATCTTTAAAAGCCTGTGTAGAATTCTTCACCTTCAACTTTTCCAGAATATTCTGACGATGGCGGCTTACGGTGTTGAAACTTATAGACAACATATCTGCAATCTCCTTACTGGCATATCCTTCGCCAACAAACTTCAGAACCTCCAGCTCTCTCGGGCTCAGAATGCTTTTATAATCAAGTTTATCTTTTACAACCACTTCTCCTTTTATCATATTCACTATCATAAAATCAGGAGCATTAGAAGGAGTCAGAGCAATATTATAAAGGCATAATGCCAGCCTCAACCTTTCGTTGTGAGGTGAATAAATATAAAACATACGGTGCTTTACCCATCTGTACTTTTCATTTTTATCTTTCATCCTGATTTTTGAAAGTACGCTGTATGCTGTACGTTCCTTCATCTCCATCGCATCAAGTAATTTGAAAAAACGGAGTTCGTGGATATATTTTTTCAGACGGTCATCCGGATGTATCTTCTTCAGCATTTCTTCTTCCCAGATGGTTTCAATTTCTGCAGGATTTTCATCTGTACGAAGCCCAAGTTCTGTTGCTGCTTCAGACTTATAAATATAACTTTTATTCTCCTGCATATCGCTCAATACACCTATTGCACCTTCCATCTGAGAATATGCCAAAGCCCTCTGCTTATAAGTTTCTATATCAAGCAGGCATTTTTTTGAAGAGTTATCAAGTAATTTATCGCTAAGCTGTTCACGGATTTCCATAATGGTTATTTATCAGTATTGACGAAAATGTGGTTTAATAATACTTTTGCTAAAATAATAATTACGTTTAGAACTTATTTCAAAGAGAATGAAGAAATTGATTTTAGGTTTTTGCACCTTATTCCTGACTCAAAAGTTTTCCGCCCAGACCCTGGAGAAAATGACATGGTTTAATGAACCTGAAAAATGGGAAATAAAAAACAACAGTCTTTCAATGTTTGTAACTCCTCAAAGCGACTATTGGAGGGTTTCACATTACGGATTTACTGTAGATGATGCTCCTTTTTATTATACAACTTATGGCGGCGAATTTGAGGCAAAAGTAAAAATAACCGGAAGCTATAAGGCCAGATTTGATCAGATGGGCCTTATGCTGAGAACAGATAAAGAGCATTATATCAAAGCCGGAGTGGAGTTTGTAGATGGAAAATATAACCTGAGCACGGTAGTAACCCACAATAAAAGTGACTGGAGCGTCATTACACTGGAGAAAACACCTCCCGCAGTATGGATCAAAGCAGTAAGAAGATTAGATGCTGTTGAGATTTTTTATTCTTTTGATGACAAGAACTATATCATGATGCGTAACGCTCCTCTTCAGGATAATACTCCTGTAATGGTCGGATTAATGGCGGCATGTCCTGACGGACAAGGATTCAATGCAACTTTTGAACACTTTAAAGTAAAGCATCTTCCGGATCAACGCAGGCTGCAGTGGCTTGAAACTCATCAATAGTGATTGAATTATACTTCAATATACAGTCAATTTTATTCACCTCCCAACATTTCCGGGAGGTTTTTTGTTTTTATAAAGACAGGTGGCAGGTGACAACAAAAAGAGGCTGTTGATGTTATTACAGCCTCTTGTGTTTTTGAGATAAAAACCGTTTGTGTTCTTAGAATCATTATTGTGACAATAAAGCTTCTTTAGTCGTTATGAGAATATTTTGCAAAAATATGAATATCCATGAGCCCTGGCAAAGATATCATGTAGAATTAACCTCAGATTTTTGTCAAATTATTACTACAAATAACAATTAAAAAAAACTTAAGCCGTTATTAATAAATCTGTAAAAAATATACAGACACATCAATATTTGTCATTTATAAAATTCTAAAATAAATCCAAAACCCGGTACATCACTATGATTTACTAAAGGATTTTAAAATGAAACTGTCATAAATTTATCACTTATTGTTGAAATATAATAATTTTTCGGGAAATTTTGAATACCATGCTAACGGCAAACCACCATATAACTTACAGAAAACAGGAGATAGGATGCTGATTTATCTCCATAATTTCACTATTTTTACACGATCAAAAAATATAAAACACAAAAGACCAGAAAACTTCAATGATAAAAATTTATTCTCAATCGTTCCTGCCCTTTAAAAAGACTTTGACTTATACGAATACTATTATTAACCATCTATTGCATTAGCAGCAGATAAAGATAAGTCTTGCACATATATGAGAATCTGGGCATTTATTTTTGCTTGCATATATTTAAACATTTCCGGACAGCGCCACACTTCTTCGTGGTACAACATAGACAATGGGCTTCCGCAAAGCAGTGCAAAGGCCATCGTCAAGGATAAATATGGCTTTATCTGGATCTCCACAGAAAACGGACTGGTACGCTATGACGGAAGTTCATTTATTACTTTTAATAATTTCAGGGTAAATAACCTGCATTTCGGTGAATTTATCGGTGATCCGCTTCTTGACAGTATAACGGTTCTTAATAATTTTCAGGAGAATAAGATCATCATTAAAAACAGGTTCCCGAAGCTTGCAAGCATTACCAAAGATGATAAAATAATCTACTCCAGAGGAGGCAGCATTATACACCGTATTGCAAACAACATCATTACATCGGATTTCTATAATGATGTACAGTATTTTATCCGGCTTAAGAATTCTGTTTACCATTTTACAGAAAATGCCATTATCTATAAGGAAGGAAAAAAAGAAACAAAAATCGGACTTCCCTTTACCAACAAAGATCTGAACAATACTTTTGTTTTCAATGACACCCTTTTTATTAATGATCTGAAAAAAAGAAAAACCTATTCTATCTACAAAGGTCATCTTTCCGTTTCTTCCCAACCTACACTTTTTAATCATCCGGATACCAAAGTTTACTGGCAGCAGATCACGAATCAGACTTTCATTATCAACCACAATAATATTTATATCGTAGAAGGTACTGCCAGTGATCTTCGTCTGAGATTCCTTGTAAAGTATGAGGAAATCGGAAACCATCCTTACTGTGCTATGTTCTACGATAAGGATTTCAATAAGTTATATCTTGGAACGCTCAATAACGGGCTGAATATAGTTAAGCTTTCCAATTTTTATATTTCAAAAAAAGAAGCTGATTTTTCCAATAATGTTTATTATACCTCTCTTCCCTTCAGTAAGAATACTATCATTAGTGAAGACGGTACAGAATTCGGGAGAAACGGTATTGTAAACAAGCATCTTTTCGGGTACAATGACAATTACCTGATGATGTATGACAATTCCGGAGATATTCTGATCAGAAAGAGAAACAGCATTATGAGGTTTTATAAAAATTCAGGATATAAAAAGAAGGATTCTGCTCTTTGCAGAAAAGGACTTCTGTCTTTTATGAAAAGCGGAAATCTGTACGGAACAGCCTTTACCCATCCTTCAGGAACCCAGCTCCATCTTTACAGGAAAGATATATTTACACAGCCGGATTATACTTTTAACTTTAAAAGTTTCATCAATACTTTTTATCAGTACAGTGAAAATGAAATTCTGACCGGAAACAGTGATGGTCTGTATTCTGTAATGCTGGGAAGCAACAGGATAACTCCTATAATGAAAAACATCCATGTTAAAAGTATTATCAGGACAAAGGATAATTTGATATGGATTACTACAAGTAAAAGCGGATTTTATCTTTTCAGGAACCACAGGCTTATCAAAATGCCGAATGACATCAATGATTACCTGAAGTCTGCACATTATATTCTTGAAGATCAGAAAGGATATTACTGGATTTCTTCTAATAACGGTATGTTTAAGGTTCCTAAAAAACAATTGCTGCGCTATGCAGACAACAAAAACACTCCGGTTTTCTATTACCGATTCACCAAAAAAGACGGCTTTCTGACGAATGAATTTAATGGAAGTTCAGAACCTAACGCATATGCTCTTGAAAACGGGGATTTTGTATTCCCATCGATGGATGGCTTTTTGTTTTTCAATCCGGACAGCATCCGGACTTATTATCCGGACAGAAACAAAATTTATATTGAAAGGGTAAAAATCGGAAATTCTGAACCTAAGTATTTCCATCAGGTATTTGATTTAAAGAATGATTACAAAACAGCAGAGGTCTTTATTGATATTCCTTATTTTTCCAATCCAGGAAACCTTTATATTGAAGCCAGAATATCAGGAAAAGAGAATACTGAATGGGAAAAGGTTACAACAGGAACGGAGCTAAAATACACGATCAGCAATCTTTCTCCGGGAGATTATACCCTGAGTGTGCGGGTACTGGTTTCTCCGGACGGGCAATATGAAGTAAGGACAGTACGTTTCAAAATCCAGCCTCTTTTTTATCAGACACTGACTTTCAGAGTGTCAGTTTCTATCATAATTCTGATCATCATTATAATTATTGTTCAGCTAACAACTAATTTCCTAAGGATAAAAAATAAGGCTCTGAAACAGATTGTACATAATAAAAACTCTGAGCTGAAAGAAACATCCCTTCACCTTGAGCTGGTAAAAAGCAATCTGCAGAAAGAAACGGAATACCAGAAGAAACTGGTAGAAACCATCAGCCATGATATTACAACTCCTATCAGGTTTATTGCCATGCTTTCGCAAAAGCTTCATGAGTCTGATGATGTGGAACTTCAGAAGAAGTATTTTGACAGTATTTATAAATCCTCAGAGCAGCTGTATCAGTTTACCCTGAATTTAAAAGAGTATACCGAGCTTTATAAAGCCGAGAACATCTTTGAGGAAAAGGAATATCCTATCAACAGAATCCTGGAAATCAAGAACAGGCTGTTCTGTGAAATCGCAAAAGAAAAAGGAACAACAATAACCAATCTTTCTGAACAGAAGGTTTATTCCAGGGTCAATGAAAGCATTTTAACAGCCATTATTCATAACATCCTTGATAATGCTGTGAAAAACACCTTCGAGGGTAATATAACCATGGCTATTACTGGAAGCCAGCAAAAATCCATAATAACAATTACTGATACCGGAACAGGAATGTCAGCAGAACAGATTGACATTTATATGAACCTGTTCAGAAATCCAAAACTGGAAACTCCCAGCTTCAAAGGAAAAGGACTGGGGCTGCATATGGTGATTCATCTGGTAAAAAAGATCAATGCTGAAATAAGCTTCAGACAAAACCAACCTCAGGGAACGATTGTGGAAATAACACTCAATAAAAACTAACCTCTATGAATGAAAAAATTTTAATCGCTGATGATCATTATGTAGTAAGAGCCGGAACCTCTCTGGTCCTTGAAACTGCATATCCGGGACTGAAAATAGATTTTGCGGAAAACTATGACCAAGTGAAAAAGAAGTTGGAAAATCAAAGGTATGATCTTCTCATTCTGGATATTGACATGCCGGGAACCCAATATAAAAAAATGGTTCCGGAGCTTAAAAACATACAGAACGACCTTAAGATCCTCATATTTTCAGGATATGACAAAGATGTTGCAATTCAGTATATCAGAGAAGGTGCTGAAGGATACCTGAACAAACAAAGCAGTGAAGAAGAAATTAAAAATGCAGTGAAAACAGTAATTGAAAAAGGGTATTTCTATCCTGCAGAGCTGATCGGCCTGATTATTCAAAACAAAAGAAATAATCCTGTAGAAAAGCTGTCATCCAGAGAATATGAAATCTTCAAACTTCTTGCAGACGGAAACGGAAACCTTGAAATTGCCAACAGACTAAATATTCAGATGTCTACTGTAAGTACTTATAAAAAAAGAATTTTTCAAAAGCTTGATGTCACCAATATTGCAGAACTGATCAAGGTATATGAAATGATGCATTAAAAAAGGGGGCGGAACCCTTATTATATTCCAGCCCCCAGAAAAAACACAAATCTCATTAGAAAACAGATAACCTGTTGATTTGTTTAGTTTTATATATCATTGTATTTTTAGAATCATGTAACAGCTTTAATACAGTCTCTGTACAGAAAGGTACAGTTCTCTTGTATTATCGGAAGTATTGGAGTCCGTTGTGGTTGCATTACTGCTTCCTGTGCTGGACCTGTTATCAACACGGAATGCATAATATACTCTGTACCATCTTGGCTCCGGCTCCTGTATGGTGATATCAAATGTTACGGTCTCATTATGGGTCTGCGTCAGGTAAACCCCATCATCAAACTGTCTGTAGGCACCTGGTGATAATTTAATATTTCCGTTGTCCGAGTCTCCGGTATGAGTAGACATTTCTGAGACCCAGATCTTCACATCTGATGTTCCTACATTATAAAGCCTTGGGTTGAAAGTTGTAGAAGCTCCTGTTCCTGCTGAACTGCTGTCAAATTGTGCATCAAGCCTTAAAAAACCACCCAGAACAGGAAGATCTGAAAGATATGTGCTGGCCAGCGTGTTGACTCCGGAAACCCCGGCAGGTATGCTTCCATGATAGTAAATTAAATCTCCGATTGTAATATCATCATCCACCCCTCCAAATGCAAATTTCCATGTTGTTCCGTTAAACATATAATAACCGGCCTTGTCTACTTTTGCTGTTTTTGCAGAAGGCACGGTTACAGGCTGAGTCACATAAATCAATGTTCCGGTTTGTGCAGCCAGATAGACATTATCTTTGGCTCTCAGCTGATCCCCGGTTAACCTTGGCGCCATTACTCCATCGGGAACTGTTGCAGTATCGGGTTTACCCTCTACCTGCAATGTTACTTTTGGAGAATCTGTATTAATACCAACCTGGGAATAGGCAGCCAGTGAAAAGCATATCATAATGCCGGAAAGAGTTAATTTTATTTTCTTCATTTTAGTATATTTGTTTAAAGATTATTGATTTATTAAAAAGAAATAAATCGTGCAGGTCAATTGACATACCATCAATCAGCCTTTAAGGAGCTAGCTGGTGCAAAGTTATCTGCATTGACCAATCAATTTTCTGAATAATCAATGAAAAACCGGAAACGGCTCAATAAAACACAATACACTAAAAATCAAACAATTAAGCCAGTTATTTTCTGAAAAATGACTGCAATAAATTATATTGAATGATTTAAAAAATTATCTCTTGCCACAAATGACCGCCACAAAAGACATACAAATTGAACAGTACAAAAGACAGCTGATCTATTATTACAACATTCTGATGTCTGTTATTCTTGCCGTCTTTGGTTTGATATTTACCTTTATCATTCCGGATCAGGTCATGGCCTGGTATCTTTACGGAGGACTTTTTTTGCTGGTGTATACTTATCTGATTGTACGCAAGACTTACTCTGTAAATGTTATGGTGCATTCTTACATTATTATTGCCACTCTTTACTATTTTTACATCATGCTTGTGTTCTGGAATAATTCCATAGCAAGTTTTGTCTGGCTTATTCCTATTCCGCTGGCAGCCTATGTTTTCTTTTCAAGGAAATATGTCTTCATTTACAGTCTCTTTGTTGTACTGAATATTGCAGCAGGATATCTTATATCAAAAAACTTCAGCTTTGACTTCCCTCTGCACAGTCAGGATGATGTAAGAATTACAGATACGATCCTTATGATTTCCAATGTCGCTGTTATATCGCTTCTGCTCTATTTTAAAGATAAAATAAAACGGGTTGAAATTTACCACGAAATTGAAAGCAAGGCTCATGCTCCGGAAACTCAATCCGCTCCGGTGGCAGAAAAAATTCCTTTTGCAGATGAGCTGTTTGAAAAAATCGAATCTGTAATGCAGGAAAAACAACTGTATAAAGATGTAAATTTCAATATTTCAAAGCTTTCTACAGTAATAGATATCAACAGCAGTTATATATCAAAATCAATACGTGCAAAGGGGTACCCCAATTTCAACAATTATCTGAATATGCACAGGATTGAATGCGTAAAAAAACTTCTTCATGAAAATGATATTGAAAAGGTTACTCTGATGTACATTTACACTGAGGCAGGATTTTCCAATCAATCTACTTTCAACAGGGTATTCAAACAGATGGAAAACGTTACTCCATCTGAATATATCAGCAATTTACAGGTACACTGATTTGTTTCACCAATAAAAATCATTGAGACAATAATTTTTAAATCCGGAAAATAATCAGGAAATTTACTGGACTTGATTTTCTGTTTAATCCACTGCATTGTAATTGCAAACACTCATGAATTCATCTGAAAAAGCTCTTCAGGGAAGCCGGCGCCTCCGATACATAAAACTTTGTATTTTCTTTTCAGGACTTTCGGTTTTTGCACAGCTGTATCTCTTTCAGCCCATGCTGCCTATGGCGGCAGAACAGTTTGGGGTATCCGTAGGTGATACTTCCCTGCTTGTCTCCTCCTCTACAATAGGCATGGCATTGGGATTATTATTTTTTGCCTTCAAAGCTGACAGCTATTCGAGAAAAAGCCTGATGGTCTTTTCACTGATTTCATCTGCCATGCTTACCATTATTTCTACCTGGATTCCTGCTTTAAGCCTTCTGATTGCTATCGGAGTATTAAAAGGTTTTGTTGTTTCAGGAGTTTCTGCGGTAGCTTTGGCCTATCTTACAGAGGAAGTGAATGCTCTTGCTGTGCCTGCTGCCATCAGTATGTATCTCAGCGGCAATACGATCGGAGGAATGAGCGGAAGAATACTGGCCACTTTATTTGCCGGTGAATTCGGATGGCGTAATGCTGTGCTGCTTATTGGAATAGAAAGCCTCATTCTGGGTGCTGTATTCTGGAAACTGTTCCCGGAATCAAGGTTTTTCAATCCTCAGAAAACGGATTATCACCTTAAGGTAAAACAGATGAAATTTTTCCTCACCAACCCTTACATGCTCCGTTTATACTGTACTGCTGCATTGCTGATGGGAGTTTTTGTAAGCGTTTATAATTATCTTACATTCAGGCTGGAAGCGAAACCATTTTCATTAAGCCACTTTATTATTGCTTTTATTTTTCTGATGTATATTTTCGGGGTCTTCGGAACTATGATTGTGGGGCGTCTTTCCAGAAGATTTCCAATGAACGACATCCTTAAGGGCTCTATCCTCTTTATGCTGACCGGAGCTGCATTGCTGTTATCGGAAAATATTTACATTCTTATCTTCGGGCTTGGTCTTTTTACCCTCTCCTTCTTTGCGGCACACACTATGGCCAGCCAGATGACAGCTTTGTACGCCAAGCGTGGGAAATCTTCAGCAACTTCTATTTACTGGCTTTTCTATTATTTTGGTTCAAGCATTCTGGGAAGCGGTACCGGTTATATTCTTCATGCTTATTCCTGGAATATTTTCATAAGTGTCCTTATTCTGTCTGTTATTATTGCCCTCCTTTTGAACACAGCTAATGTGAATCCAAGGGAAAAAGCGAAAAGCTGATACCACACATATACCACACTTTATTTTTCGTGAAAATGCTATAATTCGTGTACTGGTGTACTATTTTAACACATTATTAATTTTTTATAGTAAAAATTTAACCTAATCTTGCTTAAAACAACGGCTGGCAATGCAATGCCGGGCATACTATTTGCTGTTTATCAAGGACCATATCACCACCTAAAAATCAAAATATTATGAACGTAGCAGATCTAAAAATCAAGAACTTAGTCGAGTACAAAAATCAGATTTATACGATCACTGAGATCTTTCAGAATGTCGACCAGGCTTATTTTGTTAAAATTGAAAATGATATTCAGAGTATTTCGGTCCCGGCCGCTTCCATCAAGCCTATCAGAATAACTGAAGAATGGCTTGAAAAGCTGGGATTTTCACGGACAGACAGTTCGGATCAGAGTATACGCTATGAAAGACCGGAAGCATTTATAAAATATGATATCGACCTGAGCTCCAGAAAAATAATGGAAGGGTTGAAAATATACGGAAACGCCATCAAGTGTAAATACATCCATGAGTTTCAGAATATTTTCTCAAGCTTATTCGGAAAAGAAACCGCTTTACATTATGGCTATCTGAAGACAGAATCATAGTTAAATAGTTCTTAGTTGAGGAAGACCACAATTTACATGGTAAATTGTGGTCTTCTTTTTTTGAAAGGGTTCAAAGAATTTACCCAAAATAACAATAAAACAGCTACCGGATACCCAATTTGATTCCGTATTTTTACAGTAAACCTAATCATCCGCTATGCAAGAAGTTATTGTTTATCAAATCGATTCTTTTACCAAAGAAAAGTTCAAAGGAAATCCGGCTGGAGTTGTGTTAAATGCTGAGCATATGACGTCTGAAGAAATGCAGCTCATTGCCAGGGAACTAAATAATTCTGAAACCGCATTTGTTTTTAAACCTCCTCATCCCGGAGAAGATTATGATTATCACATCCGGTATTTTACTCCCACTACAGAGGTGCCTTCCTGCGGGCATGCCACAATTGCAGCCCTCTATGCAAAAGCTCAGGAAGATCATCTGGATTCCTGTACCGTCAGAATCCATACACAAATCGGCATATTACCGGTTTATATTGAAAGGAAAGACAATGATTATCTTATTACCATGACACAGGGGAAATTTGAGCTAAGTCCTGCTTTTGACCCTGCAATGACTCAAAAAATTGTACTGGCGCTGGGACTGACAATGGATGATCTTGATGAAAAATGTCCGGTACAAATTGCTTCTACAGGCCATTCAAAAGTAATGATCGGTATTAAAAGCAATATGATTTTAAGTCATCTGGCTCCTGATCTTACCGCTTTGGCAAAACTTAGTAAGGAAATTGGCTGTAACGGATATTTTGTATTTACTTTCGATACCAATGAAAAAGAGATATTAACCAACGGAAGAATGTTTGCACCTGCCATCGGGATTACTGAAGATCCTGTTACAGGAAATGCGAACGGACCACTTGGAGGCTATCTTATTCAAAACAAAATCATTGAGACTTCTGATGACACCTTTGAATTTACCGGAAAACAGGGTGAAGCCATCAACAGGGTTGGTAAAGTAAAAGTAAGTGTCAATATCAAAGATAGTAAGCCTGATACCGTCAGTATTACCGGAAATGCAGTAAATGTTTTCAGAACAACCATGGATTTGCATTAATTTTCGCATTTTATAATAAAATTGTCCCCATAGGATTATACCAGTCGTCATTAAGGTGAATCAAAAAATTGAATACAATGAAAGAATTCTTATTAGTCTTCCGTGCAGACTACAAGTCTATGCCTAAGACATCACCGGAACAAATGCAGGCCAATACCCAGAAATGGATGAACTGGATCGCCGGAATTGCTGCTCAGAATAAACTGGCAGACCGGGGCAACCGCCTGGAAAGCACCGGACAGGTTCTGAAGTCAGACGGATTAATTTCTGACGGACCGTATGCTGAGATTAAAGAATCAATTCTGGGCTATACACTGATCAATGCTGAATCTGTTGAAGAAGCTACCGCTTTATGCAAGGAATGTCCCGTCCTGCTATTGGGTGGCAGTGTAGAAATAAGAGAGATCAGCAAACTGTAGCATGATTTTGCAAACTCAAAAGCGCAGGATTATCGATTCATTTCATTTTCTTTGCGCTTTTGAGTTTCCCGGAACAAATATACTTACCTTTGATATAGTCTTTTCATGAATCATGGTAAATCCGAATGAAATAACGCCGCATTTATTCAGGACTGAGTACAGCAAGATCGTTGCAGTACTTTGCAGAAGCTTTGATATCAGACATATCGAAATTGCCGAAGATATTGCCAGTGAAACATTTCTGAAAGCTTCAGAATATTGGGCGCTGAACGGACTTCCCGATAATCCTTCAGCTTGGCTTTACACCGTGGCAAAGAATAAAGCAAAGGATTATTTCAAACACCTTTCCGTTATTGAAAAAAACAAACAGGAAGAAGTAAAAACCGCCGAAAACAACTACCAGACAATCGATTTTGATACCAAAAATATTTCAGACAGCCAGTTGGAGATGATTTTTGCTGCCTGCAATCCTGTCAATTCCCAGGAAACTCAGATATGTCTGGCCCTTCAGATTCTTTGTGGCTTCAGTATAGAAGAAATTGCCAATGCTTTTCTATCCAAAACGGAAACCATAAAAAAACGCCTGCAGCGAGGCCGGGAAGCACTCAGAACACATCATTTTACAATAGATTCTTTAAGTGAGCAGGATATTCATCAGCGTCTGGAAACGGTATTAACTACTTTATATCTATTGTTTAACGAAGGGTATTTTTCAAGAAGCCATAATCTTTTAATTCGTAAAGACCTCTGTCTGGAAGCTATGAGGCTTACTTTGATTCTCACTGACCATCCATTCACCAATACTCCCAAAGCCAACGCATTGCTGGCCCTGATGTGTTTTCAAAGCTCAAGGCTCAATGCCAGGATTAATGATAAAGGTGAAGCCATTCTTTTTGATGAACAGGACGAAACATTATGGGATAAAGCTTTAATAGAAAAAGGAAACTATTACCTGGTAGAGGCCTGCCAGACCAATAACTCTTCTGTTTCAAAATACCATCTGGAGGCTGGTATCGCCTATTGGTATACTTCATCAGCTGAAGATAAATGGCAGCAGATTTTAAACCTCTACAACCAGCTTGTTGTTATTGAATACTCGCCTGTTACCGCTTTAAACCGGACTTTTGCTTTTTCAAAAGTCTATGGAAATCAGAAGGCTGTCATTGAAGCGGAAAAACTTAGCCTCATCACCAGCGAATATTATCATGGATTGCTGGGGTATTTATATGCGGAGCTCAATACCAATAAAGCTATTCATCATTATCAGGAAGCCATCCGTCTGACAAAATCAAAGCCGAAAAAGCAGACTTTACAGAAACAGATTAATCTTTTACGTTCAAAATAAAAAGCCTCCTGACCAATATTCAAGAGACTTTTCTATAATTATTTAACATCTGTGGTTATTGAGAATAATTCTCTTTCCCGATGAGATGAAGGTTGATGAGTTCTTGTCTGTTGATTTGAACAACATCACCATTTTTAATTTTAGACTTCTTCTGCAGGAGTTTTTCATTACAATAAACCGCATTAATATCGAGCAGTTGATTCAATTGGGAAGATGAAAGACCTAAACATTTTCTTATAACTGTTGAAACCCTTACATTAAAATCAAAAGGATATTCTATTTGAAACGAAATCATTTCATTTTTCATATTCGTAAGGTCTTCAACAGAAAGATCATCATGGATAATTTCATATTCTACACTTTCCGGATCTGTTTCCGCATTATTTTTCCTTATTGTTTCCTGTGAAAATGCATATGCCCAAGCCGTTTCCAAATTATTTTCTGACAATTTATCAAACAGATCTTTACTGATAGCTTCTGTCCTGATTCTTGAAAATACAGTTATATTGTAGGTGTTATTACATTGTACACACCGGTAAATTAACCATATATCAATATTCTTTTTTTGAGCATTCAGTCTGAATTTATCGCTGCATTGAAATCTGTAGCTGTTACAATGATTGCATTTCTTTTTTAGTAAGGGAGTATTTTTCGCTTTTACCTCCCATATATGTGTGGTACTCATTACTTATAGTTGTGCTTAATATTCTTTGTAGGATTTTTTCCATATTATTCACACACTGCAGTAAAGTTGAGATACATCTGATTTTACCCGGAACTTATTTAAGGTCGTTTTGCTGTATATTTCGTCATTGTTACAGACAAAATACAGACACAACTGCTTTTACAGGCATTGCAATAAATAATATGATGAAATGAAAACCTGTTCGGGTAGAATTACCCAAACGAAAGAACGATCAGCCTGTGGTTACTGGGACTGATACTAAGCGATAATAAGTTTAAGAGTTGTTCTCAAAACAAGTTGTTTACTTGGTTATGATAAAAGTAGTTAATTTTATTGAAGAACAGTGAGTTTTTACATTTAATTTCAGGTAAGGAAATTTGCGCCACGTTTTAGGGTTAAAAAATGAGCCATACAACAAACAAAAATTGAACCTTACAACAAACCCTTCTTTCCCGTTTCTGACGAACTTTGTGGTATTAAAATCATCAAAATGAATCAGATTAATAAAATTTACATCAACGGCGAATTTGTTACGCCGAAAGGAACAGAAAGATTTGATCTTATAAGTCCGGTTACCAATCAAAAAACAGGCGAAGTAATTCTGGGAAATGAGGAAGACACCCGAATGGCTATCGCAGCCGCGAAAAAAACTTTTAAAACATTTTCAAAAACAACAAAAGAAGAACGCATTGGTTTTCTTAAAAAACTGCATGAAGCGGTAAGCAAACGGGAAGATGAACTTGTTTCTGTCATGGTCAGTGAATACGGAGGAACATTACAGTTTTGCAGAATGAGCGTTCAGAATGCAATCTCTGCCTTTACAACTACGATCAAGACTTTAGAATCTTATGATTTTGAAAGAACAGCCGGACATTCTAAAATACGTTTTGAATCCCTAGGTGTAGTAGGAATCATCACACCCTGGAATGCCAGCAACAGCTTTATCTGCAACAAACTGGCAACCGCTATTGCTGCCGGATGTACCGCCGTTATCAAACCCAGTGAAATGAGTGCTGCCCAGACCCAGATGCTTACCGAATGTTTTCATGAAGCCGGTTTACCTGAAGGGGTATTCAACATCGTTAACGGATTAGGAAACGTTGTTGGAGCAGAAATTACTCAGCATCCTGATATCGCTAAAATCTCCTTCACCGGATCTACCTTAACCGGAAAAGCAATTGCCAAAGGAGCTGTAGACACCATGAAAAGAGTGACTTTGGAACTGGGAGGAAAGTCTCCCAATATTATCCTTGAAGATGCGGATTTTGACAAAGCTATTCCTATGGCTGTTTTCGGGGCTTATATGAACAACGGGCAGGCATGTATTGCCCCTACCCGGCTGCTTGTTCCTCAAAACCGGCTGGATGAGGTAAATGAACTCGCTAAAAAAGCTGCAGAACAGGTAAAGGTAGGAAATCCTGAAGAAGAGGATACTCTTGTAGGCCCTATGGTAAGTGTCAGACAATTTGAACGTGTACAAAGTTATATCCGTCTGGGACAGGAAGAAGGCGCAACTCTGCTGGCAGGTGGTGAAGGTAAGCTGCAAGGTCTTGAAGACGGTAACTTTGTAAAGGCAACCATCTTTACCAACGTACGTAATGATATGCGTATTGCCCAGGAAGAAATCTTCGGACCTGTATTATCCATTATTCCTTATGCCAATGAAGAGGAAGCCATTACTATTGCCAATAACACCACTTATGGTCTGGCAGCTTATATCAGCTCTTCTGATCAGGAGCATGCTGAACGTGTAGCCGCACAGATTGATGCCGGTAGAATATGCATCAACGGTTTTTCACATGATCCTTATGCACCTTTCGGTGGCTTTAAACAAAGCGGGATAGGACGTGAATATGGTGTATTCGGACTGGAAGCTTATCTGGAGCCAAAGGCTGTTATTGTATAAAATGATATTCATCACAGTACAATGTTCCAGAGCATTCTGCTGTGATGATGCTAAAAAGTTTTGTAAGTTTGAAAAAAGAACAGATCAAGAAATAACATTCGAGCCATGAGTGAAAATAATATTCCTTTTCCAATAAACTATTCCTGTCATTTCACAGAATTCAGGGAAGGAGAACAGTTTGCGCGGATTCACAGCCTGGGGCTTGTTCTTTCCGGGGAAATGGAGCTGAATGACGGGATTACCAAAACGATATTCAAAGAAGGCGAACTTTATTCTGCAAGAAAAAACCGTTTGGTGAAGTTTGCAAAATATCCTCCTAAAGATGGCGAAATCAAAACTGTAACCATCTATTTTGATGAAGCTATCTTACGGGATTTCAGCCGTGAGTACGGATATCAGGCAGAGAAAAGAGAAAATATACCCGCCTATATAAAACCCAATCAGAAGGCATTAACTTCTTTTATGTATTCATTGCTTCCCTACGAGGAATTACCTTCATCTGAAGAACTGCTGCGTCTCAAACAAAAGGAAGCATTACTTCTGATGCTGAACTATGATCCCGGTCTTAAGGATATTTTATTTGATTTCTCAGAGCCTCATAAAATTGATATTGAATCTTTTATGAATAAAAATTTTCACTTCAATGTCAATATAGAACGTTTTGCCTATTTAACGGGAAGAAGTTTATCTGCCTTTAAAAGAGATTTTCAGAAAATATTCGGTATTCCACCGAGACAATGGTTACAGCACCGGAGATTAAAAGAAGCCCATTTTCTGCTAACCCAAAAAGGAAAATCGGTTTCTGATATTTATCTGGATCTGGGGTTTGAAAATTTATCCCATTTCTCTTTTGCCTTTAAAAAACAGTTTGGTTACCCTCCAAGTTCATTACAGGCAAAATAGAATAAAAAAGTGAACTGAATATAGCATTTATCCATGTTTTAAGTCTTAAAATATCAGATCGCGTCATGATTTTCATGACACGATCTGAATAATTGAATCTAATTATTGTAAAGTTTTTTAAAGTGCATATTCTACTGAAGCTTCTTTAGCAGCAGCTACCATTGCTATCAGTGCTTTTTCGGTTTCTTCCCAATGTCTTGTTTTAAGCCCGCAGTCAGGGTTTACCCAAAGCTGGCCGGCAGGAATTACATTCTGGGCTTTTCTCAGCAGCTCAGTCATTTCTTCTTTTGACGGAACCCTTGGTGAATGGATATCGTATACCCCGGGGCCAATTTCATTCGGATATTTAAAGTCTGCAAAAGCATTCAGAAGCTCCATCTGGGAACGGGAACATTCTATCGTAATCACATCTGCATCCATATCAGCAATATTTTCAATGATGTCATTGAACTCCGAATAGCACATATGTGTATGGATCTGGGTAGCATCCTCTACTCCGCTTGCTGAAATTCTGAAGGCTTCTACTGCCCATTTCAGGTAATTCTGCCAGTCGGTTTTTCTTAACGGAAGGCCTTCTCTTATCGCAGGTTCATCAATCTGAATAATTCTGATCCCTGCTTTTTCCAGATCCACCACTTCATCACGGATCGCCAATGCAATCTGCCTGCAGGTTTCCGAACGTGGCTGATCATCACGAACGAAAGACCACTGTAAAATCGTAACAGGGCCTGTAAGCATTCCTTTTACCCATTTCTCAGTCTGGGATTGTGCATACTGAGACCAGTAAACCGTCATCGGAGTTGGGCGGGAAACGTCACCGAAGATTACAGGAGGCTTTACACAACGGCTTCCGTAACTCTGTACCCAGCCGTTTTTAGTAAATACAAAACCTTCCAGCTGTTCTCCGAAATACTCTACCATATCATTACGCTCAAATTCTCCGTGAACCAGCACATCAATCCCGATGTCTTCCTGCCAGCGGATTGTTCGCTGCGTTTCTTCTTTTAGTAATGCGTCATACTGTTCCGCCGTCAGTTCTCCTTTTTTGAATTTTGCTCTCCAGCTTCTGACTTCTGCAGTCTGCGGAAACGACCCGATAGTTGTTGTCGGGAATAAAGGAAGCTGTAATACTTTTTGCTGTTGTTCTTTACGGATTCTGAAGGGATTGATTCTTTGTGCATCCTTTTCTGTTACAGCATTAGCTCTCTGCTTTACCTGATCATTATGAATAAGAGAAGAAGTTCTTCTGCTTTCAATTGCTTTTTTATTTTCTTCAAATGCTTCAGGAATCTGTTCACTTTCCGTTTCTGATACCAGCTCTTTAAGCGTTACTACTTCCGCTACTTTCTGTTTGGCAAAAGCCAGCCAGTTTTTAATTTCAGGATGAAGATTGGTTTCAAAATCAAGATCACAAGGGGAATGCAGCAGTTAGCACGATGGTGCAATCAAAACTCTTTCAGAGCCTAATTGATTCACTGCTTTTTTTATCAGAGACAATGACTTTTCATAATCATTTTTCCAGATATTTCTTCCGTCAACCACCCCTAATGACAGACTTAGGCTTTCAGGAATAATATCCAGAATATCATCCAGCTGTTCAGGATTTCTTACAAGATCTATGTGCAGTACATTCACAGGAAGTGAAACAGCCAGTGATGCATTATCTTTTAATTCTTCAAAATAAGTGGCAATAATAAATTTCAGTTTTGGGAAACGTTTCCTTATTTCAGCATATACAGAATGATATGTTTCTTTTGCTTTCTCCGTTAAATCCAATGCTAAAAAAGGTTCATCAAACTGAATCCACTCTGCGCCCTGATCCTGAAGTTTGGTTAAAATCTCTGAGTATACAGAAAGAAGATTTTCGGCCAGATCCAGCTTATCAAATCCTTCTTCTTTTTCCTTTCCCAATAACAAATAAGAAACCAGTCCGATAATAACCGGCTTGGCATTGATCCCAGCCTGCTTTGCTCCTGCAAATTCATTGAAAATTTTGCCTGAACTCAGTTTAAACTGCTGGTTTTTATAAAATTCGGGAACAATATAATGGTAATTGGTATCGAACCATTTGGTCATTTCCATTGCTGTGATATCCAGTCCTTCTTTCTGATATCCTCTTGCCATGGCAAAATAAAGATCCAGCTCAGAGTTATTCTTTTTAAGGACCACTTCATGGTAACGGGACGGGATTGCTCCCACCACAAGGCTCATATCCAGAACCTGATCATAATACGAAAAATCATTACACGGAATAAGATCTATTCCCGCTTCTTTCTGAATATTCCAGTTTTGGTTACAGATATTTCTGCCTGTATTCAGAAGTTCTTCCGGAAGGATTTTACCTGACCAATACTGCTCGCAGGCTTTTTTGAGTTCTCTTTTGCTACCAATACGCGGATAGCCCAGAATGTGAGTTTGCATTTTTTAAACTTTTATATTAAAACTTGATTTAAAGTCTTTTTAAATGCTTCTCAATGCTTAACGAATAGAAATTTCGGGGAAAATGGCATAGCAGACCCTACAGTTTTCCCACAGGAGAAAACGTACTTATCTGATATATCATCTGTATGACCCAAAGCTTCAAACCGCGAAAGCATTGTCAATTCAGTAAAGGCAGGTCTCCTGACTTGTAACAGTTTCCGTCATCCTTCCCGCTTTTAGCAGTGGATATGCAAAGGACAGAAACCTCTGGTGTGTTACTTACAGTTGCGCGACAGCTCGTGATTTGCACACGATTCCCTATTAATCTACGTTAAGTAAAACCTTTTCTGTTTGATGAAGTATCTCTAAAGAACTGTACTTTTACTTTCAACAATTGCCTTCTGTAAAAGTTTTTAATTTTGGGTAAAATTAACAATACAGAATAAAAATTCATCCAACATACAATAATTAAGCAAATAAAACTTTATAAATAATTAAAAGCATATTATCCTGTATATTTGACTGTTTTTATAATTTTAAAGAATAATATTCTGTGGAACAACTCGATGATAAGGATTTACAGCTGCTCAGGCTGCTCCAGAAAAATGCCAAACTGACCGTAAAAGAACTTGCAAAAGAAGTAAGCCTCTCTGCTTATCCGGTTTTTGAAAGGGTAAAAAGGCTTGAACAGGAAGGCTTCGTTAAAAGATATGCTGCAGTTCTCGATGCTGAAAAGCTCAACCGTGGATTTACCGTTTTCTGTCAGATCAAGCTGAAAATTCATGACAGATCAGTCGGTTATGATTTTGTAAAAGAAATTCTGGAAATAGAAGAAGTTGCCGAATGCTACAATATTTCAGGGGATTTTGATTTTCTTCTGAAAGTGCAGGTAAGGGATATGAAGCATTACCAGGATTTCGTATTCAATAAACTGGGCTCCGTAGATTCTATAGGAAGTACCCACAGTACTTTTGTGATGGCTGAGGTAAAAAACAACCATGGATTGACGATATAAACTTTTAAAGTTCACGTTACAAATAAAAATCCGCCATTGTTTGACGGATTTTATAGTATTTTTTGCGCTCAGATTAATTCACTGCCGGATTTATAACTTCTGTTGTTAAACTTAATGATTTTAGCAGGTTTTTACTGTCAAACTGCAATGTTGCATAATGTTTGCCTTTTTTAAAAACAAGTTTCGACCCTCCGGGGAATTCACTTTCTGCCCTCATTTTCTGTGTCTTCGCACCGTATTTACTGAACTTTGTTTTACAATCCTGCAATGTGCTTTTATTAATGATAAGACCAAAAGGAAGCCCTTCTACTACTACAGGCCTGTTGTCTGAAGTAACGAAAAACATTTCATTAACAGTATTATCCTTTCCCAGGCTGGTATACATTTCAAGCCCCGTCTTCATTGGCCATTTCACATATTTTTCTTCATTGGCATCTTCATAAAAAACGGGTTTTACATTCAATGCTTTTGAGATTTTATCGGTTGTCTGCGGGAAAATAAATTCTGAATTCCTGTCTAATAAAGAATTTAAAGCTGCTGTTTTCTGTGAAAATGCAGTTACACTTAATGCCAGAAAAAAGATTGTTACAATGAAACTGAATGATTTCGTCTTCATGAAATAATTTAAAATTTTAATGATTTGAAGGTTAAAGGTATTAAAATTACATTATTCAGTCCTACAAAACATTAATAATCTATCCCTTTACTATTTTAATTTTTTGCAGAACCACAATAAACTCCCCATTTCTCCTTTGATATTTCATAGATATAATTCAATGAAGAGCCTTCTCCAAAATAGCTTACTTCCTCTTCACCTACCTTCTCTGCTCCAATCCTGCCAATTGCTATTTGTGAACGGACATTATCGGCTCCAATCTGAAAATACACCTTTTCAACATACTGAAAAATATAGTTTAACATGGCAGCTTTCACAACCTGATTTATTCCCTTACCCCAGCAATCGACCGAATAAAAAGTATATCCTATAAAAATGCTGTTTTCACTGGAATTATAATCATAAAAACGGGTACTTCCTACAATCTTTCCTGTGAATTTATCAACCACCCGGAATGCGCCTTTACTTTGAATAGCTCCGTCAAAAAACACTTTAAATACATCTTTTTTCCATCGGTCTTTACTGGGATGCTGCTCCCATACTTTAGGATCTGACGCTGCAACATATACTTCTTCAAAATCTTCTTCCCTCAAAGGATATAAATTTACTTTTTCAGTTTCTAAATGAGGTTGAATACTAAATTTCATATTATTTATGTTTTAAATTTTATTATTTAACTGCAGCAAAATTAGCCGTACATTGGAGTATATTTGTAGTCCAATATAAATAAAATGAATAGTCCGATTATTAAAAGTCTGCTGAACCATATAACTATTGACCCTGCTTCTGGCCGGGCAGTATATCTCCAGTTATCAGATGGAATTTTAATCCTTATCAGACAGGGGAAATTAAAAACAGGACAAAAACTACCTTCGTCAAGAGAAATGGCAAAGCTATTCAATATCAATCGGATCACAGCATCTAAGGCGTACGATGAACTACAGATGCAGGGCTGGCTGGAAAGCTTCATAGGACGCGGAACATTCGTTTCCTCACACATTCCGGAACCCGACCCTGAAAAACTTCAGGACATTGTAAGCAATAAAGGAATTAAAACAGCAGGTTTTGAACTTAATGAAAATCATTACCTTCCTAATCCTTGCTTTATTCCCAACTCAGACCTTCATTTGGATGATGGTTATCCGGATCCTAAGCTGGCTCCCTTGAAAGAACTTTACAGGTCGTACAGAAACCAGCTGACCAGAAGTGGTTTATATGATAAATTCGGGAGTTACAGTTTTCCTGATGGTTCCGAATTTTACAAAACCACCTTATCCAATCATTTGAACGAAACCAGAGGATTAAAAACTTCTCTGAAAAATATTTTATCCGTCCGCGGAACCCTGATGGGAATTAATCTTGTCTGTACAGGATTGATAAACCCCGGTGATGTAGTAGTATCAGGAATTCCGGGATGGCAGCGTGCAGAACACAATTTTATACATGCCAAAGCCCAACATATAGGGATTCCTGTAGATGAGTATGGGTTATGTGTGGATGAACTGAAAAAGATCTGTAAAAAAACTAAAGTGAGGATGGTATATGTAACCCCCCATCATCATTATCCAACTACGGTATCGCTACGTATTGACAGAAGGCTTGAACTGTTGAGACTTGCCAATGAATATGGTTTTATTATTTTTGAAGACGACTATGATTTTGACTTTCACTATAGCCACCGCCCTTTACTCCCGCTGGCCAGTGCTGATGAAAACGGAATGGTTATCTATTGCGGTTCTTTCAGCAAAAGCTTTTCTCCTGCCTTTCGTATGGGTTATCTGGTGGCTTCAGAAAATGTCATTAAACATCTTTCCAATATACGTGTACTGCTGGACCGGCAGGGAGATCATATCCTTGACAATGCCATAGCAGATATTATAAACGACGGAACGGTGCAGCGATATACAAGAAAAGCTTTAAGTATATATCAGGACAGACGGGATCATTTCTGTAATTTATTGAAATCCGAGCTTAACAAAGCAATATATTTTTCGGTTCCTGAAGGAGGAATGACTGTCTGGACAAGGTTTGACAAGAGCATTAATCTTGAAAAACTGGCAGCATACGCCTATTCAAAAGGCTTATACATATCAGATGGCAGTTTACACCGGTATGAAGGATATGATCAGAATGCAATACGTATGGGTTTTGCCTCATCCACCATAGATCAGCTTGAGCGGAGTGTAGAAATTCTGAAAGGATTAATCTAAACTTTTTCAAAATCAAATTGGACTATATCTTTTATCAAAATCGGACTACATATCCAAACCACTCTATTGATAAATTTGCATTGCGAAAAGAATCATACAATTTTAGACTTTATATTCTTTTTTTGACAGCCAATATGTCAAAAATTGTATTGTAATTTATATGATTTTGACAGTAAATGACAGCTAGCTATTTTAATTTATTCTGTAAAAATCAGGTTTAATAATTGGATTTAAAAGTTTGTATTTTCATGATGATTTTTTCCCAAAAAGGTAAAATCAGCCAGTAAATAACAGAATTTGATAAGTTTCGACAGTTATCGACAGCTATGACAATCCCTGTATTTGAGCAATCTTGATAATTTTGCATACGATTTGAAAATGCTGTAATCTGCTTCAAATATTTTTTATTTTAAAAACACAAATTTAATACTACGGATGATTTACGATATTAAGAATATCCATATGGGTGACCTCATCACCCAAAGAATAAAAGAATATAATATAGATAATAACCGAATCTGTAAGTTTATAAAATGTACAGATGAAGAATTAACTAAAATATTATCCCAGAAATCCATAGAAAGCGATCTGATTCTAAGATTCAGTATTTTGCTTGAATATGATTTTTTCAGGGTCTATTCCAATTACCTGATCCTTTATGCACCTCCTGCCAAAGTAAATAACAGCAATGCCCAATCTTCGCTCCCGCAGTTTAGAAAAAAACTCTACACCCAGGAAATTATTTCATTCATCCTGGATCTTATTGATTCAGGGAAAAAGAGTAAAAAGGAAGTGATGGATGAATACAAAATTCCTAAAACCACATTATATAAATGGATTGGTAAATATAAAAATGGATTTCATTAGTTGTAATCAACAGTTGTTCTACAGCCCTTTATATACAATTACATATATTCTTACTCTTTTACACTCTCTTGATACAATGGAGTTTAAAAAACACTATCGGACATTATAAAAAGTTCAAACAATTACTTATATCCATACAGATATAAAACCTGGCTGTCATATATTATGATAATCCGATAAAATATAATAATAAATAAGTAACTTTAATAGGTAAATCTTTTGCATGAATTGTGTTTACCCATGGGATTTTATCCAATATTTAAAAACTTTTATTTGTGAAAATTAAATTTTTACTGATAATTTTGGTTGTCTTCTATAATTTTTGTTATTCACAGGACAATAATGAACAGCAAAAAAGTATTGACAGTATGATTGTTGCTGTTCAGGGTAAAGATATTTATGCCACCAAAGGAAGCAAAGAGGTCTTACGGATCTGTACTGAAATATATTACCAATCTAAAGAGATTGATTACACCAACGGAATGATACAGGCTGATCTGAAAATGTCAGAAGTTTACCTGAATGAACAGAATTATAAAGACGCCTTTGAGAAGATTATGCAAGGTAAAAGTCTTGCAAAGAAAGATGATAATCATTATTTGTTATCTATGTTTCTTATACAGGAAGCTGTGGTTTATTCTGAACTGGGATATATTAAAAAATCTCAGAAAGCACTTAGCAACTCCTTGCTCCTTCTTAATAAAATACCTGTAAAAGAAAGCTATTTGATAAAAGGGCTTGTTGACAGGACAAAAGCAAAAAACATTCGAGCAGCAGGCAGTACAGAGGATTCTGCTTTGGTCTATCTATACAGAGGTTATGAGGAAATAAGGAAAATGAGTAATAAAAGTCCTTATAAAAAGGTTTTTCTGAGTCTTTTCGCAACAGATCTGGCAGAAGAGTATTATCTGAGAAATGATTTATCAAAATCAGAGATGTACCTGAATGAGTTTAAGAAAATAATGTCTCAGGAAAAGGATCAATCTGAATTCATCCATTATTATATCCTTAAAGGAAATATAGAAAATAAAAAGCACAACTATACACAATCACTGGATTTCTTCAACAAAGCCCTGGAAATCAATCAGAAATATAAAATATACACTCTCACGCTAAAAGATATTTATTCAGGGAAAGCAGATGCTTATTTAGGACTTAAAGATTTTAAAAATCAGGCAGCATACAGTACAAAAGCAAAGAAAATTACAGATAGTATTGTTACGGCTGATCGGGAATTCCTAAACCGAACAATAGACTTTAATGAAAATGAGGAATCTATTCCTGACAAGGAAAATATCAATTATTATCTTGTTGCAGGTATACTCATAGTGTTGGCGGGTTTGACGTTCTATATTACACATCGTAAAAAACCAAACAAAGCAACTGTAGAAGAAAAGTTACCGGAACAGGATCCTAAACCAATGATTATCTATGAAAATGCAAGGATTGAAACAGAGGTTGAAGTACTCCGGGAACTTGTTCAGCTGGCCAAAAATGACGACAAATCTTTTCTTCTCAGATTTTCTGAAGCCTTTCCGGCTTTCAACCAGAAACTTATCAGCATCAATCCCCAGCTTACCCATTCGGATCTGGAATATTGTGCTTTAATCAAGCTGAAATTTGATACCAAGGAAATAGCCCGTTATAAAAATGTTACTATAAATTCTGTTGTCAGTAAAAAATACCGGATCAGAAAAAAACTGAACATAAGCACTGATGAAAACATGTATACCTGGATGCTGAATATCGGATAAATTTTATTTGACTTCAAAAAATATTGAATTTTTAAACTTACTACAGTGAGAACAAAATTATTTTTTTCCATATTACTTATTTTCAGCAGCATATACTATTACCCGCAAGATTATTCCGGGCGGAAAAAGAGCATTGACAGTTTAATAAAAATTGGAAAAAGTAAAGATGCCTACAGTAATATTGGAAGCAAAGGATTATTAAAACTGTGGCATACCATATTTTCACAATCCCAAGATATTCAATATTCAAAAGGAATTACGGAATCTATGAAAATCATACCCTCCATTTATATGAATGAACAGCGGTATGAAGAAGCCCTGAAAATAATCCCTGAAGGCAAAATTTTAGCGGAGAAATATCATGATTATGACACTTTAGCCTGGCTCTATCTGGAAGAAGCGATGATTTATACTGAACTAGGCTATACCAAAAGGTCACGGAAATCTCTCAACAAAGCCCTTGCCCAAACAGATAACACCAGCAATGAAGAAGCTCATATCATTAAAGCGACAGCATACAGGACCATGGCAAGAAACCTGAGAAAGGAAAATGAAACCGAAAAAAAAGATTCTATCTTACTATATCTTCACAGTGGCTATAATGAATCAAAGAAAACAAGCTCTGCATTTGCCTATAGAAATTTTTATATTTCTTCCTTTGCCATAGAATTAAGTGACGAATATTATTCTAAAAATGACTTCAAAAATACTGAAAAATATCTGGCGCTGTTTGCCGGAAATATGAAAACAGAAAAAGATCAATCAGAGTTCATCAGATATTATACATTAAAAGGAAACATAGAAAATAAAAGGAGAAACTACAAAAAAGCGTTGGAGAATTTTGAACAGGCAGCCCAAGCAGCCCAGCAGGCTAAAATTTATCCATTACTGGTAAAAGATATTTATTCAGGAAAAGCGGAATCTTACTTAGGTCTTGAAGATTATAAAAACCAGGCCGTCTATTCTGCAAAAGCACAAAAAATAACAGACAGTATCTTTCAGGTTGAAAAGAAGGTATTGAATAATGTTATTTCTGCTCCTAATGAAAAGAATACTCAAGCTCAAACAGAACCGGATAATAAATCACTGACGATCACTATTATTTTATTTATCTCTATTGCAGGTATTGTCATATATATTTTTTATAGAAGAAAACCCCATAACAAAACACCTGAACCCCTCACTGATACTGTGGAAAGCTCAAACCAAAATGATATATTTCCTTATCAAAAGGTAAAACAGGATATCAATCCCGACGCTGTTAATGAACTCATACAGCTCGTTCATAACAATGACCAATCTTTCCATCTGAAGTTTTCTGAAGTTTTTCCAACATTTAATAAACAACTGCTGAAAATCAATCCGCAGCTTTCCCATTCTGATCTGGAATATTGCGCGCTGATCAAATTAAAATTTGATACCAAAG
This sequence comes from Chryseobacterium sp., assembly GCF_041914225.1. Lineage (GTDB taxonomy): Bacteria > Bacteroidota > Bacteroidia > Flavobacteriales > Weeksellaceae > Chryseobacterium. The sequence continues at coordinate 42,983 of NZ_JAYSDT010000028.1, forward strand.
AAATAGCACGTTATAAAAATGTAACCCTCAATTCCGTAATCAGTAAAAAATACAGAATCAGAAAAAAGCTGAACATCAGCACAGAGGAAAACATGTATACATGGATACTAAATCTTGGATAATTTCAACATTTTTTACCTTTTTAACAATCCCGATTAACAAAACGACAGCTTTCGCTAGCTTATGATAATGCTTTTATAGTATTAGAAATTAACCCTTAAAATATCTTTGCCACATAATCCGGATGATCAGTTGAAATAATAATTAGCAAGTTACTATTGTCGTAGTGAAAAGCTTAAAATTATATCACCAGATATTATTGGGGTTCCGATTCTATTAACACAAATGTTATTACAGTATGAATTAGGAGGAAGGATATTTTCCCTTATCCTTCCCTTCTAAATCTGAATTAAAACACAAGAATGTAAAAAAAATTATACGATGAAAAAAACACATTTCATGCTATTCTGCATGCTGACCGTTAACGGGTATGCACAGGTTAGTATTTCCACTAATCCCAGTGATCATGAACCACATCCCAATGCCATACTGGATGTAAAATCCACAACTCCTGCCAAGGCTGTCCTGCTCCCTTCCGTACCTCAAATAAGCAGTGCAGCAAGCCCTGTTGGAGATGATACATTTAAAGGAGCATTAGTATACAGCAAGAACAATGCTTCTGTTTACGAACACGATGGAACACGATGGAAAAGTACCTATGACTATATTGTTGAAACCAAACCACAGTATCTTGCCCACTTTTCCAGACCTTCCAATGTTACTTTGTCATGTACAATCCCTTTTCTTGGAAATGGCTGTTCAGTATCCAATATAGTAATACCTATTAGCAGCTCTGGCGCTTCAGATTTTCAGGGAACTAATATCAACCTGTCTCTTGCCTCCAATATTATTACTGTAAATGAAGCAGCATTATACAGGATCACCTACAGGTCCTATGCGGTGTTAGGTCCCGCACCTACCGAAGTACGTTTAAAACTTCAAAAAGCAAGTGCTGCTACCCCAACCAACTTTACTGATATTGATTCACAATCGTTCACATCTGATAATGCCAGTTTAGGATATAATCCGGTATTTAACGGCTCAATTGTTACTCAACTGAATGTTGGTGATAAAATTCGTCTGGCCGGCTATATGCAGTATTTTCCTGCAATACCATTTCCTGGTATCTCAGTATCTTCTATCTTCCAGAACAATGGAACGAATGGCACCGGAGAGCTCGTTTTTGAAAAAGTAATCCTTTAATTATACACATGATGAAAACACAAATATTTACCTTCCTTTTTTCTGTACTGCTTGGTGTTTCAGCCTCTTCACAGGTCCTGATTTCCAAAACAGGAGGTAGTCCACACGTTAATGCACTACTTGATATAAAAGATCCTGCAAAAGGACTCATACTGACAAAAACCAACAGCATAGGAAACTTTCCACTATACAATGCCTCAGCAGAAGACCATTTCGATGACCTTCCGGCTCTGGAAGGAGCCCTTCTATACAATAAAGAAGATAAACAGTATTACAAATATGATGGTACCGTATGGATTCCTGCATTACAGCTGGGAGGGTTTCACAACCCCTTTGAAGCCCGTACAAAAGCAAGCGGAGTAAAATTATGGGCATGTGTCTCACTTGCAGGAATTAATACGTGTTCATTGTCACAGCTGTTTGGAAGCAATAACAGACAGACCATTCCTTTATCCAACCTTACAAACAGGTCACAGCTCCTTATTAATAATTTAAATACCCAGGTTGGAACTGATTATATTGTTATTCCTGCTGCAGGACTGTATTACGTTTCAGGTGTAGTAGGTTTTAACGGAACCAGCTTACTGGGCTTTGGACAGGATGTTTCGTACTGGGTAAACCTGGATGTAAGCTATGATAACGGAGCAACCTGGTCTACCCTTGCTTTTAAAGAAACCAGCCAAAGCGGAGGCGTATTCCTTGACCTCGGACAATCCGGGTATAAAAGTGCCAGTGTATCTTCCACCATTACATTACCCGCTAACAGCAGAATCAGACTGGCAGCTGCCGTATCTACAAATTCACTGATTTCTACTTATGGCAATTCTACAGATCATACCGATACATTTATTAATGTACAGCGATTAAAATAACTTTTAATACAAAAACAATGAAAAAATACATATTATTAAGCAATATATTGGCCGGATGTTTATTGAATGCCCAGGTAGTTATGGGAGGAGCTAATGTTAAATCTCCATACACTCAATTAGAACTACAGAATACTACCGGACAAAAAGTATTGATACAGCCTGCTGCCAGTAACAGCACAACTTTGCCAAAATATAATGCAGCCCAGCCTGACGGTTATGATGATGATCCTACAATGGATGCCATGCTGATGTATGACAAGAATGCATCCGTTTCCAAAGTGTATGACGGAACAACATGGAAACAGGCATTTATTCCTCAGGGAAAAGCCACTACATGGACCCGGGCAAGGATAGAACCCTCCAGCGTAGGATGCCTCGCTTTCTTGTGTTCTTCAGGAAATCTTCCTTTATCTATTCCCAATAATAGCAATCAGTTTTCGGATTACCTGTCTGTTTTCAGACCGTCAGATACTTTCCGGATACGCCAGAAGGGATTGTATAGAATCAATTTCAATGTGTTATTCAATGGAGGAAATATAGGTTTTGCAGGAGTAAAAGTAAATATTGCCATTGCTGTAAACGGAGAACAAAAAGCCTATATGTCAGCCAATGCAGCCTTTATCAGTGCAAACAGCTTTTCAGCATCGGCAGACACCGTTCTGTTTCTTGATGTGAATAATGATGTCAATTTCAGGGTTAACATCAGCACTCCCGGATTGTCTATTGCTGCCTTTACTTTCGGAGGAACACCGGACAGCAGCATCAGCTTAGCAAGAATATTATAAATAAAGTTTTTACAATTGGCAAATGAATAACCCGGATTACAAGAAGATATTCAAAGATATCATTCAATATCAGTATCCCCAAAAAGCAAAGGTTTGTGAGAATATTTTGAATAAGGAAAGCTTAACAGGAATAGATGTTATTACCCTTAACAATCTTATTTTTGAAACAAGCAGCCATGAAACTACCGTATTCAACCAAAAGCACCGCTCTTATGATGAGCAGTCAATAACACAAATATTAGAAGATCAAAAAAAACATAATCTCAACAACACTCAGCTTGCTCTAAAGTATAAGCTCAGCAGAAATACTGTTGCAAAATGGAAAAAGCTCGGCTTAGTCCCCGACATTCAATAATTTTTTATTCAAAGTACGTGTTTTATAACCTCCCTATTTTGGGAGGTTTTTTTATTAAAAGAGAATATTATATTACTATTATGTTTGCTGCAGATTAAACACCGTCCCCGCCGGATCGGTAATCCAGTGCATATTTTCAGGAAGCGCTTCAATTTCGTCACAGGTTTCTACTCCGTTTGACTGCAAATATTGTGTTGCTGCTTCTACATCAGGAACCTTAAGCTGTAACCAGGTTTCAGAATGGGTGTAATTGTCTACGCAGTCTAACCAGATCACATTATTCCCGAATTTTACTTCATGGGTCCTTGAAACAGTGGGATTGCTGATCGGTTTTTCCTCAACTTCCAGTTTTAAAATATCTTTATAAAAAGCAACGGTTTTTTCATATTTATTTTTAGGAATTTTTATAGCGATATTAATTCCTGCCTCAAATTTTGTAATCATAAGATAAGTTTTAATAATTGTCAATAGATTTCGCTGATGTATCAGACTATTTCAAAAAGCTGTTCAGATAGTTCAGAATGGTTGTGGTCTGCATCATCAGGCTGACATGGCTTTGTCCCGGAACAATTGCCAGTTGGGATTTCGGCATAGCTCCCATATCCGCAGAAACTCCGCCTCCCAATAATTTATAGGTTTTTGAAAGCTCGGTTTTATCCAGTCCATCATTATCACCAGCAATGATTAAAACAGGTACCGGAATTTTAGAAATATTATTATCCCCCAGATCAAAAGGCTTTCCGGCAGAAGCCATCATCTGCTCCAGGAATTTTGTCCATTTTGTTTTATCAGGGGCTACAGCATTATAAGCAGTATGCATAGGACTGTTTGTAAAGAGATCAGGTTTCATTCCTTCAAATGCTTTATTGACTTCCGGCAGCCAGCCGCTGCTTTTATACGTTGACGAAATGATTACCAGGTTATTCAGTCTTTCCGGGCTCTGTATCGCCAGCTGATACGCTACTTCCCCACCAAAACTATACCCTGCCACATCAGCCTTATCAATTTTCAGATAGTCCATCACCTTTGTAACATCATTGGCCAGAACAGCGTGTGATAATTTACGTTCCGAGAACGGGGTATGTCCATGCCCCTGAAGTTCAACAGCAATTACTTTTCTGGTTTTAGACAGTTCAGGAATCAGCTCTCCCCAATTCATATCAATGGTCATAAAAGCACCATGCAGTAATACAAGAGGCTTACCATTACCATAGACTTCATAATACACCTTGAGACCGTTAACGGGCACATAACCGCTTTCAGATGGCTTCACTTTTTGTGCGCATACCATACATGTAGCGGAAAAAACAGTTATCATCAGCAATGATTTTAGCAGAACAGAGAAATTAAATATACTTTTCATAATAGCATTGGATTTGGTAGTTAAACTTATTCAAAATTAACAAGTCATTATGAGATCCAACTTGCCACAAGACAAGATTTTATATAAACATGATTATTCCTCATTTAATAAATAATTTTCACTCTGTAACAGATATTACATTTTATTTATTTTCAGCAGATTAAAGGTAAAATATTAAAAATTATATTGATTGAAAGTAAATATTTTCACAATAATTCTACAACAGTTGATAAAAATTTACTAATTTCGGAAAGAACTAAACCTAAATTATTATGAAAAATTTAAAGAAAATCGAAAGACAGGAATTGAAAACAATTAAAGGAGGTATTGACTGCAGAGGCGGCCAGCTATGCTTAATTGGTGGTAAATGGCAATGTATGCCATACGACGGATGTGGTGGTGGAAACCAGCCTTAATCAGTTTAAAACAATTACTTGACTATGAAAAATTCTAAAAAAATCACAAGAAAACAGTTGAAAAGTATCAACGGAGGAGCTCTAAGCTGTTCCGAAGCGTGCTGCCCACCTCCGGGAATCAAAAGATGCCCATGGGTAATCTGTGTAGCACCATGTGAAATATTAAGTTAAAAAAAAACTGTATTCTCCAGATAAGGCCTGCAATTCGTATGAATTGCAGGCTTTTTATTTTTTACATCTTCAAAATAGCCTTCAGTAACCTGTAGTATAAAAAACACTTAAATATTCCCGATAAGCCCTCTGAAGATCAAGTTATTTTATATACATTTATATAAGTCTTTAAATCAAGTTACAAAGTGAGAACTGAAATATCACATGTATGCTACTTTGATTTGATTTACAGGTTCATTTATCTGATTTATAAATTTTCTTTTTATAAGACAGATTAACCATTTTTATTGAGGCTTATTATTATGTACGTTATAACAGACCAATTAAAAAATTTAGGATTTAGCATCAACACATTGAATAATGTAATACAAAGGAATAATAATAAAAGAAGTTTTAATACACTTGAGTATTTCTGTATTTATATCATTATAGAAGACATCACATTGGAAATAGAAAATATTCCGCACTTCATAAAAGGTGGGCACATCGCATTTTTAGGCCCTCAAAAGCAGATTGTATTTGGTGAAACCAAACGAGGTGAGGTTTATCTTATCACATTTTCTTCCAGTTTTTATGAAAGATCTGCAAAAGACAGTATGTTTCTCAATTCAAGGCTTTTTTTTAATTATGATTCTGATGTTTTTATAGCCCCTTTTGAAAATATAAGGGAAATGAACATAGTTTTTATGGGAAGGATGCACAACTTTCAGCATAAGGACGAAAGCCTGTTTATTTCAGCAGCTCATAATGCTATCGAAAGGCTGATCCTGGATGCATTTCTGCATATCCCTGCAGAAACACTGAAAAAAGATGTAAAACTTGATTACCTTCACTATGTAAACCGGTTTAAAATCCTTTTGCAGCGGGATTATAAAAAAGCTAAAAAGGTTTCCTACTACGCCAATGAACTGAACATCACCCCAAGAAAATTAACGGAGATGACCGAATATGTTCTGGGAAAAAGTGCGAAACATATTATTATTGAAAAGCTCATCAATGAATGTAAAAAATCACTTAGTTTCTCCGGGTACAACATTTCTGAAACCGCTTATAAGCTGGGATTCAGCGATGAAGGAAATTTCAGCAATTTTATTAAAAAACATACAGGAAAAAATCCCTCAGAAATGAAATAATATAAAAATAATATTGTATTTTTGGATAAATAACAAATAAGTGAAAAATACCATATGGGGATAAAATGTATTTTTTCAGTAGTATTCTTTTTTGTTTCCGTTAACATATTTGCCCAGGCAGATGATGTTCAGGTAAATGTGAGGCTCTACCCCACACAAATGCTTGCTGTTGGAGGTGACAGTGAAATGATTGATGAAATGAATGAAGCTACCCAATCGGAAATCAATTCTGTGATCATTTCAAGCCCGTCCGGTTTTCAGTTAGGAATTCAGCAGGATGAAAATGATGAGTATAATCTTATTAAAAGTCACAATGGAGTTATAGAAAAAAATTCATCATAAATCAAAAAATAGATAAAATTATAAAAGAGTTTAAAGATAAGTCCACTTCTATGATGTTAACTTTAATCTCTCAATAAGTAGATTTGATGCTATTTACCATGCATTGAATATTATTTTTTTTAATTTTTGATTATTTATTTTTAGTAAATTCATAATAATATAATATTCGTTTAACAATATCAACAGATTTTTTAATTTTTAATTAACTGAAATCGTTATATTTCTTTATAAAATACTCTTTATTATCAAGTTTTTTTCCAAAACCAAATTTACAAATCTTTAGTACTTTTTCACAAAATGAGTACCTGTAGCTCTGTCTAAATTTGCACCTGAAAAAAAACAAGAATACACTAATAAAAACTCCTGTTATTTTATGAAGAAATATATTGTAGCCTCCACGTTGCTATTGGGTTTTGTTGCATTAAAAGCTCAACAAACCGTAACTTTAAATGTCAGATTAAAGCCTATTCAAACCCTTATCGTTAACCCTGCTCAAAAGGTTGTTAACTTAGACTATAAAACCAAAGATGACTATGCAAACGGAGTATCTTCCGTAAATGCTGACCATTTAAGCATTTATAGTACCGGTGGCTTTCAGGTTAAGGTAAAAAGTGCCAATGCAGCTTTACAAAGCGGTGCCAAGAATATCCAGGCTAATACCATTCAGATTAAAGCCAGTGCAGGAACTGATGGAGTAAACGGAGCTCAGTATGCGCAAAACGTACAGCTTTCAGCTACTGAAGCAACATTGGTAACATCTGCAAATGGTGGTGTAGACAAAAAAATCAACATTGAATACAAAGGTGCCGGCGCGAATGCTTATCTTGACAATTACATTGCAGGTCAGGATCCAACTGTTTATACAACAGAGCTAACGTATACTATTATTTCACAATAAGTATTTAAATATTATAAAATTATATGGATAAAGTGTTACAGATTGTAGCACTTTATCTGTACTTTAAGAGCAAATTATAATAATGAGCCGTTCCTACATCATCTTTTTATTTTCTTTATTTCTTTTGTGTACCAAGACTAAAGCCCAGACAGGGGTATCTGTATCTCCTCCAAGACTTTATTTTGAATCTGACGCAGGCAAAAGTACCACCCAAAAAGTAACGGTAACCAATGTAAGCGCAAAAAACTCCCTTGACATGGCTGTCAGTCTGGGAGATTGGGAATACAACGGAACTGGAGAAAACAAAATGTCCCCAGCCAATACGCTGCCGACATCCTGCGCCAGCTGGGTAACCATAAAAAATGAAGACACTTATTTTACCTTAGGCCCGGGGGAAAGAAAAGATATTGATGTAACCATTACTTCTCCCAATGCATTAGTGGATCAGCTGTTGGCTCATACTGCCGTTCTGTATGTCAGCCAGATGAATCCTGTGAATGATGTGGACAATAAAGGAGCCAATATCAAAGTAAGCATCCGTTCAGGAATTAAACTTTTCCATAAATTGACGACCAAAGCCACTAAAAAAATTGAAATCCAGAACCTTGCTTTAGCCCAATCAAAAAAGGATCTTACTGTTTTATTTGAAAATCAGGGTAATATCTGGGCAGACGGAAAAATACAGACAGAGCTTATCAACACAGAAAACGGTAATAAGGTATCACTTGACCAGATTATTTTTTATACCATGCCTGGAAACAAAAGAGAGGTAAATATTCCCCTTCCTGCAACACTTTCGAAGGGAAAATATACCGCATCGGTAATGATTGATTATGGCGACAACAATAACCTGGAGTTGGCAGAACTGAATTTTACCTATGAATAAAATATTATGTCTTCTCCTATTTCTGTTCTCGGTAAGCTGTTTCTCACAGGTTTCATACAGCTCATGGGTAAACGGTTATCTGCAGATTAATTCTTATAACGGTAATACCAATCCTGATGCATACAATCTTACTTTAGCAGGAAATGGCAATATCAATATACCCAACTGGAGAGTTTCTGTACGATTGAAACAGCCTATTACCTCAAACAACGGGAATTACATATTACCAGCTAATAAAATTTCGTTTCAGCCGGTTTCATCGTCAGGAAAAGCTTACCCCAACCCCGTTCCCACTATTCCGCAAATTGGCATGCCACTTAATGTAATCCTGAAGGAAGGACAAGAAGTATTCCTGATTCCACAGTCCAATGCGGCGTTGTTTAATCAGCCGGCTCAGCCCAATGGTTATTACAGCCTTCAGATCAAATACAGCATCAGCCTGGCAGGAGGATCATATCTGGGATCATATCCTGCATGGATCACTTTTATAGCTCCGTTACAGTTTACAGCCTATGATCAGTACAATAATATTCTTGGTACCGTGGATCATAATTTTCAGTTTCAGATCGGCTCGCTTTCTGGTACTCCTACAGATATTCCGGAGCTGTCTATGAAGTTCGGAGCTTCTGCAATGAATGGTATTCTGGAATTTAAAAATATGCAGGATTACGCAAACGGGGCCAGTGTCATTTACTCTAATGCACTTACTGTAAAAAGCAATACAAATTATCAGATCAAAGTAAAATCGCTTCAGAACCAGTTTAGTGCTTCTTCCGGCAACTTTCTTCCTCTTGATGCTGTACAGCTTAATCTGATACCGGTTTCAGGCAACACGGGAACTGCAAATACGATTTTGCTGAGTACAGCTCCTCAGCTTATAGCAAATGGTGGTTCCACGCAGAATTCTGACGTTTATTATGACATGCGGTATTCTACCAAACCTAACGACGAAAGGTTCATCAATGCCAAATCAGAAGATTACACTACAACCATTCAATTCGAGATTACGCCTCAATAATTTATAATGCTTCACAACAAGCTATTCACGAAAATAATACTTTTTTTGTTGATCCCGTTTTCTATTTGGGCTTCAGCTCAGGCTGATGCAGGTATCAGCATGGAAATCCGCAATGAACAGAATTCAGCTAATCCGAACATTATAGATGTACTGCTTGTTTTGAAAAACAATGAAAGCAAACATTTTAAAGGCAGAGTTGAAGCAAACACCCCCACTGGTTTCAGAACCATTTCTGACAGTAATCCTGAAATTGAGCTGAATCCCGGCCAGCAACTTTTTATTCCCATAAAAATACTGAAAAGCGCTACAATACTTTCAGGTAAAGCCGATCTGATCTTCACCATTACTGATGAAAAAAAACACCAGGTTATAAAGAAAAGTCTGTCTTATGAAGTGACGGAGAATAACAACATGAGGATAACCGCTGAAAATCCTGTTGTCTACATGGGGACTTATAAGGATTCTCTGGAAGTCCGGGCAAGAGTTTCCAATTTAGGGAATAAAAAACAGAATGTGACCATCGTATTTAAGATTCCGGAAGCAACCCAGAAAAATCTGTTTATTGAAAAAAAGGGAACGATCAATGTTCAGAAAGATTCCGTATTTGTTTTCCGGTTTGTTCCTTCAGGCAACCTGCTCAGAAGCTCTCAGTTTACGGTGAATATTGCCGGCTTCAGAGAACCGGACAAGGAAATCTTCGGGAATACTTCCGTGTCCGTACAAAATGTTTCTTCTACACAGCGTTATCAAGACGCTGAATTCGACCTGTTTTCCAATTACAGTAAAAATACCATAACAGCAAGTTACAGACGCATTGGCAACAATACAGATATGTATCAGCTTATCGGGTCAGGTGGCTTTAATCTTCCCTCAGGTTATATGTTTATCCGTGGTAATATTTATACCCTGAATAACCAAAGCGATCCTGTGGTGAGCAATACTTACCTGACTTATCGCAGGGAAAAAAGTGAATTTACTTTGGGGAATATCAGTAAACTTATGGAAGTTTCACTATTCGGAAGAGGAGCAGAATATGCATATACTTCTTCTGATAAGGATAAGAAAATAGAAGTAGGTTTTGTAGATCAATCGGAACCTGAGGGAATGAGTAATCACCTATTGATATCTCATCTATAATAAAAGATGTATTAATGGTTGTTCCAGTCAGATTATTAGATATACTCTTAATTTTTTTTACAGAATTTTCCATCAATTTCTCCTTATCTTCAAAAGGGCTGTTAAGTATCAGGCTTGCCCCAGCTCCACTGTCAAAAAGGATTTTTCCAGAGTACCATTTCTGTCCTTGTCTTATTTTAATATCAAATTGCGGAATTGGGATATTATTTCCAAACTCAAATGGTATGGTCTTGAAATCCTTTACATCTAATTTTTCATCATTATTATACAGGAAAATAGATTTTTGGTCAAAATCAATTTCAGTTATAAACTTCTTAATTAAATTATTCCCTGTTATTCCATCAATATTTCCAAGCTTCTCTCTCATTCTTGTCATATCTTCCAGTACAAAATGAGCCTGGTCTATTTTTGAGTTCCCTACTACAAAAGACTGATTCAAAGCAACATCGTATACTTTACTTCCACCACCACCGGAAGCCTTCTGCTGGAAATTAGGTTCAATTCCTACACTTTTTGCAAAACCGGCATCTACCAAAGTAGTGGTAGCTCCTGTATCAAATACAAAAGTACCTTTCTGTTCTTTTATCTTAACATCTATCAAAATGTGGCTTGAGTTTTCAGCTAACCTGAAGTCAATTTTTTCTTTAAAATTTGGAGATGTTTGTGCGTTTAAAATAATACCTAACATTAAAGGTATTAGTACAAATTTTTTTTTCATTTGGGTTAGATTTTAAATATTTATGTACAGGAGCCCATTATATCGTCTTCCTGCATTGCAAATTTATAGATAGTATTCTTCCTGATCCTTACTTCAAAGACACTTCATAAAGCAAAATATTGAATAACAAATACATAAACAACCAATGACGAATGTTTGACGTAGAGTATAAAGGTGAATTATAAACTTAACAAAAAGGATTCTGTACGGATGGCGTCTACTATTCAAGCGATAAAAAATCCTGAGAAAAAATGGATATTTAGTGAAAATGAACCCATCATTATCTTAAATTTCCTAGACAAGTTAGCCACTGCATTCAAAAAAGATGATTTTTGAGCTATAAGATTGAATGGTTAAAGAAATATTGAACACTTAATAATGGATAATGAGAATATGTCAGTGATGAATTTCTTTTTTCGTTTAAAGAACACCGGAACCCGAACATATCTTTCTATATTGCTACGCATTATTGGAAAATGACTGAAATCAATACATAAAAAAAGAGACGTTAAAATTAACGTCTCTCTAAGCGGAGAGTGAGGGATTCGAACCCCCGGACCTGTTACAGTCAACAGTTTTCAAG
>NZ_JAYSDT010000029.1:0-53025 GCF_041914225.1 Chryseobacterium sp.
ATAATTTTATCATGATTAATTCGTGTTTTTTACAAGTTCAAGGAATTGAGATTCAAGGGACAGCTTTTTCTTCGTCAGATGGGAAAGATAAATTCCTTTCTCTGCCAGCTTCTGATTCATTGCCGAAGCTGAAATAGAAGCATCATCACGGATCTGAGCTTTGATAAGATCACCCTCCTGATTGATGGAAGAGAACCATTGAAGTTCATTCAAAGCATTTAAAAGCAAAGTGTTGTTGTCAGCTTTTAATTCGAAATACCCGTTGTTGGAGGTCATTTCATCCACTCTTCCGCAGTAAATGGAATTTCCTTCTTTTAATACAATTACATGGCTGCAGATTTTTTCAATTTCATCCAGAAGATGGCTTGCAATAATGATGGTGATGCCTTGTTTGGCAATATCGCTGATGATTTCTCTGATCTGTATGATCCCTTCGGGGTCCAGCCCGTTGGTAGGTTCATCTAAAATCAATACTTCCGGATTGTTCAGCATGGCAGAAGCAATGGCCAGGCGCTGTTTCATTCCCAATGAAAAAGTTTTGAAAGCATCTTTTCTTCTTTCGTACAGATTAACGGTTTTCAGAATTTCATCAATCCTTGAATAAGGAGTGTTTTTAATTTCTGCAACAATCTTAAGGTTGGTTTCCGCACTTAAGTAAGGATAAAAGTTAGGCTGTTCAATAATAGCCCCGATCTTTTTTAAAGTGTCCGGATCAGTCCCTTTTTTTCCAAACCAGAACCAGTCGCCGCTGGTAGGGTTGATGGTTGAAAGCAGCATTCCGAAAGTTGTGGATTTTCCACTTCCATTAGGCCCCAGAAGCCCATAAACATTGCCTTTTTCGACGTCAAAAGAAATATTGTTGACTACAACTCTTTTGAATTTCTTCGTCAAATTTTTTACTGATAAAATCTTTTCCATGTAATTTGTTTTACATAGTAGTAGTCTATATAAATTAGAGAATGTTACAGAATTAACAAAAATCAATATTAATTTAAGGGTAAATACATTAAATTTGATAGAATTAATCAACAGTTATGAAGCTAATTGAACTGGCAGAAGAATTAAATGTATCTGCAGAAGCCATCAAACAGTTTATTCAGGATTTTGATCTTGAACTGGTAGACTGTATCAGTACCAACTTTGAGGTAAAAAAAGATTTTGAAAAATTTGCCCGTGAAAATGTAGATTTTCTAAGGTTATACGAAAAAGATCTTGATAAAAATAAGACCCTGGAACAGATTGCAGAAGTGATCAAGCAGCCAAAGGACAAGGTTGAAAAGGTCATCAAAGATAATAACCTCAATATTTTCGACAACGGTTTTTTCAAATCTTCTGTATCAAGTTATGGAATTGATAATAAGCTGGGAGGAAACTATCAGTTTGTGTATGATTATTTCGGGCATAAAACCAGTCTGCAGCAAAGAGATTTCATAGGATACAGGGACCTGTTTTTTTATACTTCCAGCGTTTTGGAACCGTTCCTTAACCCGCAACAGATCAAAGACTGGGGAATCAACAAACCAGCAGGAATTATTCTGTACGGACCTCCAGGTAGCGGTAAGATATTCTGGGCCAACAAAATTGCTGAAATCATCGGATATCAGTTTAAAGAAGTTAAAAAACATTATCTCGGAACTTCATTAATTGATGGCAATGAAATTAATTTCAGTGATTTTCTACTGAGCATGATGAAGGAAAATAAAATGCTTCTTTTCATGGATGATTTTGACGAAATTATGATGCAGCGAAAAGCAGAGACGGATATTGCTTCCTGTAATCTGGAAGCCCAGGAGCTTATTCTTCATTATATCAGCAAATTTGAAAAAGAAGGAGTTCTGATGGTGGGCTCAGCTAATTCTGTGGCAGAAATTGATGAGGAAATTCTGGCACCCGGAAGATTTGATGTGCTGATTCCTGTTTTTCCTCCTAATGCTTCTGAGCGTTCAGAAATTATTCTTTATGCCATGACCAGAGGACTTGAGGAAGATTCTTTATTGTATAAAATTCTTAAAAACAACAAAGCGGATAAAATTCCTTTCTGGCATGAGATCTCTTCAAAGATGAAGGCATTCAGCAATACCATGCTGATCGACTTTACCCAAAGCCTAAAGAAAAGGATTAAAAATCTTTACCAGAAAACCAGAAACGAAAAACTGAAGATCGACCAGAATCTTTTAAACGGTGCTTTAAGAGATGCAGGATCCAAGCTTACTGAAGAATATCTTGATCAGGTAGCAAGATTCCTGGCTGATGTGATTATCAATAATTTTGATGATTTTCAGTTCAGAATTCAGGCATTGAAAAATGAACTGGAAACCTACAGAGTAGTGGAAGAACCACAAAGAGCCATCGGTTTCCAACATAATGACGGGGGAGATAAAGGGTAATTGTTCAATGTTTAAAGTTTAAGGTTTAAAGTTTTATAAAAAATTACCCATTACTCATTACTCATTACTCATTACTCATTACTTATGAACAGCATCTGGGAACTGGATACATTCTACAGAAAAAGAAATATTATCATTATTGGTGCCGGATTTTCAGGGCTTTGGACTGCGATAGCTATCAAAGAGAAATATCCTGAAAAATCTGTTTTAGTTATTGAAAGAAACGCTATTCCGTTAGGTGCTTCAACAAGAAATGCGGGATTTGCCTGTTTTGGAAGCCTTACCGAAATCATTGCTGATTCCGAGAAAATGGGCTGGACAAAAACATTACAGCTTGTTAAAATGAGATTTGACGGGCTTCAGAAAATTCAGCATTATTTTAAAAATGATGAAATTGATTTTGAACTTGAAGGAGGCTATGAAATTGTAAATAATGAAGAGCCTTTAACTCATATCGATATTGTTAATGAAAAGCTGAAAACAATAACCGGACTGGATAAAACGTACAGTCTCAAACAGGATAAAATACAGGAATTCGGACTTGGAAAATCTGAATTCCTGATTGAAAATCCCTGTGAAGGAAGCCTTCATTCGGGAAAACTGCTACAAAAGCTGCTGGAAAAATGTCATGAACTGAAGGTTGAGTTTTTATTCGGAACAGAAGTCATGAAGATTGAAGAAAGAGCAGAAGATGTTGAGGTTCATCTTTCCGGCGATATTTCCGTAAAAGCTAGGAAAGTGATTTATTGTACCAATGCTTTCACTTCAAAGTTTTTGGAAAAAGAAAATATCGTTCCAGCCCGTGGACAGGTCCTTTTGACAGAACCGATAGACGGATTAAAACTTAAAGGAACTTTTCATTATGACGAAGGGTATTATTATTTCAGAAATCTGGGAAACAGGATATTGCTGGGCGGTGGAAGAAATCAGGACTTTAAAACCGAAGAAACCGCTGCTTTTGAAACAACAGAATTTCTACAGAATCACCTGGAAAACTTTTTAAAAGAGGTCATCCTTCCTTATAAAGACTTTAAAATTGCGCTCCGCTGGTCGGGAATAATGGCAATGGGTCCGGAAAAAACACCTGTTGTAAAACAGGTTTCTGATAGACAGTTTTGTGCCGTAAGGCTTTCAGGAATGGGAGTAGCTTTAGCCCCCAAAATTGGTGAGATGATAGCAGAAATGATATAAATACTACGTTGATACTCATGAAATACTTACCATTTGAACGTATTACCTACAAAACAAATTTATCTGAACAGGAAGTTTTAACAAGACTTTCCGGTTTTGTAGAACCTAAAAAATTTGGTTTGGGAAGGAATTATATAAAAGATTATGAAGGATCTGTGAATAATAATAGCTTTGAAATAAGCAGAGTGATACAGTATAGAAATTCTTTTCTTCCCCAGATAAACGGTAGAATTCAAAATGAAAATAACGGAACCCAGATACAGGTGACCATGTCACTACATGCATTTGTCTTCTTTTTTTTAATAGTCTGGTGCTCATTTGCCCTGATTTTCTTCATGGGTGTTTCTCTAAGAGCTATAAGAGAAAAAGAAATATCGGTAGAACTTTTTCTTCCTCTGGGTATGCTCCTGTTTGTCTACGCTTTAACTATGGCAGGGTTCAAATCGGAAAGTAAACAAGCAAAAGAATACCTTAGAAGAAGCTTTGAAGCTGAAATTATCAATGAGTAATTTAGCTGTTTTCCCACCACTTTAAAATATTTCTTGCAATGTCTTCAGCAATAAACTCAGACCTGTAAAGACCATAAGTGACTCCCAACTCAGTTTCTATAATATTTTCCAGCTTTTCCTGATCAGATCCTTTTTCCAGTTGTTGAAGAAGTTTTTCTGTTAAGTGGTCAAAACTGTTTTTAGAAAGACCGGGCATTAAATTCATTGAAATAATAAGCTTTTTTAACTGAGCAAAATTTCCTTTACGCTCATTAATCCAATCATTGATATCCATTTAACCTGTTTTAAAGTATAAATATAAGAGAAAAATAAATTTTAAATTCAGACCTGAGTCCCGCCCCCGGAACCCGAACCTCGAACCCAAAACTTTAAACCCGGAACTTTAACCCCGCCTCTCTCCACTCTAAAAGAATTCCTTATTTTTGCAAAAAAGAAACATTCGTGATTAACAACGACCAGATAAAAGAAGTTCAATCCAGAATTGAAGATTTACACAGATATCTTCAGATTGAGAAAAAGAAGATTGAAATTGCCAATGATGATGAAAAAACTGCAGCACCTGAATTTTGGGACAATCCAAAAACGGCAGAAGCATTTTTAAAACAGCTTCGTTCCAAGAAAAAATGGGTAGAAAGCTATGATGAGATTCAGACACAGTTTGAAGATCTGCAGGTGTTGGCTGACTTTGCCAAAGAAGATCCGGATTCTGAAAAAGAACTGGATGAAACATTTCCGCAATTGGTGGAAAAAATTGAAGACCTCGAATTCAAGAATATGCTTTCCAATGAAGGGGATGAGCTTTCTGCCGTTCTTCAGATTACAGCAGGAGCGGGAGGAACAGAAAGTTGTGACTGGGCATCTATGCTGATGAGAATGTATACGATGTGGGCAGAAAAGCAGGGGTATAAAATCCGTGAACTGAATTTCCAGGAAGGTGATGTGGCAGGAGTGAAAACCGTAACCCTTGAAATTGAAGGGGAATATGCTTTCGGATATCTGAAAGGAGAAAACGGTGTGCACAGACTGGTAAGAATTTCACCTTTTGACAGTAATGCAAAGCGTCATACAAGCTTTGTGTCCGTGTATGTTTATCCTTTGGTGGATGATACCATTGAGATCAATATCAACCCTGCCGATATCAGTTTTGAAACCATGAGAGCTTCCGGAGCCGGAGGGCAGAACGTAAACAAGGTGGAAACAGCAGTACGTCTTCGTCACGCTCCAACCGGTATTATCATAGAAAACTCCGAATCCCGTTCCCAGCTTCAGAATAAAGAAAAAGCCATGCAGCTCCTTCGTTCAAGACTTTACGAAATGGAACTGGAAGAGCGTATGAAAGCCAGAAACGAGATAGAAGCCAACAAAATGAAGATCGAGTGGGGAAGCCAGATCAGAAATTACGTCATGCACCCTTACAAACTGGTAAAAGATGTACGCTCAGGCTATGAAACGTCAGATGTGGATGCTGTTATGAACGGTAATATCACTCCTTTCCTGAAAGCATTCTTAATGGCCGATGGGACGGCAGTTTCCGACGATGACCTCGACTTATAAAAATCATGTTTGAATTTTAGTTAAAATCTTATAATTAATTTTTGTTTCAGACATTTTAGACCTATTTTTGTTGTTCATCGATATTTATGGAAGATTTCAATAGCTGGAAGGATTTATTAAACCCTGAGTTTTATATTAAAATGGGAGGGTTTTGGCTTATTTTGTTTATCGTATTTGCTGAAACAGGGCTTTTTGTAGGATTTTTCCTGCCGGGAGATTCACTTTTATTCGTTTCAGGAATTTATGCCGTTGAAATCATCAAAGAGACTTTTGGCTCTACAGGGAGCGATTTCCTTGATACTACACTTCTGGCTTCAGGAGTATCCCTTGCAGCCATTATTGGAAATGAAGTGGGATATTATTTCGGAAGAAAGGCTGGACCAGCTTTGTATAAAAGACCGGATTCAATGCTTTTCAAAAAGAAATATCTTTATCAGGCACATGATTTCTTTGAAAAACACGGAGCACTGGCAGTGATTATGGCAAGGTTTTTACCAGTTGTAAGAACATTTACACCAATTGTAGCCGGTATCGTGAAGATGGACAAAAAAGAATTTTTAAGAGATAATATTATCGGTGCCGTATTATGGTCGTTCATTCTGATCTTTGCAGGACATTATCTGGATAAGCTCTTTATGGAACAGTTTGGAATCAACTTAAAAGAGAAACTGGAATATATCATCATCGTTATCGTATTGGTAACAACACTTCCGGTAATCATCAAGTTTGTTTTCGGAAAAAAGGAAGATTTATCCAAATACGAAGATCAGGACTTTGAATAATAAATAATTCAATCAAAAATATAGAGCCGTCTTAATCATGAGATGGCTTTTTTTGTGTATATAATTTTTTTTATCACGTAAAGCTTGCAAGGTTATTATCGTTATCCGTTACTTTTCGTTCGCAGAGGCGCTTCACTTAGCTAAGTAATGTACCTTGCTAAACGAAGTGTCTTTGCGATCGATAGAATATAAGCTTTAAAATTGCTTTGCGGACATAGCGTTTTTTTAGATATATCTACCAGATAAAATTTTTTATGCCAGATATGTAAAAGATTCTTATGAACGAATTGTTTAAGAAGTAGTTTATTTATTGGATTAAATAGATAACTATTTTTTAATCCACTCCAGGATATTAGGATAAATAATGCTGTCTCTTTTCTTTTTACTGAAGAATCTGGGTGCATGCCCTGCTCCTTTCATAAAGACAAATTTGTGCGGAATATTCATTTGGGTAAGCGCCGAGTCCATGGCAATTCCCTGATGCTGATTGACCAGCACATCATTGTTTCCCTGAAATAACAGTGTAGGGACATTGGTAATATTCGCAATAGGGCTGGCTGCCTTAAAGGCTTTAGAAACATTGCTGCGGTCAAATTTGGTACCTACCACTTTCTGGATAGTAGGAGAGGTATATTTTGAATAAAATGATTTAAGATATTGCGAACTGAAAAAATCTGTTGGTCCACTTAGTGAAATGATTTTTTTGATCTGTTCGGGATGCTGGTATCCGTAAAGAAGAGCCAAATGCCCGCCGGCACTCTCACCCAAAAGAATATAATTATTGGGTTGAAGCTGAGCTTTATCCGCGAGTGAATTAAATTTTTCAATCACCCGGCCAATATCCTCAAGCTGTTGCTTATAAGTGATTTTTTTCTTTGCAGAAACCAATCTATAATTCATGTTGATGCTTGGAATTCTGTTTTCAAAAAGCATTTTCTGAATCTGGATCATATGCTCTTTTTTTCCTAAAGTCCAGGCTCCACCATGAACGATAAGAACGACAGGAGTATCTTCAGCATAATTTTTGGGAAGAAAGACATCCATTTTCTGCCTTTTATGCTCACCATATTTGAGATTATAGATTTTCTGCTGGCTTCCAGGGCCTACCCAGACTCTGAATTTCGTATTGCAGGATTGCAGCACGAAGCCAATGCATCCCATTACGAAAAAATGATACCTGAGAATGAGTTTTTTCATTGATTAAATTTACGAAAAATTCTATTGATTAAGAAGCCATGGACGCTTAGTTAAGCTTTTCTGCTGTTTTTGAAGAAAGTCCCTTTTTGATTGTAATAATGTCCTTTTCTTCCTTTTTTATAATAAAAGAAATCTCACTGTCATCATCCTCCAGGAAAAATGCATCCTCCTTTTCAGGGAGCATTCTTACTTTAGGGCCATTATTGTTCTGAATAAAAAGCTGGCCGTTGTTGTACAGAATATGAATAACATTATTATCAGGAAGTCCGTAGTTACCTGCATATTTTTGCAACAAGTCAGGACTCAATATTACTTCTTTCTTAGGTTGCGGAAGTATGTAAGGCTGTCCTAAAATAGCGGCTAAAATTGTATTGCCTGCTTTTTCCAGTTTTTTACTCGTAATATTGTTAAGAAGGATAATACACAGGTCATCATCAGGAAGCATGGCAAAATAGCTTGTGGAACCTTCTATATTTCCACCATGGTTGATCAGTTTTTTCCCGTAAAGATCATCAATGAACCAACCATAGCCGTAACCGCTCAAAAAAGGTGTTGTAGCTTTTTTAAATGATTCTTTGGAAACAATTTTATAATCTCTGAGTCCTTTATAATAATTGTAAAGGTCTTCAGCAGTACTGTAAATCTGTCCTGCAGGACCGGTTAATGTAGAATTCCATACTTCTGTTTTTTCCTGTTTTGTTTTTGAAATATAAGAGTAAGGAACTGTTTTATATGGACTTTTCAAAGCCATATAATTAAAGCCGGTATGTGTCATCTTCAGAGGATCTAAGATGATTTTTTTTACTGCATTTTCATAGGAAGTTCCCATTA
This sequence comes from Chryseobacterium sp., assembly GCF_041914225.1. Taxonomy (GTDB): domain Bacteria; phylum Bacteroidota; class Bacteroidia; order Flavobacteriales; family Weeksellaceae; genus Chryseobacterium. Next base: position 8,452 of record NZ_JAYSDT010000029.1, read on the forward strand.
ATTTTTCAATGATAAGCCCCAATAAAATATATCCTGAATTGGTATACGAAAACTGAGTGCCGGGTTCAAAATCCAGAGGCTCATTCTTAAAAAAAGAAAGCTCTTTATCTTTATCAATAGTCTTTCCGGTATGAAGAAGACTGAAATATTCTTTATTGCGTAATACTTCATAAATTCCGGAGGTATGGGTAAGGAGATGTTCAATAGTAATTTCATTTCCTCTTGGATAATCGGCAATAAATTTTGAGATCGGATCCTTAAAAGACAGTTTTCCATCTTCATTAAGTTTTACGATCATCAGAGCTGTGAAAGATTTGGTTAAAGAAGCAATCTGATACACACTTTTGTTCTGGTTGGGGATCTTTTTTTCTGCATCTTGCCAGCCGTATGACTTTTCAAAAATATTTTGGTGCTGATAATGGATGAAAGCAGTTCCATTAAATTTATTAATTGTAGCATATGCTTTTATAATGCTGTCTATTTCTTCTCTTTTCTTTTCCTGACTGATATTGCTGAGAGCAGACTGTGTCTGAGCTTTTAAAGCGGAACAGAATGTACTGAACAGGCAGAACAAACCTCCTAAAGTTAAAATATGAAATTGACGTTGCATGGTATCAGATTTTAAAAACGGTTAAAATTAAGCAGTAAAGAAAGTTATAGATTTTCAGCGTATCGGGATAGAGAATTATTGTATCTGGGCAAATGTTTTGAAATTGCTTTCAGGGCTATGGCTAGTGCTTCTTTATGTGCTCCCGCTGAAGAAAGGGACAGTGCTAAAAAAGAATCTACCGCATCATTCAGCTCATCAGAATAATTGGCTTTTTCTTCTCTTAAAATACGGATGCTTTCCTCTGTTTTTCCGTTATTTCTTAAGGTACTTGCCAGCTGGATTCTTGCTCTCCTTCTTCGTAAGCCGGTTAATCCCTTATCCAATGCTGATCTGTACAAAGGTTCTGCTTCCTTTTCGTGTCCGGTGGAGTCAAAAGCGCAGGCTCTTTCAAAATCGGCAATAGCCTGATAATCGGTAATGGTAAGCAATTCTACATGATTTTCAATTTGCTGAATAAACTCTTCGTTGCTTATCGTTCCAAGTTTTAGCCATATACTTTGTAATTGGGTTTCCCAGTTTTCATCCATCGGATAGATTTTAAACAAAGATATAAAATATTGAAGGCTATGCATTGTTTAATCAATCTTATAATTTTCAAAATTATTGTCAGATTATGAATTCAAAAACGGAATTAAATATTTATTTTTGCTGAACTTAACAAAGATTAAAAAATTATTAAAATATGGCATCAGGCTTTTTTGCGATTTTAGATGATATTGCAGCATTGATGGATGATGTAGCGGTTACCAGTAAGATTGCTACGCAAAAGACAGCGGGAATTTTAGGAGATGACCTGGCCGTAAATGCAGAAAAAGCTACAGGCTTTCTTTCTTCAAGAGAACTTCCTGTGCTGTGGGCTATTACCAAAGGATCATTTATCAACAAACTGATTATTCTTCCCATCGCTTTTCTGCTCAACTGGCTCTATAAGCCGGCTATTGAAATGGTTCTTATTTTAGGAGGAATCTATCTTGCCTTTGAAGGAGTGGAAAAGATTATAGAATTCCTGTTTCATCGTTCCAAAAAAGGGCATGAAGTTATCAAAGAAAGTGATGAAGAAGAAAATTCCGAAGCCTCTGAAAAAGCGAAAATAAACTCAGCCATCAGAACGGATTTTATCCTTTCCATTGAGATTGTAATTATTGCATTGGGAACTGTTATTCAGCAGGAGCACCCGCTTCTTACACAGATCATAACAGTAACATTTGTATCATTTTTGGCAACGGTTGGGGTATACGGAATTGTAGCATTGATCGTGAGAATGGATGATGCCGGTTTCAGCCTGATCAGAAAAAGTCATGATAAAGGATTCTTTTCCAAGATCGGACATTTATTGGTAAAAGCATTGCCCGTTATCATTAAACTTCTGGGAATTGTGGGAACTGTTGCTCTGATCCTGGTTTCAGGCGGTATTTTTGCCCACAATATTCATTACCTGCATGAATTGCTTCCAACATGGCCGGCTATGCTGAAAGAGTTTACATTTGGTCTTGTAGGAGGGATTGCTGCAGTAGCAGTGTTTACTTTAGGAAAATCAATTTATTCTCTGGCGACAAAAAAATAAACAGAATTAGAATTAAATAACCAAAAAATCCTGTACCGGAAAGGGTGCAGGATTTTTTATGATGTGGCTGAAATATAATTTAAAACCTTTCGATGTTAAAACTTTGAAAAAAAAGAGACTTGTAAAAAGTCTCTTTTTCTATATTAATTGAATAAATCTTTTACTTTATCAAAAAAAGTTTTTTCCTTTCCGGATGGCTCTGCAACCATTTCTCCACTGGACATCTGCTTTTCAAAGAAATCTTTCTGCTCTTTGGTAAGCTTCTGCGGTGTCCATACATTGATGTGGATGAACATGTCTCCTTTACCATAGCTGTCAATACTTGGAAGTCCTTTTCCTGCCAATCTTAAGATCTTTCCGGACTGTGTTCCCGGATCAACGGTGATTTTTACTTTTCCGCCTACTGTAGGGATCTCCTTTTTGGTTCCCAAAGCGGCTTCAGCAAATGAAACGTAAAGCTCCTGGTGAAGATTGTCTCCTTCTCTCTTGATGGTTTGGTCTACTTCCTCTTCTATGATTACCAATAAATCCCCCGGAGTTCCTCCGAACGGCGCATCATTTCCTTTTCCTCTTACATTCAGCTGGATACCGTCTCTTGCTCCTGCAGGAATATTGATTGTAATTTCCTCTTCATCCTTAACAAGACCCTGCGCATTGGCACCGGCAGGAATTTTATCGGCAACTTTTCCGATTCCCTGACATGTACCACAGGTAGTCTGTGTCTGCATCTGGCCAAACATAGTATTCATTACTTTTATCTGAACACCGGAACCGTTACAGGTAGGACACGTTTTTGAAGTGGCACCTTCCGCCATCTTCATCTTTTTTACTTTAATGGTTTTTTGAGTTCCGTTTACCATTTCCTCAAGGTTCAGCTTGATCCTGATTCTTAAATTAGAACCTTTCACCTGCTGACGGCCACCGCCGCCACCAAATCCTCCGAAACCGCCACCGAAAATATCTCCAAACTGACTGAAAATATCTTCCATGTTCATTCCGCCTCCGAAGCCTCCGCCTCCGAAACCACCATTTCCACCCATCCCGGCATGTCCGAACTGGTCGTATCTGGCACGTTTCTGATCGTCGCTCAGAACTTCGTAAGCCTCAGCAGCTTCTTTAAATTTTTCTTCGGCTTCTTTATCTCCCGGGTTTTTATCCGGGTGATATTTAATAGCCATTTTACGGTATGCTTTTTTTATTTCGTCGCCTGATGCAGATTTGCTGATCTCAAGAACCTCGTAATAATCTCTTTTTGACATGACAATTTTATAATTGATTGTTGATAAATGATAAAAGATATTGTAAAGCTAATAAGTGAAACATTCATCAATTATCACTCACCATTTATCATTTATGAATTTTAATTTCCTGTTACCACTTTTGCAAAACGGATTACTTTATCATTTAAAGTGTATCCTGTTTCAATAACGTCTACGATCTTTCCTTTCAAATCTTCTGATGGAGCAGGGATTTGGGTAATCGCTTCATGGAAATCAACATCAAAGCTGTCACCAGCCTTTACTTCCATTGTTTTTAAGCCTTTTTCAGTAAGTTTATTCTTGAATTTCTGATAGATCAGTTCTACACCCTGCAGATCAGACGGATTTCCGTTTTTAGCGATTTCTTTTAATGCTCTTTCAAAATCATCCAAAACCCCTAACATTGAAACCATCATCTCCTGGTTGGCATACTGGAAGAATTCCATCTTCTCTTTGCTTGTTCTTTTTTTATAATTCTCGAATTCAGCATACAATCTGATGTAACGGTCTTTTTCTTCTGCCAAAAGTTCCTCTGCAGAAGGAGTAGCTGTCACATTGTCCTGAGATGTTGCGTCATTCTGAACATTGTTTTCTTCCTGATTATTGATGCTTTCTTCGTTAATATCCTGGTTTTCCATAATTCAATATTTATTTACAGATTGTTTGACAAAGAACCTGCCAAATCTGAAAGCTGGACATTAAGGCAGAAAAATGAACAGCGATGAATGGTGGATAAGTCAATTCGCTTCGCTTGTGAATTTATATAAGCGTTGGATAAAGATTTACTTTGCAAAGCAAAAATTGACCATTGACGATTCACTTGCCGATGTTGAAGAAGTCAATTCACTTCGCTTGTGAATTGGTAATTGTCCAGCATTAAAAATTGACTTTGCGGAGCAAAAATTGATCATTGACCATTGACCTAACAATGTCCAATAGCCAATTTAAAAATTATAGCTGTATTTTTTATTTCCCTGTAAATGTCTGGTAGAGCAGATACAAATTTAAAACAATAATAATGATGGAAATAATCCATACACAGATTTTAAGAAAGGGTTTATTGACAAATTCGCCCATTTTGGCTTTATCGTTGGTGAACATCACCAATGGAACCACTGCAAAACTTAACTGCATAGATAGAATTACCTGACTTAAAACCAATAACTCTGTTGTTCCCTGCTCGCCGTAAAGTATAGCAACAATAAGTGCAGGAATTACAGCAATAAGCCTTGTGATCAGTCTTCGAAGCCATGGTTTTAATCTGATATTCAGAAATCCTTCCATCACGATCTGACCGGCAAGGGTTCCTGTCAGCGTAGAGTTTTGCCCGGATGCCAGCAAAGCAATAGCAAAGGCAATACTTGCCATTGAAGCTCCTAAAATGGGAGTCAGCATTTTGTAGGCATCATGAATATCTGCAACATGTTCATTTCCGGTTGTATGAAATGTAGCGGCTGCAAGAATAAGAATGGCTGCATTGATGAAGAAAGCCAGCATCAGTGAAACTGTACTGTCTATAGTGGCAAACTTTATGGCTTCTTTTTTTCCTTCTGTATCACGGGCATAATCTCTGGTCTGTACAATACTGCTGTGCAGATACAGGTTGTGGGGCATTACCGTAGCTCCTAAAATCCCGATCGCAATATAAAGCATAGCAGGATTCTGAATAATTTCCTTTTGTGGCACCAGCCCTCCCAGAATTTCATTAAACGCAGGCTTGGAAATAACAATTTCATACATGAAACAAGCCAGAATAATGAATATAAGTCCACCTACAATACTCTCAATCCATCGGAAGCCTTTCGCCTGAAGCAAAAGGATAATTAACACATCTACGGTTGTGATAACAATACCCCAGGTCAGGGGAATATGGAATAACAGGTTTAAGGCAATCGCTGACCCGATGACTTCGGCGAGATCGCAGGCTGCAATCGCTATTTCACAGAATACCCAGAGAATAAAATTGGTGGTTGGGCTGAAGTGGTCCCTGCACGCCTGTGCAAGGTCTCTTTCGGCAACAACTCCGAGTTTCACAGATAAGTGCTGCAAAACCATTGCAAAAATATTGGAGATAAGAATCACTGAAAGAAGTGTATATCCAAACTGAGCTCCTCCTGCAATATCCGTTGCCCAGTTTCCCGGATCCATATAGCCTACAGCAATCATTAATCCTGGTCCTGCAAAGGCAAGATATTTCCTCCAGAAAGTTGCGTTTTTGGGTACTTTGATGGATGAATAAACCTCTGATAGGGAATGATTTGTTTTATCTTTTCGCCAGGCGCTTTTTATATTGAAATTCATAAATGTTAGAAATGGCTAACAAATTTAATTAAATAAATGTAAACAGAAAAATCATGAGATAAAAAAATCCCGGAAACTATTTTCCGGGATCTAATTTTTATTGAGTCTAAAGATTATTTCGCAAATCTTACAGACATTTTTCTGTCAGCAGCTCTTTCAGCGTCAGAAGCTTTTGCATCAACTTTGGCAAATTTACTTCCGTAGCCTTCAGCACCAAGTACCTGACCTCCAACACCTGCTTTAGCTAAGGCAGATTTGATATAATCAGCTCTTGCCTGAGATAATTTAACGTTAGAAGCTTCGTTTCCTGTTTTGTCAGTATAACCTCCAACTTTGATTTTTGCATCAGGGAAAGCTTTAAGGATAGCTACAAGGTTATCAAGTTGTCCTTGTGAACCTGCTTCAAGCTCGGTAGAACTTCCCATTTTGAAATTAACGTGATCGAAGTCGTACCACTTATCTTTCAACGCTGCATCATCAGCCGCATTTTTGTAACCTCCGGATTTCAGGAATGAAATCATCTGGTCTTCCATTCCGCCTTTGTAACCTTTTAACATTACACCGTTAAGGTCAATGTTTTCATCAGTTTTAGCGGTTGCCGGTGCAGGTGTTGCAGTTCCTGTCCCTGTAGTTGCAGCTGTATCAGTAGTTGAACTGGTTGCCGCTGAATCAGACGTAGTGGTAGTGGTTGTTGTTGTCTGCTTTTTCTCACACTGTTTCCATAAGAAATAAGCAGCAGCTATCAATAATAAAAGCGGAAGCAACCATTTCCAGATTGAACCTCCGCCTTGATTATTATTGTTATTATTTTCAAATCTTTCTCTTACTTCTCTTGCCCCTTCTGAAACATTTTCTCTTGCTGTAGCAACACTTTCAGCGATGTTATCTTTAGCTGTAGATGTTACTGAAGAAACGGTTTCTTTTGCCTGTCCAAACCAATTTTCAGCTCCTAATCCGAAGGATGCCAAAGAAAGACCTGCAGGCAGCAAAGAAGAAACAATGCCTTTCTGATCATTCAGTAAGCTGGAAATACCCGAAGCCCCCAGATTATTGTCGGCTGCGTATTTTCCAACAGTGCCTACTGTAGCTCCAGTCACCAGGTTTAATAAAGAACCTGCAGTGGTGTTACTCACTCCTGAAAAACTGGCAATGGAATTTACCAGTCCACTTATTTTATCTCCAAATATTGAAGATAGCAAGTTCGAAATAATAGGGTTATTAGACGCTCCGCCTAATAAATTTCCCAAAATTCCACTTGAAGAGGCTTGTGTGATAGCATCCACAACGCCAGGCTTATCTGCATTATTGGCTAATCCTCCTACTACAGCAGGTAATAATCCGCCAATTGCTTTAGAAATACCGGATTCACTTTCTCCAAACTGCGATGCAGCCTGTGAAACCAAAGCGGGACCTAATTGTCCTTTAATTAAATCAATGACATTTAAAGACATAATAATAAATTTTTTTGGATTAATGTTGAGATAAATTTAAACAAAAATCCGTCCAAATGTCACCTTTTTTTGAATATTTCTTTAAAAATTAATGAATATTTTTAAAATCATTAAAATTATTAATAAGCTTTTGCGAATAATACACGTCTTTTAGACGGTTTTCCTGAAATCAGTGAAGTACCTTCTTCTATATCATCATCCAAAGGAATACATCTGATGGTTGCCTTTGTTTCTTCCTTGATCTGTTCCTCTTCTTCAGCAGTACCATCCCAGTGAGCATAGATAAATCCGCCTTTCTCTTCCAGGACTTTCTTGAATTCTTCATAAGTATCCACCTTGGTGATATTATTTTTTCTGAATTCAAATGCTTTGTTGTAAATATCCTGCTGAATAGTTTTCAATAGATCTTCGATATAAGAATCAAGTCCTTCAATAGAACGAACTTCTTTTGTCAGGTTATCTCTTCTTGCGATTTCCACAGATCTGTTCTCCAGGTCTCTTGGTCCCATAGCAATTCTTACAGGAACTCCTTTCAGTTCGTATTCTGCGAATTTCCATCCTGGTTTGTTCTGAGTATCATTGTCAAATTTCACAGAAATTCCCTTTGCTCTCAGTTTAGCCTGAATATCCAAAGCCACCTCACTGATTTGTTCCAATTGCTCTTCCCCTTTGAAAATAGGTACTATTACTACCTGAATTGGTGCAAGAGTAGGAGGCAGTACCAATCCGAAATCATCAGAGTGTGTCATAATCAATGCTCCCATCAGACGGGTTGAAGTTCCCCATGATGTTGCCCATGCATGTTCAATTTTTCCTTCTTTGTTGGTGAATTTTACATCAAATGCTTTCGCGAAATTCTGACCCAGAAAGTGTGAAGTTCCGGCTTGTAAAGCTTTTCCATCCTGCATTAATGCTTCAATACAATACGTTTCATCAGCTCCTGCAAATCTTTCAGAAGGTGTTTTTAACCCCTGAATAACAGGAATAGCCATGAAGTTTTCTGCAAAATCTGCATATACCTTATTCATCTTTTCTGCTTCTTCAACGGCTTCCTCCTTTGTAGCATGAGCAGTGTGTCCTTCCTGCCATAAGAATTCAGCCGTTCTTAGGAAAAGACGTGTTCTCATTTCCCAACGGACAACATTAGCCCATTGGTTGATCAATATCGGTAGGTCTCTGTAAGACTGAATCCAGTTTTTGTATGTGTTCCAGATAATAGCTTCTGAAGTAGGACGAACGATAAGCTCTTCTTCCAGTTTTGCATCCGGGTCCACAATCAGCTTGGATGGGTTATCCGGATCCGTCTTTAATCTGTAGTGGGTAACAACAGCGCATTCTTTTGCAAAACCTTCTGCATTCTTTTCCTCTGCCTCAAATAAGCTCTTGGGCACAAAAAGCGGGAAGTATGCGTTAACGTGACCTGTTTCCTTGAACTTCTTATCCATTTCATCACGCATTTTTTCCCAGATCGCATAGCCATACGGTTTGATCACCATACATCCACGCACGCCTGAGTTTTCAGCTAAATCAGCTTTTACAACCAGCTCATTATACCATTTGCTGTAATCTTCGCTTCTTGAGGTTAATTTTGCCATTATTTTTTTTAATTTTTTTAACTTTTGTACATTATTGTTATCTAAAAATAAAAATCTATTTTTGATAGATTTTTTTACCGGTATTTTGGTACATTTTTGGTACAGATTGCAAATATAATTTAAATTAAAAATTTTTACGTTATCATGAAAAGAAATATACATAAAAATTTGCTTGGTCTGCTAAGATCCAAAGGGATTTTAGCCATATCAGGCGGATTATTACTTGTGTCTTGTGGTGCTCAGATGGGAGGGTATAGCGAGACAGACGGGGTGTATTACGACCCCAATAAGGATACGCTACCTGAAGGAGTTATCATCAATGATAGCGGAAACAGAGTAGGAGAATATTATGACTACTATCAGGATTCCAATGTAATTCAGAATGCCCAGGCGAATAGCCGTGAGCAGGAGAACAGATATAATGACTGGAGCGGTACCAACCCAAATTGGAATACCACTGCTACAGATTCCGACTGGGGACTTTATGCGGGTTCTCAGACGAACTACTATGACAACTCATGGGGGTGGGGATCTCCGTGGGGATGGTATGGTGGATATAGCCCATATTGGGGATGGGGCTGGAACCGCGGCTGGGGCTGGGGTGCAAGCCTTTCCTGGGGATGGGGCGGATCATTCGGATGGGGCTGGGGAGGCTCTTTCGGATGGGGAAGTCCATACTGGGGCTATTCTCCTTATTGGGGGGGATATTATGATCCATTCTGGGGGGGATACTACGGAAACCCATATTGGGGATACGGAGGAGGCTACTGGGGTGGCGGCTATTACAACAGGCCTGTTTACAGAAGAAGCGGTATCAGTGGAGGAGGATTCCAGAATACAGGGGTAGCCAACGCAGTTTACAGAACGAATACAGCTAACTCAGGATTCCGAAATAGTAATGGAAACGGTGGATTCAGAAACACCAATAACGGCGGATTCAGAGACTCTAACTCAAATGGTGGCTTCAGAGGCAACTCCGGAGGCTTCAGAAACGGAAGTTCAGGAGGTTTCAGAAATACTCAGTCCAACGGCGGATTCCGTAATTCTGCACCACAAACAAGACCTAATTATAATTATCAGCAGCCACAGCCAAGATATAATAACGGAGGCTTCAGATCTAATGATTCCGGAGGTTTCAGATCCAGCGGAGGTTTCAATGGCGGAGGCGGAGGCTTCAGAGGTGGTTCTTCAGGCGGCGGTGGAATGAGATCCGGCGGAGGAGGCAGAGGAGGCTTCAGATAATTGTTCAAACTAATAAACTATAAAAAAATAATGTTAAAAAAATCTTTAGTATTAATGAGTATTTCTGCTGCATTTTATGCGCAGGCTCAGGATGTTTCTGTGATAAGAAATACTGTAGAAGTTTACTCAAGTACTCCTATGGTGGGGTCAGCTAAGTTTAATGCAATGGCTGGAGCTAATGGTGCGCTGGGTGGTGATGCAAATTCTTTGCTTACGAACCCTGCAGGTTTAGGAGTAGCTATTTCAGGAGAGGTTTCAGGAACTTTATCTATTTTAGGAAATAAAAACAGCAGTTCTTTAGCGGGAGCTACCATAGATTATAGCAAAACGAAAGGTGATCTTGGAAATGCCGGAGGAATCATTGCTTTTCCTTTGATGACAGAAACAGGATGGAAGTTTATCAATATCGGTATTAATTTTTCTAATCAGACGCTGGACAATGTAATTCAGTCTCCGGGAAATAATAATATCGTGTATGCTTTTGATAAGGATGATATCACCAAAGATGCTGCGCTGGCAGGCCATATTTATGAAAGATATGGTAATTTGTCAAAGATGAGCTTTGGGGTTGGGGCCAATTATAATCATAATTTATATTTAGGAGCAGGTTTTAATTTCTTTAATGCCTCACTGGATCAGTATGACAGCTTATTTTACCGAAACCTGACAAATAATTCTACGGAAGGATTCAGTAAGCAGGATACCCCTTATTCAGAAAGATCTTCAGGTTTTTCAGCTTCCTTAGGGGTGATTGGAAAGCTAAGCCCTAATTTCAGAGTGGGAGCATCCCTTGAGACGCCTACATTCTGGACAATAGACAGAAATTATTATTTCTACAACGATCCTGTTTACGGAGATGATATGGGTGCTGAAAACAGAAAGTTTACTTCACCGCTTAAAGCAACTGTGAGTGCAGCTTTTGTAGCAAGTAAAAATTTCTCATTAAACGTAGATTATACCCTTGGCCTTACAAAACCTGATTACAAAGTGTATGGAAGTGCAGAAAGAGAATTGAATGACTTCTTTAAAGATAATTACAAGAACCTTTCGGAAGTAAGAGTAGGAGCTGAGTACAGAGTACAGCAGTTCAGGCTGAGAGGTGGTTATTCTTACCAGTCAAGTCCGTTTGATGCCCTTACAATCAGCAGGTTTAATGATGCCGGTACTGTAGGTGACGAATCTTACAGCAATCTGATGCTAAGTGACAGAAATACACTTTCATTCGGTATCGGATATGATTTCAAATCATTCTACATTGATGCATCTTATCAGAACATTTCTTCCAAATATGTAAACCCTTTTATGAGAGGATATATGGGAGATAACTTTGACTCATCTTATTATTCTTCAAGTAAGATCTTAGAAAGTCCGGATTATGCTGTAAGTAATGTAAAAAACAACAGAAATAATTTCTTCCTTACATTAGGATGGAAATTCTAAGCTTTACATAAGCTATATAATAAAAGCTCCGGATTCCGGAGCTTTTTATTTTTTTAATGAGAATGAGCAGTGGGATGCTGATGAAAAAGATGCATCATCAATGCAAGTGAAACACCTAAAACAACCAGCCCGATTTTTACCCAGTCTATATTGTGATTTTTATTGCTTTCAAAAATGATAACGGATGAAATATGCAGGAAAATTCCGCCTACAACAGCTAGAAAATAAGGCTGTAGATCGGGATTGAAATAATTCCCCAATAACATTCCCATTGGAGAAGCCAGTGCAAATAAGGCTACAATGAGAATAGAGGGATAAGATGAGGAAGCTTTTGATTCTCCTTTTCTGTTAAATAAAAAGGCTCCCAGAATGAATGATATGGGAAGATTGTGAAATACAATTCCCCAAAGGTAAGGCGACATCTCGTGCTGTTCATTAGCCAAAGGAATTCCTTCAATAAAAGCATGGATGAATAATCCCACCATTAAAGCAACGGGAAGAATGTTATGTTCATTATGATGATGGAAGTGTCCGTGCTCAAAACCTTTGGTAAGAGCCTCCAGAATCATCTGAAGAAGTACTCCTGCGATGACGAATATCCCAAGATTGCTGCTTCCCGATGAGGTATAAACCTGAGGAAAAACTTCATTGAGACAGATCGTAATCAGAAACCCGGCACTTAATATCAGAAGGTTTTTGGCCAGTTTCTCTTTCTTACCAAAGTATTTTCCCAGAAATACTCCTGTTACGACACTTAAAATCAGTAAAAATACTGTTGTCATTATTTTTTTTAAATAAATTGATGCATCGCGGGGAATTTTCTTTTTTAAATTCATTCAGCTGATAATCTCCCCAGATTTTTATTCTTTCAAACCCACATTCAGAAGCATAACTGTGAATGGCTTCCAAGGTGTGAAGCTTTACTTTTTCAAAGAAATGAAAAGGTTTACCGTCCGCTTCAAAACGGATATCTTTGATGATATGCCTGCCTTCGATCTTCTTAAGGATTCTGAATTCAATATCCCCGCGGGTAATCGTGGTTTCGGGAACCAAAGTATTTCTTACAAATTCCTCATTCAGATAGTCCAGTACAAAATATCCTCCCGGTTTTAAAACGTTGTAAACCGACTGAAATACCTTTTTGTCATCGTTTTCATTGTCAAAATACCCAAAACTCGTAAATAAATTGAATACCGCATCCATAGGATCTGCATCAATCGGGTTTCTCATATCATGAACTTCAAAAAGCAGGGTTTGATTTTCATACTGTTTGTCAGATTCAATACTTTGTCTTGAAAGGTCCAGTCCCAAAACATCATACCCTAATTTGTTGAGGAAAACCGAGTGTCTTCCCTTACCGCAGGCAAGATCTATGATTTTCGACTGAGGCGGAAGCTGGAGATCCGCAGTGAGCTTTGTAATGAAGTTTTCAGCTTCAGTATAGTCTCTGTTGCTGTAAAGCAAATGATAATAAGGGGTATCAAACCAAGATTCAAACCATTCCATAACGCAAAAATAGTTAAATTTGTGCGGTTAAAAGCAAAGTATTTTACAACATTAAGAGATTGAAAAATTCAATTAGGCTAGAAATTGGATAGCTAATCTTTTAATTTTTAAAGCTTTAAATCTTTTAATTTATACGTATGGATACAGAAAATATAAAAATACAGATAAAAACATTCTTCGGATTGGAACAGATTCTGGCAGAAGAAATCAAGAAATTAGGGGGAAGAAATGTTGAAATCAAGAACAGGGCGGTAAATTGTGAAGGAGATCTTGGTTTTCTTTATAAAATCAATTATTCTGCAAGAACGGCATTGAAAATACTGGTGCCCATTCATGAGTTCAAGGCTTTTAATCAGCATCAGTTCTATGACAGGTTATTCAAATTTGAATGGGATAATTTTATGGATGTGGACCAGTCTTTCTCCATTGATGCAACGGTAAACTCTGAAACATTCAAACATTCTCAGTTTGTGACTCTGAAAATGAAGGATGCTATCGTAGATTATTTCCAGGAAAAATTCAAAAGACGTCCGAATGTGGAAACGAGAAATCCGGATATTAAATTCCATCTTCATATTGACCGGGAGCTGGTGATGATTTCCATGGATTCTTCCGGAGACCCTTTATTTAAAAGAGGCTACAGAAGAGAGCAGGGGGAAGCACCTATCAATGAAGTTCTGGCAAGCGGAATGCTTCAGCTGGCAGGCTGGGACGGAAAGGGAAATTTTCTTGATCCGATGTGTGGCTCGGGAACATTGCTGATTGAAGCTGCGATGATCGCGATGGATCTTCCGGCACAGATTTTCAGAAAGAGATTCGGGTTCCAGAACTGGAATAACTACGATGCCGATCTGTTTGCAAAGATCAAAGAATTCAGAGTAAACAGAATCAAACAGTTTGACGGGAAAATTGTAGGATACGATATTGATGCAAGAATGCTGAATGCTGCAAGGATGAATGTGGAGGCAGCGGAAATGGAAGATGTTATTGAGATTAAAAAACAAAACTTCTTTGATTCCAAAAAAGAGCTTTTCCCGTTATTAATGGTATTCAACCCACCATACGATGAGAGAATCTCCATTAATGATGATGACTTCTACAAAAAGATCGGAGATACCTTTAAAACAAATTATCCGAATACACTGGCATGGCTGATCTCTTCTGACCTGGAAGCTGTGAAGAAAATAGGATTGCGTCCTTCCAGAAAAATCAAACTTTTCAACGGAAAACTGGAAACAAGATTTTTACAGTACGAAATGTATGAAGGCACAAAGAAAGTACATAAGCTGGAAGGTAATAATTAATAATCTCTGAGATTAATGTCGTGGAATTTTCTAGAAGTATTTGATATCATTGTGGATGCTCTGAGGTTGTTTAGCTCCTCTGATCCGTCAGGTTCAACTTCTTCTTACAGGAAAAGTTTAAATTATGATGAAAAACCTCAAAAGAAAGAATCAAAAAAATCCAGATATTTCACAGAGAAGGTAAGTGCGGTGGCGCTAACATTCGCAGTATTTTTGTTTTTTATTGTTTTTAAAGATCCTTTACCGGCGCAAAATTATATACAAACTTTATTTGTAATGTCTTTAATAGGAACCGGAATTTCGTTTTTGGTATTTTTTGTTCTGTATGTGATGAAGGTTTATTATTTTAAAACACTGTTGAAGATGCTTCTTTTCAGCTGTTCAATTATTGCGTTTTTCATTTCTGTGGTTATGTGTATTTATTTTAAGTCAGGGTTGTTTATCTAGGAAATTATTTTCACTATAAATAAAAAGGTTGTACCCATCAGTACAACCTTTTTTTATCTTGCCAGTGAAGGTGCAAACCCATACTGTTTTTTAAAAGCATGCGAAAAATGTGACAGATCTTCAAAACCCACTTCCAGAAAAACATCGGAAGGTTTTTTATTCTTTTCTGACAAATGATAATAGGCCAGTTCCAGGCGCTTTTGGGTAAGCCACCGTTGTGGAGTGGTCTGAAAAATTCTTCTGAAATCCCGGTTGAACGTAGATAAGTTTCTTCCTGTGAGATATCCAAATCGTTCCAGAGGCATATTGAACATATAATTCTTTTCCATAAAATTAATCAGGTCCACTTTTCCCGGCTCATCAAAATCAGCAAGTACAGCATCAATATCCGGATCAATTTCCCTTAAAATACTGATGGCTTCAGTGATCTTTAAATGAGCAATATTTTCAGGAAATGGCCCTTCAATTTCAAAATAAGGAATGAGTGAGCTAAGACAGCTCTTCAGAAGCGGATGGCTGCTGAAACTGTGGATACTGGAGTCCCGCTGGCTGTTTTTCTTTTGATGATCAACAGAACTGTAAAAATCTCTGAGGCGCTCTGTCGTAAGATGCATCACTACAGCCTTATGTGGCAGCCCGTCTTTCGGATAATTGATAATGGTAGCAAGATGATTTCTTGGAATCAGAAAAATATCTCCTGCCTTAAATAAATAGGTTTTATCTGCCTGGATAATTTTTGTTTCTCCTGATATGAACCAGACCAACATATGGTATTCAAAAACCGTTTCCGTTTTGAACAGTTTATCGTCATAACTGGAAAGCTTGATATCCGGTGTGAGATATTGTATCTGGAAATCCATTGTCAAAAGTTTTTCATTACAAATGTATTTAAAAATGGCGACTATATAGAATTTTACACTATTGTCATTGACTACGTCGAATCTTCGATTTCTGACGAAGGAAGAATTTCATGTAAAGCTTAGATTCTTCATTTCACTGCGTTACATTCAGAATGACAGCGTCATAAAAAGATAGAAGAATTAATGTAGGATTGTATATAATTGCCTAAAAATAGTTACTTGGAATCAAAGTTAAATCCTAACATCTCTTCACTCAGTTTCCATAATTGCTCAGCATTTTCCTTATCAATAGAATAGGGCTGTACTCCACGGATGGTTGCCGGTTCATCAAACCTGTGCTCAATTTGTCCTCTGTCTATTTCAGCAATATCACAGTTTTCACAGTAAACACCTCCGATTTCTTGAAGCAACGGACTTACAGCACACCAGACTGTAGTGGCGGCTCCTTGTGGAATTGTTTTTAGCCGGGCTTGCACTTCAGGTTTGATATTTCCGTTTTCATCATGTGTTCCAAGCTGTTTAAAAAGTTCGATGGGTTCTTCTCTTCCCAGATCAGTACCATACACAGAACCCGGATGAAGAGAATAGGCTCTGATGTGGTGTTCTTTACCTCTTTCATCCAATGCTACAGCAAATAAATTACAGGCTGTTTTGGATTGTCCGTATCCGGTCATACTCTCTTTTCTCAAAATTGGGATCTTCAAAATCAAACGGTGCCATCTGATGTCCATAAGAAGAAACACTGATAACCCGTGCGCTATTTGATTTTTTCAGTGCCGGCCATAGTTTTGCGGTAAGATGGAACTGTCCCAGATAATTGGTTGCCAGTTGAGACTCGATGCCTCGGCTGTCCCTGCGGAGAGGCACCCACATAATTCCTGCATTATTAATAAGAATATCCAGACTTCGACCTGATGCTGTAAATCGTTCTGCAAAAGCATCAATGGATGAGGGATCCATCAGATCCATTTTTTCAAGTTCAATATTTTCAATTCCTGTGAGATTTTTTCCTGCCTTTTCAATGTCCCTTGCAGGAATAATGACATGGGCTCCGACTGAGGTAAGTGCTTTTGTGGTTTCGAGGCCGATTCCTGCATAACCGCCGGTAATGATCACTGTTTTTCCGGTCAGATCAATTCCCTGAATAACTTCCTGAGCGGTTGAAAAAGCATTAAAACCTGATAGGATAGGTTGCTGTAATGAGCTGATAATTGGTTCCATTTTTTATTGGTTTAAATTTCTATAGCAAAGTTAGAATGGATTCGCAGGGTTTATTTTGTTTAAAATGCCAAATAACTTGGTTCAGAATTTCATGCGTAATCCCTATTTACTAAGGTGAATAAAACTCAACATCGTTAATTTCTCTCAATAAGCTGTTAAACTGTTTGTAGGTTGTTCCGCGAATAAGTAATTTTGAAAAATTTTCAATTTGAAGCCCACTATTTCCATTGTCGTTGCTATTTATAACCGAAAAGACGAGCTTTTTGAGTTGCTGACTTCCCTTACCCAGCAGACGGATAAGGAGTTCGAGATCATTATTGTAGATGATGGTTCTATCATCGACCTGAAGCCTACCATTAAAAATTTTGATGGAATTCTGGATATTAAATATTTCAGAAAAGATAATTCAGGACCGGGACTGACAAGAAACTACGGGGCAGCAAGAGCCGCAAATGAATGGCTGGTATTTGTAGACAGCGATGTCATCGTTGAAAAAGATTATATAGAGCATATTAAAAAAGATATCCTGACCATTCCCTGTGATGCTTTTGGAGGAGCAGATAAAGCGCATAAAGGATTTAACCTGATGCAGAAGGCTATTTCCTATTCTATGACCTCAGTGTTTACAACGGGAGGAATCAGGGGAAGTAAGAAAGCGGTTTCCAAATTTCAGCCCCGAAGTTTTAATATGGGCGTGAAAAAAGAAGTCTTTAAGAAAGTGGGCGGGTTTTCTGAAATGAGAATCGGTGAGGATCCGGATCTTTCTATGACGCTTTGGGAAAATGGATTTACCACTGCTTTTTTTGATGATATTGCCGTTTATCATAAACGCAGAGTTGATTTTGGAAAATTCTCCAAACAGGTCTATCAGTTTGGTTGTGCAAGACCGATTCTTAACCAGAGACACCCGAATTATGTGAAAATCTCTTTCGCATTTCCTACCTTATTTATGTTAGGGTATGTAATGGGCTTCCTGGAGTATTTCATCATACATAGAGGAATCACCCTTGCTTTTTATGGGTTGTATACTTTCCTGGTGTTGTTTCACGCCTTATTGCTGACCAAAAATATCAGTATTGCCGGAATGGCGGTTATTTCCACTTATATTCAGATGTTTTCCTACGGATACGGTTTCTTAAAATCCTGGATTTTGCTGAATGTTTTCAGAATGAAACCTGAAGATGCCTTTCCGCATCATTATTATAAGAAATAGTAAGATGTAATTTTTAAGTTTGGGCTAAAGCCCATTCCTATTGATTTTCTTTAGCAGGAATTATTATACACAAAGTTGTCATTCCGTAGGAATCTAAAATTATATGTTGTGATTTAAACCAAAATAAAAAAGGCTGTTTCAAAAACGAAGCAGCCTTTTACAATAAATTTAGGATATGGAAATGTTTTCATGGTGGTTAAGAACTCCTACTTTCAGCATACATTCCTTCATTTTCTGGTAAGTTCTTTTGATATCGTGGTCAAGACCGATGGAGAATCTGATCAGCCCGTCAGAAATACCTATGGAAGCCCTTTCTTCTTCAGGGATTTCAGAGGAGGTAGATTTCCCTGAGCATGAGAATAAGGTCTTGTAGAAACCTAAGCTTACTGCGAGATACCCCAGGTTTTCTGTCTGCATCAGTTCCATCAGTTCGTTTGCTTTTTCTGTCGTTCCGGCATCCAGCGTCAGCAATCCTCCGTATCCGTATTCTTCATGAATCATGCTTTTCATCAATTCATGGTTTTTGTGTGATGGCAATCCCGGATAAGATACTTTTAATCCGTCTTTTTCGAATCTTTCTGCAAGATACATGGCATTGTGACTATGTTGTTTGATTCGGATATGTAATGTTCTCAGGTTTTTCAGAATGCTTGAAGATCTCAGGCTGTCCATCGTAGGCCCAAGAAGCATACATGCTCCTGAATTCACATTTTTAGTATCGTCAATGAAAGCCTGTGTTGCACAATATACACCTCCTACCGTATCGCTGCTTCCGTTGATGAATTTTGTCAGGCTGTGAATCACAACATCTGCCCCGAATAATGTAGGAGAGATCGAAAGAGGGGAGAAGGTATTGTCTACAACCAGTTTCAGGTTATGTTTTTTGCAGATTTCAGAAAGTTTTCGAAGGTCTGCCACCTCAAGAAGCGGATTGCTCACACTTTCGCAATAAATAACTTTAGTATTGGGTGTGATGGCATTTTCTATAGATTCAAAATTGTTGATATCAACAAAAGTAGTCGCTACATTAAACTGGGGAAAGAAGTTTTTAAGAAAAGCATAGGTTCCTCCGTAGATGGTTCTGCTTGAAATAATATGGTCTCCGCTTTTGCAAAGCTGCATCAAAACAGAAGTGATGGCTCCCATTCCGGATGCTGTAACGTTGGCCGATTCTGTGTTTTCCATCTTGGCAAGAGCCTGAGCCAGGTAAAGGTTCATCGGGGATGAATGTCTGGAATACAGATAGCATCCTTCAGCATTCCCTTCAAAAGTATCAAACATCGTCTTTGCAGAAAGGAATGTATAAGTAGAGCTGTCAGAGATAGAAGGATTCACTCCTCCGAATTCACCAAAATACTGAAGATCCTGGATCTCATTGGCTGCGTTAAAGTTTTCCATAAATATCGTTTTTATTTTATGGTCTCAATTTGCATTAATTTGTTAATTATTACAACATAAATTTGAATTTATAGAAAATAAAACTGTAAAATATCGTTTATTTAGAAAAATTATTTAGTATCTTCGGGATTGTTAAATTTTCACCAAAAAAATATCTATGGAACTTGACGAAACTGACAGGAAACTCCTGTATTTTTTACAGGAAGACTGCAAACAAACCACCAAAGAATTGTCCGGTAAGCTTGGTTTGTCTGTTACAGCAATTTATGAGCGTGTCAAAAAGCTTGAAAATGCGGGCGTTATTTCAAAATATGTAGCCTTGCTGGACAAAAGTAAAGTTAAGAAAAATTTTATTGTGCTTTGCCATGTAAAATTAAGCCAGCACAAAAAAGAATTTGTACTTCAGTTTGAAAAGGAAGTGATGGATCTGGAGGAAGTTACAGAATGTTTTCATGTAAGCGGAGATTATGATTATATCCTTAAAATAGGAGTGAAGGATATTGAAGACTACCGCAGCTTTATGCTGACGAAACTTACAACGCTTCAGCACATTGCAAGCACACACAGTTCATTTATGATTTCCGAAGTAAAAAATACAACAGCAATCGTATTATAGATAGCCGAAACTTTTGGCTTAGATTGAACGGGAGATTAATCCTTATCAATCTCCTTGGTGACTTTATCAATAAAATAATGAAGTCTTTTAATCTCGGTTCTGCCTCTGTTTTTATCATTCAAAAAACAGGTCGTCACGACAACCGTTTTTAAATCCGGGATGACACAGATGAGCTGTCCTCCATAGCCGGTTGCTACAAAAGCCTGGTGTCCGTTGGTTTTTCTGCGCCACCAGTAATAGCCATATCCGTTGGCATCCGGCATTACGTCCCAGAAATCCAGTTTTACCTGTTCAGCTGTAGATTCCTGGATCCACTTCTGGGATACAATCTGTCTGCCTCCTAATTTTCCGTTATTCAGGACCATTAAACCAAATTTCAACATATCTTCAGACTTCATAAAAAGTTCAGAGCCTGCAAGATTTCTGTTCATGGAATCTGTATCCCATCGGGGAGTATTCATTTTTAATGGCCTCAAAAGATTTTCTGTTGCGAACTGCTTGAGGTTGTTTTTTACAATTTTTGCCAGTGCAGCGCCAAAAAGGTGAGATTCGCCGCTGTTGTAATTGAATACAGTTCCCGGATATTCCTCAAAAGGAAGATCCAGTACAAACTTTACAGGATCACCGGAAAATGACATTGCTGTTGAGATTTTTGAATTTTCAACCCAGTCAAAACCTCCCTGCATGGTCAGCAGATTTTTTAACGTTAATGTATTTCTTATTGAATCGTGAAGCACTTTCCCTTCGATATTGGAAATATTTTTGAAGCTGCTCCTTGAAACATTGTATTCCGGAAGGATTTTTAAAACCGGAGTGTTGAGATTAGGAAGTAAGTTTTTATCCTTAGCAATTCCTGCAAGAACAGAAACAATACTTTTGGTGACAGATTTTATACTGAAAACAGTCTCTTTGCTGGCTCCGTGAGAATATTGCTCATAAATTATCCTGTAATTCTGAGAAACAATGAAAGATCCCAGAGAAGGAATACTGTCGTTGATTTCTTTGGTGAATCTGCCTGTGAATTCTTTGGGTAATTCTTTGTTGAAAGCAGTCTGTGATTTTACTTCAGGACAAGATAGGAAAAGACACAGCATTGTCATAACCTGCAGTACTTGCTTGGATCTCATTGTTAAAAAAGAAGGATAAATTATTCGTGGAGAAAATTATAAGTTAAAATCTGTCCGAAATAGAACAGTAGCTCAATTTTGGACAGATTTCAGCTGATGTTTTCAACTCTCTAAGTTATGAAATAACAATGAAATTTGAAATATATTTTGAAGTTTTTTACAATGATTTTGGGAAAAAGAAATTATACCAGAACTCCGTTTTTGGAAGAGATAGGATCAGGAAGTTCCGTTTCTCCGCCTAGCTGAAGAAGATCAATTTCAATGGTTCTGCATATAGAAAGCATAGGAACGTCAAACATCAGCCCCGCAAAAGGGTTCTCGGAATAATCTCCCACCAGTTCCATAATGATGTAGATCCATCCTATGATGATACAGAAAGGAATTGAGGTCCAGATTCCCCAGTCGCCAAGTTTTGCGAACTCGTTTACCAATCCCAGCGGAAGAAGCATGATAAACAGGATATTAAAAACAAAGGCTGTACTGGCAAATTGTCTTGGTGAAGGAAACTTCTTGATTCTTTCTGCCTGCCCCTGGAAATTATAGAATTCATTCAGACTGTTCTGCAGCTGGGTCTGATTGAAATCTGTGATAGCATTCATGTTTTTCAGTTCATTGATGTCTTTTGCCTGCTGGGCAATCAGGTAAGTAGCGAAGTTTTTATAATCATTTTTAAGATCATATTCCTCTTCTGAAAGGTATTTATGTAAGAAAATAGGAGCTCTTCCGTAATCAGGAAATCCTGCTTTGATCAGTCTGTTTCTTCTCAGGTTGATATTCCCGAATTTATTTTCTGTGCTGATATGCTCCCATTCTGTTGGAACCAGAAGCTGCTCACGGAAAGTATACAGCCATGCAATATGACGGTAAACAATTTTTCTTTTACGGTCTTCAAGATCAAATACGCCGATTTCTTCATTTTTAGTATCAAAAGCGTATACCATAGAAGCAAATGAGCGGCTTGAATTCACAATTCCGCCCCAGATTTTTCTGGCTTCCCAAAGTCTGTCGTAAGCCTGGTTGTTTTTGAAACCTACAAGGAATGCTTCTGCAGTACCAATCAGCGCAACAGGAACCCATGGAATTGTCATCCATTGCCAGTTAAAGAAATAGAACAGCACAGCGATCAGGGTACACCAGATTGAAATCAGGATGAGATGAAAACCTGATAAATTGAGAACCTGCTTATAATTGACGTATTTGGTTGTGATCATAAAAACGTATGAAATTAGGTGTGCATATAAACAAAATAGATACCAAAATGAGGTATCCGTTCTATTTATTAAAATTAATAAAAAAACCTCTGAAAAATCAGAGGTTTCATATATTTAATATTTCAGCATTTCTTCGATCTTATTAGAAAGCTTCTCTGCATTCGGAAGCATTTCTTTTTCCAGTACAAGATTGATAGGTACAGCAGGTACATCCAGCGATCCCATTGTTTCTACAGGAGCATCAAGATACCTGAAGCAGTTTTTAGAAATACGGTGAGCAAATGCTTCTGCAAATGAGTTGTTAAGTTGCTCTTCAGTGAGAACAATACATTTTCCATGTGCTTTCACTCTTTCGAAAACAAGTTCTTCATCAAGAGGAATTAAAGTTCTTAAATCAATCACTTCAACTCTTCCGTTGAAATTCTTAGCGGCTTCTTTAGCCCAGTAAACACCCATACCATAAGTAACGACCAATAAAGTTCTGCCTTTTTCAGTTTCAGTTTTATCAGCCTCGATGATTACTTTACCTTTCCCAAACGGAAGTACATAGTCTTCGGCCGGTTCTATAGTTTTTGCATCTTCAGTTCCCGGAACTTTACTCCAGTATAGTCCTTTGTGCTCAAGCATCACTACAGGATTCGGGTCGTAATAGGCTGCTTTTAATAATCCTTTAAAGTCTGCAGCATTACTTGGGTATGCTATTTTGATTCCTTTGATATTGGCAAGAATACTTTCAACACTTCCACTGTGGTAAGGTCCGCCACCGCCATATGCTCCGATAGGAACACGGATAATATTGCTTACCGGAAATTTCCCGCCGCTTAAATAACTTGATTTTGAAATTTCTGTAATTAACTGGTTAATACCCGGGTAGATATAGTCTGCAAACTGAACTTCAACGATTGGTTTTAATCCAACAGCACTCATACCAGCTGTAGACCCGATAATATAAGCTTCCTGAATGGCTGTGTTAAACACTCTTTTGCTTCCGAATTTTTTTCCTAGCGTAACCGTTTCCCGGAAAACCCCACCTATCCTTTCTCCTACATCCTGTCCGTAAAGAAGAGCTTCAGGATGTTTCCACATTAATTCCTGAATGGCGTGGATTGCGGCGTCTACCATTACAATTTTTTCACCGTTAGCAGGTTCACGTGTCCCTGTTTCTTCTGTGATAGGAGTAGGAGCAAAGACATGCTGCATTACGGTTTCGGGCTTCGGATCTTCTGCATTTTTAGCTTTTTCGAAAGCTTCTTCTGCCTCAAGACGTGCCTTTTTAGTGATTTGCTTTAGAAGATCTTCATCAACACCTGCTTCCAGTAAATATTTTCTAAGGATTTCTCCCGGATCTTTGGCTCTATGTTTAGTTAAATCTTCTTCATCTCTATAGAATTCTCTTCTTACTCCGGAAGTGTGATGCCCGATCAGTACTGTTTTTGCACAAACAACCAAAGGTTTTCTTTCTGTTCTTACGAAGTCTACAGCTTTTTTCATGGCTTCGAAACTTTCCACAAAATCAGTTCCGTCTACTCTCATTCTGCTTAATCCTGTGAATCCTGCTACAAAATCGTAGGCATCACAAGTTCTTGCTTCTTCTTTTGTTACAGAAATTCCCCATTCATTATCCTGAACAAGAAAGATGATAGGAAGCTGGTGCAAGGCAGCAAACTGTAATGCCTCACTTACTTCACCTTCTGTAACTGAATTGTCTCCAAGACTGCAGACAACAACCGGGTTGTTTTCAAAATTCTGAAGGTTAAAGTCCTGAATATATTTGATTCCCTGTGCTACTCCTGTCGTAGGTATAGTCTGCATTCCGGTTGCAGAACTCTGGTGAATGATCTTTGGCTTATTCTCATCTCTGCTGGAAGGATGCGAATAGTAAGATCTTCCTCCCGAAAAAGGGTCGTCAGCTTTAGCCAGTAATTGGAGCATTAATTGGTAAGGCTCAAAACCAATGCCTAAAAGAATACTTTCATCTCTGTAATAAGGAGAAACCCAGTCTTCTTTTTTTAACTGATAAGCTGTTGCAAGCTGGATGGCTTCGTGACCTCTGGAAGTACTGTGAACGTATTTGCATACGTTTCTGTTTTCTTCGTAAATATCAGCCATTGCCTTGGAGAGCATCATATGATTATACGCTTTGAGTAATATATCCTGAGAAACTTTTTCGTGAAGTGCATTTTCCATAGGAAGCAAATATACATAAAAAAACAAAATACTAACAACTGTTAGTATTTTGTAACAAATTCATTGATTTACTGAATATTCTATAATTATTTTTTTGAAATAGTCTTTTTTAGACTTCTGTTTTGTTAGTTTAAATGTAAAATGAAAATGAAATTTTTGAACAATTATAATAAGTAAAGTTTTTTAAGAAGCTATTGATATTCTATGCCCAATTAAGGTATTTTATTGATAATTTCGATATTGAGTTTCAAAAATGTTGATTGTTTATCTTGTAATATTACAGAAGGTAATTCGAAAAAATGAAGTAACTTTACATTCTCTTTTATAAAAAAGTTAGAGCATTATATGTATTTAATTTTTGACACAGAAACAACCGGTTTACCAAAAAATTTCAACGCTCCGCTTTCAGATTCGGATAACTGGCCGAGAATGGTACAGATTGCCTGGCAGCTGCACGATGATGACGGGAACTTGATTGAAAACCAGGATTATATAATAAAACCTGAAGGGTATGATATTTCCTTCAACGCAGCTAGAATTCACGGGATTACCACGAAAATTGCCAATGAGGAAGGACGAGATCTTCAGGAGATTTTGGAAGAATTTTCCAAAGTTTTGGAAAAGGTAAGAGTGGTTTCCGGGCATAATGTAGAGTTCGACTATAATATTGTAGGAGCAGAATTTTACAGGAAGAATCTTAAAGACAATCTCCAGGAAAAGCCCAAAGCGGATACCATGATTTTGGGTACCGACTTCTGTCAGCTTGGTGGAGGCCGTGGAGGAAGATTTAAACCTCCGAAACTTGAAGAGCTTTACGAAAAGCTTTACGGAAGTAAGTTTGATGAAGCCCATAATGCCGCAGCCGATGTTAATGCAACGGCCAGAGCTTTCTTCGAAATGGTAAGAATTGGAGTAGTTCCTGCAGAAACATTAAAGATTTCGGAAGACCAGCTGGCTTATTTCAAGAGTCTTTACCCGGATCCGATTAAGCCTTTCAATATTGTTATCAGAAGACAGGTTGCTGATTTTCATAATAAGAAAAAGCAGCAGGATTTTGGAAGCATTGATGAAATTGATTTAGGTAAATATTTCAATTTTGATAACCATAGTGTTTTCTCTACCCTTACAGCTACTTCAAGTATCAATGATCTGATTAAAAAAGCTTCTGATGAAAATTTTCCGGCTGTCGGAATGGTGGATCTCGGAAATATGATGGGAGCCTTTAAGTTCGTTTCAGCGGTGGAAGGGGCTAATGCAGACAGAGCGAAAAAACATAAAGAATATCTTGCCAAAAAACAGGAAGCAGAAGAAAACGGAACAGAATTTAATGAAGAAGAACCTGTTTCAGAACCGCTTATTCCTGTTGTGGGGTGTGAATTTTATATTTCAGACCGTTACGAGCAAAAGCAGTTTACCAAGGATGATCCTGACAGGAGAACGCAGGTGGTGCTTCTGGCAAAAGATTTTAACGGTTATAAAAATCTGGCAAAGCTTTCCAGTATCGGTTTCCTTAAAGGATTCTATTTTGGAGTTCCAAGGGTAAGCCGTGAACTGATTGCCCAATATAAAGAGGGAGTTATAGCTTTAACTTCCGGGATTATGGGGGATATTCCTGATGCAATCTTGAATACCGGTGAACAGAAAGGGGAAGAGCTTTTCAAATGGTGGAAAGATACTTTTGAAGATGATTTCTATGTACAGATTCAGAATCATAAACTACCTGAAGAAGAGCATTTGAATGAAGTGCTGTTATATCTGGCTGATAAATATAATGTCAAAATCTTAGCTCAGAACGAGACTTTTTACACCAATAAAGATGATGCCAACATCCAGGATATTGTAAGCTGTATCAAAGATGGTGAAAAACTTACAACACCTATAGGAAAAGGGTTTGGTAAAAGAAGGGGACTGGCGACAGGTGAATATTACATCAAGAGTGCAGATGAGATAAAAGAGGCCTTTTTAGCTTATCCGGATGCGTTTGATGCTTATGAAGAATTTACGGCGAAATTTAAACCCTATACTTTAAAAAGAGACGTACTGCTTCCTAAGTTTGATATTCCAGAGGAATTTATCCATGCAGAAGATGAGGTAGACGGAGGAAAAAGAGGGGAGATGGCTTATCTTACCTATCTTACTTATGAAGGAGCAAAGGTTAGATATAAAGATACAGGAATTACCGATGAAATTAAAGAGCGTCTTGACTTTGAGCTTGAAGTAATTGCCAATACCGGTTATCCGGGATACTTCCTTATTGTACAGGATTTCTGTAATGAAGCCCGTAAAATGGGAGTTTGGGTTGGCCCGGGAAGGGGTTCCGCTGCAGGATCTGCAGTAGCTTACTGTATCGGAATTACCAATGTAGACCCTATTAAATACGACCTCCTTTTTGAGAGATTCCTGAACCCGGAAAGGGTATCCATGCCCGATATTGATATTGACTTTGATGACGAAGGAAGAGACAGGGTTATCAAATGGGTAATTGAAAAATACGGACAGAGCCAGGTAGCGCAGATTATCACTTATTCTGTACTTGGAGGGAAGTCTGCGATTAAAGATGCAGGAAGAGTATTGGATGTTCCGATTCCTGATACGAATAATATTGCCAAGCTGATTCCTTCCACACCCGGAATGAACATTGCCAAAGCTTTGGCGAAATATGATAAATTAAAGCCGGAAGAGCAGATGCTCGTTGATGAAATGAGATATGTTCTGGAGAGTCCGGATGATTCGCGGCACGGAGTTTTAGCCAGTGCTAAAAAGATGGAAGGCTGTATCAGAAATACCGGAATCCACGCCTGTGGGGTTATTATCACACCGGAAGATGTGAGTAATCTGGTTCCTGTGACGATTGCTGCAAAAGATGCTGATATTTTGGTTTCTCAGTTTGACAACTCGGTGGCGGAAAGTGCAGGTCTTCTGAAAATGGACTTTTTGGGACTCAGAACACTGACGATCATTAAAGATGCTTTAAAACTGGTGAAGGCAAGACATGGAGTAGATATTGATCCGGATCTTATTCCGCTTGATGATGCTAAAACCTATCAGTTATTTAAAGAAGGAAGAACAGTGGGGATTTTCCAGTATGAAAGTCCCGGGATGCAAAAATACATGAGGGAGCTTAAACCAACGGTTTTTGCTGACCTTATTGCCATGAACGCTTTGTATCGTCCAGGTCCGATTAAATATATTCCAAACTTTATCAACAGAAAGCATGGAATTGAAGAAATTGTCTATGATTTACCTGAAACGGAAGAATATTTAAAAGAAACATACGGGATTACCGTTTATCAGGAGCAGGTAATGCTTTTATCCCAGAAACTGGCCAATTTTACCAAAGGTGAGGCCGATACGCTAAGAAAAGCAATGGGTAAAAAGCAGATTGACGTTCTGAATAAGATGTATCCGAAATTCATTGAAGGTGGCCGTAAAAACAACCTGAATGAAGAGAGGCTGGAGAAAATCTGGAATGACTGGAAAGCCTTTGCAGAATATGCCTTCAATAAGTCTCACTCAACATGTTATGCATTTATTGCTTATCAGACCGCTTATTTAAAAGCCAATTACCCGGCAGAATATATGGCGAGTGTGATGAGTAATAACATTAACAATACGGATTCAATTACCATGTTCATGGAAGATTGTAAAAGTATGGGAGTAGATGTATTAGGTCCCGATGTTAATGAATCTCAATATAAATTCTCAGTAAACGAAAAAGGGCAGATCCGTTTTGGGTTGGGAGCGATTAAGGGGATTGGTGAAGGACCGAGTGAGGCGATCACCAGAGAAAGGGAAAACGGAAGATTCAAAAATATTTACGATTTCTTTGAAAGAATTTTACCTTCCCAGATGAACAAAAGGGTAGCGGAAAGTTTGGTGCTTGCCGGTGCATTTGACGAGCTGGATTCATTCCACAGAGGTCAGTATTTTGATATTGATATGGCTGGAAAAACAAATCTGGAAAGACTGATCAGGTACGGACAAATCTTCCAGGAAAGTAAAAATGAGATGGAACACTCGT
This sequence comes from Chryseobacterium sp., assembly GCF_041914225.1. Taxonomy (GTDB): domain Bacteria; phylum Bacteroidota; class Bacteroidia; order Flavobacteriales; family Weeksellaceae; genus Chryseobacterium. Next base: position 37,025 of record NZ_JAYSDT010000029.1, read on the forward strand.
TATTTGCAGATTTTGCGGAAGAAGTTCAGATTGAACAGCCTAAACTTGCACCATGTCCCGAATGGCCAAATATGCATAAGCTCAATAAAGAAAAAGAGATTATTGGTTTCTACCTTTCTGCGCATCCGCTGGATGAATTTAAATATCAGTTTCAGTTTATGCAGGGGCAGCTTTCCAAGAAAGCTGTTCTGGAAAAAGGTGTGGAGGAGAAGATCGTTACCGATGAAGCTCCTGTTCTTGAGCCGGATTCCCAGGATGATGCTGTTGATTTAAGCGAGATTGTTTCTGATGATTTGTCAGTGGGAGAAGAAGAAGTTATAGAAGAAGTGACCAAAAAAGCAGAACCCAAAGGAAATTTCCTGTTCCTGAATCTCGATGAGGTGGATGCTTACAAAGAGCAGGCTTTTGCCAACAAGCAGGAGGAATTGTTTGAAGAGAAAGAGAAAGACTGGAAAACCCTTCAGAAAGAAAGGGAAAACGGCGGTGGAGGAAAAGAGTATACTGTAGCCGGTCTTATTACGGAATACAGGGTTCAGGATGGTTTCAGAAGTGGTGAGAAGGTTGCTTTTGTGACGCTGGAAGACTATTCCGGGTCATATTCATTCAGATTGGGAGACAGGGATTATATGAAACTGAAGGAAAAGCTGGAAGTTCAGAGATTTGTTATTTTTAAAATAAAATTTGCCCAGGTGAAAGACGGAAGAGTCTTTGTTAATGTAGTAGATGTTATAGAACTTCAGGAAGCATTCGAAAGATTTGCAAAAAGTATATCGCTTGTGATGGATGTAATGGATGTAAGACCTGAAGACCTTGACTTTTTCAGAACAGTCCTGGATCGGAATAAAGGAAATCAAAAGCTGAAGTTCTTTATTAAAAACCTTGAAGATGATTCCCATATCGAAGTGCAGTCTATGAAGCATTCCGTTGATCTGAACGGAGACCTGATCAAAGAAATTCAGTTATTGAATAAATATGAGTTTTATTTGAATTAGAATATAATAAAATATGAATATAAAGAGTGGCTTAGGTCATTCTTTTTTTGTTTGCATATTGAGAGTATTTATGAAAAATTTTTAATGTGTTTTTATGATAGTTAGAAAAATTTTCTGAAGTCTATTTTGATTGTATGGTAATTAAAATATTGATTATCAAATATTTGATATTTTTCAACATATTGCGAAATAAATATTAAAATTAAATAAACGTTTGATTTTATTGTATTTTTATGTTCTTTTTATTTGTTTTTATTTAAAATTTTATGATATTTTTTATTATTTCTTTTAAAATTTAAATTAATATTTATACATTTACCGCCCTAACTTTTATTATTACTATATTTATGAAGAAATTACTACTATTAAGTTTATTTTTAATAGCTTCCATTACAAATGCCCAGATAATGCTGGGTAGTGGAACCAGTCAGAGCGGAGTTGCGCCAATTGATGTCAACTACGGTTACAGCTATACACAGCAGATTTTTACTAAAAGTGAAATCAATGCCAATGCAGCCGGTAATATTACCGGGTTGAAATTTTATCTTCCCAATAATGCGGATATTTCCAAATCTGTAGATTGGGTTGTATATATTGGTCATACTACTAAAACCTCTTTTTCAGGAACTACAGACTGGGTTCCTGTTTCTGGTTTGACTCAGGTTTTTTCCGGAACAGTAAGTGCTTCCGCAGGTGAGGTGACGGTAAATTTTACAACTCCTTTTGCTTATAATAATACAGATAATTTATTGATTGCTGTTGATGAGAATACACCGGACTATACTGCATCTGCCAATAGATTCTATACTTTCTCAGGGGCTTCCAATTCTACTCTGTATTACAGAAGTGATTCAACAAACCCGGATCCTTCTTCACCTCCTAGCGGAACAAGAACAACAACAAAATCTGTGACAAATCTGCTGGGGCTTTCTCCCGGTGCTCCTGCTTGTCCGGTTGTTTCTGCTCCTGCAGCTGCGGCAACAAATGTTTCTGTATTGCCAACCATCACGTGGGCTTCTGCAAGTTCTGCTTCATCTTATAAGATCAGTATCGGAACAACACCTGGAGCAACCAATGTGATGAACATGCAGGATGTAGGAAATGTTACCTCATATACTTTAACGAATTCTTTGAGTTTTAACACTCAATACTATTATACAGTATATGCTTCTAATTCTACAGGAATTTCTGCTGCATGTACTGAGAGGTCTTTTACTACAACGTCAACATTAGAATGTCCTTCTGTAAATGCACCCACTACGGCTCAAACCGGTCTGCCTTTACGAACTCCGTTTTCATGGTCTGCTGTGAGCGGTGCTTTAGGATATAAGCTAAGTATCGGAACTTCTGCGGGATCATCCAATATTTTAAATAATTTTGATGTAGGAAATGTGACTGCATATACGCTTACTGCTGCACAGCAGCTGAGCCCGACAACCCAATATTATTATACTGTTACAGCTTATAATGGTGGCGTTGCGTCCGCAGGTTGTACTGAAAGAACGTTTACTACTACTGTTTCAGCTCCTGCAAATGATGACTGTTCCGGAGCTGTAAATTTAACAGTGAATCCTTCTTTGACTTGTTCAATAACAACTCCAGGTAATACTTTGGGGGCCACAGAATCTATGGCTGCTGGTACCTGTTCCGGTTCACCAAATGATGATGTTTGGTTTAAATTCACAGCAACTGCGACAAGCCATGTGATAGCATTGTCTAATGTAGCTTCTACCGGAGGTACAACAGGTGTTTCAGATATGTATTTCCAGGTATTGTCAGGAAGCTGCGGTACTCTGACAAGTATACTGTGTTCGGATCCTGATACAAATATTGTTACCGGCCTTACTCCAGGTCAGACTTACTATATCAGAGTATATACTTACTCATCTACAGTAACAGCTAACGCAAGTTTCAATATCTGTGTAAGTACACCACCGCCACCGCCGGCTAATGATGATTGTGCCAATGCAGTTGCGATCACAATTAATCCTGATATGGGTTGTGGTAGTGTAACAGCGGGGACTACATTGGGAGGAACAAGTTCAGGAGTTTCTCTGGGTACTTGTTCGGGAACAGCTGACGATGATGTTTGGTATAAATTTACTGCAATGTCAACAGGTCATACTTTCCAGCTGAAAAATATAGTTTCTGTAGGGAATGTTTCTACAACATCATTGTATGCTCAGGTATTTAGTGGTGTCTGCGGAGCTCTGGTAAGTACTGCATGTATCAGTTCAAATACAAACTTTACAAACTTAACTGGCCTTACTCCAGGTCAGACTTATTATGTGAGAGTATATACTTATGATGCTAATTCAGGCGCAAGTTTCTATGCAAGCTCCTTTAATATATGTATGGGAACACTTCCTGCAGCTCCTGCTAATGATGAATGTTCAGGTGCTGTTGCACTATCCGTTAGCCCAACACTAACGTGCGCTTCACCGGTATCCGGAACAACTCTGAGTGCAACTAATTCAGGATTGGCGGTAAGCCCATGTACAGGAACAGCGGATGATGATGTGTGGTACTCATTTACAGCTACAGGTACTGACCATATGGTAATGCTTTCAAATGTTACCGCTGTTGGAACATCTACATCTACCAGTGTGTATACTCAGGTGTTCAGTGGGGCTTGTGGTGCGCTGACAAGCATTAAATGCGGAACAGCAGTAAATACACCGCTTTCCGGTCTTACTCCAGGACAGACTTATTATGTAAGAATATACAATTCCAATACGAATGGTTCTACTTTGTATGCCAATAGTTTTAATATCTGTATCGGAACGCCTCCACCTCCACCTGTAAATGATGATTGTGCCAATGCAACATCTCTTACAGTGAGCAGTACAAATGCTTTTGTAAACGCATTGAACGGTTCTACTGTAAGTGCTACTTCAAGTTCTGGTGTAACTGCTCCTACATGCAGCACATCAGGTATTAATGATGATGTTTGGTATTCTTTTACAGCAACTGCAGCAACGCATCTAGTACATGTGCTGTATTCTGATAATGCAACAACTACACAGGTTTATTCCGGAACTTGTGGTTCTTTAACCGCTATTACTTGTTTTGCCGGTGACTATGGAAATTCCAATGTGCTGCTACAAAATCTTACTGTAGGACAGACTTACTATGTAAGAGTATTCTCAACTTCAAGTACAGCTACTACAACATCTAATTTTCAGATTGCTGTAACTACTCCTTCAGCTGTGGTAAATGATACTTGTGATACAGCTGTTGCAATAGCTTGTAACGGAACTGTTCAGGGAGTTAATGCTTTGGCTGGCGATGAAACGCTTCCTGCTTCAACGTGTGGAAGTACTGCTTCTTATAAAGGTGTTTGGTATACAGTTACAGCTACTGAAAACGGTCCTATTACTGTTGATGCTTGCGGTACACAATATGATGCTTATCTGAGGGTGTATACCGGTACCTGCGGATCACTTACATGTTTCAGTAACAGCTCAGGGGTAGGATATGCTGATACTGGCTGTACAGTAACTCTTTATAATGCTCCTACATTAACATTTACCGGAGTTGCAGGTACTACTTATTATGTATTACTTACAGGATATGCAGCATCCAGAATCGGTAACTACAGTATTTCTGTTACACAAGGATGCTCAGGGTTGGCAACAGCTGAGGTTGAAAAGAAAAATAATGAAATCAAAGCTTACCCTAATCCATTTGTAGATGTTCTGAATATTTCAGATGCTTCTAAGGTAAAATCTGCTTCTGTGGTTGATGCAGCTGGAAGGGTAGTGAAAACTATTGACAATCCTTCTTCTGAACTTCATTTAGCTGATCTGAAACAGGGAATGTACTTAGTGGTACTGAATATGAAAGACGGGTCTAAGCAAACCATTAAAGCAATTAAAAGATAAAATGTATTAATTATATAACATGAAACGACAGCTAAACAGCTGTCGTTTTTTTATTTTTAAATTTTTTAAAAGGTGTTTTTAAATTTATTGTAAATTCGTAGATGTATTAATAACCAAAAACTTATACATGAAGAAAACCTTATTTTTATGCTTACTGATGTTAAGTATTGTACTAAGTGCTCAAATCAAATTAGGAGCAGGAAGTACAGACACGGGTAATGCTCCGGTCAACAGTGGTTTTGCCTTCTCTTATTCCCAGCAGATTTATACAAAACAAGAAATCAATGCTGATGCAGCAGGTAATATTACAGGGCTTAAATTTTACTTAACACCTTCTGCAAATCCCTCTTATTTATCAAATTGGTGGTTTATTTAGGGCACACTACAAAAAACTCTTTAGATTATCAAATTGGGTGGATTCCTGTTGGGGAAATGACTCAGGTTTATTCAGGTACGGTTACTAATGTAAACGGCGTTGCAGAGATGACATTTGCTACTCCTTTTCCATATGATAATGTAAGAAACTTAGTTGTTGCAGTAGATGAAAATGGATTTAATTCTAATTCAAATAATCCGTTTTTTGTATATAATACTATGGAGCAGGCTCTTTATACTGAAAGTAATACTGTTAATCCGGACCCTGCAAATCCTCCAGTTGGCCATTTTCTACCTTATAAACCAGTGGTCAGCCTTATGGGGTTAGTGCCCAATCTGTTACCGGATTGTCCAATAATCAGTTATCCAGCAAACAATGCTTCGAATGTACCGGTTCTGCCTAATTTTACATGGGCTGCTGTACAGGGTGCTACAAGTTATAAAGTTTCTGTCGGAACTACTGCGGGAGGAACAGATGTCGTTAATCAGCAATCGGTAACGACAACAAACTTTACTCCGTTATCTCCACTTTTGGCAAGTACAGTTTATTATCTTAAAGTAACAGCAGTGGGGTCGGCAGGAGAGTCTTCCGGTTGTGTTAATCAGAAATTTACAACAGTGCCAGGTATACCCTCCAATGATGAGTGTATGAATGCTATAACTCTGCCTGTAAATCCAGATCTGAATTGTGTTGATTTTACTTCTGGAACTACTGTGATGTCAACTGTATCATCTCCTGCATTATCATGTGGTACCAGTACTGGTGACGTATGGTATAAGTTTACAGCTACTTCCGTTACTCATACAGTTAATTTAAAGAACGTAACCTCCGTGCCATTAGGAGGTGGTAATGTTTATTTTCAGGTTTTAAAAGGTGATTGTGGTAATTTGACAAGTATATTATGCTCCGGATCTGATTGTGGTTATATGACAAGCGCATCATGTCCTCTTTCTATAGTTAACAACCTTACTGTAGGAGAGACTTATTATATTAAAGTCTTCAGTGGCTCAGGTTATTCATCTCATAAATTTGAAATATGTGTAGGGACAATGCCACCACCGCCAGCCAATGATAATTGTACCAATGCTATAAGTGTTCCTGTGAATTCTGGGATGGATTGTATCAACGTTACTTCCGGAACAACTTTATCATCAACGAAGTCTGCTGTATCTTGTGACAATTTCTCCAGATATGATGTGTGGTATAAATTTATAGCAACCGATACCAAGCATATCATTAAATTGATTAATAAAGTTGCTGTGGGAGAACCAAACTCTTTGGGAGGATTAAATTTTAATGTGTTTGGTGGCAGTTGTGCTAATCCTATATGTGTAGGAATAGGAGGGGCTGTTGGACTTGTTACTGGTTTTACGGTGGGAGAAACTTATTATCTCAGAGTATTTGATGTACAAGGAACACCCCAATCGGGTTTCAATTTTGATTTATGTATTACAAAAGATTTGACACCGATTCCTGTAAATGATGAATGTACAAATGCTGTTTCTTTGACTATTAATCCGGATTTGACCTGTGTTGGGGGGCTTGAAGGAAGTACTTTGGGAGCAACAGTTTCAACGATGTTACCTGCAGCTTCGTGTGGTGGAATCGGGGTTCAGAATGATGTGTGGTTTAAATTTGTAGCAACAGGAGCCAACCACAGAATTAGTTTTAAAAATATTATAGATGTTGGAGTAAGTGGTACACAGCAGGATATACGATTTGAGGTTTTCAAAGGTAGCTGTGGTGCTTTAACAAGTGTAAAATGTGGCGGAAGTGTTAATCGTTCTAGTTATATTAATAATGTTTCAGGGTTGGTTGCGGGTGAAACCTATTATATAAGGGCATACAGTACAGGTGTTGGTATTGCCGTTAAATTCAATATATGTGTAGGAACATTGCTGCCTCCTGTTAATGATGACTGTACTGGTGCTTTGACGGTTTCAAATTTTCCATATACTTATACACAAGTTGATGCTGAGCATACTACCAATAATAACGGATTTATAAATTCTTGTAATTCTGCAATGAATGACGGGACATGGTTTACCTTCGTTGGTGATGGTTTTCTGCATAAGATTACAGTTTCAAGACCTTTAAATAGCACATTTAATTTTGGTATTGGTGCCTATAAAGGAAATTGTGGAAACTTAACGTGTGTAAAAAGAGTAGATTTTACTGGTTCAAGTCCGGTTATAATGGATTTGCCAACTATTGCAGGAAACGAATATTATATAAATATCGGAGATCGGGATTACTATACTGATACAGTGGAAGGGGTTTTTACCATTGCTATAGAAAAGGTAACCAGCCTTGGTACTCTTGAAGTTTCTGATAAAAAAGAAACTATAGAAGTATACCCAAATCCATTTACAAGCGTACTGAATATTGCAAAACCACATAACGTAAAATCAGTTTCCATTCTAGATTCTTCCGGAAGATTGATTAAGACAATTGAAAAACCATCTTCTGAACTTCAGCTGAGAGATCTGAAAGAAGGATTATATCTGGTTGTTTTAAATATGAAAGACGGGTCTAAGCAAACCATTAAAGCAATTAAAAGATAAGTGACTTTTAAATGATATGAAAAAAGGACTGCTCAATCTGAGCCGTCTTTTTTTATGGAGAAGATTGTTTTTTATTGAAAGAAAAATTGTATTTGTTGTCATATTACGAAGAAATTATTTTTTTTATTACTGATTTTCACTAGATTTGATTAACTAATACTGTTTTTATATGAGAAATTTTTTACTTGTTGGTTTCTTAATAACCGGCTTTTTATCCTCCGCACAGAATTACTGTACGCCTCAGTTTGCCAGTGGTTGTAATGGAGGGGACATGATAGATTCTTTTAAAATTCCGGGTGCCGGATTTGATCATTCGAATACAGGATGCTCTACGAATGCATACGGAGATTACACTTCTATGACAATCAACCTGAATGCAGGTTTGAGTTATGATTTTAGCGTTAAACATAATTACAGTGACCAGAATGTACGCATCTGGATAGATTTTAATAATGACGGAACTTTTGACGATGTAGCTCCGGAGCTTGTAGCTTCTGCAAGCAGTACTTTTGTAGGAGGAAACAATATTACTTCGGGACTTATAGCAATTCCTTCTACCGTTACTCCCGGTACTTACAGAATGAGGGTAGGAGACCGTTATTCGAGTGATCCTATTCCTTGTAATATGGATGGATATGGAGAAGCCCATGACTATACAGTTGTAATTGGTGCCGTTCCAACCTGTTTTGCTCCGTCTGCTGTAACTGTTTCTGCCGTAACGGCAAATTCAGCCCAGATTGGATGGACAGCTCCGTCTTCTGCTCCAGGCATTGGTTATGAATATTACTATTCAACTTCCAGTACTTATCCTCCTGCTACTACCGTACCTTCCGGAACAAGCACCGGACTTACTGCCAATCTGCCTTCACTTGCACCGGCAACTACTTATTATGTATGGGTACGTTCCGTATGTACTACTACAGATAGAAGTGCGTGGTCTCAGGTGGCTACATTTATGACATCCTGCGTTGCTGTAGGAGTACCATATACCTTGAATTTCGAAAGTATTACTCCTCCTGATCTGCCGAACTGTACCTCAGTGGTTAATGACGGCTCCGGAAACATGTGGGAAACAGATGACCTGGATGCACAAGGATTTACAGGAAATGTACTTAAATATTCTTATGACTATGCCAATAGCGCTGATACCTGGTTCTTCACGAATGGAATTAACCTTACCGCAGGAGTTACCTACAGAATCAAATACAAATATGCAAATGCAGAAGGAGTTGTGTATGCTGAAAAGTTAAAAGTAGCTTACGGAACTTCCGCTACAGGTGCAGGAATGACCAATACATTGGCAGATTATCCTAATATTGTCACCAGTGCGGCAACAAGTGCTTTTGTAAACTTCACACCAGCTTCTACAGGGGTTTATTATTTTGGATTCCAGGCCTATTCTGATGCTGATATGAATAAATTATACGTGGATGATATCAATATAGATGTAGCACCGGCCTGCAGTGAGCCTAGTGCATTGGTTATTTCTAATCTTACCGCGGCAGGAGCTACGGTTTCCTGGACAGCGGCAACTCCCGTACCTGCAAACGGATATGATATTTATTACAGTACAACCAATACAGCACCTACATCAACAAGTACACCTAATTTCACAGGAATTACTGCGACCACTTATAATATTCCAGGTTTAGCTGCTTCCACTGCCTACTATGTATGGGTAAGATCCGCATGCAGTGCTACAAGTAAAAGTGTATGGAGTGAGTCTGCTTCATTTACAACATTATGTTCAAGTACCGGCATTCCTTATACTGTAGATTTTGAAAATGTGACTGTTCCTGCTCTTCCAGGCTGTACAATGAGTGTTAATGCGGGAGCAGGAAATAATTGGGAAACGTCAGATCCGCCTTCTGACAGCCAGGGATTCACAACTAATGTATTAAAGTACCATTATAATTCTTCCAACGCTGCAAATACCTGGTTCTTTACACAAGGACTGAATTTAACGGCAGGAGTACAGTACACGATCAGCTATAAATATGGTAATAACTCATCAACCTATGTTGAAAAATTGAAAGTAGCCTACGGAACTTCACCGGATGCAGCAGCGATGACAGGTTCTGTAGCAGATTATCCTTCAATCAATGATGGAGTTGCCCATACGGAGTCTGTGACATTTACAGTTCCTGCAACAGGCGTGTATTTCTTTGGATTTAATGCATATTCAGATTCTAACCAGTATTATCTGTATATTGATGATATTAGTATTAACAATGCCAACCTTGCAACATCTGAAGTTGCAGTGGCAAAAAATACGATCCAGGTTTATCCTAATCCGTTTACAGATGTTTTGAATATCTCTGACAGTAAGAATGTAAAAAATATATCGGTAACAGATGCTACAGGAAGACTGGTAAAAACCATTACGAACCCTGAATCTGCGATCCATTTGAGGGATTTAATGCAAGGTGTCTATTTGGTAACTCTTGAAATGAAGGACGGGACTAAGCAGACCATTAAAGCGATTAAAAAGTAATTAATCATTTAAATAAAAAGAGAATGACGGGTCATGTGATCCGTCATTTTTTATTAGGGAATGATTTATTTAGAGATTCATTGATCAAAAAAATGAGCGAAATATTTCACTCATCTTTTTTATTTTATCATGATGATCATTTATTTATGAATTATTACCCATTACTTATCATTTGTTGGGTACCGGCTGTATATCTCCCTTATTCATAAGATCAAAAACAGTAGGGAAGAACATTACTAAGATAAAGTAAATGATGATCATCAGCACTACCAGTGCAAAAAGAATAATCACTAGGCTATTCGGTCTGTTTTTCTTTTTCGGTTCCATGATTTTGTGGTATTTGGTGAATAAATTTTACTTATATCAAATATTAAGCTAATTTCTTGCCACATTTCTTGCAGTACCTTGCGTCATCATCAATGTCATCATTGCCACACCGTTCACATACCATTTCCAGGTTCTGTCTTTTGTTTCTCATTTCCGCTGTTACAATACCGGTAGGAACTGCGATAATGGAATAACCGGCAAGCATCAGAACAACTGCAAAAAACTTTCCTAAAGGCGTAATAGGAGACACATCACCATATCCTACGGTGGTTACAGTAACCACTGCCCAGTAGATGGATTGCGGTATCGTTTCAAAGCCTTCTCTTCCGCCTTCCACCATAAACATAAGCGAGCCTACAATAACAGAGAAAATGATCAGAAACAGAAGGAATATGTAAATTTTTCTTGAACTGTTCTTTAAAGCCCTTACAATTAAGTAACCGTCATTCATAAAATCCAGCAAATTGAAAATTCTGAATATCCTCAGCATTCTCAGCATTCTGAAGATCAGGAAATATTTGGTGACGGGGAAGAAAAAGCTGAGGTAAAAAGGTACAAGAGCAAGGAAGTCTATGATTCCGAAAAAACTGAATATATAATTACGCTTATTTTTTACTACAGCAATCCGCATAGAATATTCCACAGTGAAAAAAATCGAGATTACCCATTCAAGGATCAGGAAGGTATAATGGAATCTTTTATCAAGCTTAGGCACGCTTTCCATCATAATAATGGCAGTGCTTACAAGAATTAAAGATAATAATATGATGTCGAAGAGTTTTCCAAGCTTTGTATCGGAGCGATAAATTATCCTGTAAAGGTATCTTTTCCAAAGTTTGTCCTCAGGAACAAGATTATGTTCTCTTTCCATTTCTATAGGGTTATTTCACAGCGAAGTTAATAATTTCTGCAAAGTATAGGGTAAATATATGATTGTTAAAAGAATCCTGCAAATGTTAATGAATTTTCTATCATTAAAAGGTGAATTATTTGTAGTTAATTGCATGTTTTTCAATGTGTTATATTTAGTAAAATACGAATAAAATATGACATATAAAAATGTTTTTTTTAACATTTTTATAGGCCAAGTTTGTAATTTTATTCTACAAAAGCTTTATATCATGAGAAAAATTTTAACCTTGTTTATGCTGTTTTTGATAAGCAGTTTTATGTATGATCAGGTTGGGATTAATACTACAGCTCCAAATGGTGCTTCAGTACTGGATATAGTTTCCAACCAGAAAGGAATTCTTATTCCTCGTCTTACCGATACCGACCGGGATACTTACCTGGCTGATAATAATGCTTCCACAGTGCCTCCTGCAGGTGTTGTAAATGCTAACCTTACTGCAGGAACCCTTATTTTTAATACGACAACGAATAACTTCCAGTATTGGGATGGTACCCTCTGGAGACAGCTTTTTGTTCCCACATCTTCTCAGGCTGGTAACGACGGTGTCGTTAAAATAAATTCTGGAAACGCAAATGTAAAACCTTCATTCAGTTTAAGTGCAGCAGGAAGCGGCTATGGCCCGAGACAACAGGTACTTTATGCCACACCACTGGTCTTCGCGCCAAGCCCTACTACAAGCTGGCCGGAAACAACGGTTCCGTTTCCGGGAGTTACAAGTAATATTTATGTCTCGGCTACCGGTAAATGGAGGGAAAATGAAATTTACGGGCAAGTACATATCTGGAGAGCCATTGCTACAATTACTCCTGGGTCCAATTCATCAGGATCAATAAAAGCTACTTTTAAAAATCCTGATTCCGGTTTTGAAATTAACTCTATCCAGCTGGTTCCAAGCGGTTCAAGTGGAACAGGTAACATTCTTACCTTTTATTTCTATACCATTGCAGACCCTGCGAGTCTTGATCCGGGCAGAGGCTATCAGCTTTTTATGGAGTCTGATATAAACTGCGGTGTAGTAATAGAATCCTTTATCAGAGTATCGCTTTTCAAAGATTAACAGCCTTTTTTATTCTTTTAATATCAAAATGAAACCGGCCGATGAAAGCCGGTTTTTTATTGCTGTAGAAATTTTTCCGGATTTTTAGTAAAAAAGTTGTTTAAACTTTACCCAACCACAAAAGCCACAAAAGGTTTCATTTTAAAACGCTTGAGTTCACTTAAGTAAGTTTAAAATGACACCGTAGAAAAGTTGACAGTAAAATGAAAATCAAAGATTTTCACAAAACTTAGGTGAGCTTACTACGCATAAGTTTTGGCCCTGAAAAAACTTAAGTGTTTAAAACTTTTGTGCCTTTTGTGGTTAAAATAGTGAATATAAAAGTTTAAACAAGCTTAAAATTAATATCTTCGCTTAACCGTAAAATATAGATTAATGAAACTAAAAACTGTAATTGCAAAGATAGAAGAGGAAATAAGTATCAGACAGGCAGAAGATTTTGATAATGTAGGATTGCTGTGTGGTGTTTATGACCGCGATGTATCCGGAATTCTGGTATGCCATGATGCGCTGGAGAATGTGGTAGAGGAGGCTGTTGCAAGAAACTGTAATCTGATTGTATGTTTTCATCCTATTATATTTTCCGGATTAAAATCCTTAACAGGAAAAAACTATGTGGAAAGAGCTGTTTTAAAGGCTATTGAAAATAAAGTGGCAATCTATGCCGTTCATACTGCATTTGATAATGATTTCTTCGGAGTAAATCATGGAATTTGCAGTCAGCTGGGACTGAAGAATATGAAAATCCTTCAGCCAAAAGAAAATAATCTAAAACAATTAACGGTCTTTGTACCCAAAGAATATTCAGGGAAAGTAAAAGAAGCTATGTTTTCGGCTGGTGCAGGCAATATCGGGTTTTATGACGAATGCAGTTTTACTGTGAACGGAAACGGGACATTCAGACCGGTGGAAGGATCCAATCCGTTTTCCGGACAGCAGGGAGTTCGTGAAAATGCGGATGAAGACATGATCTCCGTAATTTTTGAAAGCTTTAAACAAGGCCAGATTGTAGGAGCGATGAAAGCGGCACACCCTTACGAGGAAGTGGCCCACCAGATATACAGCCTGGACAATAAAAATCATCATGCCGGGCTGGGAATGTACGGAGACCTGGAAGAAGAAATGGATGAAAAAGATTTCCTTGGGTTTGTGAAAGAAAAGTTTGGCCTTGAAGTCATAAAACATTCTGCTTTCAATAATAAAAAAATCAAAAGAGTAGGGGTTCTGGGGGGCTCAGGGGCCAGTGGAATACGATCTGCAGCCGCTAAAAAATGTGATGCTTACCTTACCGGAGATCTTAAATACCATGACTATTTTCTGGCAGAGTCTAAAATGCTGATCTGTGATATAGGACATTATGAATCTGAACAATTTGTTACTCAACAATTATTTGAAATTTTATCACAAAAATTTAGTACATTTGCAATTTCAAAATCTATTGAAAAAACAAACCCAGTAAATTATTTCATTTAAATATGGCAAAAACCAACGATATTTCAGTTGAAGAAAAATTAAGAGCTTTATACGATTTACAGATCATTGATTCAAGATTGGATGAAATCCGAAATACTAGAGGAGAATTGCCAATTGAAGTTGAAGATCTTGAAATCGAGATTGAAGGTCTTGAAAAAAGAGCTGAAAAATTTCATGCAGATATCAAAGATCAGGAAGATCAGATCAAAACAAAGCATGAAGTGATAAACCATGCTAAAACTTTAATTGAGAAATACAAATCTCAGCAGGATAATGTAAGAAACAATAAAGAGTTTGAAGCATTAGGGAAGGAAATAGAATTCCAGGATCTGGAAATTCAGCTTGCTGAAAAAAGAATTAAAGAATTCGGAGCTAAAATTGCTCACAAAAACGAAACTTTAAGCGAACTGAATGCTAAGATCGACGATTTGAAAAGCCACTTGAAATTCAAGAAAGAAGAATTGGATGGTCTGATCTCTGAAACACAGAAAGAAGAAGAATATCTTTTAGAGCAGTCTAAAGAATTCGCAGCTAAAATCGATGAGAGATTACTGGCTTCTTACAACAGAATCAGAACAAACTCTATCAACGGTCTTGCTGTAGTAGGATTGGAAAGAGGAGCTCCAAAAGGATCTTTCTTCACGATTCCTCCTCAAAAGCAGATGGAAATTGCTCAGAGAAAGAAAATCATCATTGATGAGCACTCCGGGAAAATCCTTGTTGATGACGAGTTGGTAATGGAAGAAAACGAAAAAATGAAATCTGTAATTAAATTCTAATTATTGATTTTATAACATACAAAAGCTGTTTCAGAAATGAAACAGCTTTTTTTATTAAACATAGCAGTACAATTTATACAGAGCCATTGTCATTCCGTAGGTACTACAAGTATGCAATGTACTATTTTCTTTATTCTCTCTAAAAATGCAATAAAATATTTGTATACAATCTATTCATGGCACTTTTGTAAATAATCTTTATTGCAATAGATTTTATATCATTTCATAAATAGTCGAAAATATTGACACAAATTTTGACACACTATTTAGTTTGAATATCTTTGTTTTTAAATATTCAATATGGCAACAGTAAAATACTATCTGCGTAGCAAAACAAAAGGCAGTACAATCCAAATTCAGCTATCAATATCGAAAGATCTTAAAATGCGAAACTCTACAGGCTTGCAGATTGATTATTCTGACTGGAGTGATAAGACTTCTCTTCCCAAGCAAAACAACCCTCATAATAAAAATCTGACTTCTGATTTAAACGATTTAGAAAAGTTTATATTAAAATCGTATAATGATGATCTAACCGGAGGTGTTTTATTTGATTCTCATTGGCTTAAAAATAAGATCAGTCTTTTTTTTGATAGAATAGATGTAAAGACCAGTGACGATATTGTGGTCAACTACATGAAAAGCTTTAACGAGCTTCGGGCATTAGCGAAAACAAAAAAGACGACCGATCATCAGTACCTTATGCTTGAGGATAAATTTTCACGATTTCAGGATGTCCAGAAAAAGAACTATGTATTTGCTGAGGTTGACAAACGGGTAATACTTGAATTTAAGAACTGGCTTATGGTAAAAGACAAGCTAATGGAATCAACGGCTAACAGAACCTTAAAAAACCTAAAAACAGTATTGCTTGATGCCAGAGCAAATGGGAAGCTGCTTCACCCTCAGGTTGATAAGTTTACCATTGAGAGTGTGACCTCTATAAAAGTGTTTTTAAACTTTGAGGAACTTTCAAAAATCAAAAACGCAAATATAATAGGGGAAGACCTGCTTCATGCCCGTGACTGGCTTTTGATTGGCTGCTATACAGGACAGCGTGTGAGTGACCTGTTGGATATGACCCCATCAAAAATTTTCACCAAAACAGATTCTCAGGGGGAAAGCTTCCGATTTATAGACCT
>NZ_JAYSDT010000030.1:0-52817 GCF_041914225.1 Chryseobacterium sp.
AGGACCCATACATTAAAAGTGTATTGCTCTACCAGCTGAGCTACCGAGTCGGCCGCTTACTTTTTCAAGTAAATCCCTTTGTTTAAGGGACTGCAAAAATAGGAAAACCCTCCTTAATTCCAAATTTTCCAACGCTTTTTTGTAATAAATTTCACCCCAAAAAAGTCAAACACCTGTTTATAAATCAATTACGCTATTTATTTTTTTACTGAATTTTTCCAGCAATCATCATAGTTGACAGATAAGCTGTCATTTGGGGTAAAGAAAATGTTTGGCAGAATAAAAAACAAATTATATCTTAGCAACTAAGATAATTATCAAATAAGTAAATTAATGACAAAATATAATATCCGAAATTTCAGAGAAGCCAGCAGAGCTTATTCCGATGCCAGTATTTTCATGCATGAGGCCATTGCCAGAAAGGCAGGGCTTTCCAGTACCGATCATAAATACCTGGGACTTATTCTGCAGTATGAATCGGTTACAGCCGGAGAAATTTCTAAGTTGACAGGCCTTACAACCGGTGCTGTAACAGGTTTAATAGATCGTCTGGAGAAAAAGAATCTTCTGAAAAGACAGTTTATTCAGGAAGACCGAAGAAAAGTGATCATTATCCCAAATGTTGAGAACAGCATGAAATTACTGGGGCCCATTTTCGATGAACTGCAACAAAAAACACTGCGCTTAATTTCTACCTTTTCAAAAAAAGAAGTAGAAACCATTGAACGCTATTTCAGGGAAGCAACAATTCTTATGAAAGAAACAGCAGACCATTTAAACAACCAATAAACAATATAAAACCATGGAAAGTTTAACCACCACCTATATCACCCGCGCAGAAATATGGCTTTGCATTACAACTTTGCTTTATTTTCTCATGAATGGCGCACAGATTTTTGAGACCCTTATTTTTGTACCCAAATGGGCCTCTTCCCCACCCGAGACATTTAAGTTTCTTCAGGATGGAAAAGGAGCAAGCCTGAATTTTTTCTGGATTATACTCCACTCACTGCATGAAATCGCTTTCATTCTTGCCATTATTTTCTGCTGGAAAATAGATCCGGTAAGGAACTGGCTTCTGGTATTATTCATCATTCATGCCGCTGTAAGAGTATGGACACTTACTTTTTTTGCGCCCCATATTATCCAGTTTCAGAATCTGGCTGCAGCTTCTTCGGTTCCGGAACAAATCTTAACAAAAATATCGCTTTGGAAAACGCTTAACTATATCCGGGTAGCAGTTTATATTGCCGTTTCGATAGGTTTTATTCCTCTCTGTATTAAACTTTTCGGGTTTCACCAGTGATGAACAGCCACAGAATTTAAATATAAGAAAAAGAGACTGCCTGATCAGACAGTCTCAGCACTCTACTATAAAATCAGCTGATAAGCTATACTTTTTGTTAAAACATTTCCTTACGCAGGTGATAATCTGCGTGACTTCAGATAAAGAGCAGTACGATTAAGGTAAGGAAAAAGAAAAATCAATAACAGTGACGCTGCAAGGAGCCACACCATCATTTCGTAATAGTCCATTGCAAAACGGACATGATCCTGAACATTCATCCTTCCAATCAACAGCTTATTGGCAGCTTTTACGGCTTTACCTTCAGGCATTCCTCTTGCAACAAGTTTAGCGGTCTGCTGATGAAGAAAATTTTTAACTGCCGGGTCCACAGCACTTAAATGATCCTGAAATGCGTTATAATGACGGCTTTTTTCAAACAGTTCAAAAAAATTGATCAATGCAATGCTGATACAAAATCCGAAATATCGTACCGCCAGGGCCGTTGCAGCAGCTGAAGGGCCAATGGCAGCAGGAACTGAGGAGATAATAAAAATAATCGTCGGAACCATAATTAATCCTACTCCCAATCCCTGAATGAATAATGGAATATAATAATTAAACTCATCAGCCTGAACATCAAAAGAGTAATACATTAATCCGTGAAAGATAAGAAGCAACAAAAATCCGGGGCCCCAGATATATCTTATATTTTTCTTCTGTAAAACCATACAGCAGGCGATAATCACACCTGTAACCAATCCTGCAAGGTTAAAAATATTGATATAGGAGATGTGAAACGGATCCAGATGCAGCTCTGTTGCAAAATAACTATTGACAATCCCTGATGCAAACCGGCAGATGTACATCACAAAAAGGATCAGCAGACCTACCTTAAAATTTCTGTACCTGAAAACCCGCAGATCAATATAAGGTCTTTTGATAGCCTGCTGACGAAATATTGATACTCCACCCAAAACAACAATTCCAATGATACTTCCCATAATCCGCATGTCTTCCAGCCAATAATATTCCTGTCCGAAAATGGTAATATACCCGATCAGCACCAGCATCGTACTAAACAGCCCAAAACTTTGCCAGTCGAGCTTGTACAAATGAAATCTTGCATGGGTTCTGTAATTACTCATAGCCAGTGTAAGAAAAATAAGTCCCGGAAGGTATGAGAATATGGCTGTCTTATAAACGATATTAAAATTATAGGAATCAATAAGATCTGCTGTGATCAGGTTGTTAAAAGGCAAAGCACAGATCAGAATTCCGAAGAACACTGAAAAGCTGATCTCCCGCCCTCTTTCGCTGCTTAATCTTGTAAAAATAAGAGTCAGTGAAAGGTTTACGTTCCCTGCAAACAGCATTCCCTGCATGAAGCGTATCGGGAACAGTATATAGATTTCATGCGTAAAATAGCAGACCAGGCAGGCCAGGATCTGCAGCGTGGTAAAAAGCAGAAAATACTCTTTCGCAGCCAGGAAACTGAAAAATCTTCTTTCAAGGCTGTAAAAGCCTACATATCCGGCATAAAATAATGCTACTGAAAACTGGATATCTGCCGGTTCACTTCCGTAATATCCCGCCGCCGCATTCACATTGGCAAGCGGAAGAAAAAAGATAATGATCCCCGGCAGTGTCATTGAAAAAAGGATGATTTTAACAAGCCATTCGGGAGCCCATTTTTTGAAATAAGGCATCTGTCTTTTAGCCATTGGAATGCTTTTTATTGGCATATACATTTACATTCATTCCTACTTTCAGAATATCAATGTCTTTTCTTTGTCCATCCACCCTGATTCTTACAGGAATACGTTGTACAATTTTCACGTAATTCCCTGTGGAATTATCCGGCGGAAGCAATGAGAAACTTGAACCTGTTGCCGGGGAAAGTGAAATGATGGTTCCCTTAAACTCTCTGTCAGGATAAGAGTCTGCAACAATTTTTACATGATCTCCGATATGCATATCTTTGATTTGCGTTTCTTTATAATTGGCCACTACCCATTTGTCGGTTTCATTATTGACTATAAATGCAAGTGTTTCTCCTGCATCAATCATCTGTCCTACTTCAACGGTTCTTCTTCCCATCCTTCCGTCATATGCTGCAGTAACGGCTGTATAGCTCACATCCAGCTTATGACGGTCCAGCAGTGCTTCCAGTCTGGCAATTTCTGCAAGGACAACCGTTTTTTCCGCCCGGATATCATTTATTTTGGATATTGAGGCTGCATAATTATCCTGTGAAGATCTGTAATCACTTTCATTGATGTCAAGAGTTGCTTTTACATCTTCAAGACGCTGTCTGGTGGCAGATTCTTCATCATATAGTTTTTTGTACCTGTTATAATCAAGCTTTTGTTTCCAAACCTTTGCTTTATTGGCATCTACCTGATCCATTGCTGCGGCAGCCTCTTTTTCCGTAGTTTCTGTAGTACTTTCCAGGACTTTCAGTTGGGCGTAGGCTTTACGGAGGGCTGCCTGCGTTTGTTTTTCCTGAAGAACATATTCACGGTTATCAATGATTAAAAGGGTATCTCCTTTTTTTACTTCCTGATTTTCCTCAAATTTTACTGCAACAATGAATCCTCCGGCTCTTGAAATAATCGGGTTTACATATTCCTGCACCTGGGCATCATTGGTCTGTTCATATGCATAATAATTCTTTAAGGTAAAACCGCCCCAGACAGCAAGTGCGGCAACGATAGCAAGTGAAATCCATCCTGTGATCTTCGTGATCAGTCTGTCGGTTGGGGTATATTTTTTTTTCATTGTATTATAAAACGCCTGTAATGTTCTGTAGTAAATAATAATTGTTCTGTGCCATAATCTTTGCCGCTTCCAGCTCAAATTTTGTCTGAAGAAGCTGTATATCCGCATCCAGCAGTTCTGTAATAAGGGAAGTCTGGCTGAAGTAAGTATTTTTGATGATTCTTGCATTTTCCTTTGCCTGGGCTACATTGGCTTCTGCCACTTTGATCTGTTCCAGAGCTTCCTGATATCTCAGATAGGCTTCTTTCACCTGCTGTCTTACTTTATCTTCCGTATCCTTGTGTGCTTCCTCTTCTTTTTCAAACTCCAGCTGTGCTGCCTTTACCTTTTGGGTATTATGATACAGGGAAGAGATGGAAAACGAAGCTTTTATTCCCACTATTCCCAAAGAATACCAATAAGGATTGTAAGGATACAGGAAAATCTGTGGATTGGCATAGTAAAATTCTCCATACATCCCGACTTTAGGTCTTACATTGGCTTTCACCTGCTTTAGTTTAATTACACTTAATGCGGTCTGCTGCTCTGAAACGTGATAGTCAAAAGAATGATCCAGCGCCATTTTCAGATACTCATTATAAGAAATATTCTCATTCCACTGACCGGATGGCACTTCCGGAATAACAACCTGATCATCAGGGATCCCCAGAATAATATTCAGCTTCTGTGTAGCGATGAGGATATCATTTTCTATGGTCACCAGGGCCATTTTCCGTTTTGAAAGCTCAAGTTCAATCCTTAAAACATCACTTTTTAAAACCACTCCGTTTTTATAAAGCGCCTGTATTTCTTTGAGCTGGGCTTTCTGATCTTCAATATCCTGCTTAATAAGATCTCTGAAGATTAACGTTTTCTGCAACTCAAGATAAAGCGTTGCTGTTTTATAATGAATATCTGAAACCGACTGCTCTTTCCGGATGTCCTTAATTTTCTGAAGGGTCTGGTTTTCCTTAATTTTAAGGTTCAGCTTGTTCCCGTTGTAAATATTCAGGTAAAAATCCGCTCCGGCTCTGTACAACGTGTGGATGACTTCATGCTGCACAGGTCTGGAAAAAATTCCGTTTTCATAGATGGGAATGTTGGATGCTTTTTCTGCCGACCCTTTGACTTCTATTTCCGGAAGACGTTCTCTTTTGGCATCTTTTACTTCGGCTTCGGCAATGTCTGCGTTGATGGTATTGATTCTGATATGACGGCTGTTTTCTTCAGCTTTCTGCCATGCATCTTTTAAGGAGAGTCGTATGGTATCCCTTGTTGGACTGTCTGTCTGAGCCGATATGGTATAGGAAACTCCCAGCATCAGCAGTCCGGCGACATAAATTTTCATTTGAATTTTTGAATTATTGCACTGCAAATTTATTGGCAATCCGGAGATTATTTTTATCTAAAATAGTCAACTTTTACATGATTCCAGCCAAATGGTTATATTTGCAGTTTCATTGATATTTTAATTTTTTATGGGATTAATTGCTGCGCTTCCGGATATCGATAAGGATGATAAAAGTGTATTTGTCATGCATGAAAAATCGGAAAAGCTGATTCCTTTTCATAAGCACACCAAAGGACAGCTGAGCTATGTGGAGGGCGGTATCGCTTACATTACCATTGATAACAAAACCTATGTGGTTCCGGCCAGACATTTCTTCTGGATTCCGCAAGGGATGGAACATATTTTAGAAATCGGGCACACCGCAACGGTCTTGCGTTCTCTTTATTTTTATGCTCATGATGATGTTTCAGATCCTTTTTACAGCAGACTGGGAATTTATCCGGCCTCCGAACTGCTGATCCAGATGATAAAGTATACTGAAATATGGGATGAAAAACATGTTACCGCAAAAGACGAAAATTTTGAATTCCTGGTAGCATTAAAAAAAATTCTTCCCAAAACCCATCAACAGCCATTGCCCATTATTCTTCCGGCTACTCATCATAAACAGATGATGAAAATTGTATCTTATCTGGAATGGAATATCGGGGAAAGGCTTACTCTGGCCCATGTAAGCAGCAAGTTTGGTTTGAGTGAACGTTCTTTGTCCCGCCTGTTCAAAGCGGATATGGATATTTCTTTCCTGCAGTACCTGAAAACCTTAAGAATTATCAAGGCTATTGAACTGCTTTTAAATACGGACAAACCCATCAATGAAATAGCAGATGATGTCGGTTACAGCTCTATCAGTGCTTTTAGCGATACTTTTCATGAATTCACCCAATCCAGGCCTTCGGATTTAAGGAAGAGCAATAAAGGCATTCAGAATCTTACAGATTAAACAATCCTGAATTAAATAATAAAGCCTTTAAACTGTTTGCTTAAAGGCTTTTTGTTTATTATTACTGCGTTACTTTCATCATCGCGCTGGTAATCTCAATTTCTTTTTTTCCGGAATATGCGGAATCAAAAGGTTCCATAACGTTGAACAGATACTGGTAAAAAGGAGCAATCTGGCGTATATTTTCGGATTCCTTCACTGCTTTTTCTTTGCCCATCTGCTGAAGTCCTTTTATAAAAACATTGAATTTTTTGTCGATGGGCTCAATCGATTTTAAAAGGTAGGCATGCGCTTTTTCATTCTGTCCCAAGCTTTTATAAGCATCGGTAACCGCTGAAACAACAAGTGCATATTCCATCGGTTTTGACCTCATCTGTCTTTTTGCCACCGCTTTAAATGATGGTGAGAGACTCTGATAGTAATCATATTCTTCAAATATCTCTTTCTTAAGCATTTCGGCCAGCTGAAGCCCTTTCTGTTCCTGTCCTGCAACAATATACCCGGTAACGATGGCACTCAATGAACGTGGGTCATTGTATTTCTCCACAGGAATTTCTTTTGCAGCAAGATCCAGTAACTCCAGCGCTTTAGCTTTCTGTCCGCTTACCATAAGTGCTGATACTGCTCTGCTCACCGACACTCTGTAGCCCAGAATATTTGACGTTGCTGTTTCATCATAATAATTACTCAGATCTTTAAAATTTCCCCATCTGAAATTTTTTACCACCTGATAAAGAGAACCGGCATCTACCCTTCCTTTATCTCCACCGGATCCCTGAGGAGTATGGATAGGCACCAGCCTATAACTGAAACCGTCAAACTGCAGATATTCATCAAGATAAAAAATATTTTCACTGTCGTACATTCCGCCTGATGAGAAGTTTACCGGGCGCTTCCAATCAAAATTCGCGAGCATATCCAGCATCATCAGGTTGCTTTTGTAAAGGGTGTTCGCTTCATAATTAATCATAATCTGATCTACTGCATCCGGAACATCAGCCTGATTAATAATTCCCGCTTTTACAGCATTTTCTTTGTTCACAGGGAGAATAAATTTGCTTACCGGAAGAATATTATATTTTTCATATTGTTTTTCCCCGAAGTACATTTTCAGAAGTTCGTCTTTTTCAGATGATTTTAGTTTCAGGAACTTAATGGCATCTTTCAACGTCAGAGAATCCTGTGTCAGGTATTTTCTGAAATCCCGGAAAGCGGTTTCCGGTGCCCCCTGCTCTTTCAGCATTTGGAAAAACCCTTCCCAGTCTTCTTTTTTCATCAGATATACCTGATCATTCACTCCGTCTCTATATTCCTCATGCGCTAATTCACCCGGAATTCCCATGGCATTGTAGGTTCTTCTTTTCACCTGATCAATATTCCATGGAGTGGCTAAAAGGGTGAAATTGACAGTCTTCACATCGTCCCTGAATCTTTCTGTTTCCTGAATAGCCCATACCGGGAATGTATCATTATCACCATAAATAAAAATGATATCATCTTCAGGCAGTGAACGTAACAATGAATAGGCATAATCACGGGCTGCTGTCTTTTTACTTCTGTTATGGGAAGTATAATTCTGGAATCCCATCATAAAAGGAATTCCCAGCAATACAGCTCCCAAAACAATATTGACAGCATTGGATTTTACCTTAGACTGAATAAACCAAAGTATGGATCCCGCACCCAGACCGATCCAGATGGCAAAAGCATAGAACGAGCCCACCATGGCGTAATCTCTTTCCCTTACCTCAAACGGTTTTACTCCGGTATAGAAAACTATTCCCACGCTGGTTAGAATAAACAGCGAAAGAATGGCATAAAACCTCCCGAAATCCCTGTTGAGCTGGAAAAAGAAACCAATTAGACCTAAAATCAATGGAAGGAAGAAAAACTTTACGGTACTTTCGTTTTTAAACCGGGCAGGCATATGATCCTGATCGCCCAGCAAAGCATTATCAATGAAAGAAAACCCTGAAATCCAGTTACCATTGGTATTTTCCATATGGCCCTGGAGATCGTTCTGTCTACCAACAAAATTCCACATAAGGTATCTCACAAAGTAATATCCGTTCTGGAACGAGATGAAATAATCCATATTCTGTGCAAAGGAAGGGCGCTGTACCTTGATCAGATCATATGGTTTTACTTTCAGATAGTCTTCTGCCGTGATAGAATCTCCTTCATATTTTGCTCTCAGTTCATCAAAAATACGGTGGGCTTCAGGATTGTCTGCCACCTCTTCGTTATCATAATTAAAGCTAAAATCAGGAGCTCCGTACAAAGAAATATAATTAGCCATCACTTCTTTGTCCTCGTTGAACATTCTTGGCATAAAGCTTATGTGAGATTTATTAAACACATAATTGAATCTTTCCCCGGTTTTTCTGTAGGTTCCGGTTTTTTCATCTTTTTCATAAATATCTCCGGTGATGTCCCTTTTGTAGCTTCCGTCCTCCTCTTTTTCCAGTCCGTTTTTATCGAGAAATGCAGTGTAATTCTGTCCGTAGATGGTAGGCCAGTCTCCATATTGCACCCTGTTGTAATAATCTCTCATCCCGATAGCTGTATCCGGATCATTAAGGTTCATTGGAGGATTGGCGTTGGCCCTGATGGGAATCACCAGCCAGCAGGAGAAGCCAATGATCATGTAAACAAGGGATAAAACTACAGTCTGATATACCTTCTTTTTGGTTTTCCCGGCATACTTAATCAGGAGATAACTTATTAGGATCATGAGAACAAACGCAGCAATTGTCCCTGAATGGAAAGGAAGCCCTAAACCGTTCACAAAGAAAATCTCAAGCTGTCCAAACAAGGTCATAATCAAAGGGAAAATAATCTTGAATACAAAAGCCAGAATTCCGAGCGTAACCAGATTGGCTGTTATAAAGCTTTTCCACGAAAAGGTATAATTTCTTGCATAATATACCAGACATATAGCCGGAATAGCCAGCATACACATCATGTGCACTCCCACAGAAAGTCCTATGATGAAAAAAATAAGAATAACCCATCTTTCATTATCAGCAGCTTTATATTCGTTCTCCCATTTTGTGATAAGCCATACCAGCAACGCAATAAACAGGGAAGCCATCGCATACACCTCTCCTTCTACGGCAGAAAACCAAAAGGTATCTGAAAAGGTAAAGCATAAAGCACCGATAACTCCTGCAAATAGGATAGAGATTTCGTGATGTTTTGTAATATCTTCAAAATCTTTATGTAAAAGCCGTCTTAAAAAATGAGTGATCGTCCAGAACAGAAACAGAATGGTAAATGCACTGAATAACGCCGACATGGCATTGATCACAATGGAATAATTTTCAGCATTCCCCAATGCAAAAATACTCGCCACGGCTCCCACAATCTGAAATAAAGCAGTTCCCGGAGCATGGGTTACCTCCAGTTTTACGGCTGAAGAGATATATTCTCCGCAATCCCAGAAACTCAGAGAATATTCAATGGTTGAAAGGTAAGTAATAAGCGCAACAGCGAAAAGGAACCATCCCAGTACGGTGTTCCATTTTTTAAAAGACCAGTTTTTCATATCATATTTTCCAATATGTATATGACAACCGGGAGAAAGAGTTTATTACATTTCCCTTATTTATTCTAAAGCCACAAAGTCACAAAAGTCTTGGAGTAGTTTAATTAAGTTTAAAAACAATGTTGCAAAAAGTTCATATAAGAAGAAGTAAATCAAAGATTTCAAATAACTTAAGTGTACTTTAATTCAAAATAGAAAACTTAGAAACAGACTCAAAAAACTTTGTGACTTTTGTGGTTTAAAATATGCATATTTCTTAGTTGGTAAAATTTTAATAGGTATTATTCAATCCCCCATCCAGCGGAATGCTTGTTCCGGTAAGATAATTTGCATAATCAGACGCCAGAAAAGCCACCAGATGTCCATATTCTTCCGGCTTACCAAATCTTTTCATCGGAATTTTATTCTCCCTCGCTTTTTTTATTTCTTCTGCAGAATTGCCGGTTTGCTGAGCTTCATGGGCAACCAGTTTCTGAATTCTTTCAGTATCAAAATACCCTGTCAACACATTATTTACCGTAATATTATGTTGTGCAATTTCATTGGAAAGGGTTTTGGCCCATGCGATTACAGCAGAACGAATTGAATTGGATAATGCGAGATTTCCGATCGGTTCTTTTACTGAAAGTGATGAAACATTAATGATACGTCCGCTTTTCTGTTGGATCATATGAGGTAAAGCCAGTAATGTTGTTTCACAAACTGTTTTAAAAAGAAGGTCAAATGCTTTCTGGTAATCCTCAGGATTCTTATCAAGGGCAAGGCCGGGTTCCGGACCATTGGTATTATTAACCAGGATATCTACTGAATGTTCCTTAAAATATCCTGCAATTATTTTCTTATAGCTTTCAAAATCCGAAAAGTCAGCAACAAGATATTCATGTTTCTGACCGGCATTCATAACCGGCAGAGATGAAACAAAATCTTTAAGTTTAGCTTCATTGCGGGACATAACGGTAACATTGGCCCCGCACTTTGCCAGTTCAATGGCAATTCCCGCTCCTATTCCCTGCGTAGCTCCTCCTACTAAAGCATTTTTTGAAAAAAGTTGAATGTTCATCTGTATAATGACTATTGATTAATCTCTATAAATGTATGAAAATCTTTACTTTTAAAGTCATTTTAAATCATATAAGAAACTCTATTTCATAAAATAACAAAACATCAGCATTAGCCGATGTTTTTACTATTTGTGTTAATAGAATCTTCGCCGAAAGAATAATACCTGATCGGGAACTATCAGGAAATTAATCTCCGATTCGGAAAACAAGTACTTGAGTAGACGGTGCTGACAACTGCATTCCAGCTCCTCCACAGTTACCGGACTGGCCTCTTCCCAGTGATATTGTCCAGGTTTTATTGGCAGGAACAGTAGTTGCATAAGTAATTGTTCCTCCATGATTGGAAAGTACTCCCTCAGAATGTGATGCGGTACTGTGAATTCTTGAAGTAGTTGCATTGAGTGGAAAATCTACAAAGTATGAGCTTATTGTACATCCTGTAGCATTATGTATTGCTTCATAAACAAATGTAATCTGGTAAGTTCCTGCAGGAAATGTAATTGTGCTGGTGGCTGCGTTATAACTCATGCCCGGAATTGAGTTTTTTACAACAGACATGGGTACTACCTGTGATCCACCTGCTCCCTGCGCCTGTAAAAAGTTAGACTGTGTGGTTTCCAGCCTGAAAACTGCCGGACTGGGAATAGATAAAGCTCCTAATGTCCCTATATTCTTCACTATACCATTAGCATCAATTACCAACAGCGGATCTGTAGAGCTACTTCCTGTACCAACTCCCTGCAAACGCAGCGGATCGGTTCCGTTGACGTGAAGTTTATTCGTAGGGGCAGTAATACCAATCCCCATGTTTCCTGCTGTAGTAACCGCCACATCATTAGCCTGTTGTGCTGTTGAAGGTGTTCCTGTAGCCGGGTTATCCTTAGCTCCATCAATATTAAACACTCCCTGTGGATTAGAAGTCTAAATACCTACCTGAGCACCTAAAAAAATAAAATTTCCGGTTAAAAAAAATAAAGAATAGATCAGTTTGTGTTTCATAATAATTCTATTTTAGATTAATATTTATATGATTTATTTAACATAAACATTATATTATTTCAATAATAACTATTATTTAGTTGAAGTAATTAATTTATACTAAAACAAATATAATAAATATCACACAAAAGAGAACTAATTTTCATAAAAAATAATTGTTAATTTTTCAATACATTCAATCTCTGTTACAGAACGTTTATACAAAATTTATAATAACTGAAAGCATTCATAACTCTTTTCTTAATTATCAACAGAATGGTTATTTTGATATAAAAACCAGCATTTTTTTGAAAAAAACGAATTTCATACTTTTGAGAAAATCATAATCTTTTACAGAACATTTATTAAGGAAACTAAAAAAAGAAAACCCTTGATTATATCCAAAGGTCTTCTTTTGATTCTACTGACGGCCTACTTAACCACAATCTGTACAATATTTTTTCCGGTGTTTCAGCTTCTATTCCTGCAAGCAGGCAGGATAAAGGAACTCATTATCAAATTTAAATTATGGCTTTTCGTTCAGCAGTTCATCAATCTGTTTATAAAATGAATCTTTACTATAATCGGCAACGCCTTTATGGTGTAAACGGATTTCACCTTTTTTATCCAGTACAACGGTTGTGGGTAAAGATCCGCTATACAATACATCTGGGATATTTCCAGTTGGTGTAAGAAAAGGAACCGTAAAGCCTTTCTCTTTTAAATAAGATTTCCCAAGACTTATATTATCATCCAGGTTTACCGTAAGAAATACCATATCCGGATTGTTTCTGTATCGGTCATATAACTTCTGAACAGACGGAAACTCCGCCCTGCAGGGAGGACACCATGATGCCCAGAAATTAATGAAGACTACTTTATTGTGTAAAGCGGAAACATCAATCATTGTTCCGTCTTCATTTTTCAGTATAAAACCGGTATAAGAATCATGGTTTAAAGTATTTTTTATTTCTTTTGCCTCTGATATTTCGGAATTGAGGATTCCGGTGGAAGCAACCTGCCTCATGAGCCATGCCTTTGCATCTTTATTCACCAATATGACAATGAACAACACTGTAAGTACTGCAGTAGAGCCATTTCTCTTCAACCAGATTTTCAGATTTTCCATATTCTTCCGCTTAATTCCCTGCCAATATAGGGTAAATATTTTGATCGAAAATTCACGTAAATAGTTTTTAAAACAAAATACCTTAATTCCTAAAGGGGATTTAAACAAAAATAAACTGGAAATTTCATCATGTCAGTAATAAAATTCATCCAACAGCCGTTAATAATTTACTTTTTAATATAACCAATGAAAAATAAAGAGATAAATCAATATAAGATGCATAATATTATCTTTTATGCAGGAGACTTACTTTTTAACTGCTCTTTATATTTTCAAAAATCTGATTTTCCAACAGATTTATTTCATAATTAACACATTACGTGTAACAAATCCCCTATTCATCCAACTAATCGAACATTATCAAAAAACTAATTCATAGATAAGAGATCTACTACTTTAAAATAAACTAATGCAAACATCCTTTCTAAAAATTACCGCGGCCACGGCTGCGCTCTGTTTCAGTACTCTGGCAATAGCCCAAAAAACCTATTCCGTAAGTGGGACGGTGAAAGACAAAAAAAACGGTGAGCTGCTCATCGGAGTATCTGTAAAGGTAAGTGAAGATCCCGCCATTAATGTTGTAGCCAATGAATATGGATTTTATTCCTTATCACTACCTGAGGGAAATTATACTCTCGTTATTTCCAACCCGGGATATAAGGATTTTGAACAGCAGATCAAAGTGGATCAGAATATAAAACTGGATCTTCCCCTTATTCCTCAGGAAACAGAGACCAAAACTATTGACGAAGTAGTGGTAACGGCCATAAAAAAGGATAAAAACTTAACCTCTGCCCAAATGGGAGCGGAAACGTTAAACATTAAAAGTATAGAAAAGCTTCCTGTTCTTTTCGGGGAAAAGGATATGATGAAAACCATACAGCTTTTACCGGGCATCAAAAGTAACGGTGAAGGAAGCAGCGGATTCAGTGTAAGAGGTGGCGCTACCGACCAGAACCTGATCCTGCTGGATGAAGCACCGGTTTATAATGCCTCCCATCTTCTTGGTTTTTTCAGCACATTCAACAATGATGCCCTGAAAGATGCCAGTATCATCAAAGGAAACAGCCCTGCCCAATATGGAGGCCGTCTTTCTTCTGTGCTGGATGTCAAAATGAAAGACGGAAACAATAAAGACTATAACGTGAACGGAGGAATCGGTCTGATCAGCAGCAGGCTGAGTGTGGAAGGTCCTATTCAGAAAGAAAAATCATCATTCATTGTTTCAGGAAGAAGAACGTATGCCGATTTATTCCTTAAGACAAGTAAGGATTATAAAGACAACAAGCTGTACTTTTATGATCTTAACCTGAAAGCCAATTATCAGATCAATGAAAACAACCGTATTTACCTTTCGGGGTATTTCGGAAGAGATGTTCTGGGACTGGGAGACACCTTCAATACAGACTGGGGAAATACTACAGCCACGTTGAGATGGAACAGTATCATCAGCAGCAAGCTATTCTCCAATACATCATTTATTTACAGTAATTATGATTATAAAATCAGTCTGAAAAATGATGATACGGTATTTGATTTAAATTCAAAAATCCGTGACTGGAATCTGAAGCAGGATTTTACCTGGTTTGCAGGAAACAAGCATTCTGTGAAATTCGGGCTGCAGTCTATTTATCACACCTTAACTCCGAGCAGCGCTTCCGGTACTACGGTGAGCAGTTTTGTAAGAAATCCGAGATATTCATGGGAAAATGCGGTTTACATCAATGATGATTATAAAGCAACGGAGAAGCTGACCATCAATTACGGGGCAAGGCTTTCCATGTTCAGTGTATTGGGAGGTGATACCTTCAATACTTATGAGAATGGAGTGCTTACCGACAGCAGGTTCCTGGAAAAAGGAAAATTCGGGAAAACCTATGTAAATCTTGAACCGCGGATCAGTGCCAACTACCGCATCAATGAAGTGAGCAGTGTGAAAGGAGGTTATTCCAGAAATACCCAGAATCTTCACCTGTTAAGCAACAGCAACAGTGGAAATCCTACCGATCAGTGGATCGGAAGCAGCTATACGGTAAAACCGGAGATTGCAGATCAGATCAGCCTTGGGTACAGCAGAAATTTCAACAACAACAATTATGAATTGAATGCTGAGGTATACTATAAAGACATGAAAAACCAGATCGACTTTAAAAACGGGGCTCAGATTGGCTTTGACACAGGAGCGGATGTAGAAAGTGAACTGTTATTCGGAAAAGGAAGAGCATACGGGCTGGAACTTATCGCCAAAAAGAAAAGCGGAAAACTTACAGGATGGATTTCGTATACGCTTTCCAAAACGGAAAGAAAGATCAACGGAATCAACAATAATGAATGGTACAATGCCAGAATGGACAAAACACATGATCTTTCCATTGTTGCAACGTATCAGCTTAATCCGAAGTGGAGTTTTTCAGGGCTGTTCGTTTACAGTACAGGAAATGCGGTTACTTTCCCTACCGGGAAATATGAGCTGAACGGGCAAACCATATTCCAGTACAGCAACAGAAATGCAGACAGAATGCCTGCTTATCACAGAATGGACCTAAGTGCTACTTATGAACCAAGCTCCAATAAGCGTTTCCGCGGATCGTGGACATTCGGTATTTATAATCTGTATGGCCGTGAAAATGCCTATACCATTAATTTCGAAGACAATCCTGACCGTCCCGGAACCACCCGTGCCATGCAGACCTCTTTATTCCGCTGGGTACCTAACATCACATATAATTTCAAATTCTAAATCATGAAAAATACATTTTATATCATATTATCTCTCCTGGCATTAACCTCTTGTGAAAAAGAAATCGATCTGGATCTGAATGATCAGAGCGGAAACATTGTCATTGAAGGAAATGTTACGAACCAGCCAGGTCCTTACACCGTAAAAATCACAAAATCAGTAGGTTTTTCAGAACCAAATCAATACCCTGCTGTTACCGGCGCCCAGGTTATTTTAAGTGATGATATGGGTCAGACCGAAACACTTCAGTATACAGGAAACGGAATGTACCAAACCTCAACTTTTACAGGCTCCCCCGGCAGAACCTATACATTGAAGGTACAGGCTGAAGGAAAAGAATATACAGCCCAGAGCAAAATGCCTGAAGTGGTTTATTTTGACGGATTGAAGCAAAGCTCTTTTAAATTTGGTGATAAGATTACTTATACCCTCTTACCACTCTTTACAGACCCAATGCCGCTCGGGAACCGTTACCTTTTCATTTTTACAATCAATGATCTTTCTAAAAAATACATAAATACAATTTCAGATAATGTCAATAACGGATTGCCCAACCAGCAGCCTCTCATCCTTCCTAATGATGATAACAAAGGCAGAGATCACGAAGTAATTGTAGGAGATAAAATTCATGTGGAAATGCAGTCTATAGATACGAATGTATTCACTTATTACAGTGCTCTGCTTCAGATCTCAGGCGGTAATGGGGGAACCGTTACTCCAGCTAACCCTCCAAGCAATATCAGCAACGGAGCATTGGGATATTTTTCCGCCCATACAACAGATACGGAGACTTTTGTAATCCAGCCCCCTGTTACTCCATAAATTTAAAAAGGATATTCCGTTTTTGGAATATCCTTTTTAATTCTGTTTTATCTCAGCTTACCAATTTCTATTAATTTATTTTTTACTTTCAGTTTTTTCCTGCTCCTGTTTGATTTTCATGAGCATATCAATAGCATCCAGATTTTTAGGGTTAAGGGATAATGATTTACCATAGTTCATAATAGCAGCCTTATAGTCTTTCGCCATCCAGTAAGCCTCTCCCAGGCTATCAAATAAATTAGCATTTTCAGGGTACATTTCTGTAGCAAAGGTAAAAATTTTAATAGCCGCGCCTATTTGTTTTTTGTCCCGCATCCATTCATATCCGATATAATTGCTGAGCCAGGCTAATCCTGATGTAGCTTTATAATTTTCAATTTCTTCTTTGGTTTTACCTGCTGTTCCTTTTGCCCAGATATCCTGGAGATATCCCGCAGGATTATCTGCATCATTATATTTTTTATAAAATAATACACCTTCTGAGGTGGCAGGAAAAAGGTCTGCCATCATGTAGGAATGAGTCCCTTTTTTCAATTCTTTCTCAAGATTAATTTCGACTGAATGAGAGAAATCATGGTGGAGAAAAAGCTGTATTGTTCCTTTATTCAGATCATAGATATTGGTATACTGTGTATCTTTCACATGCATCTGATCCATCACTGAAGAACAGAAAGCTGGTGTTCCGTCAGGTTTCCGGGCTTTAAGAAAACTGACACCTTTCATATAATAATCCAGCTTTTTCTTATCTTCTTCAACGGTACTTTTTGTAGGATTAAAATTCGACTGGATATAGTATTCCTGATTTCCCAGAACCAAAGCTCCGCCTTCTACAAGTAAATATTCTCCTGTTTTATCAACAAACATCATCACACTGGAAGTCAGAAAACTCATATCTATGGCAGACAGATAGTCCTTTACCTGATGAACTGTATTAAAATTTGCCATCACATAATGTACAATATCCCGAACCGGCTTTTGAACCTTCCCTTCCTGTTTGGGAACTGAAATTTCCGGAGTGGCAAATCCATCAAAAACTAACCCGGCTTCGTTCATGGCTCCCTGAGGAAACCGATTGATAAAACCAACATAGGCTACTCCGTATTTATCCTGTTGTTTAGGCTCAAACCAGATTTCAGCATTGGGACTTACCCAGTCTTCATTATTTCCAACGATTGTCTTTCCCTTGTGGGTCATTTTAAACATGCTGCAGCCATAAAAGGCATGACTAAGGAAAAGGAGAAAAAGAGTTAATACTTTGATTTTCATGGATTATCATTTTGGTACAATCAAATTTAATCAAAAAAATAAAAACGGTTAATAACTACTGACAATCTGCTGTCACAACCACCTCTTACCTTTGTTAAAATAATTTTAATAAATATTCTTATGAAACTTACCTCATTAAGACTCATCAGTAAAGACATCAAAGCAGCAGTAGCATTTTATGAACAGGTTATAGGCATAGCTGCCACATGGTATACAGAAGATTTTGCAGAACTCTCTGCTGATTCTATCACAATCGCTATCGGAAGTACCCGGACAATGCAAATGTTCTCAGAAGGTCTGACAGATTTCGCAGGAACAAAATCAACCATTATCGAATTTCTGGTTAAAAATGTAGACGAAGAATATGGAAGGATTAAAGAGATAGCATCTGAAATCATCCAGGAGCCAACAACAATGCCTTGGGGAAACCGATCTCTCTTGTTTTGTGATCCGGATGGAAATATGATCAACTTTTTCACTCCGGTAAGCGAAGAGGCAGTGAAAAAATTCAGTTAAGTTTTAAACAACTTTATCATCAAAAAATAAAACCTCACTGCCCAACAGCGAGGTTTTTATTCTGATCTTTAAAAGTCAGTCTTATTTTCCCAGGAATTCAATAGCTTTGGCAACAAATGTATCATGGTACTGGTAAAAAGAAGCGTGTCCCGAATCAGGAAAAATAACCAGTTGCGCATGGTCTAAATGCTGAGCCATATTTTTAGCATTCTGAACAGACACCGGAAGGTCATTTTCACCATGAACAATCAGTACCGGATTTTTAATCTTCTCTATTTCTGTAAGGGCATCAGCATTAGGCTGGGCCCAGCTCAATACAGCTGTAAACTGTGCGTTGGAAGCAGCATCACTCAATGGAATATCTCTGTCTGTAGTACGGAGCTGAATTCTTGCAAAAGAAGCTTTTCCTTCCTTGATACTCTGCGCAGATTCTGTAAATCCGAATTTAAGAAATGAAGCTTCAGGGCTCAATCCTGCAGTTCCTGCAACAATAGCAGGCAGATTAGACAACCCGATTGCCCCCTGTGGTCCTGTCCCGGTTAAAATCACTTTATTGATTAATGACGGATTGGTCAGCACTATTCGCTGTGCAACAAATCCACCCATAGAAAATCCCATGATATTCACTTTGGTCAGATTCAACGCTTTGATAAAGTCTACCGCATCATCGGCCATTGCCTGAACAGTATTGGGGGTTGTTCCTTTGGAGGAAGCTACGCCTTTATTATCGAAGATGATTACTTTATACTGTTTTGCAAGACCATCTGTCACTGCAGGATCCCAGTCATCCATAGAACCGCCTAATCCAGGCAGCAGTACCAATGGAATTCCATCTTTTTTTCCTAAAACACGATACGCAATGGCATTTCCTTTAACGTTTATGAATTGGGTCTTGGCAGTTTGGTGGTTCCTGTTTTGTACCTCCTGCATCGTGGGAGGCTCGTTTTCTTCAGTGCAGGATACTGTTGCTACAGTAAAAAGAGTTAAACATAGTAATAAGCTTAACGCGGAGATTTTTCTGATTGTTTTCATTGTAGTTTATTTTTGTATGATTATGGTGCAAACATAAAACACAAAAACAGGCAGAACACGTGAAAGCTTTATCAACAGGACATTTTAGTGATTCAAGTAGACAATTGGGATAGCGAAAATTAAAACCGGATGTTCAAATGTTTTAAAAACATTCTATTTTGTTTTTAATGCACTGAGAGTTTTCATCGCTTTATCAGCATCTTCTTTCGCGATAAATAAATGATCATGGAAATAAGCTGCGACTACATTACAGCTGATATTTTCATTTTTTAAGGCATTGGCAAAGGCGGCGGTAAGCCCTACGGCTTCCAGTGAAGAGTGGATAGTAAGAGTTATCCATGAAGAAATATAGGTATAAACCATATTCCATTCATCTGCTATGGCTTTCTCCAGCACAATGGTAACGGCTTCATGCTCACGGAAGAAAAACAGAACCTTTTCTATATCCGGAATTTCACCTAAGGCTTCAACGGTACAAAAAACATATTCTCCGGCATTCAATACCGGTTCCATCTTTTGAAGCAATACAGCTAAGTCTTTTTCTCCTGACATCTTTTTGTCTGCAAAACTAAGATACAGACAGCAACATTCATTTATCATTTGATAAAAAACCATATTCAATGCTATTTTATCAGTATTTTTAAAAGATTTTCTATCAAAAACAAAAAAGGAGGCTGACTGCCTCCTTTTGATTTTGTACTGTAACCTTCAACTGAACCTCACTATATGTGTTTGTGTTTTTTTGATCATTTGTTTTTTTAAGAAGTCCGTTTAAGGTTATTCATACACTTCTTTAATTCCATCGTTGTGTTATTAATTTTCATCATTTGTGTTTTTATAACTACCGTTTATTATTTGTATAGTTATAAATCATCATTTGTTTTTTTGTGTATGAAATTCTAATAATTGGAAGCAATTCTCATTTGCTTTTTTCATTATTTAAATTTCACAGTACAAAGGAACAACTTTATAAAATAAAATCCTCTATAAACCCCATCGATACATGTCGATCGACTTATAGATATTTATCGATAAATATAATATTCTGATATAATGAAGTGATGAACTTTCTTAAAAAATTACAGCTTATGGTGGGTTTTGATAAGGTCAACAAGCTCTACCATATTTTCGATCTTTAATTTTTCAAAAATATTTTTTTTGATTGTGCTTACTGTATTTTGTTTGATATTCAGACTGTTTGAAATTTCCAGGTTTCCATATCCTTCAGCATAGAGTTCTGCAATCTGCAGTTCTCTTTTGGTTAAAATGCTGAGAGGGCTTATAAGATCCGGATTGTAAACAAACTGTACCAAAAGATTGCGTAAAAGATCAGAAAAATATTCTCCCTTTTCGATAAAGGTTGTTACAGCCTCCCTCACCTCTTCTTCTTCACTCAGTTTGCTCAGGTAACCGTTAGCACCGGCTTTAATAAATTTAAGTCCGTGCAGATCCTCTTCAAGTCCCGTAAAAATTAAAATTTTAATATCAGGATTTATACTTTTCATCTGAGGAATAATATGAAGACTGTTTCCGTCCGGGAAATGAGCATCAATAATCGCCATCTCTATTCCTTTTGATTCAACCAGTTCCAATACCTGATGTAAAGATGAAGTCTGGTATACCTTCGCGTCAGGAACAATATCACTGATAACAATTTCCATTCCCTGGCGCACAATGCTGTGATCGTCTGCCAGCAGGAATATAATCTCTTTATTTTGAATTGATGTTTCCATTAGTATTACTATTTAAATTGATCCTGAATGTCACTTTCGTTCCTTTGTGCAGTTTACTTTCAACCGATATATCACCATCGAAAAGCTCTACAATTTCTTTTACCAGATTAAGGCCAAGCCCTGCTCCCAGGTTATCTACTTCATCAGACACCATTCCCTGATAATACGGATCAAAAATTTTACCAAGATCAGATTCTGATATTCCCACTCCGGTATCTCCTACTGTTGTAATCAGGGTGATTTTATTTTCTCCGGCGGGTTCTGTAGCCATTACAAGATCAATCTGACCGTTTTCCGTAAACTTGTTGGCATTTCCGAGGATATTCATAAAAATCTGATTGATTCTGATATTATCCGAATATACCATTATATCTTCAGGAATTCTGTCCGTTACCACAAATCTGTTGTTTCTGGTTTCCAGATAAGGGGTAATTACCTTTACGATAGAACTTATCTCGTTCTTAAGGTTGAAAACTGATTTTATAAGTTCTTTTTCAGCATTTTCATTTTTGGTGTACTCCAGAATCTGATTAGACTGCAGAAGCAAAGTACTGTTCGTAAACTTGATCGATTTAAGATAATCCCTGATCGTTTCATCCTCTGTGGTTCTGTGGATTTTATCTATGAAAATATTGATGATTTTTAACGGCGACCGCAGATCATGGCTCAGCATACCAAGAATCCTGTTTTTGAAATTAAGATTCTTTTTAATCTCTTTATTCGCAGCATTAAGTTTTTGTTCATAGATAAATGCTACTCTTGTAAAATACATGATCAGAATAGATACAATAAACATAAGGATCATCAATCCCAATACCAGATAAGTCCTTATCCTGTTATTGTTTGAGTTCTGCTCGTTATACTCTTTTTCCAGCTGGGCTTTAAAATCGTTGATTGCATTTTCATACACCTCTATCAGCCCGTTGCTATACACCAGCAGCTTACTGAAATTGCTGTAAAACTGTAAGCTGTTTTTCTGATTCCGAGCTGCCAGGAGCTGTACTTTTTTCACTTCGGCAGCGTAATGCTTATCCATAGACTTTAATGTATTGTCCATTTTGGATTTTACCTGGGAAAGATCCAGCGTTTTGTTGTTGGTCATCGTAATTACCGTACTTTCCTTCTGTACATCCACCTTCCCTGTTACAGCATCTTTTAAACGTCCGAAAAAGCCTTTCTTTTTAATGGTATCGGCATAGGTACGGGTTTGAATTTTGAAATCTTCAAAATCATTTTTATACTTGGCAGGTTCATACTGCTTATCTTCAATATTGGCAGGCGGGTTCAGGGAAGTCTGGTACACTGAATCTATCAGTGTTTTCAGTTTTGCAGCTTTCACCGTATCCTGGCGATGAAGGGCCAGCATCTTTTTCAGTCCCGGACTGGTATTTTCATATTCCCCTATTTTGTCAAAATTCAATTTCAGCTTTCTCAGAGACTGGAAATACAACTGCAGCTCTTTATTATCCTGAGTAGCCATATATTTCTGGAGATGCTCCTGGGCTTCCAGGAAATCTTTCCTTGAATGATCTGTCAAACCACCCAGGGCACGGCTTTCTTCCAGCTGATCTTTAATAAACTTCAGCTTTTTCCCGTTGACAATTTCGTTATAAAAAAATATGGCAATAATGACCTGTATCAGCAGAATACAAAGGATCAATGAGTAATGAACAAGTTTTCTCAATTTAAAATTTAAGAATTTATATTTCATATTTGTTTATCAGTTAAATTAATTTCCTGACTACATAAGTTCATGAGATATTAGCCTATAACAATATACCATTATTTTCAATAATTTCATAATGCCGGTATATTATCCAATTGGCAAAGTTAAAGTAATTTTTGTCTTCTTATAATAATGAATATCTGATAAAACTCCGGGAAATTAATTTTTTTTACTATTAAAACGTCTTACAGACATTAAGTTTTATTCACGTAAATCTGTTTTTTTAAAGCAATTGTAAAAGTTAGAGCCTCTATAAAATATTCCAAATCTGTTGATTTATTTTATCTGATGAATAGTATCTGCATTACATCCGGAAACAATGGACAGCTTCTACAGGTTGAAAGGTTTTCTTTCAAGTTAAAAAAACTGTAACCCATAATATATCATACAGAATGTTAAACAATTGATATACAGCATAATACACAAAGCTCTGGAATAATCCGGAGCTTTGTATAAAATACAGACAGGAAGGTTTTACCATTTTGAAGGCTATTAGTTTTTGAGCCTTAAGGATGACATCGGCTTAACGGTTTTCTTCCTGTCTGAAGTCAAATTGATCACTTTACTTTATTTAACCAGAAGTTTTTTAGTTTCTACTCTTCCGTTTTGTGTAATAACTTTTGCAATAACTACCTGTTTGTTTAATCCTCAACCGGGTACAGAGAATATGTTGGCATTACAAAGCTGTAGATTTACAAAAGTTAAAAACTACAAGCAGAATTGGTCTTAATTTTTTTTCATCATAAAATCTTGGCCAAATTTATTGTGCTGAGAATGCTTGTAACAACTCAATAAGGGAAAGAATATTGAATTTATTCCACAGATGAGATGAAAGAAAATAATTTTCTGACATTCTTAGCTAAAAACACCATTATCAACTGTAAATGAGTACAATAAAATCAATATCATATAGAATAATTTCAGTATTCATTTCATTATATTAAGAATTTTTATGAAAATTATTTTAAATTTAACATCATAAATGAATTGATAAAATAATGCCCAAAAGTTCCCTGATATCTTTTTTACTGTTACTTTTTATTACGCATCAACTTTCCGCCCAGATTCAGGATATCAGAAAGAAAGAAAAACTGATTATGAATCAATATGACCAGATTGAATATAATGATGTGGGAAAGATTGCCAATATGGATGATATCCAGAAAATGGTTAACAAATCCAGAGAAATTAAGTTCAGAGCAGGTGAAATAAGAGGGCTAGTACTTTTACAGCGAAATGCATTGAGAAGAGATAACTACAGCCTCTCGGAAAAGTATGGGGATGAAGCGGAAAAATTAGCCCTTATGGAAAATGACAACTATTCCCTGAGCCATATTCAGCTTAATAAAGCTTGTGTAGCCATAGATCTGGGGTTATATTCTGATGCTAAAACGATTCTTGAGAACACAACTTATGGTGATAATATTACGAATAAGGCCGATAAAAATATTTATTTTTCCAATTCCTATATGCTTCTTGCCGGATTATATTCCAGAATGGAGCAAAAGGATTCAATGTTGTATTATACTAAAAAAAGTCTGGATGTTATCGAAAGAACTCCTGTTAATCAACTGACTCAATATCAGAAAGTAAGATATTATTACCTTGAAATATTTCAGCTGATGAATTTAGGAATTGCTTATGCTTATCATCCGAAAAACCCAAGAATAGACCTTGCTGAAAAGTATTTTCAGAGAGCCCTGCAATATTCTGTTACATATCCTCAATACTTTAAGCTTTGTGATATAGAAGTTTATGAATCTTTAGGCTGGTTTTATTTTACAAAAAAAGAGTACCAGAAAAGCATCGATTTCTGTATGAAAGTACTGGAACTGGAAAAGGTAAAGAAAAAACCTGAACACAGACTGGGTGCCTATGAAGGAATTAAGGATGCATATAGCGCTTTAGGAAACTCTGCGGAAGAACTTAAATATTTAAAACTCTATACTGATCTGAGTGACAGCATCAAAAATGCGCAGAAAATAATGGTTATCAATCAGTCTAAAAATAAAATCAATACATTCCGTGATGTATATAATGAAAACAGGCTGACGGTCATTTTCTCTGCTGCAGGTGTTATCCTTCTTATTATCATGGTCTCATGGTATTACAATAAAAAGAAAGAACGTGAGCATCGTAAAAAATATGATGAACTTATCCATGAACTTCATCAAAAGAGCCTGGAAGCATCGGATGAAAATACAGGTAATGAAAATAATCATGAAGAACTGGATATAAAAGACCCTATGGCTTCAGGTCTCTCCACAGAAACTGAGAAAAAACTGCTGAAAAAGCTGGAAGCATTCGAAAATTCAGAAAAGTTCCTTAAAAAGGGGATCAATATCGGTTACCTGTCCAATATTCTCAATACAAACCCAAAATATCTGTCAGAAATTATCAAAAACAATAAGGCTCAGAACTTTAATGCTTACATCAATAAATTAAGAATCAATTATATTGTTTACAAACTATACAACAATCCTAAATACAGAGAATATAAGATAAGCTATCTCGCAGAAGAAAGCGGATATGCCTCTTCACAGGTATTTGTAATTGCATTCAAAAAAGAAAAGGGAGTGACACCTTCTTACTTTATCAACCAATTGAGTGAGCCTGTTCATCATTAAATTAAAAAACACATACAGCCTCATTAAAATCTATAAACACAAATCTTAAATAACCACTAAAAAAATTTTAAACATGAGTAAAAAGATTCTCACAATCTTTGGATTGTTGTTTTGTTCCCTGTTTTTCTCTCAGGTTAAAACCCCGGTTACCGGAGGAAGTGCCCACATTCCTCCTTCAGCAGCAAAATTAACGGATACCGATGGTGACGGAATTATGGATGATGAAGACCGGGATGATGATAATGATGGTATTCCTGATGCTTTAGAATGTCCGGGGCAGTTTTTCTGGACCGGCCCCATTACATTTTCTGCAATAGATAATAAAGTGGCAACCGGAACTATCAACGGAGTTAATTACACATATACCTCCAGCCAGCCTTTAAGCTCAACAGGAAATCTATATGCCCATTCTAATTTTCCTGCTTCCTATGGGGTTCCCAATAACAATCCTACGATCAGAAATATCCAGGTCACCACCAATACGCTCACTTTCTCATCTCCTATGACAGATCCGGTATTGGTTTTTTCCTCTATCGGAAGTTCCTCAATAGCTGTTCCCATTATCTTCAGCAATCCAATAGAAATTATCTGGGCTTCCGGCGGAAATACTGTAACGGTAAATTCACCTACTCAGATTACAGGAATTGAGGGCTATGTTATTCTAAGAATACCTGGCGTTTACAATAGTATTTCCTTTAATTATACCGTAGCAGAAAATTATGCCAACTTTACTTTTGGGGCTACTCTCCCATTACCCTGTGATTATGATGGCGATGGTATTCCTAACCATCTTGATCTTGATTCGGATAACGACGGATGTCTGGATGCGGTGGAAGGTGATGAAAATGTCTCTTCTGGTCAACTGGTAACAGCTAACGGAACAGCAGGCGTAGGACCGGGATCCATAGCCCAGAATAAAAATCTCTGCGCAACTTCTTCCTGCATCGATTTTCAGGGGGTTCCTCTTATTGTCAATTCAGGAGGAGCCGCTGATATAGGTAATGACCAGGGACAGGGACTTGGAAGCTCTCAAAATAGTAATGCATGCAGCAGCTGCTATAAACCGGGAGTCTTAGGCGGGACTGCTCTTGATACTAAAATGGGAATAACAGCTTTGGGAAGGGCTGGAAGTGGTAATCCCGATAACTGGCCCATGGTAAGAAAAGGAGGATGGGTAGCACTGGAAGCCAAGACGAAAGGTTTTGTTTTGAACCGGGTTCCTTTCAATGCATCAGGAAACCCTGTAGGGATCTCTCCTTCTGACTTCGTAGAGGGAATGACGGTATATGATACAACAAACAGCTGCCTGAAACTGTACACGACCAATGACAGCGGAGCAACATACGGATGGCATTGTATCAACATTCAGACGTGCCCCGATCAATAGTATGAATTAAACCATCTAAAATCATTCACTTTAAAAACTTTAACAATGAAAAAGATAATCACCCTCATTATTCTATTTCTTTTCAGCCATTACAATGCATAGGTTGCTATTGGTAAAACTACAATGACCAACCCGTCCGTTTCTCTTGAATTTCCTGATGGTAACAGAGGAATCATCCTTCCATGGGTTACATCTGCTGCTGCCGTTTCCGGAGCCGTAGACGGCACAATCATTTATGATATCAGTGATAAAAAAGTAAAATACCGTAAATCAGGAATCTGGACAGATCTGAGTATAGATACTACAGGTGCTGTAAATACTGCGTTGCAGAATACAAAAACAGAATCTATAAACGCCAAAGTAGCAATTGGAAATAACAGCAGTACAGATGCCACTCCGGGGATTTTAGTGTTAACTGATGATAATAAATCTATGGTGCTTCCCAAGATGGATAATCCACACTTAAATATTATCAGTCCGGCCGCCGGAACAATTGCTTATGACACCGCTAATCATCAGCTTGCGGTCTTCAACGGAACAGTATGGTCTTTCTGGAAACCCTAGTTTTATAAAGATTATCTTCAGAATAAAACGGAAGCCTGTCTATCAGAAT
Organism: Chryseobacterium sp.; assembly: GCF_041914225.1. Lineage (GTDB taxonomy): Bacteria > Bacteroidota > Bacteroidia > Flavobacteriales > Weeksellaceae > Chryseobacterium. The sequence goes on from NZ_JAYSDT010000030.1 coordinate 27,514, forward strand.
GACAGGCTTTTTCATTATATAAAATTCAGTTTTCCTCTCCTGTAGTTTTCAAGGAAGATCGCTGATTATATTCTTATTCCGTATCACCATCATTAGTTTTTTCTATTTTTCTGATGGAATCCTGAGATGATATTTTCCTAACTTTTCAGTTTTAAATGAAACAAAGAATATCCCAGACAATTCATTTGGTTATCCAAGATATTCAAATCAATAACAGCAAAACAGCTTTATCATCATTATGACAGACAAAAATTTTAATCCTCAGAGAGGCTTTATATTCAGCAAACATGTGCCGGAGGAATTATCACATTTTGACCGGGTCTTTGATGTGTTCAAAGATTTGCTTACCCACACTTCCGGAGACATTGAAGAAGCCTTCGAGTGGCTTGATATGCTTGACCAGGAATATGATATTTTCAGTGATGAATATACCCTTCAGGATTTTGAAGAAGATCTGAAAAAAAGAGGCTATATCAGGGAAGATGATCCCGAAGAGGGAAATACAGGAAGCGGAAAAGGTAAAAATATATTAACACCAAAACTGGAGGCAGCCCTTCGTGAATATGCCCTGGATCAGATTTTCGGAAAACTGAAGAAAAACGGAGCCGGAAATCACCGCACCAGCAAAACAGGAATCGGAGATGAACGCGATGGTGAAAACCGATCGTATCAATATGGAGATGACCTGGCAGCAGTGAACATGACTGAAAGCTTAAAAAATGCCCAGATCAATAACGGTATCTCAGACCTTCGCCTTACTGAAGATGACCTCATCGTAGAGGAAACCAAACATAAGGCACAGATGAGTACTGTTCTGATGATCGACATCAGCCACTCCATGATTTTATACGGTGAAGACCGCATCACCCCGGCCAAAAAAGTAGCCATGGCACTTGTGGAGCTGATTAAGCGTAAATACCCTAAAGATTCCATCGATATTATAGTATTCGGAAACGAAGCCTGGCCTATTAAGATCAAAGACCTTCCCTATCTGAAAGTAGGGCCTTATCATACCAATACGGTAGCAGGCCTTGAGCTGGCAATGGATATTCTCCGCAGAAAAAGAAATACCAACAAACAGATTTTTATGATCACCGACGGTAAACCGAGCTGTATTCAGCTGCCCAGCGGGGAGTTTTATATGAATAGTTTTGGGTTGGATGAAAGGATTGTTAACCAATGCCTCAACAGGGCGGCGCAGGCCAGAAAACTTAAAATTCCTATCACAACCTTCATGATTGCGCAGGATCCTTATCTCCGTCAGTTTGTAGAGGAATTTACCGCTCAGAATAAAGGGAAAGCTTTTCTGACAGGACTTTCAGGCCTAGGACAAATGATTTTTGAAGATTATGAGAAAAACAGAATAAGAAGAATATAAAAAAACAGAATTCTCTTAAAACATTACATAAAATCTTACAAGATAATTAGTATTACAAGACAATGAAAAACGATATTATATTCAAAGAATTAAAAGACTCCGGTTACACCCATAAAACAATTAATGAGGAGATCCAGGCCAACCTGATTGCCAGGATTAAAGCTAAGGAACCTGTATTTGAAGGCCTTTGGGGCTATGAGGATACTGTTGTTCCACAATTGAAAAAAGCTATTCTTGCAGGCCACCACATCAATTTACTTGGACTGCGCGGACAGGCAAAAACAAGAATCGCAAGAAGTATGGTCAACCTGCTTGATGAATATATGCCTGTTGTAAAAGGATCAGAAATCAATGACAGCCCGTTTCATCCGATTTCAAAATATGCCAGGGATCTTATTGAGGAGCTTGGCGATGATACTCCGATTTCCTGGGTACACCGCTCTCACCGTTTCTATGAAAAACTGGCCACTCCGGATGTGAATGTTGCTGATTTAATCGGAGATATAGACCCAATAAAAGCAGCTACTTTAAAACTGCCTTATTCTGACGAACGTGTTTTACATTACGGAATGATCCCACGTGCCAACCGTTCTATCTTCGTTCTGAATGAGCTGCCGGATCTGCAGGCAAGAATCCAGGTTTCCCTGTTTAATATTTTACAGGAAGGAGATATTCAGATCCGTGGTTTCCAGTTGAGAATGCCTCTTGATATTCAGTTTGTATTCACAGCCAATCCGGAAGATTATACCAACAGAGGAAGTATTGTAACTCCGTTGAAAGACAGAATCGGGTCCCAGATTTTCACCCATTATCCAAAAACAATTGCCCTAGCCCGCCAGATTACGGAACAGGAGGCATTGATTTCTGCACAAGATAAAGCACAGATACAAATTCCAGATCTGGCTAAAGATCTTTTGGAGGAAGTTGCTTTTGCAGCCCGTATCAGTGAATATGTAGATGCAAAAAGCGGTGTCAGTGCCCGTCTGACAATCAGTGCTATGGAAAATTTAGTTGCAGCAGCTAAATTACGGCTGATTGAATCCGGTGAAGAGAAAACTACCGTCCGCCTGCTTGATTTCATGTCAATTATCCCATCTATTACAGGAAAAATTGAACTCGTGTATGAAGGTGAACAGGAAGGTGCCGATTATGTAGCCAAAATGCTGATCGACAAAGCTGTGATGACACAGTTTGAAAGCATATTCCCACGCATTTCCAAACTGGAAAAAGAAGGAATCAAAACACCATACACCGACCTGATCAGGTGGTTCAATAAAAATCACCTGGAACTTAATTACAATGATACGGATGAAGAATTCTATGCTAAACTTGATAAAATAGAACCTTTGGTAACCGTTGTTGAAGAAAATGCTTCCGAACTGAGTGCTGAAGACCAGAATTTCTGTAAAGAGCTTGTGCTGTGGGCACTAACCATCAGCAATAAAATCGACAAATCTGAAAGCCAGAATACTTTCACATTTGATTCTCCCGGAATCGGTCAGTTTTTACGCAATTAAAAATAAATATTTGACACATTTAAAATAAAACCTTCAGCCTGCGGCTGAAGGTTTTATTTGTTCACAAAATTGAAAGTTATTCATCAAAAAATACCGTAAATTTGCCCTGTTCATCTCATTAAGGATGGTTTTCTATTTTAAATATTATGAAAAAAACAGCAGTTTCTTTATTGGCCCTTCTTCTGAATATTGTTTGTCAGGCCCAGAATTTTGATGTGATTCCCTTAGGGATATATGGTGGAGAGCAGGAAGATAATTTATCAGCTTATCTGGTAGGTGCACCTAAAGACAATGCATTTTTATGCCTTGATGCAGGTACCGTCAATGCAGGAATCCGAAAAGCGATTCAATTGAAAAGCCTAGACGGAACTACAGAAACAGTTCTGAAGGATCAGATAAAAGGATATTTCGTCTCACATGGTCACCTGGATCACCTGTCTGGTCTTATCATCAATTCTCCGGCTGATTCTAAAAAGGATATTTTCGCTATACCTCCGGTAATTCAGATTTTGCAGAATCATTATTTCATTACAGATACCTGGATTAATTTTGCTGATCAAGGTCAGAAACCAATCCTTGGAAAGTATCATTACAATGAGCTTCAGGAAGGAACCGAAATTCCGGCACCTAAAACACCGTTTTTTATAACAGGCTACGAGTTAAGCCATGTGAACCCTTACAAAAGCAGTGCTGCACTGGTAAGAAGAGATGATCACTACCTTCTTTATCTGGGAGATACCGGTGCTGACCGTATCGAAAAGTCTGACCGCCTTGACAACCTATGGAAGACTATAGCTCCTCTTGTTAAAAAAAGACAGTTAAACACCATATTAATTGAAGTTTCTTTTCCTAACAGCCAGCCGGAGCATCTGCTCTTTGGGCACCTTACTCCTAACCTATTGATAGAGGAACTGAGTAAACTGAAAGAAAGGACAGGACAAAACAGCCTTGAGAACCTCAGCATCGTTGTTACTCACAGAAAACCTACCGGAGATAATCCCGAACTTATCAAAAAAGAATTATTACAAAACAATCCTTTAAAAATAAATTATATCTTCCCTGAACAGGGTAAAAAGATAAGTTTACCATAAGAACCAATTGAAAGATGAAGTATATTACTGCTTCATCTTTATTTTTACAATCTGAAATTCAATCAGTTAAAATAATTTTTTAAAATTAAAATCTTTCTTTCATTGTTTTACGAATTTAACATCGTAATATTGCAATATAAAATAAAAATAATGGGAGTTACTAAAACTGACATTTACACGCAAGAACAGAATAAGCTGGCTTCGCTTCTAAAAGTTTTGGGGCATCCGGCGAGGATAGCCATCTTACAATACATTATCAATCAGAAAGCATGTATTTGTAATGATCTCGTTGAAGAACTTGGACTGGCACAGGCTACTATCTCACAACATTTAAAGGAATTAAAGAACATTGATATTATCAAAGGTTCCATTGAAGGGAAATCCGTATGCTATTGCATTAATGAAAGCACCTGGAAAAAATTTCAAAATGAATTTAATCTGTTCTTTAATCAGGATGTCACAATAAAGCAATGCTGTTAAGCATTTTTTTACACTTCAACATCGTAATATTGCAATATATAATTATAAAATCAATACATTTAATCTCTAAAAATACCTATTATGAAATTATCAGAAATTAAAGAAATTCTACCTACTCTCAAAAGTGTTGAATTTCAATTGGAAAATGGAACTTTTGTACCTGAACATTTCCATATAACGGAGATTGGTCAGATTATAAAAAAGTTCATCGATTGCGGAGGTGTGATCCGGAATGAAAAAGCAGTAAACTTTCAGTTATGGAATGCCAATGACTACGAACACCGTCTTAAGCCGGGAAAACTGCTTCACATTATACAGCTTTCAGAAGAAAAATTAGATATAGAAGATTCGGAAATTGAAGTAGAATATCAGGGTGAAACCATCGGTAAATATGATTTGGAATTCAACGGGAGAAATTTTATCCTTAAAAATAAAACTACAGCGTGCCTTGCACAGGAAGCTTGTGGAATCCCATCTGAAAAACAAAAGAAAAACCTGTCTGAACTATCTGTAAACCCAACATCGGCCTGCACTCCGGGATCAGGATGCTGCTAATTAATTTTATTAGAAACTTATGTATCAGAAATTATTAAATACGGTTCAATCTCTGAAATGGGAAAAGACAGATACTGACAGAAAAGACGTTCTGGAGCCACTAATCAGCTTTATCCAGCAAAAAGTGGATGATAGAAAGGAAGTCAACCTGAATTTTATCTGCACCCACAATTCACGACGGAGTCATCTGGCACAGATCTGGGCACAGACAGCTGCTTCTTTCTTTGCGATTCCGGAAGTTCATTGCTATTCCGGAGGAACGGAAACAACGGCATTATTCCCTAAGATTGCGGCAACTTTAACCGATCAGGGGTTTACAGTTTTCAGTGTTTCTGATACAACCAACCCTGTATATGCTGTAAAATATGATGATAACAGTCTTCCAATAATTGGTTTTTCAAAGAAATACGACAGCCTGTTCAATCCTGTATCCGGTTTTGCTGCGATAATGACATGTTCACAGGCAGATGGCGAATGCCCCTTTATTCCTGGTGCTGAAAAAAGAATCCCCATTACATTTGAAGATCCAAAAATCTCAGACAATACTCCAGATCAAACAGCGGTTTATGCTGAAAGAAGTTTACAGATTGCTGAAGAAATATTCTATGTGTTTTCAAAAATCAAAAAATAATCATGCAGGTATCATTGAGATCAAATTCTTTATCATAGGTATACTATTCCCATTTTGTATATTTGAATACCTATAACAACCATCATTTTGGAAAATATTATCAATCATTTTAAAAAGTACCTACCCCTTAATAACGAAGAAATACAGGCTTTGAAAGACCGCGTAACGGAAAGGAAAATTAAACGCAGACAGTTTCTTTTGCAGGAAGGGGATATATGTAAATATTTCACGTATGTACAAAGCGGGTGCTTCAAAATGTATGGTGTAGATGATAAAGGTGTGGAGCACAATCTTGTTTTTGCGGCTGAAGATGACTGGATTTCAGACATTGGCAGCCTACATAAGGAAATCCCTTCCAAATTGTTTATCGAAGCAATTGAGCCATCAGTGGTTCTGCAGATTTCCAAAGGAGATTTGTGGTATATGTATACCAATTATCCAAAATTTGACAGAAACTTTCGAGTAATCATTGAAAATAAATATATTGAACTTCAGGACCGGCTGCTTCAAACGTTTAGCACAACTGCCCTGGACAGATATGAAAGCTTCATCAGCCAGTATCCTCATCTGGCCAACAGGCTACCCAATACACAAATTGCTTCATATCTAGGAGTTACTGCCGAGTTTCTGAGCAAAATAAAGAATGACAGGTTAAAAAAATAACTTATACCCTTAATCTAGTTTAAGGGTATTTCTTAAGATACCTTATAGGTGGCAAATAGCAGTTCATTGCAACTTTGTAATGTCAATATTGACAAACAATTTAAAAAACAGAGTAATGAACACAAACAATTCAACAACAAAAGTTGCCGTTATAGGCTTAGGAAACATAGGTAAAGCTATTGCTGCCAATCTTGTAAAAGGCGGTCATCCGGTTATTGTATCGTCAAGAGAAATCGAAAAAGCAAAAGGTTTTGCAGGAGAACTGGGTGAACTTGCCGATGCAGAGGAAATATCTGCCGCTATCCATCATGCAGATGTGATTATTCCGGCAATTTATTTTGACAAGATTAAAGAATTTGTAAAACAGTATGCCGAAGAGCTGAAAGGAAAGATCATTGTGGATGTCTCAAACCCTATTGCACCGGATGGAAACGGGGGTTTTAAAAAGATTATTGATAAAGACACCTCAGCTGGTCAGACACTTTCATCTTTAATACCTAAAGAGACACATTTCATCAAAGCTTTCGGAACATTAGGAGCCGCCTCCTTGTCGGGATCTGCATTTTCAGAACCTGAAAGAAAAGTTCTTTTCTACGCTTCAGACAGTATTAACAGTAATAAAGCTATTGAAGAACTCATTATTGACAGTGGTTTTGAACCTTTACACATAGGCAGTATCAGCCAGTCTATCCGTATTGAAGTATTTGGTGACCTTCATGAGTTTGGCGGATTGGGTAAACCTGTATCCATTAAAGAGGCTAAAAACGCTCTTAATCAGCACAAAGAATAAAACCAGCCATTATGAAAACAGTTATCATAACGGCAGTATTGCTATTCAGTGTAACAGCCTGCCAGAAAGATATAAAGCAAAAAAAAGACAATTCTGCAATCCCAAATTCAACAGCAATGGAAAACCCAACAACAAAGACAGGAATAGAAAAATCATTACATATTTACTTTGATGCACTGAACCAATCAAATGCAGAACAGGCAGTTGGCCAGTATACCTCGGACGGAATTTTTATGCCAGCCGGACTGCCAACAGCTTCCGGAACATCAGAACTTACAACGGCCTATAAAAATATATTCCAGGCAATTCAGCTTAATGTAAATTTTAAAATCGAAGAAATCGTAACACTTGACGATAATACCGCATTTGTCCGTACACAATCAAACGGAACGCAATTAATACATGCCAATGGCCAAAAAACTGAAGAGCTTAACAGAGAGTTCTTCCTGATGAAAAATGAAAATGGTGCCTGGAAGATTTCACGGTATATGTTCAATCAAACCAGATAATCAGGAATGTCTGTATATCCTTAATTATATATAAGTTTAAGTTTTAAGTCATATTTTGATTTTCCCATAAAAAAGCTCCTAAAATATCTGGTTTTAGGAGCTTTTAATCGATTGGTATCAATTCTTAACCAGTTTATAATTTCCACTGTCTTTATCTTTGCTTATGGTGTAGCCGTCAGACAGTTCAAGGGTCCAGCCATCCCCCGATATTTTTTTATTTTCAGTTTTCACCGGATTTGATATTGAAATTTTATCCCAATTCGGACTCATTAATGCCCCGTTTTCCACCGTCAGGATGCCCCATAAATCTGTAACCCTGATATTGGGATATACGGTCCCTTTATCTTCCAGCGGGACAATATTTCTTGGATCAAACGAAACATTCATCTTCTCAAATCTGATTTCAAAATGAGGCTGTTGAATAAATTTCAGCTTATACTCAGCAATAAGCTTTTGAGTTCGCTCTTCTCTTTCTGCTTCTTCTTTAATAATTGTTTTGCCATTATAATCATCATATAATTTCTCAACTGCTTTCTGCAGATCCGTCGGAATTGTAATATTGAATGCTTTAATGAAATAACCGGTCAGATCTGTTTCTGCCTCAATTTTTTTGTTCCAGCCTTTATCTTTATTATACAAAAGATATCCATAAACAGGGGTCGTATGATAAGCAAAGGATCTTACAAAGGTGGGATTTTTCATAAAATCATCTATCCCGTTCAAAAGAGATGATTTTGCATCCACTTTATTTCTGCCGCTCACAACAAGTCCTGTAAACTCGGCAACTCCTTCGTTCAGTTCCAGTAAATTTTCTGCAGCCTCTGAACCTTTATAAAGCGTATTCCTGTATTTTCTAAAAGTAAATGCACTGGTGAGATGCTGCTTTAATTCTTTTTCTGAAGATGAGCGGACTGCCCGTTTCAGTGCCTCTAACTCTAACCGAAGATAGACTCTCCCATCTTTTTGATCAAGATGATTATTCTCCACATTATTGAGCGTAAATCCTAATAAAGGCTGGATCCTGTGAAATGATTCATGGGCCAGCAGATTTATTCTGTTTTGCCGGTTTTGAGAAAGAGGCAGCATGATCATCGCCCATTTTTTTCCACTCCAGTTGACAGCAGTATTGGCAATGTTAATGTTAGGGGGCAGAATTCCGGAAAAAATATTTCCGTTTTGTTTCAAAATCCCTTCTGCATCTTGCTCATTGGCAAAAACTTCTCTGGTCTTCGGATTTATTAAAATTGTGGGACCATATAAATCTTTGTCCCAAAGCCTGATATTCTTCGTTGAAGCGGTTTTTAACTCATCGAAAAACACAGCAAGGCTGTCATGAGAAATCATTTGCTTTTGCCCTTTTACACCAAAGGATGATAAAAAAAATAAAGCTGTAATAAAAGTCTGCCTCATGATTAGTTTTTAAGATGTACCTGCTATGGAAGTATATTTAACTCCATATTCAGTTTCTTTCTGATTACGAATATACCTGAAATAAAGACAATATAAACATTTTATTCAGGATTATTTATATCAGAGATAGGTATATAAATCAATAAATCTGACTGGTAATTCTCATTACCTAGTATAAAAAAGCCTGCAGATAGCAGGCTTTTACAACGAATTTAAAATTCAAAATCAAATAAAAATCAAAGATTTTTTTAAAACTTTAGTGAACTTCCCAGCAGTCTTTCTTTAAACTTAAAATCAACTTAAGTGTTAAAGTGACTTTTGTGGCTGGAAACTTCAATATAACTTTTGGTAGTGAGAATTTTAATGAAAACCGAGGGTTGTTTTTACTAAAATTCTTTTCTCATTTAAATATGAATATGATAATGTCTTGTGTGTTTTTAGAATCTGTAAAATGATCATTTTTCAAGGCGATTTGTCTTCCGGGTAGTATAACCGCTTTACAGTCCTAATTTCTTTTTGATGGCATCCATTTCTGTTTCCAGCTTTTTAATCTTAGCTTTTTGCAGTTCTATTTCAGCCTGCTGCTCCTGAATAGCTTTTGTAAGTGCAGGAACAAGTGAAGCATAATCAACAGCCCAGGCTTCTTTTGTGTCATCTTTTGGTTTATAAACCGCTTCAGGAATCACTTTATAAAGATCCTGTGCCAGAAATCCGATTTTATGCTGCGTTTTCTGGCCTGGATTTACAGCAGGTTTTCCTTCTTTAATCTGATTATTGGCAGACAGTTCATATTGCTTCGGCTGCAATACCATGATGGTACTCAGACCATATCCTATTTCTTTAACCTGGGTTTTCAGACGCATATCCGAAGTATTGACAAACCCTCCGGCAGCACTCACCTGTCCGTTACCGTCAATAGTTACTTTAGTACTGCCATTGTAGCTGTATTTGAATCCTTCTGCACCAAGATAAATCTGGGTAACGGAACCATTCAGTGTATTATATCCGCTTAAATCAAGATGCCCTTTTGTAGCGGCAACTTTATTTCCACCAACACCTCCTGTTTCCGGCCTGTTCATATTGATATCCCCATTGCCATCGATGTCAAGCATGCTGCTTGTATTATTGCCATAATAATATCTAAAACCTGTAGTCCCCAACGTTACCTGAGAAAATGCAGCACTGTTGCTGTTCCCTTTTAAAGTAAGAAGGCCGTTGTAGGCATTAACAGCATTCCCGGCAGCACCAAAAGCTGTAATATCTCCATCACCATTGAAGTTGAGTTTTCTGTCTCCGTTATAAAGATAATCACCACCGTTCAGCTGGCTCAGCCTGAACTGTGCCACATTATTATTCCCGGCAACAGTTAAAGGACCTCCCACACTATTGATGGTTGACGCATTGGCTCCACCGTCCGTAGTTTTTGTAGAAGAGTTCAGAAACATGTTCAGAGAACTGCCTGTATCGTTGGTAAACTGTAACAGTGCTGCTGCATTGGTTCCCGGGTTGCTGTTACTGATTGCCGTAAGTCCGAAGCCGTCAACATTACTTCTGAAATATAAAGCCTTATCTGCATAATCAATTGCTGTATTCTGCAAAAGTGTACCCCCAAGTCTCACATCATTACCTACAGTGCTAAGTCCGTTACTTGCTGTTACATTAGCTGTCACGGCAGAATTGTTTCCGGATATTTCCCATGTGGAAGCCGCCCCTGTAAGGCCGGTACTGATCAGCTGCAAACTTTGGTTAGGACCTACAGTAACGCTGGCATTACCATTAATGGTTTCTGTAGCTGCAGGATTTACTGTAATGGTAAAAGCCGTGTTATTCTTAATGGTATACATACGGCCTTTGAAATTACCTGTACCCGTTATCGCGGCTGGCAATGTAAAAACGGCATTGGCTGTTCCGTTATACGAAATATGAAAATCTCCGGAGGTCATGGTATAAGCTGCAGAGGTTACTGCGCTGTACTTTGCGGCCAGAGAGCCGTTAACGTCAAGGGTTGATCCGGGCTGGGCTGTGTTGATTCCCACACTTTGCGCTGACATAATGCTGTATGAAAGCAATGCTGCCGCTACTGATAATGTAGTAAAGTTTTTAAACATTCTTATATAATTATGAGTTTTTAATGAAGTGAAGAAATCGTATGAAAACTGTTAGAGATCTGATTTGTGATCCGGATCAGTTAGAATAAAGTTTCATACGTTGCCGGGTTTTGTCAACAGAATGAAATTGGAATAACCTCTTTCTGAAAGATTTAAATGAAGAAAATCATGGTCATATTTTTTCATTGTTTTCTGCTTTTGATAGTACAAAACTAAATTTTCCTAAACCTTTTCCGAAAAAACACCTGTAAGAAAATATCCACGTGCATGTGGAAAAATTATTACAAATTAAATGGGAATAAATCATTACTATTTTATATAAAAGATTTGAATCTCAAATTATTCTATTCCTGATCTATTCAGAATATTGAGGTTGTTTAAACTTTTATATTCATTATTTAACCACAAAAGTCACAGAAGGTTTAATTTAAAATACTTAAGTAAGTTTAAAATGATACTGCAGAAAAGTTCACAAGATAAAAATCAGAGATTTTCACAAAACTTAGGTTTACTTATTACGCATAAGACTTAGTTCTGAAAACTTAAATGTTTAAAACTTTTGTGACTTTTGTAGTTGGGTAAAGTTTAAACAACTTTATTGAGAAAACACTGCTGACCGGAAGCTTTTTCCCGGAAATAGATTACCTTTATACGGAATGAAATTTTTATTATAATGAAGTTAGAATTATATCAGATCGATTCTTTTACGGAAGATATCTTTCATGGAAATCCTGCATGCGTTGCCCCACTGGAAAACTGGTTACCCGATGAATTACTTTTAAAAATAGCCCGCGAAAACGCTGTAGCGGAAACCGCTTTCTTTATCGATAAAGGAAATAATACCATTCAGCTGAGATGGTTTACCCCTGAGGTAGAGATGGATTTGTGCGGACATGCTACCCTTGCTACAGCCCATTGCCTGATTTCTATTTTAAATTATCCAAACAATACTATCATTTTTGATACCAAAAGCGGCGACCTAACAGTACATGTAAAAGATGGAATTTACTATATGGACTTCCCTTCCAGAATGCCTGAGCCGGCCTCACTTCCGGATATCATAACGAGATCTCTGAATATACAGCCTAAAGAAGTCTTCCAATCAAGAGACTATGTGCTGGTATATGATTCTGAAGAAGATATAAAAAATATCAAAATTGAAAGATCTGTTTTTGACCTTATCAATCTGGATCCGGGCGGTGTCGTGGTAACATCAGCTGGAACCGACTGTGATTTTGTATCAAGATACTTTACCCCACAGTCAACCATTCTTGAAGATCCGGTAACCGGCTCTGCACACTGCTCGCTCATCCCGTTCTGGGCAGCAAAACTGGGAAAAGATAAGCTTTTTGCCCGACAACTATCTGAAAGAGGCGGCCAGCTCTTTTGTGAAAACAACAATGAAAGAGTGATTGTGGCAGGAAAAGCCAAAACTTATTCTGCGGGACACCTGTGGATTGAATAAGAACATCAATACATATAAAGCCTTGAATCAGGTGATTCAAGGCTTTTTTGTTGATTTTACCGGTAATCTTTTTGAAAAGAATAGATCTCTCAATGAATTTCAACAAGGGATCTCTTGAAATTGCCATATTAAGTTACAGACATCCAAACAGTCTGTTTTCAGAAACATTGTTATATTTGAACGATATTAATAACCATCTGTTAATTTTAAAAATGAAAATCATCATTACTCTTTTCCTTTTTATCTCCGGAATTTTGTTTTCTCAAAATCAAAGATTTGTCTACGAATATTCATTTAAGATGGATACGTTAAACAAGGATAAAGTAGAAAAGGAAATCATGAATCTTGATATCACCAAAGAAGGTTCCTATTTTTACAGTGCATTGCTGATTACGCGTGATTCTCTTGTCAATGCTGAAGTTGAAAAAGGAAAGGCTTCAAATTCCATTAACATTGATTTTAGAAAGATCAGACATCCGAAAGTCAATTTCAGGATTTCCAAAACATATCCCGGCCTGGCAACAGTATATCACACTTCACTTAACGCCAGCAATGTTGCAGTAAAAGAGCTGAATAAAATGACCTGGACGGTTCATCCTGAAACAAAAAATATCGAAGGTTTTAAAGCTCAGAAAGCTACTATGCATTTCGGAGGAAGAAACTGGACTGCCTGGTTCACGAATGATATTCAGATACAGGACGGACCTTATAAATTTTGTGGTTTGCCAGGTCTGATCTTACAGATTGTAGACGAAGAAGAAACTCATATCTTCAATCTGGCTGGGAGTATGAAGATCAACGACAGCTTTTCACTTATAGATGCAAAAACAGCAGAAATATTCCTGACAAAGGAAAAATTCAACAAGCTTTGGAATGAATACATACAAGATCCTGCTAAAAATATCAAACTCATGCACAGCACTTCCGGAATGTCAGAAACAATATTATTTGATTCAAATACAGGAAATCCCCTGAGCAAACAAGAGTTAATAAGGAACAAAGAAACACGTGCAAAAGAGTTTCTGAAACGATTTAATAATTTTATAGAAAAGGATTTGTATAAATAATTCCGGTATTCAGTTTTTCTTTACTAAACATCAGGAATTCCTTCAATAATTTTATATGTACTAAGATCTGCCCAGCATCTTCCTGGTTACAAATTCTCTGAAGAAATAGTCCCTGTATATATTTCCAATAGGGATTTCACTTTCTCTAATGTAAATGGTATTATTATCTAAAGAGTTTATATGTAAGGAATTAACGATATATGATTTGCTCACCCTTACAAATATGTTTCTGGGTAATTGATCCTGAATCGTTTTAATATTCATGGCTGTAATGATCTTTTGATTCTCCGTATGTAAAATTACATAGTCTTTCAGTCCCTGGATAAAAAGAATATCTTTAAAATGGAGCTTAAACATTTTCCGTTCTGCCCGTACAAACAAATAATCATCCGTACTGGTCTCTATATCTGAAATACTGCGATCTATTTTCATCAGTCTGGAATAGCTTCCTGCCTTTTCCACCGCTTTTTGAAAACGTTCCAGCCTGACAGGCTTTATAAGATAATCCACCGCATCCACCTCATAACTGTCTACTGCAAATTCAGAGAAAGCAGTGGTAAACACAACAAGTGTTTCTTTGGGAATAGAATTTGAAAACTCAATACCATTGATGCCGGGCATCTGAATGTCCAGAAAAACAAGGTCTACCGTATCAGGATTATTCTTTAGAAATATTCCGGCAGATTCCGCACCGTTAAACGTACCCAGCAGATATAAATCCTTGGTTTCATCTATAAGCATCTTAATGGCTTCTCTTGCCAGAGGTTCATCATCTACAATTATACATTTCATATTTCAGGATTTAAAAATAAAATTACCATTTTTCCACTTCATTTAAATAATAAAATAATCGTGTGTGGCACTGTATTTTTCCTTTTCATTCACGCTGAGAAAAAAGCAGGCCTCATCAATTCCTTCCCTGAAGCGCTTCATCATAAGATCAGAGAAAGGTTTTTCCCTGACAGTCCCGTCCATGCTGATAAATGAGTCAGATTGCGGCACGAAGATTACAAACGTATCTTCAGGAATGGTATAAATAAATTCGATGCTGTCAAAATCATACATCTGAATGTCAAAAAACAGGATATCAACACAATGCTCTACCATATATGCAGACGCTTGATCAAATACTTGAAAAGCAGACAGAAAATGCAGGTGATCCGACTCCAGTATTAATTTTTTGATTCCCTTTTCTGTCAGTAAATCCTGAGTTACAATAATACAATTCATAATTTAATGGATAAATAGACTGTAAAGGTTTCAACATCATTTATAATTTTTAATGAATGGTTGGAATAATAGTTCAAGTCTTCGTCTAATATTGGCCAGCCCCAAACCTCCGGAATAAGGAACGGCCCTATGCTGCGGCTTTGAATTGATACACTGAAAAATCAGTTCATCATCTTTCACTTCAAAAAAAACATTCACATACGATGACCTTGCAGCATCATTATTATGCTTTACAGCATTTTCGACAAATGAAATGAATAATAACGGAGGAACAAGCACACCACTTATGTTGCCTTCTTTCGAAAGAATAAAATTAAACGTATCACGTCTTATCTTTTCCAGATTCAGAAAATCTTCCAGAAAATGAATGTCCGATGTCAGCAGGACCTTTTCTCTTGTACTGTCGTACAGCTGGTAGCGTAACAAATCACTTAATCTCAACAAAACCTGTGAAGCTCTTTCGGGGTCTTTCTTAGTAAGAACATTGGCACTATTAAGCATATTGAAAAGAAAATGCGGATTGATCTGGTTTTTCAGCTGCTCCAGCTCGGAAGAAGTTCTGGACTTTTCAAGCTCAAAAATCAGTTGCTTATCCAGTATCCATTTCTGAAATAATTTTATAGAAGTAGAAGCAGCAAAGAGCACTAAGATAAGGGCCGAAAAAAGGAGGATATTCAGGCCGTCATCGGAAGCAGTCCGTCCAAAATAGGCTAACAGCACTTTTGCTGAAATAACAATGGCTGCAAGAATTATAAGGACTGCCATGCAATACCATATATATTTATTTTTGAACAAAAGCTTAGGAATCAGAATGTACATATTGCAGTAGAACAGCAGGATGACCAGAATTAAAACGGGGGTGGGTTCTGCAATTTCCGGCCTGCTGTTATACAGTACAATACTTATAAAAAGAAACAGGATCAAATGCCTGATGATTCTGTATCGGGAGGAAATAAAAAACTGGAATATCCTGTTTTCATCCGTTAACTGATTATTTATATCTTGATTCATTGCTTTAAACAATATATTACAAAATTAAATCATAGAACAGGATCAGATGACATATTATACGAAACCTTCTCTTTTGTATACAAAAAATTTAATATTATAGTTCAATTTCTAAAGTTATAAAAAAGCATATTGAATTTTAATCTTTCAAAAACATCTTTTCATCTAATAACCAAACGCTTTGGTATAATTACCAGGCTTCCGGGCTTTCTAAAATGATACTTTCGCTCAAGATTTATAATTAACCGGATCCTAATGAAGAACAAATCATATCTTTCACTTTTTGTATTGATTTCAGCAGCGGCTTTTGGACAGGAAAAAGTGACACTTAGCGGGATCATTGTCAACAAATCGAATAACGAAACCCTTATCGGAGCTGTCATTTCAGTTCCTGAGGCCAATGTCTCAACGGTTACCAACTCCTACGGCTTCTACTCTATCAGCCTTCCTAAAGGTGATTATACGGTCGTGATTAATTACCCGGATTTTGATGTAACCGAAGAAAAAATTCCGGTTACAGAAAGTATGCAGAGAAACTTCAGCATGACGGAAAGCATCCGTACAAAATCAGTAGGAGAAGTAATTGTAAAAGGAAATACTGCCCAAACCAATATCCGGACTCCGGAAATGAGTGTTAACAAACTATCCATTTCTACGATCCGAAAAATGCCTGCGGTAATGGGCGAAGTAGATATCCTGAAATCTATCCTGCTGCTTCCGGGGGTGGCCAATGCCCAGGAAGGCTCCTCCGGATTCAATGTCAGAGGAGGCTCTGTGGACGGAAATCTTGTACTTCTTGATGAGGCAATTGTTTATAATACTTCCCATCTGTTTGGATTTTTCTCTGTTTTCAATTCTGATGTGATTAAAGACCTGAAGCTGTATAAAGGAGGAATTCCTTCCAATTTCGGAGGCCGTATTTCTTCTGTTCTGGATATTTATCAGAAAGAAGGAAATAATAAGGAATTTCATGCTACAGGAGGTATCGGAGCCGTTTCCAGCCGGTTACTGATAGAAGGCCCTGTTGTAAAAGAAAAAAGCTCTTTCGTAATAGCTGGCAGGGCTTCCTATGCACATCTTTTTATGAAACTGGCCAAAAAACCTAACTCAGCTTATTTTTATGATCTGAATGCAAAACTGAATTACAAGTTAAATACCAACAACAGCCTTTATGTATCAGGATATTTTGGGAAAGATGATATGAGCTTCAATAACAGCTTCATGAACGATTATGGCAATACCCTTCTCAATATAAGATGGAATCATATATTTTCTGATCGATTATTTTCCAACGCGTCGGTCATTTACAGCGACTATAATTATGGATTACAGATAAAATTTGCAGGAATCGACTGGAAATCGAATATTAAAAATTACAATTTCAAATATGATTTCAAACATTACCTGTCTGATAAACTGAATCTGAATTATGGACTGAACTCTATTTATTACCGGTTCAATCCGGGAACTATTGCCCCTTTTGGAGAAAATTCAACCATAATGCCGGATCAGATCGCAAAGAAAAATGCGATGGAAAATGCTGTTTATATTAGCGCTGAACAAAAGTTTTCAGATCACCTGTCTGTCATTTACGGCTTACGGTACAGTAATTTTATACGACTGGGAGCACAGCAGGTCAATACTTACACCAATAATGAACCTGTTGTTTACAATCAGCAAATGCAGATCTACGAGGAAGGAACACCTACAGGCAGCATCAGCTACGGGAAGAATAAAAAAATTATTGGTTTTGGCAATCTGGAGCCTCGTTTGGGAATTTCTTATGCTTTGGACGACAACCAGTCTTTTAAAGCCAGCTATAACCGTATGGCCCAATATGTACACCTTATTTCCAATACAGCTTCTGTTTCTCCTTTAGACATCTGGGCTCCCAGCGACAGATATCTGAAGCCTCAGATTCTGGACCAGATCGCATTGGGCTATTTCCGGAATTTCAATAACGGAAAATACTCCCTGGAAATAGAAACTTTTTATAAAAAGATAAAGAATAAAGCCGATTATATTGATGGTGCAGAGCTTATTGCCCATAAAGCAATTGAACAGGTCATGCTGAATGGTGAAGGAAGAGCTTATGGCTTAGAAATTATGGCGAAAAAAAATTCGGGCAGACTGAC
The DNA here is from genome assembly GCF_041914225.1 of Chryseobacterium sp. Lineage (GTDB taxonomy): Bacteria > Bacteroidota > Bacteroidia > Flavobacteriales > Weeksellaceae > Chryseobacterium. The sequence continues at coordinate 45,551 of NZ_JAYSDT010000030.1, forward strand.
TGGATGGCTTTCCTATACCCTATCCCGCGCAGAACAGAGAACACCAGGCAGGAATGCAGACGAACCCGGAATCAACAACGGCCAATGGTATCGCGCTAATTATGATAAAACGCATAATTTATCACTGACAGCCGCTTATCAGCTCTCAAAAAAATGGAGTTTTGGAGGAATTTTCACCTATCAGACGGGAAAAGCAGCTACCTATCCCAATGGAAAATACCAGTATCAGGGGATTACCATTGCAAGCTATGGAGAAAGAAACCGAAATTCCGTTCCTGCTTATCATCATTTGGATTTATCCGCAACCTATACTCCAAAGGCAGATAAAATAAGAAAATGGAGGGGGGAATGGATCTTCAGTATTTACAATGTTTATGGGAGAAGCAATGCGGCAGCCGTTAATTTCGGACAGAATCCGGACACCGGAATCAGTGAGGCAAGACAGATATCAATTTTCGGGATAGTCCCGGGTATTACGTATAATTTTAAATTCTAAATCCTGACCGATAAAATCAAAGCAATGAAAATAATAAGAAAATACACAATGATTGTTATGGGAATATTTCTTATTTCCTGTGAAAAAGTAATTGATGTAAACCTTGATACAGAACAACCCAGACTGGTAGTGGACGCCTCCATAGACTGGATTAAAAACACGTCCGGAAACCGTCAGAAAATAAAGCTTTCCACTACTACAGGATATTATAATTCAGATTTTCCAGGCGTTTCAGGGGCAAACATAGTAATTACCAATTCAGCAAATACAGCTTTTAATTTTACTGAAAACCCGGGAACCGGAGAATATATCTGTAATAATTTCCTGCCGGTGATCGGAGAAAACTATACATTAACTATCATTTTGAACGGAGAAACTTACAAAGCCACAGAAACATTAATAGCTGCTCCTGAAATAGAAGATCAAATTATCCAAAATAATAATGGAGGCATATCAGGGGATGAAATTGAGATTACGTACTATTATCAGGATAATGTCAGTGAAAAAAATTATTATGTTTTCAGTAATAAAAATCCTCATATTGCATTTCCCCAGTATAAGGTAAAAGATGATGAAAACAATAACGGCGGATTGAATCCTGTATATTATTCTGATAAAGACCTGACTGCAGGAGATGTTATCAATATAAAGCTAATTGCAGTTTCCAAAAGATATTATGATTATTTCCGGAAAATACTGAATGCCTCCGGTTCAGACAGTGGCCCGTTTTCTACGACCCCAACTTCTGTTAACGGGAATATCAGTAACCTGACCCACTCTTCCAATGCACCTTTGGGCTATTTCAGATTGTCAGAAGCAGACACGAAAGATTACACAATTCAGTAAATTCAATCCTTTGAGCATTCAAAAGGTTACTAAAAACATATAGATTTGAAAAGATTATCGTTTCTGCGTACCAAAAACCTATCGGAATCCGGTAGGTTTACTTCTTTTCTGCAGAGGGATATATTATTCCGGAATTATACCATATTCAGGTTTAGGAAATTCACCGGAGTTTTGTATCTGGTTGAATTGCTCTTATGACAACCCGTCTTTTGAAATTGCCGGTAATATAGATTTACCTCGTACTAAAACATAGAAATTCATGCTAAATCAAAATACAGGAGGGAAGAAATAAATACCACATTTCATGCAATGGCAAAAAAATTGTAATTATTTGAACAAAACAGATATCGTATGAACAATACAGTAAAAATAGCAATGGCCTTAGCGGCAGGAAGCTCTTTGCTTTATCTGGGCCTGCGAAAAAAGAGCCAAAAGAAAAAGTTATACCTCGCTCCTGACGGAAACACTTATAAAAAGGATCAGATTTACCGTACATATGACAACAAACTTTATAAGAACGGTAAAGAATTTCATTATAATGTTCCGGAATTGCATGATGACCTTAAAGCCGGCAATATGAATTATGGAAAAACAGATAACGGTATTCTGAACTACAAAACCAATCAGAAAAATCCGTTCTACCACCACAAAGGCTTAAGGCATCAATAGACTTGAACCACCAATACATCACACTAACCACAAAAAATAATATTATGAGAAATTTATTATGGCTTGTTGCAGTAATCTGCATCGCCGTATGGCTTTTAGGAAGGCTCGGAATCATTCCGGGTATGGATACAGGAAATTTAATTCATACGCTTTTGGTGATTGCCATCATCGTTGTTTTGATTAATCTTTTTACAGGGAGAAAACCTCTTAATTAAGATAAGCTAAAATGATAGTTACTTCCTTAAATATATCATTTTTTAGTCATCGTTTTAAACAATTATAAAAATCTTATTTCAATAATTTAACCCAAAGTCCGGAAATTCCCGGGCTTTTTTCTTTTATCTCTATTAAAAATTTAAGATTTCTTTAAATACCACATCTCACCAGACAGGCTGTTTAAGGCACGGCACTTGTAAAGTTTATACTACCATTTTAAAAAATATACAATATGAACAACGAAAAAACAGTGTCAGTATTAAACGATTTACTGAACATTACAAACGACAGAATTCAAGGATTTTCTAAAGTTGAGGACAAGGTATGGGACCAATATCCTCTGTTGCGTGCAGATTACGACAATATGGTATCACAGTCATACACCATGAAAAACCAGCTTACCGATCTGATCACAGAAAGAGGAGGCACACCGGATCAGTCTGGTTCTGCTGCAGGAGCCATCCACAGGGCCTGGATTGATGTAAAAAATTCCTTTGCAGGAGATACAGCCGGTGCTACACTCGGAAATGTTGTGTATGGGGAAAGTGCTGCTATTGATGCCTATCAGGATGCCTTAGACAGTGGTGATCTATGTCCGGAAAGTTCCCGCGTGGTGCTCGATCAGCTTCACCAGCTGAAAGCTTCTCATGATAAATTTGAGAATCTTGAGGAGTTAAAGAAATAACACCATGCCCGCATCTGGAAGCGGGGTTTCTTATAGTGGCTATCAGCGGTTTTACAGGAGGTTGAGCCACTGCTTTATCACAAAAAAATAAAATTATGTCAAAAAAGATTGCAATACTGGCCACTCATGGCTTTGAAGAGAGTGAGCTGAGCTCCCCTAAAGAATATCTGGAACAACAGGGATGGATCACACACATTGTAAGCCCTGAAAACGGAAGCATTAAATCCTGGGCAGAAAAAAACTGGGGTAAAGAGTATCATGTAGATAAGAATTTAGATCAGGTACAAGCCGCAGATTATGATGCATTGGTGCTGCCGGGAGGTGTTATCAATCCTGATCAGCTACGGACCAATGAAAAGGCAATTTCCTTCGTGAAAGAATTTTTTGCCCAGCATAAACCTGTAGGTGCTATCTGTCACGGACCTCAGGTTCTCATCAATGCCGGCGTTGTTGAAGACAGGAACTTAACTTCAGTTCACTCCATCAGTCAGGATTTGAAAAATGCAGGAGCCCATTGGGAAGATTGTGAAGTGGTTGTAGACTCCGGACTTGTTACCAGCAGGACTCCCAAAGATCTTCCTGCTTTCAACTCGAAGCTTGTAGAGGAAATTAATGAGGGAAAGCACTAAATTCAGGAGACAGTACATCATAAAAATGTAAATAAAGAAGGATGCTGGGATAGCATCCTTCTTTATTTTTCTTTGATATTTCCCAGACCTCCAGTCTCAATTAAAGGAAGCCCGGAATTCCAATGGTGACATATCTGTTTTTGTCTTAAACAGTTTACTGAAAGACTGTGAATGTTCAAATCCTAACTCATAAGCAATTTCACTGACTGATAGACTGGTGGTGGAAAGCTTTTCTTTAGCTTTGCTGATTAATTTGTCATGGATATGCTGCTGTGTACTCTGCCCTGTTAATGTTTTGAGCAAGCCACTCAGATATTTTGGCGAAACATGTAAGGTATCTGCAATATATTGAACCGTCGGCAATCCCTTCATCGTTAAATCATCGCTGTCAAAATAGTCTTCAAGCAGGTTTTCCAGACGGCCCAAAATCTGATGGTTAGCCTTCTCTCTTGTTATGAACTGGCGGTTATAAAACCTTTCAGAATAATTGAGCAGGCTTTCGATCTGTGAAATGATAATCTGCTTGCTGAACTGATCTATATTTGTATGATATTCCTGTTGAATGTTCTCAATGATGCCGTTTAGTGTTTTTTGCTCCTTTTCCGAAAGAAACAACGCTTCATTGACGGAATAATCAAAATAATCATATCGTTTAATTGTTTTCGCAAGCGGTGTGTTCCATAAAAAATCAGGGTGAATGAGCAGCATCCAGCCAGAGCGTTTTTCGACAGAAGCAGGGTCTGACTGTATCCTGAAAACCTGATTGGGTTCTATAAAAGCCATCACTCCTTCATCAAAATCAAACTCCTGCTGTCCGTAATACATTTTCCCGCCAATTCCCCTTTTCTGGGAAATCATGTAGAAATCCAGCACTATACTTACTTCGCTAATGTCCGAAGGTCTTTTGATCGCCGAATAATCGACCACACTGATCAGAGGATGCTCGGGCTTTGGCAGGCCGCGCAGCAGGTGAAATTCGCTAATGGTTTTTATCCGTTGGATTTGCCGTTTTTCCATCGTTCAAAATTAAAACTGATTGTTAGAGCATTTGTATTACCAGGCTAACTCGTTTCCGTTGCTGTCAAAAAACTTACCTGACGGTACGTCTTGTAAAGTTACAAATTTTACAATGATACCTGCAGCCTGCTCAGGAGTTTGAGTGCCTCGATATTGGTTAAGATTTGATGCCGTATATCCGGGCTCTACACTTATTACTTTAAAATCCGTTTCCTGGAGTTCTTTTGAAAGAAGAACGGTAAAAGCATTGAGTGCTGTTTTGGAGGCACTGTACGCATCGTACATCCTGAAATTGGGATTCGGAGATTCGCTTTGAATGGAAAGGGAACCCAAAGGACTTGACACATTGATTATTCTTGGCTCATCCGATTTTTTTAACAGGTCAATGAACAATTGGGTGGTCTGTACGGCTCCGAAAAAATTGGTTTCAAAGACATTCCGAAGGTTGCTCATACTTCCACCGGATATATTCTGCGGCTGTTCACCTGCAATTCCGGCATTGTTAATCAGCATATCCAGCTGCTCTGTTTTGGATTCCAGGACCTGTCTCGCAGATTGTATGGAATGAATATCCGTAACATCTATTTCAATGCATTCTACATTCTGAAAACCTGCCTTGTTCAGTTTTTCCTGTGCTTCCAGCCCATTTGACCGGTTGCGGCTACCGAGATAAACATAATGTCCAAGTGCAGCCAGCTGCCTGGCGGTCTCAAAACCAATCCCCTGATTGGCACCTGTTATAAGTATCTTTTTCATTTTGAAATCTTAAAATTTACGTTTACTTTAATGTTTTGCATCGGTCTTTTAAAAATAATGCTGCTGCATATCTTCCAGCAATCCAATGTGTACAGGTTTCCAGCCCAGCATTTCCTGTGTTTTGAGGTTACTTACAGGGCAATCCATTGTAATAAAGTGACTCATCCACTCAAAATGCTTTTGAAGTTCTTCGCCGGAAACGGAGATAACCGGCAGATCCAGACTTTCGCCGATAACTTCGGCTATAGTTTTTATCTCAATGCTGTGTTCCTCTACCACATTGTACCGCGCTCCTCTATGTCCTTTTTCCAAAGCTAAACGGAAAGCCCTTGCAGCATCCAAACGATGTACTCCTATCCAGCGGTTTTTGCCGGCATCCGGATAAGCTGAAACTCCGTTTTTGCGTGCCTGATGAATTATGAAAGGAATGAAGCCTTCATCACCTTTATCATGAACCGAAGGGGCCAGCCTGATCACTGAGGCATTCACTCCTTTTTCAGCTAAAGCCAATGCAGCAGCTTCAGATGACCTGAGTGAATTTTCCGCAATGCTATCTTCCGTTATAAAACCATTGATGGCGGGCAAGCCCAGCATTCCTGCAGTTATCACAATAGATTTATCTGTGCCCGTAAGCATTTCTCCCATTGCATGGATGGCATTTTTGTCTGTTGCTGCAGCCTCAGAGAATGTAGTTGCCCCACCCTTCATAAAATCATGGTTGAAGCCACAGTGAATGATACCGTCCGTATCAGCAGCGGCCTGTTTCAGGATATCAAGATCCTCAAGACTGCCTTTCAATACTTCAGCACCCAGATTATGAATGATTTCTGCCGATTTTTCCGAACGGGCCAAACCTACGACCTGATGTCCGGCACCAATTAATTCTTTTACAACTGCAGAGCCGTTAAAGCCAGATGCTCCTGTTACAAATACTTTCATTGTATTACTATTTTGTTGAAGCAAAGTTGCAATGATTTGACAGTCCGGATGTAGCCAAAAGTTAGTTTGTTGTAGTCAAAAAGAGGATGTTATGAAAAGAAAGAATTCAGGTATTGGAAAATAAGCACCAGTCCTCCTTAAGTTTTAATCTTTCACAAAGTTAATCAGGAATATCAAATCTGAATTATGGATATCCTTAATTACAATACAACTAAACTTTTTGACTGCTAGAAACATATTCATTGTATACAAAATAAACAGTCAAAAACTAACATGTACACATATTGTATACAGTGTATTTCATTAATCTTCAAAGCCATTTAATAGTTTTGTGTCACAATTATAATGTGAAGTTTCATAAGTTTTAAAACCCAATTGACTTGTTCTGAAAGAAACACAGGGGTTATTATTAATCCCTGTTTTCTGAAAACCTAATGATTAACAATTAAAATTTAATTCAAATGATTAAAAAAACACAATTTTTATTACTTGCCATTTGCAGCAGTGTTTTTTACAGCGCTCAAGTAGGTATAAATACAACGATCCCAACAGCTACTTTAGATGTTAATGGAACTATTAGAGGGAGAGCATTAACAGATGCTAATAGCAATCCTAATTTTACAAGACAGATTCTTGCAGATAATAGTGGTAATTTAGGTTATGCTAATAGAGTTGCTAAAGCACTTCCGGCAGATATCACTGTTTCGAATATTGCTGTAAACGCTCCTCCTGTAGTAGTAGCGACTGGAGTAAGTCTTTCGGAATTTACACCTGTGATCATTAGTTTTGTAGCTTCAAGCGGATCACCTAATGGAATTCCAACTTATGCTTTTACTGAGAGTGGAGGCAATATTGTATTTGATATGATTAGCCCCAATACATCTCAACCCTACACTATTACAATTGCTTTTACAAGGAAAAACTAAATGTAAAACGGCTATATCTTTTAGTATAGATTGTGTTGTAAGCTCCCCCGTAACTAGTACGACTATAATTTAGACAAAAAGTTTAAAA
>NZ_JAYSDT010000031.1:0-50869 GCF_041914225.1 Chryseobacterium sp.
AAAGCAGGCGACTGCTATTGCAGGAGACAATCCGGAGAAGTATCAGAAAGAAATCGCAAGACTTTCTAAGGATACTTTGAATTTAGGATTCACAAAACTTTATTACACTAAAGCCAAAGACAAGGAAATGAAACTTGGTCTTGACCTGAAAGGGGGGATCAATGTTCTTTTGGAGATCAACCAAAGAGATCTTGTGAATGATTTAACGAATTATTCTACAAATCCTGTTCTTATCGAGGCTTTAAACAAAACGGATGAAGCACAGAAGAATTCTACAAAATCTTACATCGACAACTTCTTCGAGCAGTTCGATGCAATTAACAAAGCTAAAGGTGCAAATCTTAAGCTGGCAGATCCGGAAATTTTCGGAAATACTACCCTTACTGAGGTGAAGTATAACACTCCTGATGATCAGGTAAAAAGCATTGTTAAAAGAAAGATCGATGCATCTGTAGGAACAGCTTTTGAGGTCATCAGAACGAGAATTGACAAACTTGGAGCCATCCAGCCAAACGTTCAGAGAGTACCTGGTACCGCTAGAATTTCTGTGGAAATGCCTGGTATGAAGGACATTGATAAAGTGAAAAAAATGCTTCAGACTTCTGCAAAACTTCAGTTCTGGGAAGTACAGCAGGTTCCTGAAATTGCGCCTTATTTCCAGACTTTAACAACTATGGTTGCTGCAAAAGGAGATTCTATGGGAGTTGCAAAGAATGTGAACTTCATGAGCCTTTTACAGCTTGACAAATTAAGAACCAATGGTGTTGCCAATGTAAAATTATCTGATACTGCAGTTGTAAACAAAATTCTGAACAGCAAAGTAGCTCAGTCTTTACGTCCGGCTAACATTAAATATACACAGTTCATGTGGGGTTACAAACCTGAAGCTACTGATACTGAAAGCCTGGTATTGTATGCGATCAGAGGTAACATCAATCAAAAAGCTCCGGTAGACGGTGCTGTTGAAACTGCAAGCATCGGTTATGATGAACTAAGCAGAGTAGTGGTAGACATGCAGATGGATTCCAAAGGAGCAAAAGAGTGGAAAACATTAACAGAGAAAAACGTTGGAAAACCGGTTGCAGTAACTCTTGACAACAGAGTATACACCGCTCCGAACGTTGTGAACGCTATTCCTAACGGTAGAACACAGATTTCCGGTAACTTCTCTCAGGAAGAAGCTAAGGAGCTTGTAGATGTGTTAGGTGCCGGTAAATTGCCTGCAGGTGCAAAAGTAGTTCAGGCTACGGTTGTAGGTCCGTCTTTAGGACAGGAGGCTATTGACTCTGGTTTAATGTCGTTCATCATCGCATTTGCTATTATCATTGTTTATATCATTTTCTACTACGGTGGAGCTGGTGTATATGCGGTAATTGCAATGGTGATCAACTTATTCTATATTTTCGGTATTATGGATTCGGGAGACTTTACGCTTACGCTTCCAGGTATCGCAGGTATCGTTCTTACGATGGCAGTTGCAGTAGATACGAACGTTATCATTTATGAAAGAACAAAAGAAGAATTATTCGCCGGGAAAAGTATTCTTGAAGCTTACAAAGATGGTTTCAAACATGCATTGAACGCGATTATTGACGGTCACACTACTACTTTCCTTACGGCAGTTGTATTGTTCTTCTTCGGAACAGGACCTATCAAAGGTTTTGCACTGACGTTGATGATCGGTATTTTAATGACATTATTTACGTCTGTACTACTTTCAAGAGTAATGATCTTCTCAAGATTAAATAAAGGAAAAGGTCTTTCTGTATGGACTCCGGCTACGAAGAACCTGTTCAGAAATACCTGGATCGATTTCATCGGAAAGAGAAAATATGCTTACATCATTTCAGCTGTTCTTACAGTTATCTGTATCATTTCAATTGCAACGCACGGTTTCAAATACGGTATCGACTTTACAGGAGGTAGATACTATGTGGTAAGATTTGATAAAGATGTAAAAGCTGAAGATGTTGAAGAAAAATTAGTGGCATTATTCAAAACTGAAGATGGTAAAAACTCTTCTGTAGAAGCTAAAACTTTTGGAAACAACAAACAATTAAAGATCTCTACAGATTACCTGATCCAGGATGAATCTTTAAAAGCTGACCAGATTATTGAGCAAAAATTATTTGAAGGATTAAAATCACAGTTACCGGCAGGAACAACATTGAAAGATTTCAAATCTGCTGATAAAGACCATGCAGGAATTATTTCTTCTGAGAAAGTAGGACCTTCAGTGGCTGATGATATCCAGACTCACGGTATCTATGCGGTATTAGCTGCTCTGGCAATGATCTTCATTTATATCCTTGTAAGATTCAGAAAGTGGCAGTTCTCCCTTGGAGCGGTTGCTGCTCTTTTCCACGATGCGGTAATTATCTTAGGAGCATATTCACTGCTTCACAAGTATATGCCTTTCAACATGGAGATCAACCAGGATTTCATTGCTGCGATCCTTACAGTATTGGGTTACTCCATTAACGATACGGTAATTATCTTCGACAGAATCAGAGAATACCTGAGAGAGAAAAAATCTTTAACATTGGCAGGTCTGTTTGATGACTCTATTTCAAGTACATTGGGTAGAACATTCAACACCTCATTCACTACGATTCTGGTTATCCTTGCGATCTTCATTTTCGGTGGTGATAACCTGAGAGGATTCATGTTTGCGATGTTAATCGGTATCGGTTTCGGTACTTATTCATCCATCTTTGTTGCATCTGCAATTGCTTATGACTTCCTTAAAACAGGAAAAGAAGAAGAGGTACACGGCAGATCCACTTCTGCAAAAGAAGAACTTGTTTCAAAGTAATACAAACTACAATAAATTAGTAAAGGCCGTTTCGAAAGAGACGGCCTTTTTCTTTTTAACATAAAGAAATATGAAAAAAAAAAAGCTTTTTTATATGTAATGCATTATTTGTCATTATTTTAAGCATTTGATTTTTTAGTATTTATGTGAGCAGCTCTTAATTTAGAATCATTATTTTTCAGATTTCATTAATTTTGCACCATCATGGAAAATTCAAAGAAAAAAGCAGCTATAGGCTTCATATTTATTACTTTACTGATTGATATTACGGGATGGGGGATCATCATTCCTGTTGTTCCTAAATTAATTGAAGAACTTATTCATGCAGATATCAGTGAAGCCGCAAAATATGGCGGCTGGCTTGGATTTGCCTATGCATTTACACAATTTATATTTTCGCCGTTAGTTGGTAACCTGAGTGATAAATACGGGCGAAGGCCCATTATCCTGATTTCCCTTTTCGGATTTGCTGTGGATTATATTTTCCTTGCATTAGCGCCCACGATCTGGTGGCTGTTTATGGGAAGAATTATTGCCGGAATTACCGGTGCAAGTGTAACCACCGCCAGTGCTTACATTGCAGATATTTCTACGGATGAAGACCGGGCGAAAAATTTCGGACTGATAGGAGCCGCTTTTGGATTAGGTTTTATCATAGGACCTGTTCTCGGTGGGGTTCTCGGACATTACGGTGCCAGAGTTCCTTTCTATGCCGCAGCAGGTTTGTGTCTGCTTAATTTCCTGTACGGATATTTTATTCTTCCTGAAAGTCTTGATAAAGATAAAAGGAGAGAATTCGACTGGAAGCGTGCGAATCCTATTGGCTCATTTAAATTTTTAGGGAAACATCCTGAAATTTCCGGACTTATCGTTTCATTGATCTTAATTTACATTGCAGGGCATGCAGTACAGAGTAACTGGAGTTTCTTTACCATGTATAAGTTCAGCTGGACAGAAAGAATGGTGGGGATTTCGTTAGGAGTAGTAGGTTTATTGGTCGGACTTGTACAGGGTGGTCTTATCAGATGGACAACTCCAAGGCTTGGAGAGCAGAAAAGTATCTATTACGGTTTGGCTTTCTACGCAGTGGGAATGCTGTTGTTTGCCTTTGCATCAGAAGGCTGGATGATGTTTGTATTTCTGATTCCGTATTGTCTAGGAGGAATCTGCGGACCGGCTTTACAGTCTGTAATTACGAAAAGTGTTCCTTCCAATGAGCAAGGTGAACTTCAGGGGGCATTAACGAGTTTAATGAGTGCCACATCTATTATCGGACCTCCGATGATGACGAATTTGTTTTACTTTTTTACCCATGATGAAGCACCATTCAAATTTTCAGGAGCACCGTTTTTCCTGGCATTTATTTTAATGGCTCTCAGCGTTGTGATTACTTATTCTGCTTTTCAGAAAAAAAGAAAAGATCTGATTGATGTAACCTCTGAAAAAGACTTTCAGAAATAATAGATCTGTTCTATTCTGAATATATTTGTAGCTTTGGGCTCAATCTATTCGATAACTTTACTGAAGCAGTTTTACTCAGTTTTGAAACAGGAAAAACAAAATTATGAATGCATCAGACTTTGAAAAGTATCTCGAACGGATTCATTTCTCCGGTATTCCGGAAATGAATATGGAAACATTGAAGAAAATTCATCAGCTTCATCCCAAACACATTCCGTTTGAAAATATAGACCCTTATACAGGGAAAGTACCTTCTTTGAATGCTGGTGATGTCTTTAAAAAACTGGTTGTTGAATCAAGGGGAGGATACTGTTATGAACAAAACCTGCTTTTAAGTGAAGTTTTAAAATATTTAGGATTTAAAGTAAAGCTTCAGCTGGGAAGGGTAGTATGGGGAAGGCAGGAAGACAGCGTTGCTGCACAGACTCATTTACTGCTTATTGTTGATTTTGAAGATAAAAAGTACGTTGTAGACTGCGGATTTGGAACTGCTACACTTACTTCGCCAATACTTTTAAATGAAGAAGATCAGCAGCAAACGCCCAACGGAATATTTAAAGTTTCCCATAGAGAAAATACCTATACCCTTTGGATGTGGAAAGAGCAATGGCTTCCGGTGTACCGCTTTATTCCTGAGCATGTAGAGCCTATTGATCTTGAGATTTCGAATTGGTACCTGTCTACACATCCGGATTCTCATTTTAAGAATAAGCTGATCCTCTCAAAAGTAGATGAGAATGCCCGTTATACCTATACGGATCACGTTCTGAACATCAGGTCTGATGATGGTGCAAAAGAGTCTGTAACGATAGAAAATGATATTCAGTTGTATGAAATACTGATTAATACTTTCGGATTGAAGGAAAATGCAATAGAAGCCCTGAAATCAAAAGTCAGAATATGGTAGTATCAGAAAATATAACCTATAAAAGACCGGGAAGCTTGTAAAAGGCTTCCCGGTCTTGTTAATCAGATTTTTATGAGAATTATGGATAAAGGGATTTTGTCCCGTTACTTACTATATTGCTGCCCAATCCGGAGAATGATACAGAAAAATTAGTGGAATTAAAGCTTAAAGAACCTGTAGGAGTACAAAGTCCCAATGCATAGCGGCATTGTCCGTAAGCACCTGTCCTTTTTGTAATTTTACTTTCGCTTTTTGCCTTTCCTAAGCTGATATAGCCCCAATCACTTACATCTGCATTGGACACTGTAGAACCGGAATAATAAATGGTAATCTGATATCCGGCTTCACCTCGCTTGGAACCCCATAGCCAGTTAGCAGTCCACCACTGTTTATACCATTTAGAAGCTACTTTAGAAGCTTCGTCAGATGCTGCTGAATGTCCGCGGGTATCCATCATAACAAGACCTCCGAAAATGTTATCCCAGATAATACCTGTGTCACCATAAAAGCAAAATGTGGTAAATTTCCCGCTTTTGCTGTTCCATGTTATTTCCATAACATTGATTCCTGCTTTTAGTTCTTCTGTGATTGCTTCATTTAATCCTTGTTGTGCCGTTGTCAGGTTTTCTTCATCATACAGGTCTCTGATTTTCCCGATTTTTACAGAAGAAGGATCCGTGATGTTTCCTGATGCAATAAACTGGTCTTTATCTGTAATCAGTTTTTTGGATAGTTCAATGCCTTGCTGTGTTGTAATTTTACCCAGTACATTTACTCCTGCAATCTGTAAATCATTTTTCAGATAGGCTTCAAGATTTTTTCCGGATTCATCCAGTTGGTGCTGAACAGCTTCAGGAACAATTTGAGTCGAAAGAGGAGTGATCTCCTTCTTCAGATCGGCAACAGTTACCTTTGACTGAACTGTTTCCTGTTGGTTCATTTCGTTGTTTTCATTCTGGCAGCTGTTGAGAGCCAATACCGATAGTACGGCGAAAACTTTAAAAGTAGTCACTAGTTTTTTCATAATTAATATTTATTGGTTTGTGTGTTATAAATATACAGAATTATTGTTTAATTCTCATTGTTTTGAATTAAATATTTGTTAATTTATAGGTGGCAGGTAGCAAGGGGTAGGGAGCTTAAAGTTCAAGGTTTAAAGTTTAAAGTTCAAGGTTTAGGATTATAAGTTAACCCGCAACAAAACAAACCCGAATCACTTAACTCGCAACCCTGATGTAAAATCTTAAAATTTGTTTAAATTTTTAGTTTACAGTCTGTAAATGGAATAATCTTTCGTAATTTTACCGCATGGAATTAAGCATTGGAGAAATGGCACTCATTGCCATTGCAATCGTTGTATTATTCGGTCCGGATAAACTGCCTCAGATTGCGCGTGACCTAGGTGCAGGCGTTAGAAAAATGCGTGGAGCAGTAGAAGATATCAAAACTGAAATCATGAAGGAAACAGATAATCCTGTTTCTGAAATCAAGCGTGAAATCGAGAAGGTGAAAGATGCTGCCAAAGATTTCAATCCTGTGAATGATATCAAGAAAGATATTCTTACAGAGCCTTCTTCTGTTGCGTCTAATGAGCCTCCAAAACCTAAGCCGGCAGATGATGAGACTTACGAAGGACCTGTAAGCAGATAACCATGGAGGAAATCATTCAGGAAGATAAGAAGGTATTTCTCTACCTTAATAATTTGGGCAATTCATCTTTTGACCAGTTTTGGATGCTGATTTCAAGTACCTGGATCTGGGTGCCTCTTTACATTATTTTTCTTTATTTTTTATACAAAAACTATAAACTAAGATCGTTAGTTTTTATCCTTATATTCCTAGCAATTGGCGCAACGGTTTCTGACCAGCTTGCCGGTGTCTTCAAATATGGTGTGGCAAGACTCAGACCCTGCCATGACCCCACTCTGGAACATCACATGAGAATCGTGAAATGCGGCGGACAGTATGGTTTTTATTCAGCCCATGCGTCCAATACATTCTTTTTGGCTTCCTTTTTAAGTATTTTATTGAAAAATAAGCTTAAATGGTTTCCATATGCTATATTTGTATGGGCCGTGGTAGTTTCCTACAGCCGTATATATTTAGGAGTGCATTTCCCGATAGATATTTTGGTGGGGGCGTTTGTTGGATCTTTATTGGGAGTGATATTTGGTGCACTCGCCAAAAAAGTGATCAACAAACAAACTATAACTTCATGAAAAAAACTTTATTATTAGTAACTTTCTTCTGTTTCTTTCTTAATTTCTATGCCCAGGATAAAAAACTGGCTGAAGAATGTTTTAAAAAAGCTGATTATAAATGTGCTGAAGAGCAATATTTAAAGCTGGCAGAGAAAGAACAGATCCAAAAATTTCAATCAGAATATTACGATTATCTGGGAACAGCACAGAGAAGGCTTGGAAAAACTACTCAGGCTTTCAAATCTTATGATTCTGCTCTGAAAGCAAACCCTTTGTCAGTTTCTGTATACGTCAATTTGTCTTCGCTTTACAGCCAGAAAGGAAACAAAGTGAAAGCCCTGGAATATATAGAGAAAGGACTCAAAGTAAATCCTGAAACAGCAGATTTATATCTTACCCGTTCCAAAATCTACGATAGCCAGGGAAAAGAGGATCTTGCGATTAAAGATCTTAACCAGATTCTGACTTTTGCTCCTGACAATATTTTTGCAAAAACAGGGCTTGCCAATCTGAAAAAAAATAATGGCGACCTGGATGGAGCTTTAAAAGATTATAATCAGCTTCTTGCAGAAAAACCGGAATCATTACTTTATAACGGGCGGGCAGATGTTTATTTTAAAATGAAAAAATACAAGGAGGCGTTAGCCGATGCTAATAAAGCTATTTCTATAGACCCGAAATTTTCGCAGTCTTATGTGAGCAAGGCTATGATCCTGTTTGATACTTCCAAGTCAAAAGAAGCCTGCGAAAACCTTGACAAAGCAGTCGCTTTGGGATATGAAAAAGCAGTGCTGACTGATTTTTACGCTAAATGTTCAAAAAAATAACAGAAAACTACTCCTTCCAAATCATTTAATTAAATCCATACTAAAACCAAACTGGTGTAACTGTTAAAAAAAGAATTAAGAAATAGAAAAATGTTGAATATTGTTCTTGTAGAACCCGAAATACCTAATAATACAGGGAATATCGGAAGATTGTGTGTGGGAACGGAAAGCAGATTACACCTGGTACATCCTTTTGGATTTGTAATTAATGATAAAAACCTGAAGCGTTCCGGATTGGATTATTGGGTACATCTTGATGTTTCGGAATATGCAGATATAGAAGAATGGATTGAGACTGTTCCTGATAGGTCACGTGTTTTTTTAATGAGCTCACATGCTGAAAAATCTTATCTGGAAACTGATTTTCAGGACGGGGATTGGCTGGTTTTCGGAAAGGAGAGTGCAGGGCTGAGTAAAGATGTTCTTGACCGTTTTGATAATCATCTGATCATTCCTATGTCAAAACTTATCAGGAGTTTTAATATCGCCAATTCCGTTGCTTTTGTTATAGGTGAAGCAAAGAGGCAGCTCAGTCTGAAATAATAAAGAAGTTGCCTCAAAAATGTCATTCTGAATGAAATGGAATGTAATGAAGAATCTCATGCTTCTGGTTATCAATGAGATTCTTCCTTCGTCAGAAATCGAAGATTCGATGTTGTCAATGACAAAAGCCCAATTATTTAACTTTTGAAAATAGCTTTTTTTACTTTAATCGTTATGATAAGGTTTTCCCTGCAAAATCTGATCTGCACGGTAAAGCTGCTCCACAATAAACAGGCGGATCATCTGATGGGTAAAAGTCATTTTGGATAAAGACATTTTTTCATTGGCTCTGTTGTAGATTTCCTCAGAAAAGCCGTAAGCACCTCCAATCAGAATATGTATTTTTTTTACTGAAGAATTCATCCATGCATCAATTTTTGCTGAAAATTCCCGGCTGGTAAACTGTTTTCCTTTCTCATCAAGAATAACAACCAGATCGTTTTTATCAATATGATTTAAAAATAATTTAGCTTCTTCTTTTTTAAGAAGGTCAGGAGACAGATTTTTGGCATTTTTTACGTCCGGAATTTCAATGATTTCAAAATTCCAGTGTTTGGGCAGGCGGTTAAGATAATAACTGATCAAAGATGTAATTTCCTTATCATCTGTTTTACCGATACAAAGTAAGCTGATTCGCATTGTAAGAAGTTTCAGGCTGCAAAGATAGAGTTTCGGGATGGAAAGTTCAAGCTTTGGTTGCGAGGTTCTTTTGTTGCTGGCTTTTTAGTTCCGGGATTAGTTTTTTTGTTGGTTACCCAGCTTTAGACCCTAAACTTTAAAAAATCTTAACTCTCAAACACTCCCACTCTCAAACTCAAAACCCCTAATTCCTGCCACCTATTACCTTCTATCTTTTCCCATTTAATTTAATTCCCCTACCTTTGTATAAAAGACAAACAGATCGATGAGTGTAAAGGTTCCTAAATTTATTTTAAAGATTCAAGAGTTTTTCGACAGCATCCATATTCCTGTTTTGGGAATATCGCTTTGGCAGATGTTTCAGATTTATATCTCCGGAATTTTTAAAGGGAAAATAGGAAGAAAAGCAGCTGCTATTTCGTGGAGCTTTACGATAAGTCTGTTTCCGTTTATTCTCTTCCTGCTTTCTGTCTTGCCTTATATGCCGCATTATGCCAAGCTGCAGTTTTATATTTTTGAAGTATTGATGCACAATGTTTTTCCTTCCAACATGGAAGGGGATATACGAGGATATATTGAGGCCAATATTGTTCCCAATATGAAAGGGATCAGTAATCTGACCATCTTGCTGGCTTTGCTTTTTGCCACAAACGGAACTTTTTCCCTGATTAATGGCTTTAATGAGAATTCGGATGAAAAGCTGAGCGATGTAAAAGAATTCATCCTTTCCTTTTTTATTACAATTGGCTTTATTACCATTGTATTTCTGGCCCTTTTTGGAGTTTACTATGCGGAAGTTGTTATGAAACCTTTTACGCCGGCTTATGAAATTACCTGGCTTGTGGACAACCTTTCCAAGATTATCGGTTTCGTTTCCTTTCCGCTTTTTTACTTTATACTTCTGACACTATTTTACTGGCTGGGAACTGTGAAAATAACAAGATTCCGTCAGGCGGTTCCGGGAGCAATCCTGACTACTGTGCTGTTTGTGGTCACAACTTATATTTTTGCCATTTATGTAAAGGATATTGCACGGTATAACGTTCTTTACGGGTCCATAGGAAGTATGATCCTGCTGATGGTCTGGGTGAATGTAAACGTGTATCTTCTTTTATTCGGGAATGAGCTGAATATGGCAATCAGAAAACTCAGAATAGAAAAGCTGCTGTCAGATGAAATCCGGAAAGAAGCCTCAGAATATCATGCTCAGATTACTGAGCCGGATTTTGATGGCGATGAGGAACATAAAAGAAAGTTGGAGAACCGGAAGAAAGATTAATTTTCCTCCAGCTCAGGGTTTTCTTTTGAACTTATGCTAAGGATCGTAAATCCGGCAATTGCAGCAATAAAGGAAGCAATCAGAATGGCAAACTTAGCCTCATCCTGAATCGGAATTTCTTCTTTGAAGGAGAGCAGTGCAATAAAAATAGACATTGTAAATCCAATACCAGCCAGCAGACCTACACCAATCATCTGCAGCCAGTTGCTGTTCTGGGGCAGGGAACTAAGCTTTAATTTGATGGCAATCAATGAGAATAAATTGATGCCAAGAAGTTTGCCCAATACCAGTCCGCAGATAATTCCCAATCCTAATGTACTTGTAACTCCCGTCACCATTTCATTGGAAAAAGTGATATTGGTATTTGTTAATGCAAATATCGGCATGATCAGAAAACTGACCGGAATATGGAGCTGATGCTCCAGTTTTTCCAAAGGTGATATTTCTACATTGGAAGCGTTGGTAGGAATTGAAAATGCAAGTAAAACACCTGCTATAGTAGCATGGATTCCGGAGTGATGAAGGAAATACCATAAAAACAGTCCCGGAATGATATAAAAGATAATTCTGGTTACTTTTAAAAAGTTTAAGATAAAAAGTAAGGCCGTTACTCCAAAAGATAACAGAAGATAACTCCAGTGAATCTGCTCAGTATAGAAAATGGCAATCACCAGAATAGCTCCCAGATCATCTACAATAGCCAATGCTGCTAAAAATATTTTGATAGAATTCGGAATCTTTTTACCCAGCATTGAAATGATAGCCAAAGAGAAAGCAATATCCGTAGCCATAGGAATTCCCCAGCCATTGCTGTATTCTGTCCCGGTATTGAAAATGCTGTAAATTACAGCCGGGACAAGCATTCCGCCTACAGCGGCAAAAATGGGCAGGGAGGCATTTTTAAAGGATGAAAGTTCTCCTTCTATGAGTTCACGTTTTATTTCAAGGCCTACCAGAAGGAAGAATATAGCCATCAGCCCGTCATTGATCCAGATGCTGACAGGATATTCAAGCCCGAAAAGATGAGTCCCCACTTCCTTGTCTAAAAATTGCTGAAAATTTTCTGCAGCAGAGGAGTTGGCAATAAGCAATGAAATAAGTACACAGAAAATAAGAATAATTCCTGATGACTGACTGTTGTTGAAAAATTTTTTAAAGTAAAGAGATAAATTCATGTTATGATTGTAGTCGTCTCACTCTGGAAACACCATTAATACTTTTAAGTTTTCTAAAGGTCTCTTCAAGCTGACCTTTATTTTTGACTTCTAGATTGATATTTCCTGTGAAAACACCGTTGTTGGATTCAATGGACATACTTTTCATATCCATTCCCATACTTCCGCTGATGACCGTTGTAATATCGTTGATCATTCCCATTCTGTCAAGTCCTTCAATCTCAATTTTCACCCTGTTTTTGAAGCTTTCCGCATTCACCCATTTAGCAGGAATTACACGGTAGTCGTACTGGGCTCTCAGATTAATGGCATTCGGGCAGTTGTCACTGTGTACCTTGATTCCATCTGAAATGGTGATAAATCCGAAAATTTTATCTCCCGGAATTACGGTACAGCATTTTGCATAGCTGTAGTTAAGCTTCTCTTCATCTTTTCCAAAGACAATCATATCAAGGTTTTCCTCTTTCGGTTCCTCGAAATGCTGGCTTTTATTGGGTGATTTTCTGAATCTTGAAAGTAAGTTGTTGAATACATTTTTACTTTCTATATATCTTCTCAGGCTGCTGACATCCAGCTCATTACTTTGGAATTTAAGGAATAATTCCTGAGATGATTTTAAATTGAAGAACTTTTGCAGCTTGTTAATTTCTTCATCATTGAAATTGATTTTCGCATGACGGAGCTTTCTCTGCAGGATTTCTTTTCCTTCTTCTACAAGCTGATTTTTCTGAGAGTTCAGGTAACTCTTGATTTTGGACTTGGCTTTTGAGGTCACCACAAATTCCAGCCAGTCAGATTTTGGTTTCTGATTCTGAGAGGAAAGGATGTCTACCTGATCTCCGTTTTGAAGGATATAGGAAATAGGAACAAGCTTACCGTTGATTTTAGCCCCTAAACATTTCATTCCCAGATCGGAGTGAACAGAGAAGGCGAAATCCAGAGCCGTAGCATTGGTCGGAAGGATTTTAATCTCTCCTTTTGGCGTAAAGACAAATACTTCTTTGGAATATAGGTTAAGCTTAATGTTGTCCAAAAGTTCCGAAGTGGAAAGGTTCTGCTGCTGCTCCAGTACTTCACGGATTTCAGTGACCCATTTTTCAAAGTTTCTGTCATCGGAGCTTTGCTTATACCCTTCTTTGTATTTATAATGTGCGGCAACTCCTTTTTCAGCGATTTCGTCCATCCTTTCTGAACGGATCTGTACTTCAATCCATTTTTTGTCAGGCCCTAAAACGGTTAAGTGCAAACTCTCATACCCTGTAGAACGGGGCTGGGTAATCCAGTCACGCATTCTTGAAGGGTTACTGTGGTACACGTCTGTAACGATAGAGTAGATCTTCCAGGCAAGGAATTTTTCATTTTTAGCATCCGATTTATAAATAATTCTGATGGCATAGTTGTCAAAAACTTCTTCAAAGGAAACTCCCTGCTTCAGCATTTTCCTGTAGATAGAGGAAATGGCTTTTGCGCGGCCTTTGATTTTAAAGTTTAAGCCTTCTTCATGTAATCTTTCGGATACTTCTTTTTTGAACTCTTCGATATACCTTTCACGGCTTTCTTTGGCTAATTCCAATTTTTCCGTGATTTCGTTATATACTTCAGGATTGTTATATTTTAAAGAAAGGTCTTCCAGCTCAGATTTGATGTTATATAATCCAAGACGGTGAGCCATCGGAGCGTAGATATAAACCGTTTCAGAAGCAATTTTTTTCTGTTTGTCCGGGGCCATACTCTCCAGGGTCCGCATATTGTGGAGGCGGTCCGCAATTTTAATCAGAATCACCCTGAAGTCTTCGGATAAGGTCAGTAACAGTTTTCTGTAGTTTTCAGACTGCACAGAGATATTCTGATGGTTCATGATGGAAATCTTGGTCAGTCCATTCACGATATTCGCGATCTTTTCTCCAAAGATTTTCTTCAGATCTTCGTAAGTGTAATCAGAGTCTTCAATCACATCATGCAAAAGCGCACAGGCAATAGAAGTAGCACCCAGACCAATTTCTGTCGCTACAATTTTAGCAACAGCAATAGGGTGGTAGATGTAAGGTTCCCCGGATTTTCTCCTTTGATCCTTGTGGGCATCCAGAGCGATATCGAATGCCTTCCGGATGAGCTTATTATTTTCCTCATCCAACGTTCTGTATGTGTTAGAAATCAGGTCCTTATATCTTGCAAGGATTTCCTTATTCTCTTGTTCTAAATCGTAACTCATTTGTGCACATGCCTATAATTAGACGAAAATACGAAATTTTTTACTTTTTTCAAACATAAAAGATCCGCAGCATACACTGCGGATCTCCGGTTATCAGGTTTTTATATGATTAGAATTTTACTTCAGAATTCATCCCGTCGCTTGATGTTTTAATCTTAATATCAGGACTGTTATGAATTTCTGCTCTGTTTCTTGCGTCGATATATTTTTTGATCGTATCATAATTTGTTTCACTGACGCTCATATTTTCAAATAAGTATGATTTCAGGGCCGCATTCTGAATAAATACATTCCGTGCAAGGTCAATCTGTGTATTATCTTTTACCGTAACACTTGCCAGGTACTGTGAATTATTAGAATCACTATTAAGGTATATAATGTAATCTTCATTTTCAAATCCTGAATTTTCCAGATCACCCTCCAGTTTTTTGTAGTCGCTGTGATGCTCAAATAGTCCAGCTAATATATTTGACATAGTTAATTGGTTTTAAAGTTATGACTAAAGTTAGTAATAATTTTCCGATTATCATTGTATTTAAGGCAATATAATTTGTTAATTAACATTCTGTTTTCAATAGAAAAAGATAATGTTTGAAAATAATTATTGAACAGGTGTTTAATTTTAGTGATTGGATAATGTTTGTGTTTTTGCAAGATAAAGTTTCTGAGTTTATTTATCCATAAACAAAAAGCCCCGGAAAATAATTCCCAGGGCCCACTATTGGTTAAATAATGATTAATTAAATTCTTTCGTTTTTGATTTCCTCTACAATTTCAGGATTCAAAAGAGTGGTGATATCTCCGAAGTTACTGAAGTCACCTTCAGTAATTTTTCTCAGGATTCTACGCATAATTTTTCCGGAACGTGTTTTCGGAAGCCCGGAAACAAACTGTATTTTATCCAGCTTGGCAATCGGGCCGATCTGATCTGAAATCAGTTGGTTAATTTCTTTTTTCAGGTTTTCCTTATCGCGGCTCTCCCCGGTTTCTTTAAGCATTACATATCCGTAAAGTGCATTTCCTTTGATATCGTGAGGATAGCCTACAATAGCAGATTCTGCAACTGCAGGGTGCTGGTTGATGCTGTCTTCAATTGGAGCAGTTCCCAGGTTGTGTCCTGAAACAATGATCACATCATCTACACGTCCGGTAATTCTGTAATAACCAACTTCATCCCTTAATGCACCGTCTCCGGTAAAATATTTTCCCGGGAAGGCTGTGAAGTACGTTTCTTTATATCTCTGATGGTCTCCCCAGATGGTTCTTGCAATTCCCGGCCATGGAAAACGGATGCAAAGATTTCCGGTTACCTGGTTACCTGTAATTTCATTTCGTTTATCATCCATCAGGACAGGCTGTACACCTGGCAATGGAAGGGTAGCATAGGTAGGTTTGGTGGGTGTCACAAAAGGAAGCGGTGAAATCATAATTCCTCCTGTTTCTGTCTGCCACCAGGTATCTACAATAGGACATTTTTTTCTTCCGACATGGTCATTGAACCAATGCCATGCTTCGTCATTGATAGGTTCCCCCACAGAACCTATTACTTTAAGGGAGCTAAGATCATGCTTATCTACCCATTCTGCACTTTCTTTTGCTAAAGAACGTATAGCTGTAGGGGCGGTGTAAAACTGAGTGATCTTATGCTTTTCAATCACTTCCCAGAAACGATCTGGTTCAGGATAGGTAGGAACGCCTTCGAAAATTACTGTTGTTGCGCCATTCAATAGAGGTCCGTAAAGGATATAAGAATGTCCGGTAATCCAACCGATGTCCGCAGTACACCAATAGATATCATTTTCCTTATAATTGAATACATTTTTAAAGGTATAAGCGGTATACACCATATAGCCGGCGCAGGTATGAAGCATTCCTTTTGGTTTTCCTGTAGACCCGGAAGTATACAGGATGAAAAGGGGATCTTCAGAATCCATAATGACAGTGACGAAATCAGGAGAAGCTTTTTCATACAAATCAGCCATCCAGTGATCTCTTCCTTCTTTCATCTTGATTTCATTGTGGGTTCTTTTTACCACAAGAACACTTTCAACAGTTGGTGTCTTTTCCAATGCATCATCTACTATGCTTTTAAGATCAAGAACTTTATTTCCTCTATAGCTTCCATCCGAAGTAATGACCATTTTCGCTTCACAGTCATTCACTCTGGAAGCTACTGCTGAAGCTGAGAATCCTGCAAAGATAACAGAATGCACAGCACCCAGTTTGGCGCAGGCAAGCATTGTAATGGCAAGTTCAGGAATCATAGGAAGGTAAATGCAGACCCTGTCTCCTTTTTCAATACCCATGTCACGAAGTACATTGGCTGTTTTATTGACACGTGTATAGAGTTCGTTGTAAGAAATGTGTTGTGCTTGTTCTTTAGGATCATTGGGTTCCCAGATGATAGCCGTTTTATCTCCTCTTATCGCCAGATGCCTGTCGATACAGTTTTTGGTAATATTGAGTTTTGCATTTTTAAACCATGTGATTTTGGCTTCATTCATATCGTACTTAACAACCTTGCTCCATCGTTGGTACCACACGAAATTCTGATCCGCTACCTTATCCCAGAATTTTTTTGGGTTTTTGATAGATTTTTTATAGTCTTCAAAATATTGTGGTAAATCTTCTATCAAGTAATTTCTCATATCCCTTTCGTTTTTGAAATTTGAATTTATTATATTTTAAATTTATGTTTAATTTCCCGTTTAAGGCCTATATTCTTTGATTTTTTCCTGAATTTCATCAATGATTTTTTCATCATCAATCGTTGATGGAATCTGGAAATCTTTCCCGTCCAGTAAGGTCCTGATCAGCTTTCTCAAAATCTTTCCTGACCTGGTTTTCGGTAATCGTTTGACAATCATGGCATTTTTAAGAAAAGCTACCGCTCCTATTTTGTTGCGGACCATCTGAATAATGTCTTTCTCTATGTCTTCTTCGGAAATAGCTGAGCCGTTTTTTAAAACTATTGTTGCAAAAGGAACCTGTCCTTTTAAATCATCATCAATACCTACCACAGCGCATTCGGCAACATCCGGATGTGAGGAAACGATTTCTTCCATTTCAGAAGTGGAAAGCCTGTGTCCTGCTACATTGATTACATCATCCACTCTTCCCGTAATGAATATATAACCGTCCTCATCCTGTATGGCGCCGTCTCCTGAGAAATAGTACCCTTTATACTGAGAAAGATAGCTGCTTTCAAAACGACCATAGTCTTTCCAGATTCCAAGCATGGCGCCTGGTGGGAGAGGAAGTTTGATTACAAGGTAACCTTCATGATGGGGATCCAGTTCAAAGCCATTTTCATCAAAGATTTTAATATCATATCCCGGAACAGGTTTTCCGGCAGATGCCCTTTTGATCTGATAATTTTCATCATGAGTCAATAATCCAAGCATAGGCCAGCCGGATTCTGTCTGCCACCAATGATCTATTGCCGGAACGCCAATATGCTCTGCAAACCAGTCCAGAGTGGCTACATCGCATCTTTCACCTGCCAGAAACTGTTTTCTGAAGTGGGTTAAATCGTATTTTTTTACCAGTTCCCCGTTCGGATCTTCTTTTTTAATAGCTCTGATAGCAGTAGGCGCTGTAAACATCACCGAAACTTTATATTCTGATATGATTCTCCAGAAAGTTCCGGCATCAGGAGTCATGACAGGCTTTCCTTCGAAAATGATCGTCGTATTCCTGTTGATTAATGGCCCGTATACAGAAAAACTATGTCCTACAGCCCACCCGAAGTCTGAAGCAGCCCAATAGGTTTCTCCAGGCTCTACACCATACACATAGGTCATTGAGAATTGTAATGCCGTGGCATATCCTCCGGTATCACGAACAATTCCTTTGGGCTTTCCGGTAGTACCTGACGTGTAAAGCAGGTAAAGCGGATGGGTAGATTCTACAGAAACACATTCTGCCGGAGCTGATTTCTGTACCAGTTCTTCATAATCAATTAGTCCGTCAAACATTTCATCCTGATTATCCACTAATCTTCTATTGTATACAACGATATTGTCTACTTTATCCTGAGCCAGTTCAATCGCTTTTTCTACCAGTGGCAGATAAGGAATTCTTTTGGCAATTTCCACACCGGCTGTAGCAGTGATTAAAACTTTAGGTTTACAATCGTCAATTCTTACCACAAGCTCATGGGGAGCAAAGCCTCCGAAAACTACATTGTGAATGACTCCGATTCTTGCACATGCCAGCATAGCAAAAAGCGTCTGCGGAATCATCGGCATATAAATAACGGCTGTATCTCCTTTTTTTAATCCTAAAGAAATCAACCCACCAGCCAGCTTTGCAATTTCCTCTTGCGCCTGGTTGAAAGTGTAGGTTTTCTTTTGGCTGGTAACAGGGGAATCATAAACAATGGCAATCTGATCTCCAAATCCGTCTTCAATATGTTTATCGATACATAAATAGCACATATTGAGCTTTCCATCAGAAAACCACTGTGGGTAACCATTTTCGTCTTTGGAAAGGATCTGTTGGGGAAAATCAAACCATTGTATTTTTCCGGCCTGTTCTTTCCAGAAGCCTTCTTTATTTTCTATGCTTTGTTTAAATAATGTATCTGTTTTCATGTCAATAATCTTGTGTTGGGTTTAAGCTGTGCTATTGCGGGCCGGAGGCGAAGCAATCTAAAACATCTCCTCAATCTGCTGCATCAGCTTTTTGATCGAGTAGGGTTTCGTGACGTAAGCATCTGCGCCCATTTCCATTCCTTTTTCAATATCTCTGGGATTGTTTTTGGCGCTCAGAAAGATCACTTTGGTATCTTTCAGTTTTTCATCCTGCCTGATGATATCCAAAGTGCTGTATCCGTCAAGGTTCGGCATCATAATATCAAGAAGAATGACATCCGGAACCATTGTTTTCAGGAAGTCAAGGACTTCTGTGCCGTCTCTGGCAATATAAACGTCATATCCGTTTTTCTTAAAGCTGTATTCCAGCGACATTAATATTTTGTGTTCGTCATCCGCAATAATGATCTTTCTCATAAAAAGGTTTTAATGGTGTTCAACTTCATTTGTAATCTCTTTTTTAGTTTTTTTGGGAATGCTTATGGTGAAAGTTACGCCCAGTCCGCTGTTTTCTGCTTTTATACTTCCTCCAAGTGCCTGTACTATTTTTTTGGAAATGGCCAGTCCCAGTCCGCTTCCCGTAGGTTTTAAAATATTCTGATTCTTTGACTGATAAAACTTGTCAAAAATCATTTCCAGATCCTCTTCGGGAATATGTAAAATGGTAATCACCAGCTGTTCGTCTTTTTCAAATAACTTGGTCTGGATAGTGCCTTGTTCATCTGTAAATTTTAAAGCATTTCCCCAGATGTTCTGAAACAGTTGAATCATTCTCGCTTCATCATATTCAAATATAAACTGATTCAGGAGATTTACTTCACTTAAATGAATGTTTTTCTGCTGTATCAGATGAAGAAGCGGATTTAATGCTTTTTTATAAGTCTCAAGAATGTTGTTTTCCTGAATATGTAAAGAGATTTCACCATGCTGCAGTTTGTCCAGGTAAAGGATATCGTTGATGATTTCACTTAATCTGTCAGATTCTGTAATGATGTTGTTTAAAAATTCCTGTTTAATGTCAAAAGGAATATCATCATCGTCCGCTAAAATTTCTCCCGCAGAGCGGATGGCTGTAATCGGGGTTCTCAGCTCATGAGCAACGGAATCCAGGAAATCATCTTTCTGTCGGTCTTTAATGATAAGACTTTCGTTGGCATTTCTTAAGTCATCAGAAAGTTTCTGCAGTTCTTCAGACTGTTCTGTAAGCTTTTTGTTTAAGGTGATATTTTCTTTGGATTCTTCAAGGATATTCAGTACTTCTTTTAAAGATATTTTATCTTCTTTGGTGACGCCTTCAATCAATATTTTTGCGGAAGCAGTTCCGATTCTTCCTGCCAAAAGATTTTCTGAGAATTTGATAAACCTTGAATCAGCAGTCTCAGTATTGGAATCGATGTTATATTTTAAATTAAAAATTCTTAATGCCTGTTCTGTTTTATTTTTGCCTAAAAAACGTTCAAGGATATTCCGGATATCCGAAATATAGGCTGTACCGCGCCAGATGAAAGCATTTTCATGATTCTGAATGTATTTGTCAATATCAACGTAGAGTTCAGCAAAGTTCCTTTCTCGGTAATTCCCTTTTGAGCTTACGGAAATAATGGTAAACAAGCCGGTATTTACCAGCATCGACCAGAAAAAAATCTGTGGAATTCTTCCCAGATAAGGAATCGTGAAAAAACCGAAAGCATTATACATATCTCTCAGCACACCTTTGAACTCCTGGTTGTAAGAAAAATAATACTGGGGAATAATCAACCCGAAATAACAGATTATTAATCCGGCTATAAGTCCTGTAACGGCACCTTTATAACTTCCTCTTCTCCAGAATAAAGCCCCGAAAAATGCCGGAGCTAGCTGTGCAATGACCACAAATGAGATCAGTCCTACAGAATCCAGTGAAGTTTTCAGAATGAAATATTTATAGAAAGCAAAAGCCATGATGACCAAAGCAAAAATGCTGAATTTTCTGATATTGGTGATGCTTCTGGTATTTTGCTCCTCGTTTTCAGATTTTAGTTTTCCCAATAATCCATAAGGAATGATGAGGTTATTGGAAAGCATGATAGATAGAGTAATGGCAGAAATAATGATCATGGAAATGCATGAGCTCAATCCTCCCAGAAATACAAATACCGTGATTAAGGTGTTGTCAAAATGCTGTGGAATCAGGATAGAGTAGAACTCAGGATTTACTTTTTGTCCGTCAAAAATCAACCTGCCGCCCCAGGCAATGGGAAAAATAAATACGGTGAAGATCAAAAGATAAAGTGGGAAAAACCAAATGGCTGTTCTGATGTGCTTTTCCTGTCTGTTTTCAACAATCGCAGTGTGAAACTGCCTTGGTAAAATGCATATGGCTGTAGCGGAAATCATACAAAGAACCATCCAGTTCATGGCACCTTCAATTCCGTTAAAGGTATTTTTTTCTTTAAAATCTGCAAATTTGCTGGCTTTTTCATAAATATCTGAGAATCCGTCAAAGACATAGTAAATGACAAAAAAACCGAGAATGATGATAAAAAATAGTTTTAAAAAGCTTTCCAATGCAATTGCTGAGATAATACCCAGCCGTTTTTCTGAAGCATCCACATATCTAGTTCCGTAATAGGATGAAAATAAGGCAATTAAAACTACCACAAAAGTTGCATTATCGGTCAGGATATCATTAGACATCGGAGTTTCCGTTACCAGATGGAAGGTTTCAGAAATAGCTTTGATCTGCAGTCCGATATAAGGAACAATGGCCAGCAGACAAACTACCGTGATAATAGCACTCAGGCTTCTGCTGTTCCCGTATCTCAATGAAATAAAATCAGCAAGGCTGCTTATTTTGTTGACTCTTGAAATTCTTACAATCCTCGTATTAATATAGATCCATGCCGGAATAATCATGATAGGGGCAATGTAGATCGGAAGATAATTTAATCCGCTTGTTGCAGCAACGCCTATGCTTCCATAATACGTCCATGCAGTACAATAAACTGTAAGAGACAAAGCATAAATATAGGGGTTGTTGATCCAGATCTTACTTCTTTTCTTCTCTGCCAGATAAGCAACTAAGAACAGAAGAGCCAGATAAAACAAAACCACAAAAAATAAGGCGAAACTACTCATCATATCTTTTTACAATTACAAAAGAAATGATAATGGAAATCATCCATACCACGAACATATAAATAAGAATCATAGGATAGCCCAAAACCTCCCTGTCACTATTGAAAAGCAGTGAAATAGGAATACTGAAAGCAATCATAAGCCCTATGCTCAGTATGATAAGTTTTTGCTCGTGTCTTTTTTTCATAAATGATTCTTTGATAAAAGATAATTGATGAATGCGGCATCCATCAATTATCTGTTTTTTATATTGCTTTAAATTTTGTCGTCAGAATATTCTCCTTTTAAGGCGTAATATCCGAAAACAGCCATTCCACCTGAGATAATCGGCATCAGCACAAAGAGAATGATGATGCCAAAAACCAGGTCTTCCTGTTTTCCGGAAGTTATTTTCGGGATTCCTAGTACGGTAATTCCGAAATAGCCTACAATTACCGCTATTGCGATCCAGAGAATGCCTAATATTTTTTTTAGTCCGTTCATTTTAGTAGTTTTAAAATTAATAAAAATTTGAGTGATTCAGTACTTAATCGTGAAGATTATTGTTCTTATTTTTAAGATAAAACAATCCGATGATGAGACATACTGTAGCCACTCCGATCGGATACCATAATCCTTCAAGATACCATGTTGCATGTCCTGCTTCTTTTCCGGTGGTTACAAGATAAGTTGCCACGGCCGGAAGAAGCCCTCCGAATACTCCGTTTCCGATATGATAAGGTAGTGACATTGAGGTATATCGGATTCTTACAGGGAACATTTCAACAAGGAATGCCGCGATAGGTCCGTATACCATGGTTACAAAGATCACCTGGATGAATACAAGGAAGACCAGGTACCATTTGGTGTTGTCACTTAATTTTAAGCTTTGGGAAACTTTAGGCTCTTCGGCTTTTCCGTCTTTCATAACAACCCCTGAAGGTGACCAGTGAACGATACTGTCTTTTTTGATCAGGGTTCCATCTGTATAAAGTGTTTCTTTGTGGAAAGTAACCAGACTGTCTGTTGCAATATCATTGTGGATTTTTGCTGTTCTTTTTTCAGTAATTCCATTAGCGGCAACAGTTTTATTTTCAAGGCTCACACTTTTGAACATACTGTCATAAATAGGCCTGTATGCTAAAATGGCAACCAGCATTCCGGTCATCATCACTGCCTTTCTTCCGATTTTATCAGACAGCCATCCGAAAAACACAAAGAAAGGTGTTCCTAAGAATAAAGCGGTGGCCATTAATGAATCTACCTGTGCAGATTCTACATTCATTACTTTCTGAAGGAAGCTCATTGTGTAGAATTGCCCTGTGTACCAGATTACCCCTTGCCCCATCGCAGCTCCGAATAAAGCCAACAGTACAAACTTGAAGTTGTATTTGTTTCCGAAACTTTCCTTTAAGGGGTTTTTAGACGTTTTTCCCTCGCTTTTAGCTTTCGCAAAAAGGGGAGATTCTTTCATATTCTTTCTGATGATGTAAGATACGGCAACCATCAGAATGGAAATCCAGAAAGGCACCCTCCATCCCCAGGTGTCAAATTCTTCTGCAGAAAGAGTGGTTTTGGTAATTAAAATAACGATCAGTGAAATGAAAAGCCCGGCTGTTGCAGTAGTCTGGATCCATGATGTCCAGTAGCCTCTTCGGTGAGGTTGAGCGTATTCTGCAACGTAAGTAGCAGCACCTCCGTATTCACCTCCAAGAGCAAGCCCCTGAAGCAATCTTAAAATTAAAACTAAGACCGGTGCCAGAAACCCAATGGTTTCATAGCTTGGAATACAACCGATCAGGAAAGTGGAAAACCCCATGATCAGCAGTGTCACAAGAAAAGTATATTTTCTTCCGATGAGATCTCCCAGTCTTCCGAAAAATAAGGCCCCGAAAGGTCTTACAACAAATCCGGCTGCAAAAGTTGCCAGGGTAGATAAGAATGCTGCTGTGGGATTGTCTGCAGGGAAAAATTTAGTAGCCAGAACAACGGCCAGACTTCCGAAGATGTAAAAGTCGTACCATTCTATCAATGTCCCGAGAGAAGAGGCTGTGATTACGCTCCATATGGTGCGGTTTTTCTGCCTGTCGGTCATATTTTCGTAGCTTTCGTGATGATTTTCGCTCATATTGATTAGTTTTTGATGTTAGTGGAATAGGATTATTAATTTGAATTTTTGAACCATTAAGGGTTTTAAGGCGTTAAGAATAATTAAGATTATATCTAAGTTATTTTATTCAGCGGTATTCTTTTTATCCATCTTTGATGGAACTTATCTTAAATTCTTTACTATTCTTAATGGTTCAAATTTTAAAGGTAGATTTGAAACTGCACAATAAATTCCCCTTTTGAAGATGGGCTTTCCGTAGGACTTGTGTAAACCGGTCTTGTTGAATATTGTGTTGTTATTTTCGCATGATGTCCGTCTATAAACCAATTGGCTCCGACATCAAACTGAGAGGATGATTTATCAAAGGCCTCAAAATTTTTGTGGGTATAAGCTGCAAAAGGCTGTATTCTGATCTTTGGCTTTTCTGCCTGACTTGGTAAGAGTAAACCTGCCTGTGCGTAGATAATATTATCTGTTCCAATTGTCGATTGCAGATTCCCGGGTCCTGCGATGGCTTTATTCCCGATAAAATTAGGGTCAGATGCTGCAATATTCATCGTTCCCAGATTTCTTACATAGTTAGGACCGAAATTGTAGTTATAATATCCTGCATATGCAGATACAGCCATTTTATTTTTTGCTTCTCCCAAAGGAATATCCGCGAAGGCATCTACTGCAAAAAGCGTTATATCGTGTTTTTCAATATTGGAATTGACGGAAGTTCTCGTACCGTCTGCCTGATGATAGAAACCTGCTCCTACATTGAAGACTTTCTTCGTTCCCAGATAAGATCCCACTTTGTATGGAAGTGTATTAGACTCCTCATCAAGGAACTGATACTCCACATATCCTGCCTTTGAAAAACTGGGATTTCCATTATTGTCAACGGCCACTGCTTTTGAAGGATCTGTTACATTCACAGGAACGAGATCCGTAGCAAATGGTTTATTTAAGCTGAAGCGGTATTCAAGTTTTCCGTATTTTCCTTTGGCAAACATTCCCAGTTGTCTTGCAAACTGATCGGAATTATCAATTAACGGCCATGAAAAAACGGGGGAGTCCAATGTAAGGAAATTAAGGGTAGAAGCCATGGTCATACGGGAAAGTCCCATGTAGTAATGAAGCCCTGCTCCCAAAGATAAACTGAATTTTCCTGCTTCTCCAGGTAAAATAACTGCATATTCATTCCAGGCATCATGGAAAAACAACTGGGTTTTCTTTCCGTTTCCGTAACCTCCTGTCCCGGAAGTGCCTGTAGCTCCGCCATTGATAAAGGTCTGGTTATTGATTCCAAAGTGAAGGAGAATCATGTATCTTTTAGAGATCTGTGCGTAAGTAAGAGCACGTAATCGTCTGTTTCCTATGCTCCAGGAATTGTCTGTAGGCTCACCGCCTACCATACTTCCCGGGTTCATTGAAGTGTTTCTTAACCAAAGCTGGTCCCATAAAATAAATCTGACAAATTTATCACCATCAGGATTAAGGTTGATTTTTAAGCCGCTGCCATAATCAGGAGAACCTTGTGAGTATAGAGAACTGCTGATTAAGGCTACTCCAATAAATGTAAGTAATTTCTTCATAAATTATCAATTTTTGGCGTTGTTTTTTGTGAATGCCAAATTGTAATTAATAATTTATTTATGAAAATTTAATATATATTATTGGTAATGGTATAGTTATAGTTGGCGTTATGTTATAAGTTTCGGGTTTCGTGATCCGGGTTTTAATTTAAACAGTTTGTAAGTAGTTGATATTTAATATTGTATTAAATCATAGACTTGATATTTCTCACCGTAACCCGTAACCCGTAACCCGAATCTCGCATCCCGCTCTACTTCTTAAATCTTTCCCACTTGATCAGCATATACTTATCCGCAAATTGGGTGATGATAATCCCGGAATTTTTAATGTTTTCTTCCTGAGCAATATACTCAATCAGCTCATTCTGTTTTAATATTTTATATACAGGATGGAATTCGGAGTGTGGAGGTCTGGTAATGTTGTATTTTTTAATCCATGAACTTATGGTAACATGAGAAACTCCGATGATTCTTTCAATTTCACGGTAACTTAACCCTTCCAAATAAAGCTGAAGGGCCTTGGTGACGTAGTAATCATCAATTTGTTTCCCCAGTTTTTTAACGGTAAAATAATAATTGCAGTCTTTGCAGTGAAAGCGTTGTTTGTCATTGATAATGCCGCTTTTTACCACTTTGGTACTCTTGCATTTGGGACAGGCATTTTCCATAGCTATATTATTTTAGCAAATATATAATAAATTAGCAAATGTATAATTTTGTTTAAAGATAATTTTACCTGTTTAAAGTTTTAAAACAAAAAAAAATATCTTTTTTATTTGGATATAAAAGAAATTATATTTTAAATTTGCCAAAAAATTTAGATAAATAAATGGAAATAGAAATTTCCTCATGCGAACATCTAGTGTATGTGAGTGAAATACAGCAGGAAATGTATGATTCTGCACAGCGTAGAGGAACGGGAATCGCAAAACGTTCCATAGAATATTTGAGCAAGAAGATTTCAGAGGGCAATGCTGTGGTAGCCACTGAAAACGGTGAGTGGGTAGGTTTCTGTTATATAGAGACCTGGTCACATGGGAAGTTTGTGGCCAATTCGGGACTGATTGTGTCGCCGAAATTCAGGAACGGAGGAGTAGCGACTCAGATTAAGCAGAAAGTTTTCCAGTTATCTAGAGATAAATATCCCGATGCGAAAGTATTCGGTTTAACAACAGGTTTGGCAGTAATGAAAATCAATAGTGATTTAGGATATAAGCCGGTGATCTATTCGGAACTGACTCAGGATGAGGAATTCTGGAACGGCTGTAAAAACTGTGTGAACTATGAAATCTTAATGATGAAGGAACGTAAAAACTGTTTATGTACAGCAATGTTGTTTGTTCCTGACAATATAAAAAAAGATGAGGCGGTAAATGACCGCCCGGAAAATAAATATAATGAAATGAACCCGGCAGATTTAAAATATTCTGTACAGGATACTGTTGGGGAATACAATGCGGCAATTAATAAAAATAAAAAAAATCCAGATGAAAAAGAAAGTCATCTTAGCGTTTAGCGGAGGTTTGGATACTTCCTACTGTGCTAAATATCTTAGTGAAACACTGGGATATGATGTGTATGCAGTCACTGTAAATACCGGAGGTTTTTCGAAAGAAGAAGAAAAAGAACTGGAAAGAAAAGCTTTAAACCTTGGGGTAAAAGAATACAGGTGTGTAGACGCTCAGGAAGACTATTACAATTCATGTGTGAAATATCTGATTTTCGGGAATGTACTGAAAAATAATACCTATCCACTTTCTGTAAGCGCTGAGCGTACGATTCAGGCGCAGGAAATTGCAAAATATGCCATTGAAATACAGGCAGATGCTATTGCTCACGGCAGTACAGGAGCTGGAAATGACCAGGTTCGTTTTGATCTGATCTTCCAGGTAATGTGTCCGAATATTGAAATTATTACGCCTATCCGTGATATGGCTTTATCCCGTGAAGAAGAGATTGAGTTTTTAAAGGAACATGGCTATAAAATGGAATTTCAGAAAGCGCAATATTCTGTCAATAAAGGACTTTGGGGAACTTCTGTGGGCGGTAAAGAAACTTTAACTTCAAGAAATTACCTGCCGGAAGAAGCTTTCCCGTCTCAGATCAAAGTAACCCAGCCTTCAGAACTGGAGATCGAGTTTAAAAAAGGTGAAGTAGTAGGAGTAAATGGAGAAAGTTTTGAACATTCTGTATATGCCATTCAAAAAATAGAAGAACTTGCTTCAGCATATGGAATCGGCCGTGATATTCACGTAGGCGATACGATTGTCGGGATTAAAGGACGGGTAGGATTTGAAGCGGCGGCAGCATCGGTGATTATCAAAGCACATCATTTATTAGAAAAACATACCCTTTCAAAATATCAGCAAATGATGAAGTCACAGTTATCCGACTGGTATGGAAACTGGCTTCATGAAGCGCTTTTCTTAGATCCTGTGATGAGAAATATTGAGTCTTTCCTGACTGACTCTCAGAAAACAGTGAGCGGAAAAGTATTTGTAACGCTTTATCCCTACAGATTTATTCTCAATGGAATTGAATCTGACCATGACCTGATGTCCGACAAATTCGGAAGCTATGGCGAAGCCAACAGAGCATGGACAGGGGAAGATGTAAAAGGATATACTAAGATTGTCAGCAATTCTTTAAATATATACCACCAGATTAACCAGAATATCAACTAGTTCCGAAGGGACAATTTAATGAAAGGCAGAACAATATTCTGTCAGAATCAAAATGAAGAAAACAGTAGGAATCATTGGTGCCAACGGTTATACAGGAAGTGAGCTGATACGCTTACTCGCTTTTCATCCCTATGTGACATTGAGTTTTTTATATAGTCGTTCGAATTCGGGAACAAAAATTTCAGATCTGTACCCGGATTTAACGACGGTTTGTGAAATGGTTTTGACGGATAAACCTGAAGAAGTGGATATTCTTTTTCTGTGCCTTCCTCATAAAGAAAGTCAAAACTGGTTAACTCAGAATCCTGTTAAAGAGGAAACACTGGTAATTGATCTTGGAAATGATTTCCGTTTAGAAGGAAATTTCGGAAACAGAAATTTTATCTACGGATTACCGGAAATCAATAAAGAACAACTGGCAGGTGCCAAAAGCATTGCCAACCCGGGATGTTTTGCAACAGCAATTCAATTGGCCTTATTGCCATTGGCAGAAAAAGGAATGTTAAATGAAGTTTTTACCACAGGGATTACAGGTTCTACAGGAGCCGGACAGTCCTTGCAGGCTACAACTCATTTTACCTGGAGAAACGATAATGTATCAGCGTACAAAACATTAACTCATCAGCATGTAGGTGAGATTTTGAAGCAGCTGATTTCATTCAATAATAAAGAAGTAAACCTGAATTTTGTTCCTTGGAGAGGAGATTTTGCAAGAGGAATTTTTACAAGTTCCACCATGAAGACGGACCTGGAGCTGGAGGAAATAGAACAATTGTATCAGGATTTTTATGCGGAGGAGCCTTTCGTTACTGTAAGCAGGAAGGCAGTTGATTTAAAGCAGGTTGTCAATACAAATCGCTGTGTGATTCAGATCGAAAAGAGTGGAAATGTTGTCGTTGTTCACTCAGCGATTGACAATTTGTTAAAAGGTGCATCGGGACAGGCGGTCCAGAATATGAATCTGGCCATGAACTGGGAAGAAAATGCAGGATTGAATTTGAAGCCGATAGCATTCTAAGGTACAAGTAAAATGTACGGGAACGCAAAATCTCGAATCCCGTATCATTAAACATTTATCAATTATCATTTATAAAAAGACATGAATTTATTCAACGTATATCCATTATTCAACATCAATCCGGTGAAAGCTCAGGGATCTTTTCTTTGGGATGACAAAGGAGAAAAATATCTTGATTTTTACGGAGGTCATGCTGTGATTTCTATCGGCCACAACCATCCGTATTATCAGAATAAGCTTAAAGATCAGCTGGAAAAAATATCTTTTTATTCCAACTCTGTTCAGAATGAATTGCAGACTGAACTGGCAGAAAAACTAGGAAAGCTTTCTGGGTATGAAGATTATAACCTTTTTTTATGTAATTCGGGAGCTGAAGCCAATGAAAACGCTTTGAAACTGGCTTCATTTCATAATGGAAAAAGCAAGGTGCTGTATTTTTCAGGTTCATTCCATGGGAGAACTTCTGCAGCAGTTTCGGTAACCGATAATCCGAAAATTGTTGCTCCGGTTAACTTTTCAGAAAGATTTATTAAATCAGAATGGAATGATGTACAGCAGCTTGAAGAGACTTTTGAGAAGTTTGGAAATGAAATCTCTTCTGTGATCATCGAAGGAATTCAGGGAGTAGGAGGTATTATGATTCCAACACCGGAATTTTTATCTAAAATCAAAGAACTGTGCGAAAAATATGATGCTGTTCTTATTTTGGATGAAGTGCAGTCAGGATACGGAAGAAGTGGATATTTCTTTGCACATCAGGAGTTCGGAGTTGAGGCAGATATCATTACTACGGCAAAAGGGATGGGGAACGGATTTCCTGTGGGCGGAGTTTTGATCCATCCAAAATTCCAGGCGAGCAACGGTTTGCTCGGAACTACATTTGGAGGAAATCACCTTGCCTGTGCTGCTTCCATTGCTGTGCTGGATGTGATGAAAGATGAAAATCTTATCAAAAATGCTCAGGAAATGGGTGAGTATATTGAAAATGAAATTAAAGATTTACCACATATTAAGTCCATCCGAAGGAAAGGATTGATGATCGGAATAGAACTCGACAGGGACTGTTCAGAAGTAAGGAAAGAGCTCCTTTTTGATCATCATATTTTCACCGGAAACTCGAATGATAAAACAGTGTTGAGGATTCTTCCTGCACTCAATATCAAAAAAGAGGAAACGGATCTTTTCATCAATGCTTTGAAAACGGTATTGGAAAGCATCGAAAATTAAAAAGATTAAGAGGGTACAGTGCAAAATGAGAAGGAAAATAAAATTTTAATGCAGTATTTTCATTCCGTAGGAATCTAAACCGAGTAACTGGCTTTCAAAATCTTTTAACCACAAGAGTCATAAAAGAGTTAAGTATTTAAATGATATTAAGAAACTACTAAACGCTTAAGGAGTACACTTAAGTTTTCGAAAATCTTTGATTTTCTTCTTTAATATACAGTTTCATTTTAAACTTACTTAAGTCTTCTAAAGTGTTTTAAATAAAACTTTTGTGTCTTTTGTGGTTAAATTAACAATTAATAGGTAGTAACCTTTAAAATCAATTCAAAATGAAAAAATTTACCTCTGTAAGTGATGTGGAAAACTTACAGGAAATCATAAAAAAAGCTTTACAGATAAAAGAAGATCCCCTTACTGAAACAGAAAAAGGAAAGGGAAAAACAATAGGACTTGTATTTTTAAATTCAAGTTTGAGAACCCGTCTGAGCAGTCAGATTGCCGCTCAGAATCTGGGATTAAATGTATTGACGTTAAATGCGGCGCAGGAAGCCTGGAATCTTGAATTTGCTGACGGTGCCGTCATGAATGGTGATACTGTAGAGCATATCAAAGATGCCATTGAAGTGTTGAATCAATATTGCGATATCATTGCGGTACGTTGCTTTGCAGGAATGAAGAGCAAGGAAGATGATGTGAATGAAAGCATCTTAAGCCAGTTTGAAAAGCATGCAAAAGTGCCTGTCGTTTCATTGGAATCTGCAACTCGTCATCCGCTGCAAAGTCTGGCTGACTGTATCACGATTACAGAAAACTGGAAAAAAGATCACAAGCCGAAAGTGGTATTGACATGGGCGCCACATATTAAACCTATTGCGCACGCTGTTGGAAACTCTTTCGCCGAGTGGATGCAGGAAATGGATGTTGAGTTGGTCATTGCCAATCCCGAAGGGTATGATTTAGATAAAAACTTTACAAAAGATGTAAAAGTAGTCCATGATCAGGATGAAGCTTTGAAAAACGCAGATTTTATCTATGTGAAGAACTGGTCTTCTTTTGATGACTATGCTGCAATGCCTGAAGTGAAAGGTGACTGGATGCTTACCAATGAGAAACTAGCCGGTACCAATAATGCAAAAGTAATGCACTGCCTTCCGGTTCGCCGTAATGTGGAGCTGAGTGATGAGGTAATGGATGGAGAACATTCGATCATTTATCAGCAGGCTAAAAACCGTATTTTCTCTGCACAGGCAGTGTTCAGTGAAATTTTAAATGATATTAATAAGTAGTAATACACCCGATAATTTTAATATTTAATCCTTTCTAATGAAACAGAAAATATACATCATAAAAATAGGCGGAGCACTCATTGATGATGAACAATTGCTGGATCAGTTTTTAGAACAGTTTTCCGAAATTAATGAAAAGAAAATTCTTGTTCATGGTGGTGGAAAGCTGGCTACAACGTTGGCTGATAAACTGGGCATAGAACAGAAAATGATCAACGGAAGGAGGATTACGGATAAAGAAACATTGGATATTGTCACGATGGTATATGCAGGAGGGATCAATAAGAACATTGTTGAAAAGCTGCAGCAGAAAAAATGCAATGCCATAGGATTTTCCGGAGCAGACGGAAATCTGATCAAAGCTAAGAAAAGAGAACATCCTGAAATAGACTTTGGATTTGTGGGGGATATTACCAAGAAAAGTGTGAACAGGAAGCTGGTTTCAAAATTAATCAAGCTGGATCTTGTTCCTGTATTTTCTGCAATTACCCATGACAGAAAAGGAAATCTTTTCAATACCAATGCAGATACCATTGCTTCTGTGATCGCACAGGCGCTTTCTGAGAAATATGAAGTTGAACTGTTGTATTGTTTTGATAAAGAAGGAGTGCTGGAGGATGTAAACGACCCGGAATCTGTGATCAAAAGTGTAAATGAGGAAGAATTCACTGTATTAAAAGAAAAAGGGAAACTTCATAAAGGGATTTTACCCAAACTTGAAAATGCTCTCGGGGCGATAAAGAATAATGTAAATAAAGTGTTTCTGATCAAAGAAACAGAACTGAAAAACCATATAGAAAATCATCATGCAGGAACTGAAATCTGTTTATAATAAAGAAGAACTGTTGAATAATGCGGTCGGATTGCTTAAGAATTTGATTGAAATTCCTTCATTCAGTAAAGATGAATTCAATACATCCGTAGAAATCGAGAATTTTTTCAAAAAGCACCAGATTCCTACCAAGCGTTTTAAAAACAATATCTGGGCGGTGAACAAGCATTTTGATGTATTTAAGCCTTCCGTTTTACTGAATACCCATCATGATACGGTAAAGCCTAACAAAGCTTACACCCTTGATCCGTTCGTACCCATTGAAAAAGAAGGTAAACTGTTCGGTTTGGGAAGCAATGATGCCGGAGCTTCCCTGGTTGCTATGGCACAGGTTTTTTTACATTTTTATGATAAAGAAGATTTAAAATATAATTTAGTTATTGCTTTGACGGCAGAGGAGGAGATTTCAGGATTTGATGGAATCGAGGCCTTATTTCCGCAGCTACCCAATGTAGAACTCGCCATTGTAGGAGAACCCACGCAGATGAACCTGGCGATTGCAGAAAAAGGACTTCTTGTGATTGATGGAGAAATGAAAGGTACTCCTTCTCACGCCGCTCATCCTAATGATGATAACTCAATTATAAAATGTATGGATGATCTGCAGAATATTCTTGCCTTTAAATTTCCAAAGGTTTCGGAATATCTGGGTGAAGTTAAAGTTACCTTATCAGGAATTCATGCAGGGGTACAGCATAATGTTGTTCCGGAATCATGCAATTTTACACTGGATGTGAGGGTAACGGATGAATATTCCAATCAGGAGGCTTTTGAAATTATCCAGTCCCAGATGAAATCTACACTGACTGCCAGATCTTTCAGGCTGAATTCCTCAAAGATCGAAATGGATCACCCGTTTGTAAAAGCAGGAATTGAAATCGGAAGGACTACTTACGGATCACCGACTTCCTCAGATCAGGCGATTATTCCATGTACA
Organism: Chryseobacterium sp.; assembly: GCF_041914225.1. Classification (GTDB taxonomy): domain Bacteria; phylum Bacteroidota; class Bacteroidia; order Flavobacteriales; family Weeksellaceae; genus Chryseobacterium. Next base: position 33,425 of record NZ_JAYSDT010000031.1, read on the forward strand.
TCAGTGAAAATAGGACCTGGAGACAGTAGGCGCTCCCACACGGCAGATGAGTTTATCTATATCCATGAAATAGAAGAAGGAATAGAAATCTACATCAGCATTTTAGAAAAAGTGTTATAAAAATGGAAGATGGGTGTAGGAAGAGGGAAGTTATTGCAGTATGTTATTAGCTTCCAGCCTCCAGCCTCAGGCTTCCAGCTCAATATATGTTTTGACTCCGTCCGGCAGGCGCTAGAAGTTTAGTTTTTAATAAGATTTATGCAAAAAGAAAATTAGAAATGAAGGCTTTACATAAGGAAATGTTTTTTTATAGTTAATAGTAATAAGGATTGCCTTGCCGGGCATGTCAAAACCAACAAATATTTAAATCAGATATTATCATGAAAAAAATATGGCAGAAGGATGACCTTGCCACCAATATATTAGTCAATAACTTTACAGTCGGTAAAGATCTTGACTTTGACGAACGTTTAGCCAAATATGATGTCAAAGGTTCTATGGCGCATTGCAAAATGCTGGCAGAAACCGGGATTATCACTCAGGAAGAATCAGAACAGATGCTATCTGTTTTAAACAGTATTTTATTTAAAATTGAAGAAGGTAGTTTTGAGATTGATAAAGATGCTGAGGATATCCATTCTCAGGTAGAAGCAATCCTCATTGAAGAATTAGGAGATGCAGGAAAGAAAATCCATACCGCAAGATCAAGAAATGATCAGGTTTTATTAGATATCAAATTGTATTTGCTGGATGAAATCCGTGAAATAACATCGCTTACAGATGAGTTTTTCCAGATTTTAATTCAACTGGCAGATCAGCATAAAAATGTGCTGCTTCCGGGTTATACCCATTTACAGATTGCGATGCCTTCATCATTCGGATTGTGGTTTGGGGCTTATGCAGAAGCACTTTTGGATGATGTGGAAATGTTGTTTTCGGTAAAGAATATCATTAATAAAAATCCATTGGGGTCAGCAGCTGGTTACGGTTCTTCATTCCCGGTTAATCGTGAAAGTACCACTTATAACCTTGGATTTCAGTCGATGAATTATAATTCGGTATACGCTCAGATGACCCGCGGGAAGTCAGAGAAAATGCTTGCTATGGCTATGGCTACTTTAGCAGGAACGCTTGGGAAGTTTGCTTACGACGTATGTCTGTACCTGAGCCAGAATTTCGACTTTATCAGTTTTCCAAAGGAATTTACTACAGGAAGCAGCATTATGCCTCACAAAAAGAACCCGGATATATTTGAGCTGGTCCGTGCGCGTTGCAACAGAATTCAGTCTCTTCCGAACGAACTGATTCTTTTAACAAGCAATCTGCCTTCAGGATATCACAGAGATGTACAGCTGACGAAAGAAATCCTTTTCCCTGCGATAGATTCTTTGAAAGAATGTCTGGAAATCTTAAGCTATACCTTACCGAATATCCAGGTAAAAGACGGAATTCTGGAGGATGAGAAATATAAATACCTTTTCAGTGTGGAAAAGATCAATGAAGAGGTGAAAAACGGAAGCTCATTCCGTGACGCGTATGTGAAAGTGGGACAGGAGATTGAAAACAATGAATTTGAATTTGAACCTGGTAATCTTGAACATACTCACCAGGGAAGTATCGGAAACCTTTGTCTGGACAAAATAGAATATCAGTTCAATAAACTGAAAAATAAATTATTGGGTTAGAGTCTAAACCATTAAGGTCATCAGAACTTAAGCAAAAATCAGTGGAATTTCTAAATTATTTTAGCCTGCTGTCTTTTCATTGTGGAAACCTTAATCTTAATAAATCTTATCTGCTTAAGTGACCTTAATGGTTTGATTTTATTCCGCTCTTTGAATTTGATGATTGATAAACTGAACCATTAAGGCAGATGAAGACTTTAAGGTAAGTTAAGAAAATCTGCGATTTTTTAGCAACATAGCTTCAAATCCGCAAGCGGATTCCTTAATTATTCTTCACCTCTTAAAAGTTCTTAATGGTTTAAAAAATGGAAGGATTATTCCAGATCAATTTTGAATTTGGTAGATTTTTTTACCTCGTGAAGTACGATAGAACTGTGGTACTGCCCGATATTGGGAATGTTTGAAATAACATTAACAGCGAATTCGTTATAAGAATTGATGTCCTTGGCAATAATCTTCAGCATATAGTCATACTCCCCGGAAAGGCTGATGATTTCCTGCACTTCATCATATTTCCCGATATGTTTCTCAAAAGTTTCCAATACTTTCTTGGATTGTTCCTTGAGACGGACATTACAGTAGACTACAATATTTAAACCCAGTTTTTCACGGTTTAAAAGCCCCACATACTTCTGAATGATCCCCTGTTTCTCCAGTTGTTTGATGCGCTCATACGTAGGAGTAAAGGTAAGACCTATCTTTTCGGAAATTTCCTTTACCGATAGTGTAGAATCTTCCTGAATAATACTGAGAATCATTTTGTCTTTTAAATCCATAGAATATATTTGAGTGATAACAAAAATATTAATTTTTAATGAGAATAAGGAAGGACGGAAGTTTTTAATTTATTTTGAACATAATTTTTGTAGGTTCATAAAATTGTTGTATCTTTGCACCTAATGAATAAAAAAGCATTTATATCATTAGATTTACCGGGCGAAAGCGCCCTTTACGATATTTATTGTTATTAAGCGAAGATAGTTGTCTTCGCTTTTTTTTATGCCAAAAAATAAGAATTATGTTTACGATTACAGAACTAAGCACCGAGAGAATCAACAGTATACTGACAGAAGCAATGGCTTTTGCAAACGGTAAAACTGCTAAAATTGAAGGAGAAGTTTTTTGCTCAAACCTTTTCTTCGAAGACAGCACAAGAACGAAAACAAGTTTTGACCTTGCAGAAAGAAAACTGGGACTTCAGGTAGTTCCCTTTGATGCATCACACAGTTCGGTAAACAAAGGAGAAAGTCTTTATGATACAGTAAAGACTATTGAAAGCATAGGAGTAAACCTTGTGGTGATCCGCGATAAAAAAGACAGATACTTCGAGGAGCTGAAAAATATTAATATTCCTGTAATCAACGGAGGAGACGGAACAGGAAACCACCCTTCACAATGTATGCTGGATCTGCTGACCATCTATCAGGAATTCGGGAAGTTTGAAGGACTGAAAGTGGGAATTGTAGGAGATGTAAAACACAGCCGCGTAGCCAACTCAAATGCAGAGGCGTTAAGAAGATTGGGCGCTAAAGTATACTTCTCAGGACCGGAACAGTGGTTTGACGAAGGAGCCCTGATCAACGGAACTTATATGTCAGTAGATGAACTGATTGGTGAAGTGGATGTTCTGATGCTGTTGAGAATACAACATGAAAGACATGATTCTGCAATGAGTTTCACCGCTTCGGAATACCATAAAAGGTACGGCCTGACTAAAGAAAGAGAGCATGCGATGAAAAAAGAAGCGATCATCATGCACCCGGCTCCAATTAACAGAGGTGTAGAAATTGACTCTGAACTTGTAGAATGCGAAAGATCAAGAGTCTTCAAGCAGATGCAAAACGGCGTATTCGCAAGAATGGCTATTCTGAAAGATGCGCTGGAAAGCAAAGGGTACACCTTTAAATAAGTAGGCAAGATAAAAGAGCCAGGATAAAAGTAAGAAGTTAAAAGGTAAAGAAACCCCATAAGGGCGACCTGTTAATGACATATAAATAAAATAATAAGAGATAAAAGTTTAAAATGAAGAAAAAATTAATACTGGAGTCCGGTGAAGTGTTTCATGGAGAAGGTTTCGGAGCAGAATTGGAAACTGCAGGGGAAGTAGTTTTCAATACCGGAATGACAGGATATCAGGAATTGATTTCTGACCCGTCGTATTGCGGTCAGATAGTTTGTATGACCTATCCGCTTATCGGGAATTATGGTATTAACCGTGATGATTATGAAAGTATTGAGCCGGCAATCAAAGGGCTTATCGTAAAAGAACTTTGCGATCTTCCTTCCAACTTCCGTACTCAGATTACTTTAGATGAATTATTTAAAAAGAAAAACCTTTCAGGAATTTCAGGAATCGACACCAGAAGACTGACCAGAGTTCTTCGTAACCACGGAGTAGTGAAAGGAAAAATTGTAAACGCTGATGCTGATGAAACTACTGTAGCTTCAGAGTTGAAATCAACAGTTTTCCCAACCAATCAGGTAGAGGAAGTTTCTACAAAAACACCTTATGCCAACCCTAACAGAGGTTTCAAGGTTGTATTGGTAGATTTCGGTGCCAAACTGGGAATTATCAGAGAATTATCCCAAAGAAACTGTGACATTATTGTGGTTTCTCAGGATACTACAGCAGAAGAAATCCTGTTGATGAACCCGGACGGAATCATGCTGTCAAACGGTCCTGGTGACCCTGAAGATGTACCGCACGCTTTAGATATGATCAGAGGATTATTAGGAAAAGTTCCGATCTTCGGAATCTGTTTAGGCCACCAGTTAATTGGTCTTGCCTGCGGAGCGAAAACGTTCAAGCTGAAATTCGGACACAGAGGAGGAAACCACCCGGTGTTAGACCTTGAGAAAAATACAGTAGCCATTACTTCTCAGAACCACGGATATGCTGTAGATCAGGAAAGTTTAAAAGGAACAGATCTTATCGAAACGCACATCGCACTGAATGACAGAACAAACGAAGGTTTAAAACACAAAATCCACCCTTGTTTCTCAGTTCAGTATCACCCTGAAGCGAGCCCGGGCCCGGAAGATGCAAACTACCTGTTTGATGAGTTCATTCAGATGATGGAAGACTTTAAGAAATAAGACGGCTTTTTGTCATTCAGAATGAAGCAATAGCGGAGTGAAGAACCTCAACAGCAAAACAAGATTCCTCGTAATGACAAAATACAAAGAGCTTAACCTGTCATTCTGAATGAAGCAGCAGCGTAATGAAGAATCTCAACTATAGTGAGTTAGATTCTACGGAATGACAAAGTACAATCGTAAGTCTTAATAAAGTAAAAAAATACGAAGTTTAAGAATTTGATTCTTAACCCCAATTAAAAAAGAAAAATGGCAAAACGTACAGATATAAAAACAATTTTAGTAATCGGTTCAGGACCTATCATCATCGGTCAGGCAGCTGAATTTGATTACGCAGGAACGCAGGCTTGTCTGTCTCTGAAAGAAGAAGGCTACAAGGTAATTTTGATCAACTCAAACCCTGCAACGATCATGACGGATGTGGAAATCGCGGATAAAGTATATATCGAGCCGATTTCATTACAGTTTGTAAGCCACATCATCAGAAAAGAACGTCCGGATGCATTATTACCAACATTGGGAGGACAGACAGGTCTTAACATGGCGGTAGAACTGGAGAAATCAGGAATTCTTGAAGAATGCAAAGTGGAAGTACTGGGAACTAAGCTTTCTGCGATCAACAGAGCAGAAGACAGAGACCTTTTCCGTGAGCTGATGAGAGAACTGAACGAGCCGGTACCGGAATCTGATATTGTAAATACGGTAGAAGGAGCCCTTGCTTTCGCAGATGAAATCGGGTATCCTGTAATTGTTCGTCCTGCCTTCACAATGGGAGGAACCGGAGGTGGTATCGCTTCCACAGAAGCTGAATTGAAAGAGATTGCTGAACTGGGATTAAAGCACAGCCCGGTTACACAGTGTCTTATTGAAAAATCAATTGCAGGTTTCAAAGAAATTGAATACGAAGTAATGCGTGATGCAAACGACAACGCCATTGTGGTTTGTAACATGGAAAATATAGACCCGGTAGGAGTTCACACAGGAGACTCTATCGTAGTAGCACCTTCTCAGACGCTTTCAGACAGAGAGTATCAGTTACTGAGAAACGCTTCACTGAAAATCATCAGAGCCTTAGGAATTGAAGGAGGATGTAACGTACAATTAGCTTTAGATCCACACTCATTCAACTATTATATCATCGAGGTAAACCCTAGGGTTTCCCGTTCATCGGCATTGGCAAGTAAGGCAACAGGATATCCGATTGCAAAGATTGCTGCAAAGATCGCTGTAGGATTAACGCTGGATGAAATCATGAACCCGGTAACCGGAAAAACGTATGCATGTTTCGAGCCTGCTCTTGACTATGTGGTAACAAAATTCCCAAGATTCCCATTCGATAAATTCGAAACGGCAGACAGAAGACTTTCCACTCAGATGAAAGCAACCGGTGAGGTAATGGCGATCGGAAGAAATCTTGAAGAGTCTTTACAGAAAGCCATCCGTTCATTAGAAACAGGAATCAGACATTTAGGATTAAAGACAAAACAGGCTCAGGCACTTACTGCAGAGGAAATCGAAAGAAGAATCAGAGTGTGTGATGATGAGAGATTATTCATCATCGGAGATGCTTTAAGAAGAGGGTATGACTGGGAGCAGATCGTAGAATGGAGTAAGATCGATAAATTCTTTATCTGGAAACTGAAAAAGCTGGTTGATTTCGAAAAAGTAATCGCTGCCAACAAATTTGATAAGGAAACATTAATCGAAGCTAAAAGATTAGGTTTTGCAGATGTCAATATCGCAGTTCTTTGGGATGTGACAGAACGTGAAGTATTCAATTTCAGAAAAGAAAACGGGGTAATGCCGGTTTACAAAATGGTAGATACCTGTGCTGCTGAGTTTGAAAGTGAAACACCATACTTCTACGGAACTTACGAAGAAGAAAATGAAAGTGTAGTGTCTGATAAAGAAAAGATCATCGTTTTAGGTTCGGGACCAATCAGAATCGGGCAGGGAGTTGAGTTTGACTATGCGACCGTTCACTCAGTTTGGGCAATCAAAGAAATGGGCTACGAAGCAATTATCATCAACAACAACCCTGAAACAGTTTCTACAGACTTCTCTATTTCTGATAAACTATACTTCGAGCCACTTACGGAAGAAGATGTAATGAACATCATCGAGCTTGAAAAACCTAAAGGAGTAGTGGTACAGTTCGGAGGACAGACTGCCATCAACCTTGCAGATAAGCTAGCTGCTCACGGAGTACAGATCCTGGGAACTTCCCTGGAAGATCTTGACAGGGCTGAAAACAGAGATAAATTTGAAAAAGCACTTCAGGAGCTTGGAATTCCTCAGCCAAAAGGAAGAACTTCAACTTCGAAAGAAGAAGCCATAAAAATTGCCAACGAAATCGGTTACCCGGTATTGGTACGTCCAAGCTACGTTCTTGGAGGTAGAGCGATGGAAATTGTATATGCAGAATCAGAACTGGCTCATTACATGGAGCATGCTGTAGATGCAAGCCCTGAGCACCCTGTACTGGTAGATAAGTATATGGTAGGAAAGGAAATCGAAGTAGATGCCATCTGCGACGGTGAAACAGTAGTGATTCCAGGAATTATGGAGCACATTGAAAGAGCAGGGGTTCACTCCGGAGACTCTATCGCAGTATATCCGCCACAAAACATCTCTCAGAGTGAAGTCGATACCTTGGTAGACTACACGAAGAGACTGGCAAAAGGACTGAACGTTATCGGATTGATGAATATCCAGTACGTTCTTTTCGAGGGAAATGTATATGTAATCGAAGTAAACCCTCGTTCTTCGAGAACAGTTCCTTTCTTATCTAAAATTACAGACGTTCCGATGGCTAACCTTGCAACAAAGGCAATCTTAGGACAAAAGCTGAAAGATTTAGGATACGAAAACGGATTAGTTCCAAACAAAGAAGGAGTTTTTGTAAAAGTGCCGGTATTCTCTTTCTCTAAACTAACGAAAGTTGATATCTCTTTAGGCCCTGAAATGAAGTCTACAGGAGAAGTTATGGGGAAAGATACGACCCTTGAAAAAGCATTATATAAAGGATTGGTAGCAGCAGGAAGAAAAGTTCCTATGCACGGTTCAATCCTGTTCACAGTAGCAGATAAGCACAAGGAAGAAGCAGCAGCGCTTGCAGCGAGATTCCATGAAGTAGGGTTCAGAATCTGGGCTACGGAAGGAACTGCAAAATTCTTCGAAGAAAAAGGTATCCCTTGCAAGATCGGATACAAAATAGGAGAAGAAGATGTAAACCTTATCGACCTGATCCAGAAAGGGAAAGTTCAGTATGTTGTAAATACCACTACAAAAGGTAAACAGGCAGAAAGAGACGGATTCCAGATCAGAAGAATGAGTGTGGAAAATGGTGTTCCTTGTTTAACTTCAATGGATACGGTAGAAGCCATCTTAAAAGTAATCGAAAGCATGAGCTTCAAAATGGAGACGATGTAATTTTCGAAAAAATAATGATATACACCCTGCAAGTTTTCTTGCGGGGTGTTTTTTTGGAATATCATTTAAACTGCTAAACCTAACAGGTTTTAGAAGCCTGTTAGGTTTGAATCTAATTATGAAATAATTTTCAACATTTTTCAATTGAAATCTGGAAAAAAACGGCCATGGTTAATAATTAATCGTTTTTTATCAGATCACTTTTAAAAATACATTATGTTTACCGAATTATTTATAAATTAGAGCGTTAAAATTCAGGCCGTTATTACTATTTGAAAAACTAATAAAATTCACCAAACCAAAATACAGCCATGGCAGAATATTACGCAAAATCACACAACTCTTTATCCTTTGAAATCACCAAAGAAAGCCAGATTATAGGCAGGCTTATTTATGAAAGCTGGTTTAAGTTTAATGCTGAGATTGAAATTGCCAACCGTTATTATCTGATTGAACCCAAAGGTTTCTGGGGAACCACCATTGAACTTAAAGACAATGAAAAAGTACTCCTTAAGTTTCGGATGAACTGGAATGGTGAAATTGTAATACAGACGTATTTTGACAGCATAAAAGAAGGCTTTCTTTTTAAGCACCGGGGAATTTTCAAAGAATCATTCGTTCTTGCCGATCAGCAGGGAAATGAACTTTTCGTGATGAAACCGCATCTGAAGTGGAGTTCCATGAACTATGAATATCAGATTACCACCACAGAAAAATTCGAAATGTATCCGGCTAAAGAAATATTACTGATCAATGCATTGCATTGTGCCAATTATTACATGTCGATGATTGCTCCGGCAGTTGTATAATTGATGAACACTATGAAAATACATGTAGTGGTCTGCTGTTAATCTGCTCCTGATAATGTATTTTCATAATGTACGGTAAGTTCAAAACCGCATTTTATAATTCTGTTTTATCCCTTAATGCCTGTTATCACAGTTGATCCAAAAATCTTTCTCGTTTTTATCTAAAAAACTAATGGAAGGACAGCCAAAAGACTGTGCAATGAATCCGAAAATAACCGGAGGTTTTCCTTTAAAAAGGTAGCCTGTATATTGGAATATGTTAGCTTCATCGGTATCTATTCCATAAAGAGGAAGGAATTCCCCGCCATCACTTTCTGCAAGGCTGAATGTTTTTTCTGCAATCTTTTCCTGGTGGTCATTAATGACTGCAAGTCTGCGTTCCACCGTATTTCCTTCTTCAAGATAATCCTGCAGATAATAGGTCATGTTTTCATACTTTGCCTGGTAGGTATTTCCCTGAGTAAGTTTTGAATGGCTAAAGTATTTTTTGGAAACATCAGTACCTGTTTTTTGCCATTTTACAGCCTTCATTTTATTCGCTACGAAAGGATTTTTATTTCCAAAATAAGCGATGGCGTTAACGTACCGGTCATACTCTGTTGTTTTTTGGTGCGTTGCTACCTGAAATCCCATCATATAAGCATCCGGATCCAAATCTTCACTATCTGAATAAGGACTTAAATAAGCCACCGCCTTTAATCGGCTTACCGGTATTCTCTGAAGTTTATTAGACCAATACTCATAAATATAAAGGGAATCATTTTCGGTAAGCTGAATTCCGTTGAGCAGTTTTTTTCTGCTGGGAGCATCCAGATCAAAATGCTGGAGTTCTTCATAAGTCATCTGCTTATGGTTTTTTATAATATTTTCAGGAACAGGCTGAACCCCTTTATAAATATCCGAAACCGAAATAAAAATATCTATATCAGAATCTTTTTCAGCTGATGAAAAGACAGATAGATTAAAAATATTGAAATCCGAGTAATCTATTTTCTCCTCTGCTTTTGTCGTTTTTATAGAGTCATTCTTGATTTTTGTTTCTGTGGCAGCTGTTTTTTTCTCTTCTTTCTTGCAGCTTACAACAGCCAATGATAAAAGCAAAAGAGCAGCAGCCGTTTTGGGTTTCATAATTTTTTTTAGCATTAAAGTGTTTATCATTTTCTAATTCATTTTGTAATAAGGTTCTGAGAAATATTTGCTGGGTTTGATGTAAGCCGTTTTCCTGTCGGCATCAAATATCCATATAAATCTGCGGAGCATATCAGCACCGAGATAGCTTACATTTTGTGTTTTCAGCTCTCCTGCAAAGAATCCTACAGATACATCTTTGAATACACTGTTTCCCAATTTAAAATAGGGGAGAACAGCCTGTTTGGTAGTTAAAGTTTTTCCTTCAGAATTTTTCAGTGTTTTTTCTCCCGTTACTTTCAGTTTTTTCTCCAGATGCTTTTCTTCAGCAAATTCATTACTGTACAGAATGGCTCCGGAGAATCCGGATTGCAGTACAAAATAAGCTTCCTGTTGTTGATCGCCTTCAATAATATTATCCGCTGCCAGATAAAATCCATCATGATCTAAGATAATACTGATGGGCTGATAACCGTTCACATCAGGTATTGTATCATACATCACAAACTGATTGTTGTCATAATCAATTTTAAAAGCTTTACCCTCAAAAATTCCGGTTCCTATTTTTCCGTCAGCTTCATGCCCTGCTAACTGATTATTAAAAAAGCGTACATTCTTTTGTGTGATTTTTCCGATCTCAACCGTATTATGGTCACTGAGTTCTTCCTTGTTGAAAATGATATGATCGGCTTTCCGCTTTCGTTCAGGAGAGATTGCATAATCTTTCATAGCAATCTGGAACATCAGATCCAGCGAATCCTTTTGGTTGACAAGGGTTTTCACAATGATATTATTATGCTTTGTAATCCTGAAGGGAATGGTCTGCTGAGCTTTCATGGTACAGAATCCTGCAGAAAGCAGTGTGAAAAGGACTGTTCTTTTGAGCATTATCGTGATTAGTGTTTTAGAACTTTAAAATTACCCATTATCTTTGGAAAAGCAAATAAATAAAATGAAATGGTTGAAAAACTGCTTCAAAGCGGAATCCATTGGGAGAAGAAAAATTCAGACGGAATAAGTTCCTGAAGATTTTGAACGGTTAAAAAGAATTTTAATGCACAAAAAAGAAAGAAAAATCTCTTAAAAAGCTTAATTTTAAGCTAATGGAAATTATATCGCAAAAAAACATACCAACCCCGCTGGGAGAAATGATTGCCTGTGCTGTAGATCAGGGAATCTGCCTGCTTGAATTTACAGACCGAAAGAATATTGAAAAACAGCTGAAAGCCTTGTCAAAGGCTTTGAAAGCAGATGTCATAGAAAAAGACCATCCTCATTTTGCACAGCTGGAAGAAGAGCTGAAAGAATATTTTGAAGGAAAAAGAAGTCATTTTGAAGTTCCGTTGTTTACCACGGGAACAGCATTTCAGGAAAAAGTATGGCAGCTTCTGCGTGAAATTCCAATGGGAGAAATAAGAACCTACAAACAGCAGTCGGAGATACTGGGAAATCCCAAGGCAATACGTGCCGTAGGAACAGCGAACGGAATCAATAAAATTGCCATTTTAATTCCATGCCATCGTGTGATAGGTTCCAATGGAGAGCTGGTAGGATATGCCGGAGGAATCTGGAGAAAACAAAAATTACTGGAACTGGAAAAAGCTATTTTATTTTAACACCTGAGCTTCACTTTAAAGTTATTAAAAAAGAGGTGTTCATTTTTCGGTTGTATAACACTCTGTAATCTCTCTACTTTTGAATAAAAAAAATATGATCAGTTTTAAACAGTTACATCATGGTGAAGAGCCATTACTTTTGGGTAATGTATGGAATGTAGAAAGTGCCAGAGTATACGAAAAACTAGGGTATAAGGCAGTGGCAACCTCAAGCTCGGCAGTTGCACTGAGTTTAGGATATGAGGACGGAGAGCAGATGTCTTTCGAAGAATATTTTTATATCATCAAAAGAATTAAAGCTTCAGTTTCAATTCCTCTTTCTGTAGATCAGGAATCAGGATATGGCAGTGAAAATGATACCGTCGTATCCAATATTCTGAAACTTTTAGAAATAGGAGTATCCGGAATCAATATTGAAGATACTTATGTGATTGAAGGAGAGAGAAAACTAACAGACAAGGATACCTTCTACGAAAGATTGAAAGAAATTTTCATCAAATTAGGAGAAAACAGAGACAAGATATTTATCAATGTACGGACAGATCCTTTTTTACTGAATATGGAGAATGCGCTGGAGGAAACCCTGGAGAGGATTAAACTCTTTGAAGAACTCAAAGCTGATGGCGTTTTCATTCCCGGAGTGACTTCCGAAAACGATATCAGAACAATTACGGCGTCTACTGATCTTCCTGTAAATGTGATGAGCCTTCCTGATTTACCGGATTTTGACACGCTTAAAAAATTAGGTGTTAACAGAATTACTTCAGGCGCTTTTATGTACAGACACATTTATAAAGAGCTGGAAAAAACGGGTCAGAAGATTACAAATGAGAAAAGCTTTTCAACCCTTTTTGTTTAAGTATGGAACTCACAGGAAAAATAATGTATGAGGCATCTTTTACCAAGGATGTTTCATTTGAAGGAATATTCTGGATGGGTGTAAAAACCACAGGAATATTCTGCAGACCAACCTGTACGGCCAGGAAACCCAAATTTGAAAATGTAGAGTTTTTCTCCAGTACCAAAGATGCGATGCTGAAAGGTTACCGTCCGTGTAAAGTATGCAGGCCTTTGGAAAACCTCAATGTAACCCCACAATATATTAAAGAACTGCTTAAAGAAATTGCGGATGATCCTGCCTTGAAGCTCAAAGATTATGATCTTGTAAAAAGAGGACTTGAACCGGCGACGGTCCGCAGATGGTTTCTGAAACACCATGGAATAACATTTCATGCCTTTCAGAGAATGTCTAAACTTAATACCGCATTTAAAAAACTTCAGCAGGGAGAGTCGGTTACAGAGGTTGCATTTGACACAGGATATGAAAGTCTCAGTGGTTTTAACGACAGTTTTAAAAATATTTTTGGAGTATCTCCTAAAAATAATACCATGGAGAAAATTATTGATCTGAAGAGAATTGAAACCATGCTGGGAACCATGATCGCCTGTGCTGATGAAAATGGAATCTGCCTTCTGGAATTTTCTGACAGGAAAGCACTTCCTACCGAACTGAAAAGCATTGCAGCTCATTGTAAAGCCAATATTATTCAAGGTGAAAACGCTCATTTTGAAACCCTGGAAAAGCAGCTTTCCGAATATTTCGAAGGGAGAAGAACAGAATTTACAGTTCCCCTTTCTCCGGTAGGAACAGCTTTTCAGAAAGAAGTCTGGAATATTTTACAACAAATTCCCTATGGTGCTACCAGAAGCTACCAGGAACAGGCTGATATTCTCGGCAATCCTAAATCCGTAAGAGCTGTGGCAAATGCTAATGGATTGAATAAAATATCCATTCTGATACCTTGCCACCGGGTGATCGGTAGCAATGGACAGTTAACAGGATATGGAGGAGGAATATGGAGAAAACAAAAATTACTGGAACTGGAAAAAGCTATTTTATTTTAAGAATTTTTTCCCCCTTTATGATAAAAATGGAGGTCAAATTCATCGGTGAAAAAGAATTCGAGTTAAAAATATGTTAATAGAAAAATATCGGTAGAACAAAATTTAACGAAGTTTGGGAAAGTTATTTCGTTTTGATTTTTGTAATTTTAAACAAAAATTTACACGTGAAAAAGTTAATAATAGCAGTTTGCATTTCAGTTTCAGCATTCAGTTTTGCTCAGGATTATTCTGTACCGGCAGTAAGTCCGCGTCAGAAGGTAGAGCAGCAGTTTTCAATGTCTAAAATTACCATTGATTATGGAAGACCGGGAGTGAAAGGACGTAAGATTTTCGGAGAATTGGTTCCTTATGGCCAGGTTTGGAGAGCAGGAGCGAACTCATCTACGAAAATTACTTTTGGACAATCGGTTAGTTTCGGAGGGAAAATAGTTCCTGCCGGGACTTACGGATTATTTATCGTTCCTACAGAAAAAGAATGGAAAGTGATCCTGAATAAAGACTTCCAGCAGTGGGGTGCCTATACTTACGATCCAAAACAAGATGTTGTAGACGTTACGGTACCGGTTAACAAACTGGCAGATAAGCAGGAATGGTTTGAAATTACCCTGAATCCTACAGATGAAAACTCAGGGAATCTGGTGATCAAGTGGGATATGGCACAGGCAGAAGTTCCTTTGAAGCCTTCAAAATTAGATACAGTAATTAAGATTTCCGACAAGCTGAAAGAAATCAAAAAGATAGAATCAGATTCTGCTAAAAAAAGCTAAACAATGAATTTTTCTGTTCAGCCCGTTTTAGAGAATGAAAAATTTCAATTAATCCCCTTACAGCAAGGGGATTTTGAATCTTTATATGAAGTAGCTTCCGATCCTGAGGTTTGGGAACAGCATCCGAATAAGGACCGTTACAAAAAAGAGGTTTTTGAAAACTTTTTCAGGGGAGCTATAGAGAGTAAGGGAGCATTCAAAATTGTTGAGAAAGCGACCGGAGATGTATTGGGAAGCAGCCGTTATTATGATTTTGATGAAAAAGACAATCATATTTTCATAGGCTATACTTTCTATGGAACAAAGTCATGGGGAAAAGGCATTAATCCGCAGGTTAAGAAACTGATGCTGGATTATATCTTTCAGTTTGTAGATAAAGTTCATTTCCATGTCGGAAAAGAAAATTTCCGTTCTCAAAAGGCTATGGAAAGACTTGGCGGAAAGAAAATTGCTGAAGAGGAAGTGGCTTATTTTGCAGAACCCACAAGAACTAATTTTGTTTATGAAATCAAAAAAGAAGACTGGTTATGAAAAAATATAAAATTCAGCAATCTCCATTTATCGTTCCCACAACAGATGGAAAACTGATTGAAGAACACTGGGGGAATTCTACCGGAAATTCAAATGTTTCCATTGCTCATATGGTAGCACCTCCTGACTGGAGTGAGCCGCATCAGACTCCCGAGTTTGATGAATTTACCTATATCATTTCCGGGAAAAAGCAATTTGAGATCGATGGTGAGATTGTTACGCTGGAAAAAGGTCAGAGTATCCTTATTGAAAAAGGGGCAAGGATCCGCTACAGCAATCCATTTTCTGAACCTTGCGAATACCTTGCAATCTGTCTTCCCGCATTCTCTATGGAGCTGGTGCACAGGGAAGAGGAAGGCGTAGACTAAAAAAGCTATTAAAAAATATAAAGCAAATCTGCATATCAGCGGGTTTGCTTTTTTTTTCAATTTTCAAAGAATAATGTAACCTTATGTTATTGAGTGTTTTGAGGTCGGATTTTAGGATGCAGGTAATGAAAACATTGATCAATATTATGTTTTTTAGAATATTTGCTCCTATTGATAGTTCTGATTTTTGAATTATTTCGTAAGTTCGCGGACTTAAAAAAATGAACTAAGTAATCATGAAAAACAAATTATCAGTTGTGCTTTCACTGAGTATTGCACTTTCTACCACTTCATGTGCAACCATCTTTACAGGAACTCAGGATCCGATAGCTTTTTCTTCCAATCCCGAAGGAGCAAAAGTATTTCACAAAGGAATTGAAAAATGTACTACACCTTGTACAGCTAAGATCCCAAGATCTCTGAGTAAGCAGACGGTTACATTCGAAAAAGAAGGATTTGAGAAAAAAGAAGTAAAACTTACGAAAAATTTTAATGCTGTAACTTTATTGAATATTATTCTTGGAGGAGCAATAGGTGTCGGAATTGATGCTGCAACAGGATCACTGACCAAATATTCTCCCAAAAAATATGACGTTGAGCTGGAAGCTAAACCATAATAACTGATCCAGGTAAAAAAATAAAGGCAAATTCATTGATATATGAGTTTGCCTTTTTATGTTTATTTCAAAATTTCTTTCAGAAACATCAGAGTATGATTCCATGCTCTTTTAGCCATGGTTTCGTTATAATCCGGAGATTTCGGGTCTGTAAAAGTATGCTTTGAGTGTGCATAGGTGATGATTTGCCAGTCGGCGTTTCCTTCATTCATCTCTTTGATGAGGTTATTATAATCATCAGGGGTAACGCTTTTATCATCTGCAGGGTTTTCAACAAGAATTTTAGCCGTTAAAGCTTCATTTTTTCTGGTTTGATCCTTTGCCAGGCTTCCGTGGATAGAAACCACACCGGCAACAGGTAAGTGGCCTCTTGCAGATTCCAGGGCACCGGTACCTCCGAAACAATATCCGATCACAGCGATTTTGTCAGGAACGGCCCCGTTTTTCTTTAGCTGTTCTAATGCCAGAGATATTCTTTTCTGATATTCCTGATAATTCTGTTTGTAATATCCTGAGCTTTTTGCAGCGGATTCATTGTCTGCAGGAATTTTTCCTTCACCATAAATATCAGCGATAAAAGCAATATAACCTTGCTTTTCAAGTTCAAGAGCTGCCGTTTTAGCTTCTTCATCAATACCTTTCCAGGCTGGAAGGATCAGAACTCCCGGAAGCTTTTTTCCTGCGTTGGAGCTAATTAAGCCATTGAGTTTCTGGGAACCGTCCTGGTAGGAAACAGGTTTAAGTTTTTGACTGAAAAGGGTTCCTGAAGCCATAAGCATTGCGGTTAAAAAGATGGAACGTATCATACTTTGTAATTTATTTTAGCACAAATTTACACTAATGCTTTTCACAAATACAACACATATCAATTGTGTAATTCGTGTAGCAATTTGTGATATTAGTGTTTAAAGAAAACCTTATCGAAATTAATAAAAATAACTCAGAAAGAGTATTAATAGAATATTATTTAAATCTTTTCAGAAATTATCTGATATTGTAAGCCTTACTCGGGTCTGTAAAACTGGTATTGCTCATTTTCATAATAGGCATTGATGTGCTGTAAACCGTTTGTTAAAATAATTTCTTTTGCTCCGATAATTGAATTGTATCTGGCGGTTTGCTCAAATGTTTTTTCCGTTAATCTGATTTGGGGTGCTTTACATTCGATCAGAATTACAGGTTCTGTTTTTTCAGTGATAAGGAGGTCAATACGTTTGGTAAGACCATTCAGAATAATCTTTTTTTCCGTGATCAGGGCAGAAGTGGAATAAGATTTTACAGTAAGGTAATAATGAATCCAGTGCTGTCTGACCCATTCCTCAGGAGTGAGCAGAAGATAAGTTTTGCGGACCAAATCATAAATAAAAAACTTATCTTTGTCTTTCTTGAATTTAAAATCAAAAGTTTCCTGAAAATTCAGTTTTGGAAGTTCCATTAATAAGATGAAAGAATTAGATTTAATCCTCAAAAATATTAAAAATAAAGAAGTTT
>NZ_JAYSDT010000032.1:0-43540 GCF_041914225.1 Chryseobacterium sp.
CTCCGCCGTGACAGGGCGGCATTCTAACCAGCTGAACTACCGGATCATTTTTTAAAGAACATCGTTTCTTTTTCGTGGTTGCAAAATTACATCTTTTTTTGTTATCTGCAAATTATTTTAGAAAAAAAGCCTCCCAATACTGGAAGGCATTCATTATCAAACTTATTTTTTTTATAAGTGAGCACTTAATTTTTCAGCGATTACCTCTTTTGGAGCTACACCTACTAATTTATCTACTACTTCTCCGTTTTTAAAGATAAGAACTGTAGGAATATTTCTGATACCATACTGCATAGAGATTTCCTGGTTGTTATCCACATCTACTTTCCCAACTACTGCTTTACCTTCAAAATCTGATGCTACTTCTTCGATGATTGGTCCTAAAGTTCTGCAAGGTCCGCACCATACTGCCCAGAAGTCTACTAATACCGGTTTGTCTGATTTTAAAACCGTATCCTGAAATGAGCTGTCTGTAATTTCTAAAGCCATTTTTGTTTCTTTTATTTTATTAATATTATTTTCTTTTTTATCCTCTTATCGGATATTCAAAATTACGATTTTTAGAGCACAAGACTATCTATGCTCAACATTAGTTTTTTCTATAGTGTAATCTTTTGAAATTTCTTTCAGTGCATTTACTAAGGCATCAATATCCGATTTGGTCGTCATATGGCTGAAAGAGATACGCAATGGCGTACAGTGATCCATTTCGTCTTCAGAAAGCACCATCATCATTACCATTGAAGGTTTTGATGCTCCTGACGAACACGCGCTACCCTGAGAGATTGCAATTCCTTTCATATCCAGCTGAAGTCCTATCAATGGATTTTTATAAGGTAGTAATGCACTTAAAACCGTATAAAGACTGTTTTCCTTTTCAGCACTTCTTCCATTGAACTTTATACCTTCAATTTCTGCAGAAAGCCTTTCAATTGCATAATCTTTGATATCCTGCATATGACGGGTATATTCTTCCATATGATTCAGAGAAAGCTCCAATGCTTTCCCCAGCCCTACAATACCGCAAACATTTTCAGTTCCTGCTCTAAGGCTTCTTTCCTGTGGTCCTCCGGTGATAATTCCTTTTAATCCTGTTGCCTTTCTGATAAATGCAAATCCGGCACCTTTTGGCCCGTGAAACTTATGAGCACTGCAGGAAGCAAAGTCTACAGGGATATCAGAGAAATCCAGGTTCATATGAGCCATTGTCTGTACAGTATCCGAGTGGAAAAGCGCATTATGCTCTTTGCACAGCTGTGCAACTTGTTTAAGATTGATGATATTTCCTATTTCGTTGTTGGCATGCATTAAGCTTACCAGTGTTTTTTTATCTGATGCTTTTAAAAGCTCTTCTAATTTAACAAGATCAATATCTCCTTTTTCATTCGGGCGGATATAGTTTACTTCTACTCCTTTTCTGCTTTTCATATCCAGAATACTTTCAGAAACACATTTGTGCTCCAGAGGAGAGCTGATGATTCTTTCTACTCCAAGGTGTTCTACCGAGGATTTGATGATCATATTGTTGGATTCTGTTCCACAGGAAGTGAAAATGATTTCAGCGGGAGTTACATGAAGATAGTCTGCAACCTGTCTTCTTACATTTTCAATAAGGATTTTTGCTTCCTGTCCAAAGCTGTGCGTTGAAGACGGGTTTCCGAAATTCATCTTCATAGTGCCAACCATTGCATCTATAACTTCTTCTGCAAGCGGAGTGGTTGCGGCATTATCTAAATATACTTTATCCATTATTATTTTGAATATTTTAATTCTACGGAGGTAAACTGGTAATCTGCAGGAACAGTGAAAATAAACCAAGGGTTGGAAATTACCTGAATTTCCATTCCACCGGATGGTGCTCCGGCCGGAACTTCCACATATAAAATTTTATTTTTCACAGATACACTTTTGATCTCATCAATGGTGTGGCTTCCTGATCTAAAGGTTCCCAGATTGTATAAAACAACTTTTTTATTTTTAGGAAATTGCGGGTATTTGATGTAAGATCCATCTCCTTCCGGGCCTATAACGCCAAAACTTCCTTTAATTGTATTACGAAAATCTGCTTCTTCCTTAATAATTCTAAAACCTGCCTGCGCTGCACCTCCCTGTGACTGGGATACAATAAGTTCTGCGTCATGCTGACTATCAGCACTCTTTTGAGACGGTGTAGCTGCACAGCTCATAAAGATTACCGCACATGCAATTAACAGGCTTTTCATTTTTTACAATTTTATCTCCCAAAATTAATGAAAAAATTGGTAATGTCCTTCATTTGCCCATTTCAACATTGGCCGATCTCCGGAAGTATCTCCAAATGCAATAATTTTATCGTACTTTGAATCGTTGATTTCTTCTTTAATTCTTATCAGTTTTTCCTTCCCGTTACAGTTTTTCCCCACAAAATTTCCTGTGAAAACTCCGTTCTTAAACTCTGCCCGCGTAGAAACCAGCTCCATTTTAAGTTCTTCAGCAAAAGGTTTTACCCAGATATCCAATGAAGCGGTTACCAATAAACTCTGTGTATTATTCCTATCGATATTTTTTATAAAGTCTAATGCATTCTCCCTCACAATTTTAGGATAATGCTGTTCAAAAAACTGCTTAGATTTCTGTTCGATCTTTTCCTGGCTTTGACCTTTTAAAATAGAGCCTATAAAACTTTTCTTCACTTTTTCAGTTTCAGCCAGTTTCAGCTTCAGCAGGATAAAGAGAGGTACATGTCTCAAAAATTGTATACGGTATTTCGTAGAATCGTAGAATTTAAGATACATAAACATAGTATCTTTATACGTCAGGGTTCCGTCAAAATCAAAACAATACAATTTTTTCATTTTTAAAGCTTTAATTTTTTGAATATAAACTCAGGGATATTCCTGATAATCATCATAATAATACTCCAAACCGGCAAAACATATGCCACGTTTTTTTCCTTTTTGAAGGCTTTATAAATACAGGCAGCTGCCTGTTTGGGTGTTGCTGTCAATTTAGGGTTTAAAGGCAGGCCTTCTGTCATCTTGGTCGCCATAAACCCGGGTTTTATTGTAAGCACATGAACTTTTTTATCAAAAAGGTAATTTCTCAAACCACTCAGATAGGCAGTAAAAGCAGCCTTTGCGCTTCCATAGATAAAGTTGCTCTGCCTTCCCCTGTCACCTGCTACTGATGAAAGGCCAATGATTGTTCCTGATCTTCTGCTTTCAAATTTATGGGCAAAATAATTCATTACAGGAACCAGTTTCGAATAATTGATGTCAATGATACGTTCTGTATTTCTGTTATCATACAATCCTTCTTCTGTTCCTTCCCCTAAATATCCTACGGCACAAAATAATACATTTGAATTGATATGATCAAATCTGTTGTAATCAATTTCTTTCGTCAGATCCAGATCAATGACTTCCGCCTGCTGAAGAAACTTTACATCAATATGTCTTGCAAAACGCTCTGTAGTTTCTTTATTTGAGGTAAAAAGATAAATTTTTTCAAACTTTTCTCCTTCCTGAAGTGCTTTTTCCACAAAAGCCTGTGCCACTTCGGATGTACTTCCCAGAACTATCATTATGAGTTATTATTTATGATTCTTTTGTGCTGTAACGACACAAATTTAGGATTTTGAATATTTTTAAGGTAACTGGTTAGCGATGATCTGCTCATGCTGTCTTTGGTAAGGTAAATTCTTCCTCCGAACTCCTGAACAATAGCATCCAGCTGATCTACAAGCTTTTTCAGCTTTGAATTGACTTTAAAATCCAGCGCTAATGTATACCCTTCTACAGGAAATGAGTTGTATGCCTGAGGATTATTTTTCCCAAAAAGTTTTAAAACAGCTAAGAAAGATCCGTTTCCGCTTTTAGCAATGGTTTCAAGGATTCTTTTCATTCCCTCTTTTCCTGTTTCTTTAGGGATTACCATCTGATACTGAATAAAACCGGACTTTCCATAGATTTTATTCCAGTCATTGATTGCATCCAGAGGATAGAAAAACGTCTCGTAATCGATAAAGTTTTTTACTTCTTTTTTTGACTGCTTCTTATAATACAGCCAGTTGAAAATTTTTACAGTAAGCGCATTCAATACAAACCCCGGAAAATAAAACGGAACTGTAGGAGAAAATTTCTTCTTCAGCCTCAAAGGAGTTTTTGAAAAGTTTTGTGGAAGCTCGTGCTGGAAAGCATGCTCTCCTCTCATCAGGATACTTCTGCCGATATTTTTTCCTTTCTGAAGACAGTCAATCCATGCAACGGTGTAGGTCCAGTTTTCACTTTCGTCAAACAGCTTAAATATCTCATCCAGGTTGTCTGCCTTTATGCTTTCCTGACGGATATAAGCAGATTCTATATTTTTAAGTTTAAATTTTGCTGTAAGAATAATTCCCGTAAGCCCCATTCCGCCAATAGTTGCCCAGAACCTGTCTGAATTTTCTTCCCGGGAACAGGTAATAATTTCACCATTCTCAGTCATGAGTTTAAATTCAATGACATATTCTGAAAAGCATCCTTCCGCGTGATGATTTTTCCCGTGAACATCAGAAGCAATAGCACCTCCTACTGATACAAATTTTGTTCCGGGCGTAACATAAAGAAAGTATCCTTGGGGAACAGCTATTTCCAGCACATCTGAAAGCAGTACTCCGGATTCACACTCTATTATTCCGTTTAGACGGTCAAAGCTGATGAATTTATTTAATTTTTTCGTTGAAAATATAGATTCTCCCAACGAAGCATCTCCATAACATCTTCCGTTTCCTCTTGCAATAATCTCGTTGTGGCTGAGTACAAATTCTTTTATTTTTTTGAAACTGTCCTCAGATCTCATTTCTTTCTCTACTACCGGGAAATTTCCCCAGTTTGTAACTTTCTGTGTGAAATTAGGCTTCATTTCTTAAAATAAATTTGAATTAAAAATGCAACTACCCAAAGCAATAAAGTAACCTGTATATAACGGTCTCTGTAGACAATTTTTGTAGGGGATTCCGTTCTGTTGTAAACAAGCGTCTGCTGAAGGTATCTTAACAATGCGAACACCACGAAAATCACCGTATAAAAAACTCTTTCATGAAATCTTTCCTGTACTTCCGGAGACAGGGTAAACATCAGGTAGCATACTATGGCCAGCGTAATGGAAATAGACAAGGCAATATCTGCAAACTGAACGTTATAACCATCCAATGCTTTTCTTGTTTTTCCTGAAACCTGGGCATTGATAAGTTCACCTCTTCTTTTCCCGATTGCCAGCACCAACGCCAATACAAACGTCAAAAGAATCGCCCATTGCGAAATACTGATTCCGGTAATATAACCACCCGCCAGAACCCTTAATACAAATCCTATGGCAATAATAAAAATATCAATGATAGGTACATGCTTAAGCCTGAATGTATAAGCAAGATTCATTACCACATAAAATCCTATGATGATTGCAAATTTCCAAAGTATTTCATGGAAATAAAGTTGCGTAAAAAATACAAGGCCGATATCTGCAATGATAAGACCTATAAGAATGCCTATGGCTTTTGATTTTGAAATAGCTCCGCTAGCCAGCGGCCTTCTCCTTTTTTCGGGGTGCTTTTTGTCTGCTTCAATATCATTATAATCATTCAGGATATACACAACACTTGCCGCAAGGGAAAATATTAAAAATGCGAAAATGCTCTTAACAAGCAGGTCTATGTTGGTAATATTACCTGAAAAAAACAGAGGGACAAATACAAAAAGGTTTTTCACCCATTGCTCCACACGGAGCAGCTTTAAATATTTCTTCATTTATGTTATTTCAAATACAAAAATAATAAATTCAAAATTGCTAGCATAAAAATACAAAAAAAACCGCCGGGGCGGTCTTTTACGAAAATATTTATATATTAAATTAACTATTGCCCTTGTTTGGCATCATTAATCATTTTTTCATTGGCTGTAATGGCAAACTCCACTCTTCTGTTTTTAGCTCTTCCTTCTTCAGTATCATTGCTGGCTACAGGCATCGCTTCACCTTCACCTTTTGTAAACATTCTGCTTGATGCAATTCCTTTTCCTGTTAAATATGCTTTTACAGCATCTGCTCTTCTTTGAGAAAGCTTAAGGTTGTAATCATCTGAACCTTTGCTGTCTGTGTGACCGTAGATATTGATGTTTGTATCCGGGTTATTGGCAAGTACTTCAGCTAATTTATCAAGGTTGGTCTGTGCAACAGAAGTAAGGTTTGAAGAGTCGAAAGCAAAGTTAACAATACTTTCATTCATTGTTACTTTAATACCGTCTCCTACTCTTTCTACCTGAGCACCCGGTAAAGTTTCTTTAATATCTCTTGCCTGCTTATCCATTTTGTTACCGATAACATTACCTGCAACACCACCGATAATACCTCCCAATACAGCTCCGATAGCTCCGTTTCCTCCTTTACCTACATTATTACCTAGGATACCTCCCAGTACTGCTCCTGAAGCAACACCTACTGCTGTACCTCTTTGTTGGTGATTTGAATTCTGAACCGCTTCACAGCTCGTCAATAATAATGCTGATGACAAGAAAAGGGCTCCTACGTATGTTTTTGTAAATTTCATTTTTTCTGATCTTTTATGTTGATAAATTATTTCATTCCTGTTCTCTGGAAGTTGTAAACTACTTTTACATTACCTCCTTCAAAAGGAACATCCTGCTCAAGAGAAAACTGATCTGTTGACTGATTGATCAAGGTAAGGCTGTAACCTACCGTATTTTGTTTTGCTTTTGTACCTGAAGCAATTTTTTTAAACATAAACGTGTTACCGTCTTTTACTTCAAATTTGATAGGCTGTGTAATTGCCGGGCAATTTCCACCACCGTTTAAAGTATAAGCTCCTGTCCAGTTATTAGGAATCAATCTCCAGTGACTTCCTACGAAGCACTGTGCGTCTGCACCTTCGTCAAAAGGCTTAATTTTATAACCTTTATCGTAATCTATGCTCACAATCTGCCAGTCTCCTTTCATTTTCAGGAAATCTGCTCTTTGATTTTGAGATGTAGCAGCTTTGTTAACAGAGGAACACGAAACTGCAAAAAGTGATGTTCCCAACATCCCTGCAAGTAGTAACTTTTTCATTTTGTTGTTTATTATTTTGTTACTATAAAGTTACAAAAAACCGTGCCAAATTTTAAAATAAAAAATAAAAAGTCCGAAAAAAATTCGGACTCTTTATGTTTTCTCCTTAAACACAGGAAGATAAATTATTTTTTAACAGCCTTTTTTACGGATTTCGAAGGCTTGATACTGCCTGATGTCTTGCCTTTGTAGAAATTAGTATAAGCATATTCTGCTGCTTTTTTCAGATCGATAACTCCGCCAGCCTGAGATTGGTCTGCAAATCCGTTTGCCGTACTCGGATTGCTGCTTTTCACAAGTGCTTCAATAATCTGATAAGGCTTCAATTCGGGCATATAAGCCAATAAAACAGCTGCTGCTCCGGCTACTACAGGGGAAGCCATAGAAGTTCCCTGAAGGTATTTGTATTCGTTTTTAGGAACGGTAGAATAGATTTCTTCTCCGGGAGCGAAAACATTCACCATTTTTTTATTGTAATTAGAGAAATCTGCTCTCAGTGCATTATTTTTATTGGTGCTTGCTCCTACGACAAGAACATTGCTCACGAATGGTTTTTCATCAGTAACGTTTTTAAAATTGGTAGGATATGCCAAGTGCTCTGCAACATCTTCATTTTCATTACCTGCTGCCTTCACTAAAAGAACGCCTTTCTCTTCAGCATATTTGAAAGCATCCCAAACGAAATTTTTACCTGGCGAAACAGGTTTACCAAAGCTCATGTTTAAGACTTTAGCACCGTTATCCACTGCATATCTGATAGCATTGGCAACGTCTTTATCCCTTTCATCTCCATTAGGTACAGTTCTTACAGACATAATTTTTGCCACTTTTGAAGCTATTCCGTACTGGACTTCTTTTCCCTGCGGAAGTCCTGCAATAATTCCTGCTACGTGAGTTCCGTGCTCTGCATCCGGTCCTTCGTAATGGTTGTTACCATAGATTTTTTCAGAATAGTCATCATAGTTATCCCCTACAATCTCTTTTCTCGGATCATATGAAAGATCATATTGTTTTGCTGCAGGAGCAAAGTGATCGATAGCGTCCTTCATTTCCTCCTTCATCTTTTTTTCAAACTCTGCAGCTGATTTTCCTTTGAATTCCGGGCTTTGCGAAATCTGACCTAAGAAATCCAATGCTATAGCATCTTTCTGATCTGTCGGTGCCTTGATGGCAGCCAGTGTTTCAGCAGTTACAGGCTTACCTGCCAGTAACTTTACCATATTAGGAATCAATTCGTTCAACATAGAATAAGTTCTGAAATTCTGCTGAGCCTCGACACTTTTCTTATTAAACATGTCTTTAGCCTGCATGTACATATCAAACTCATCTTTCATCTTAGCCTGGTTGGCTTTATTCTTTGCAGAATCATCTCCTTCGAAAATAGGCTTATATTTAGCAACAACCCTTGTTACTTCCATATTATCGATATCAATATCACCGTTTTTACCTCCTATGAAGTTCCATCCGTGTACATCATCGATGTATCCGTTTCCGTCGTCATCTTTACCGTTTCCAGGGACTTCATTAGGGTTGGACCATAGGTTCTTTACCAATCCGGGGTGATCTACCTGCACTCCGCTGTCCAGTACGCCCACCACTACGGTTTTAGGCTTCAGCCCTTTAGATTCCAAGTATTTATAAGCATTTGCAGTATTTACTCCATATACTTTTGAAGTTGCAAAATCTTTATGATACCATGTCATCAGATCTTTATCTTCGTTTGGGTCAATACTTTTAGCTTTAGATTCCTGTGCAAAAGAGAAACTAAAACCTGCTAAAAAAACTGCAGCTAATAATACCTTTTTCATATGTTGATATTTAATTTTTAAAGAGATATGCCAATCGCCGTTATCTGTTTTATGCCTGAAAATTTATCAACAGCGATTGTAACCTAATATTGTTGTTTTACATTTTTAATATACACCAGTGATTCCGGGCCTTTATTACAAATAAGGTCAAGAACCGAAAGATCTTCCAAAAATCCGAATTTATCAGAAAATGTCTGGTAATATTCTTCCATCTGAAATTCTGAAGGAAGTTTTGCCGAAAACTTTTCCCTGAAATTGATGCTTTCAGGATTTTTGATATATTCTTCATTCAAAGAGTGTGCCTTTTCCGTTTTCAGTATCTGTTGGATGACTTCTATACCTTTAAGGTTAAAATCAAGAAGGAACTTTTCTTTAAGATCAAATATTTTTCTGAATTTATCTTCGTAATACTCAAAATAAGGGGAACTCTGGTACGCTGTTTTGATAGATTTCCAGTGAAGTGTTCTCCAGTCTTCGCGGTAAGAAATTTCAATATCTTTAAATTCTCTTTTCCCGTTATGGTGGATAGGAATTATTAATGACAATTTTCCGTTCGCGCCATAGATATTGGCACGGTTTCTATAAGTCTGTTTCGGGAAGTTTTCAAACTGTTCAAATACAATTTCATTCTCAGGATTCAAAAAAACCGAGAACCACGAGATTGGGGGCATATAAAATGCCGGCAATAATACGTTCGTCATATTCATAATGCAAAAATGAAGTATTTTTTCAAATACTTCATTCTATTTTAAGTTTAATTTTTCTATTAATCGTCTTCAGTTTTTTTCTTTCTGAACAATTTCATGAAATACTCCCAACCAAAGAACAGGATCAGAATCATTGCTGCAATCCACCAGTAAGAGGTTTTATTGGCTTCTCCTGTATTGGTTGCTTTAAACATTCTTTCCCAACGGATTTTAAATGGTGCCTGGTAAGTAGAACTGTTGTCTGCAAATGCACCCTGAAGGCTCAGCCATGTAAACATTGGCTTTCCAACGATATTTTCTTCAGGAACGAAACCAAAGAATCTGGCATCCAGTGATGCATCTCTATTGTCCCCGATCATCATATAATAATCCTGCTGAATGGTATATTGATTTGCTTCCTTTCCGTTGATGAAAATTTTTCCGTTCTTTTTTTCCAGGCTGTTATGCTCATACTCAGAGATGATCCACTGGTACATTGGAAGGGTTTCCTGATTGATGGCAACCACATCTCCTTTTTTAGGAATTCTAACCGGGCCATACCAATCAGGGTTCCAAGCTTTATTAACTGGAAATATTGACTGTGTAGTATCTATACTTTTTGTATATGCTGTTTTATCCGCATTCACTTTATATTGAATTGCAGCCATTCCTTTAGGTAAAATACTTTCTTGCATATCAATTACACTCGGCAATTCTTTAATGTCTTTAGCAATTCTGTCAGTTAGTCCTAGGAAAGTATATTTAAACCCGTTATTTGTTTGTTCCTCATTTACAGGTAAAAAGCCATAACCTTTATATAACGTAGGAATATCTAATTGTTCTTTAGTATTCACAACATATGCATGTTGTACTTCCTGGTCTCCCAAAACGGTTTCCGGTTTTCCATTAACGAAAAGTCTTCCGGCTCTCATTTCAAAAGTATCACCTGCTGTTGCCACACATCTTTTTACATAAGGATCTTTTCTGTCAATCGCTGTATGTACGGAATCCTGAGGATAGTTAAAAACCACCACATCATTTTTCTGCGGCTTATTGAATTGTAAGATTCTTGTATAAGGAAGCTTTACAGCATCTACATAAGATTTAGGATCATCTTTCGGGTTTCCTTTCTGCCCTGTATCCATAATGGTTCCCTGAAGGAAAGGTATTGCTACCGGGCGCATCGGAAGTCTGTATCCGTAGCTCCATTTATTTACAAAAAGGAAGTCACCTACCA
The DNA here is from genome assembly GCF_041914225.1 of Chryseobacterium sp. Classification (GTDB taxonomy): domain Bacteria; phylum Bacteroidota; class Bacteroidia; order Flavobacteriales; family Weeksellaceae; genus Chryseobacterium. The sequence continues at coordinate 10,812 of NZ_JAYSDT010000032.1, forward strand.
ATAATGTTCTTTCCATAGATCCTGTAGGAATCCCAAAAGGCTGGGTTACAAAAACGTGGATGATGGTAGCAAAAACTACAGCAAAGGTAATAGAACCAATGAATGTATCTTTCTTCTTATCATTTTTCTCTTCATCTGTAAGGAACAGGTCATTTGCATTTTCATCTTCTAACTCTACATCTTTGGAATAGTTGATTACTGCCATGTAAATAAACGGAAGGATCACCGTAAGAATCTGATCTTTGAAAAGTGTTTTCCCAAACTTTTTCACCAAGTAAAGGTGGAAAACAGACATCATGATTGGCCCTACTATCGGAAGATAAGACAGAATTGCCCACCATTTCGGATGTTTTGTTTCTTTCAGAATGATGAAGTAGTTGTAGAAAGGGATAAAAGCAAATAAAGGGCTGTACCCCATTTTCTTGAACAGTTTCCAAGATGAAATCCCCATCAATACGGATAGTATGAGGACATATACTGTATAAGTTAAAAAATAATTCATAAATTTTTTGTGCCTATTCTTATGATATAAATGATAAATGATGAGTAATAAATGATAAAAGCAGTCCGCTGTTTACAATTCACTATTCATCATTTTCTGTATTATTGGTCTGCAATTTACAGAATTTGTTACAAATTAAAGTCCCAAAACATCTTTCATTCCGAAGTTTCCTTTTTTATCTTTGATCCATTCTGCAGCTACCACAGCTCCCAGCGCAAAACCGTTTCTGTTGAAAGCGGTATGCTTGATCTCGATTTCATCAACTTCACTTCTGTAATATACACTGTGGGTTCCCGGAACCTCATCTTCACGTATTGCAAAGATACCAAGCTGTTTTCCTTCTGTTTCTTCCAGCTTCCACGCTTCAAATTTCGGATTGTTCTGGATGATTCCTTCTGCAATGGAAATTGCGGTTCCACTTGGAGCATCTTTTTTATGGATGTGGTGATTTTCTTCCAGCTGACAAGAGTATTCATCTACGTTTTTCATCAGATCTGCCAGCTTTTCGTTTAAAGCAAAAAATAAATTCACTCCTAAACTAAAATTAGAACCGTATAAGAAAGCGGTATCGTTATCCACCGCTAATTTTTCAATTTCAGCTTTTTTCTCAAGCCATCCTGTAGTTCCGCAGATCACAGGAATTTTGTTTTCAAGACAGGCTTTGATGTTTTCAAAAGCCACTTCCGGTAATGAGAATTCAATCACGACATCCGGATTATTAAAATTTTCAGCAGTTGGGGTTTCCTTCAGGCGGGCAACTACTTCATGACCTCTCTTCTGTGCGATCTCATCAATGATCTTACCCATTTTACCGTAACCAACTAATGCTATTTTCATATAATCTTTTTTATTTTTACTCCTGCATTCAATATGGTTTTCCTGCAGGTATGTTGTATTTTAAAATCTATAACTTAAACTGAATCCCGTTTTCGGAGCACTATAACCGTATTGATCCTGAATAACCGATGGCTTAAAAACCAAATCCGGGTCATGGCGGCTTTCGTAAAGGTGTGCATCTACTACAGCGTCTACAATATTCAGGATATAGATCAATCCTGTAATGGCAATGGCATAATCCCTTTGTCTTTTGGCTCTGTCCTGTGCATTTCCTAAGGCTCTTTTATCTAGCCACGGGTGGCTGTCCACAAATTCATTAGGAGTTCCGTTCAGTTTTGCTACGTAATATTCACGGTATTTTTTGTACTGGTTATCATTCCATACAGCAATACCTACTCCAGCCCCTACAGCTCCCCAGACAATCGGAATTTTCCAATACTTTTTATTATAAAACTGCCCCAGTCCCGGCAGAACAGCAGAATACAATCCTGCTCTGGTAGGATTCAGCTTTATGGTTTTTGCAGTGGGGCCATTGGCTTTCTCAAGATCTTCAATGATCTTTGCTTCTGTTTTGCCTGGTTTTACCACACGGGGTTCTTCTTTCGGAGGAGTCTCCATCCGAACGGTATCGATAGGTTTTACTTGTGAATAAGCAAGTGCAGCAATACACAAGAAAAATGTGAAAAATATTTTCTTCATTATTTAATATGGGATAAAATATATTCCAGCTCTTCTTCATTTTTGAAGTCCAGAACAATTTTACCTTTTTTACCATTTCCAGAAGCTTTGATTTCCACTTTTACATCCAGGATGTCAGCGATGGTCTTCTGGGCTTTTTTATAATTATTGGAAAGCTCCACTTTTGCTTTTTTAGCAGCCGGAGACTTTGGATTCTTTAATGCTGCAGCTGCCTGCTCTGCCTGACGAACGTTTAATTTTTCTTTGATAATAAGATCAAACAAAACCTGCTGATCTTCTTCGCTTTCAAGACTGATAATAGCTCTTCCGTGTCCTGCAGAAATCTCCCCGCTTCTGATAGCATTCTGAATATCCGGATTTAATCTTAAAAGCCTGATAGAGTTGGTAATGGTACTTCTGTCCTTCCCTACTCTCTGGCTCAATGTTTCCTGAGTAAGCCCGATTTCTTCCAAAAGTCTATGATAGGTCAAAGCAATTTCGATGGCATCAAGATCTTCTCTCTGGATATTTTCAACAAGAGCCATCTCAAGAAGCTCCTGATCATTCACCAGACGAATATAGGCAGGAATAGTTGTTAAGCCGGCAATTTTAGTCGCCCTGTAACGTCTTTCCCCGGAAATGATTTCAAACTTCTCACCATCTTTTCTCAGGGTAATCGGCTGGATCACACCTAAATTTTTAATTGACTGTGCAAGTTCGTTTAATGCTTTTTCATCAAAATAAGTTCTCGGCTGCGTCGGGTTCGGATAGATATCTTCAAGCGCAACTTCTACAATATTCCCCACAAACTTATCTGCTCCCTCATCAGTAGCGGAGTTGATCGTTGCTTTGGATTCTGCACTTAAAATGGCGCCCAGGCCGCGTCCCATAGCTCTTTTTTTGTCCTTCATAGATATAATTGATAAATGATGTTTGAGAAGTGATGACTGGCATTCACTTTGGCCATTTATTATTAATTTAATTCTTTATTAAGTTTTCATTTTTTAAAAGAACTTCTTCAGCTAACTGAATATACTGAACAGCTCCTTTACTTTCCGCATCATAATTTAGGATACTTTCCCCGAAACTTGGTGCTTCACTCAATCTTACGTTTCTGCTGATAATGGTTTCAAAAACCATCTCAGGGAAATGCAGATTTACTTCTTCAACAACCTGATTAGATAATCTCAATCTGCTGTCATACATGGTAAGAAGAAGACCTTCTATTCCAAGATCTTTATTATGGATCTTCTGAACATTTTTAACAGTGTTCAAAAGCTTTCCAAGTCCTTCTAATGCAAAATACTCGCACTGGATCGGAATAATTACGGAATCTGCTGCCGTAAGGGCGTTTACCGTGATAAGACCCAAACTCGGTGCACAGTCGATGATAATATAATCATAATCATCTCTTACACTGGCTAATGCTTTTTTCAGCATATACTCACGGTCTTCCTTGTCAACCAATTCAATTTCTGCAGCTACAAGGTCGATGTGTGACGGAATAATATCCAGATTCGGAGTTGCTGTTCTTTTGATACAAACCCTTGTATCTGCACTATGCTCCAGCAGATTATATGTAGAATACTGAACATCCTCAACACCCAATCCGGATGTTGCATTCGCCTGAGGATCAGCATCAATAATTAATATTCTTTTTTCCAATACTCCTAATGCTGCTGCCAAATTTACAGCGGTGGTAGTTTTACCAACACCTCCTTTTTGATTAGCAATACCTATGATTTTTGCCATTATTAGAACTTTAAGATTCAAAAATACACTTTTTTCTTTGCTCTCGGTAAGTGGAGAAAATCAAAATTGAGTTAAAATATTGTTAATAAGCAATTTAACGATAAAAAAAATTATCCACAAAAAAAATTCTTTGTGGATAACTATTTGAAATTTACTTTTACATGTTAATTTTCAAATTTCATGGAGATTGGAAATTTGAAATAACTTCTTACGTATTCTCCTTTTTTGTTTTTGGCGGGAATCCATTTTCCTTTACTGGAAATCATTTTAATTGTTCTCATTGCCTCATTGTTAAAATCGGCGTTGGTTCCGTTAGCTTTTACCCCTGAGATGGTTCCGTCCATTTCTACAATAAAGGTAACTGTCGTCTTTACAACATCTTCTGATTCAAATCCTGAACCGTCGAAGCTGTTCATTACTTTATTTCTGAAGGAGTCTATTCCGCCAGGATAACTGGCTTCTACTCCCAATTCTCCTGCTTCAGCAATTTTAGTTTTGTCCACCGGATCAGCAATTACAGGTGGAGGTGTCATGATTACAGGCCCTGTTCCTACTGTTACTGTTGGAACATTAGGTGTATTCGGCGCCACAGGATCTCCTTTAAAATTGTCCTTAAAACCTGCTACTGCATCATCAGGAACAGGATCCTTTTTCACATTATCCTGAGCTGTACTTGATGGCGTAGGCACTGTACTGTCAAATGTTTTTGTATTGGGAGCTGTTTCGGGCTTTACCGGAGTAATTGTTACTGGCGGAGCTACAGGTTCATCTGGTGTAATTGGGGTAAACTCAATCTCTACTCCATCTGTTAGCACTCGTTTCCCCTCTGTTTTAAATGCTGAAATCACAAGCGGTGTTAAAGACGCAGCTGCCAATAAACTTATCCCTACAAAAAGCGCTTTGGTTAATATTCTATCTGATTCGTTTCTTAATACATAGGCACCATAGTCTTTATTGCGGTGCTCGAACAGGACTTCGTTAAACCGAAATTCCTGGTTTTGGTTATGTTGTTTCATCACTACTACTATTTAAACTGTTAAAAAAAATTTGATTATTAGTTTTATTGTTCTTATCGACAAGTACTGTTTCAATATCAAAACATCTGCCAAAATTTTATCAAAACAACATAATATTAGAAAATTTTATGATAAAGTTTAAATTTTAACATTTATAAGTAGAAAGTTTATGCAAGAAATAGGAGTTATTTCTTCTAAAGTAAGTGGTGGAACAAACTTAATGACCTCTTATAAAAACAAAAAAAGAGACCATCAATGATAGTCTCTTTTTTATTTTATGTTGTAAGAAATGTTAGAATAATTCTTTTCTGATGATGTTCTGACTTCTTTCAGGACCTACAGAAACTAAATAAACATTGATTCCTAAGTATTTTTCAATAAACTCGATGTATTTCTGAGCAGTGTCAGGAAGTTCATCATAGCTTCTTGCTTTGGTAATATCTTCGCTCCAGCCTGGTAAATCCTGATAGATTGGTTCGTAGTTGTATAGTTTTTCTGTTGACGAAGTGAAATAATCAATGATTTTTCCGTCTTCAGTTTTGTAATGGGTTACTACTTTCAGGTTTTCAATTCCAGTAAGAACGTCAAGCTTCGTGATCACAAGATTATTGATACCGTTGATCATACAGGCATGCTTTAAAGAAACAAGGTCTAACCAGCCTGTTCTTCTTGGTCTTCCAGTAGTTGCTCCGAATTCACCACCGATCTGTCTGATTTTTTCACCCAGTTCGTTATCTAATTCAGAAGGGAAAGGTCCGTTTCCAACTCTTGTACAGTATGCTTTTGCTACACCGATAAGGTTCTGAAGTGACGTTGGCGGAACACCTGCTCCTGAACAAACACCACCTGTAGATGGAGAAGATGAAGTTACATACGGATAAGTTCCGAAGTCGATATCAAGCATTAACGCCTGTGCTCCTTCGAATAAAACGTTTTTACCGTCTCTGATTGCTTCGTTTAATTCTAATTCAGTATCAACGATTCTGTCCTGAAGCTGCTTTCCGATGGCTAAATATTCATTGTAGATTTCTTCAACGTCTAAAGCCGGTTTCCCGTAATATTTTTCAAAAAGAGAATTTTTAACTTTTAAGTTTTTCTCGATTTTATCTCTTAAAATCTCAGGATTTAAAAGGTCTACCATTCTGATCCCGACTCTTGCAATTTTATCTTCATAACAAGGTCCGATTCCTTTTTTGGTAGTTCCGATCTGAGTTCCCCCGTGTTCCTCTTCACGGTAAGTATCCAAACGGATGTGGTAAGGCATGATCACATGCGCTCTTCTGCTGATAAAGATATGATCTGTTCTCAAGCCCTTGCTCTCGATCTGACCTACTTCTTTAATGAAAGACTTAGGGTTTACCACTACTCCGTTCGCAATGATACATTTCCCTTTGCATTGAAGAACTCCTGAAGGAAGAAGGTGTAGAACGAATTTTTCATCCCCTACATAAACCGTGTGACCAGCGTTGTCTCCACCCTGGAAACGCACTACATAGTCCGATTTTGCTGATAAAACATCCGTGATTTTTCCTTTGCCTTCATCTCCGTACTGAAGACCTACAACTACATAAGTTGACATATTTTACTTTTGTTTTTAGATTCGTGCAAAATTACTTTTAAAAAAAATGACGGCCAAATTCTAGAGGATATTTATTTTAAGTTGGGGTGAAAATCATAAGGTTGAATATTATTTCATCTATATTTTCACTTTCACACCTATATAAAATGGATTATATTTACTATAAATTTATACAATGAAAATTAAAATTCTGATTCTACTTTTAACCATACCTCTTTTCTACGTAAACGCTCAGAATACAGTAAATGATTATTTAAATATACCAGGTCCCATTAAGTTGAATCAAAAGGAATATAAGCTCGTATGGAGTTCACATCCTAATGAAAACTATTTCAAACAGGAATATATCAGTTCAAATGAAAACGTCAACAGATACAACAGTATGGTATTGGTCGATTTTGTAAAAGGTGATTTTAATATCAAGGATGTTGTTGATCAAAAAGCAGCTGAATTGCAGGAAATGAAAAAGGCCAACCCGGTTGTCAATTATAAGATTTTTGAAAATAAGGAAGAGTATATCTTAGATTTTCTTATCAGTGAAAATTCAAAAGACGGCAAGGAAATACTTATTGCAGAAAGAAATATTTACCGCTACAAAATTATTAGTAATGGGAAGAATAAAGGCATTCTTCTTTTTGCGCTGAGTGAAAGAGGGTATCCGGAAAATATGGATTCTTTCTTTAATAATTTAAAAACCAACACTTCAAAATTAATTGAAGCAGTTGGAAATTATAAACTTCCAGATATTGAAATAAAATAATATTCCAATTGTTATGAATTCATCCCAAAAATCAAACTATCTGGTCTCAAAAATAGACACCAACTCCCACCTCTTCCACACCTTATTTTCACCTGAAACCGCAGAAGCCACGCTACTCATTGTTCACGGTATGCAGGAACACAGCGGAAGATATGCAGAGATTGCGGAATATTTTGCAGCTCATGGGATTGCAGTATTGACATATGATCATTTGGGACATGGAAAATCGGTAAAGGAGAAAAAAGACATTGGATTCTTCCAGATTGAAAAACCGGATGAAAGACTTGTTGCAGACACGGAAATGATGGCTGATCATCTTGCAGAACAATACCCGGATGTTCCCCATTTTATTCTGGGACATTCTATGGGATCTTTTATCACACGTTGTCTTCTTCAAAAGGCAAGCAGCAAGTTTGCAGGCGCTGTCATTACAGGAACCGGCGGACCTTTACCGGGGATAGACTTGTTAAGAGGTTACTTATCTTTAGCGACAGCAATCGCACCTCATCATCGTACTTTTCTGAATTCTGTTTTTACGAATGTCAATAACAAGCAATTTAAAAAGGATAAAGATTTCAGTGATACCAGCTGGCTCAGTATTAATCCTGAAAACAGAAAGAAATTTGAAGAGGATGAACTCTGCGGAATCCCGTTCACCCATAATGCTTTTTATACCTTGTTTACCATCTATAAAAAAGCTACATCCAGGAACTGGGCTTCTTCCATTCCGAAATCATTTCCATTTTTATTGGTAAGCGGGCAGAATGATCCGATCGGTGATTTTGGAAAAGGCGTAATACATACGGTCAACAACTTAAAAGTTGATGGTTTTCAAAATGTAGACGTAAAGATCTATCCGGAAATGCGCCATGAGATTCTGAATGAGGAAATACGGGAAGAGGTACTGAACGGGATTTATAACTGGATTGTAACAAAATCATGAGACTCCATATTTTCGGAGCTTCGGTTCCGGCGTTACCACTTTAGGAAAAACACTGTCTGAGAAACTCAATATCGAATATTTTGACAGTGACGATTTTTTCTGGCTTAAAACTGAAGTTCCTTTTACAGAAAAACAGAATCCTGAAATAAGGAACACTATTGTTTCGGATAAACTTCATACCACTGAGAACTGGATTTTCGGAGGTTCTATCATTCATTGGGGTGAAAATATATTTCCGGTATTTGATCTGATTGTATTTCTCTATCTTCCTCCTGAAATACGAATGGAAAGACTGAGAAAAAGAGAATATGGAAGATATGGTGATGAAATTTTCACTCATCCGGAAAAAGCTCAAAAATATCAGGAATTCATGGAATGGGCCAAAGATTATGATTACAATACCGGGATTGCCACCAGAACTTTAAAAGCCCATCTGGAATGGCTGTCTGAGATGAATATTCCTTTCATTGAAATTTCAGGGGATTATGAACTACAACAAAAGATGGATATGGTTCTGGATGCAATCAACAGGAAAAGTGAAAAATAAAAAGCAAAATCCCGGTTATAGTCAGCCGGGATTTTTTATGATAAGTTTTGGCTAAAGCCGATGGATTTCTAATCTTATTGATAGACGCGCTAAAGCCCACCTCTACTGAATATCTGATTAATTCCGTACAATTTACAAAATACAAGCATTATTCCAGCGCTAATTCCCGGTCTATCCCAATCTCTTCCAGGAAAACTTCATCGTGGGAAATCACCAACAGGGTGCCATGATAGTCTTTGATGGAATTGGTAAGGATTTCCACGTTCTGAAGATCGAGGTTATTGGTGGGTTCATCAAGAATGATCATATCGGGTGCCTTATTGCTGATGGAAAGTCCGCAGAGAAGCAACCGTAAGCGCTCTCCTCCACTCAGCATCCCGCATTTTTTGTCCCAGGTATCTTTCCCGAATAAAAATCTGGACAGTAATGTTTTCACTTCAGATTCCTGCATGGCGCTGTCATTGAAAGTCTGTACAAAATCATACAGCGTTGAGTCATTATCAATCAGAGAATATTCCTGATCAATATAGATATTATTGAATTCAGATCTGCTTATCTGTCCTTCCGAAGGCCCTATTTTTCCCAGCAGAAGATTTATCAGTGTCGTTTTTCCGGAACCATTCCCTCCTTTAATTGATATCCGGTCTCCACTTCGGACCTCAAGCGTAAGATTTTCCTTCCAAAGTTTCTGTTCTCCATAACTGAAGTTGATATTTTCAGCAGTAATCAGAATTTTCCCTGAATGCAAACTGGAATCATTAAAATTCACTTTCATCTGATCAAAATTTCTTACCGATGAACGGAGATCCCTTAATTCATGTGAAATACCACTGATTTTCTCTGTATGAACAGATTGTAATTTCGAAGAATTTTTCTCAGCATTATTCCTTAAGGTATTCATCATAATCCTTGCTACCCCGGATTTTTCCTGTTTCCCCTTACCTCTGGCATCCAGCTTTTGTTTTCGTTCCAATGTTTCCCGCTCTTTTTCCTTGGCTTTTTTCAACGCCCGTTCTTTAGCATGAATATCATTATGTAATGCTTCTTCCTCTATCTCTTTCTGTTCTGTATAAAAATCATAATTCCCTCCATAGGCAGCTATTCCCTGATTGCTTAACTCGAAAATGCTATCAACAAGATTAAGTAATGCACGGTCATGACTTACGATCACGACAGTTGCATCTGTTTTGCCAATAAGATCATACAACAACTTTCTGCCTTCCATATCCAGATGATTGGTAGGCTCATCCAATATGATAATATCCGGCTGATTGATCTGGATTCCGGCAAGAAAAACTTTGGTTTTCTGTCCTCCGCTCAAGCCTTCCAGTTTCTGGGTAAGTTCAAAATTGCCAAGCCCCCAAAGTTCCAGGACATGCCGGCATCGTTCCTCAATATCCCAATCATCATTGAGTGTTTCAAAATAGATTTCATCCACCTCTCCGCCGGTGATTTTTTCAAGAGCATGTAGCTTCTGATCTATTTTCAGACATTCGGCAATAGTAAAATGATTGAAATTCCCAAACATTTGGGGTACATAAAAAACATCCCCCTGAATACTGACATTGCCACTTAAAGGATGTATTTCACCTGCAATTATTTTCAGCAGGGTAGATTTTCCCATACCGTTATTTCCCACTAAAGCAGACTTGGTATGAGATTGTATTGTTAAACTGGTATGATTAAATAGAAGATTTCCTCCCGGAAACCCAAAGGATATATTTTGCAGTAAAATCATGATTTCTTTCTTAATAAAGGTTAAACACCGATAACACGATGGTTATCGTTTGATCAAATCGGAAAGAAATTATATCCTACATCTCTGTATTTTTGGGTTTTGAAAGAACAAAGATAGCACAAATACCGGATTAAACACAAAAAGATTTTAATGAAAAATCTAAAATCCGTAACTTTGCCTCCTACTAAAAATTTTATGGAAAGCATTAAAGTTCACGACAAAACTTTCGTTCCTTATTTAAAGGATGCCGAAATTCAGGAGATTGTAAAAGAGACAGCGTTAAGAATTTATGAAGATTACAAGGATGAAGTTCCTGTTTTCATTGGCGTTTTAAATGGAGTTGTTATGTTCTTCTCTGATCTTTTAAAATATTACCCGGGGGAATGCGAAATTGCCTTCATTCAAATGAGTTCTTATGTAGGAACTGAGTCTACAGGAATTGTTTATCAGAAAATGGAACTGACAAAAGATGTGAAAGACCGTCACATCATTCTTGTAGAAGATATTGTTGATACAGGAAATACTGTTGAAAGTCTTTTCAAATATTTTAAAGAAACACAACGTCCTAAATCTGTAAAACTGGCAAGTTTCTTACTGAAACCTGAAGTTTATAAAAAAGATTTCAAACTGGATTATATCGGGAAAGAAATTCCGAACAAATTTGTACTTGGATACGGACTTGATTATGATGAATTAGGAAGAAACCTGCCGAATCTATATCAGCTGGAAGAAGGACAAATCAACCATTAAAGTGCTGTTGGCTATTAGCTGGTAGCTTTTAGCTTAAAATTATATAAAGAAATAAATTTAATAATAACTTAAAAAAGCTGAAAGCAAAATGCCAATTGCCGGAAGCGAATCAACATTATGATAAACATTGTTCTGTTCGGCCCTCCAGGAAGTGGAAAAGGAACACAAGCTCAGAGTCTGATCGAAAAATTCAATTTAAAACAGGTTTCAACAGGTGATCTTTTCAGATACAACATGAAAAACGACACTGAACTTGGAAAACTGGCTAAATCATACATCGATAAGGGAGAATTGGTTCCGGATCAGGTAACAACAGATATGCTGATCGATGAGATCAAAAAACCTACTGATACCAATGGTTTTATTTTTGACGGATATCCAAGAACGACTGCTCAGACAGAAGCTTTGGAAAAGATCGTTAAAGAAGTACTGAATGACGAGATAGACATCTGTCTTTCATTGGTAGTAGAGGATAAAATTTTGGTGGAGAGACTTCTGAAAAGAGGTGAAACCAGCGGAAGATCAGACGACAGCAATGTAGAGATCATCGAAAACAGAATTAAAGAATATTATACCAAAACAGCAGAAGTTGCCGAGCTTTATAAGCAACAGGGTAAATATGTAGAGGTAAACGGTGTTGGAGAAATTGATGAAATTTCCCAAAAACTTTTCGCTGAGGTAGAGAAAATTAAATAATCGGGAATGAGCAAGGGATACAAAATATCGTCCCGCAACCCGCAACACAAACTATATGTCTAACTTTGTAGATTACGTAAAGATCCATTGTAAAAGCGGACACGGAGGTGCTGGTTCTGCCCACCTTCGCCGTGAAAAATATATTCCTAAAGGTGGTCCTGACGGAGGCGACGGAGGTCGTGGAGGTCACATCATCATGAAAGGAAATGCCAACGAATGGACTTTGCTTCCCCTTCGATACACCCGTCACGTAAAAGCTGAACGTGGTGAAAACGGAGGAAAAAACCAGCTTACGGGAGCTTTCGGAGCTGATGTTTATATTGAAGTTCCGGTAGGAACTATTGCCAAAAATGAGGAAGGCGAAATTATCGGTGAAATTTTAGAAGACGGGCAGGAAATCATTCTGATGCATGGCGGTAAAGGAGGTTTAGGAAATGAGCACTTCAAGTCTTCTACCAATCAGACTCCCAGATATGCACAGCCAGGTCTTCCGGGAGAAGAGGGGTATATCGTTTTCGAGCTTAAAATTTTGGCAGATGTAGGTCTGGTTGGATTTCCGAATGCCGGAAAATCTACACTTCTGGCGTCTGTTTCTGCGGCAAAACCAAAAATTGCCAACTACGCTTTTACCACACTGACTCCTAACCTTGGAATTGTGGATTACAGAAATTACAAATCTTTTGTAATGGCTGACATTCCGGGGATTATTGAAGGAGCGGCTGAAGGGAAAGGTTTAGGACACAGATTCCTGAGACATATTGAAAGAAACTCTATCCTATTGTTCTTAATTCCGGCTGATTCCGAAAATCATTTCCAGGAGTTTAAAATCCTTGAGAATGAATTAAAAGAATACAATCCTGAATTACTGGACAAAGATTTCATCATTTCTGTTTCAAAATCCGATCTTCTGGATGATGAACTGAAAAAAGAAATTGCAGCAGAATTCCCTGAGAACAGACAGCCTTTGTTCTTCTCTGGGGTTACCGGTGAAGGCCTTATGGAACTTAAGGATGCTATCTGGAAACAGTTGCACGGATAAAATATTGATTCATCAGTTGTAAAAACTGCATCATAAAAAACAGCCTCAGATTTCTCTGAGGCTGTTTTTTTAAATTAATTTTTCTTCTGCTACATATTATTTTAAACCATTAAGAAGGATTTAAGAGGTAAAGTAAAATTAAGATAAATCATTCTGACTTTTAAGCGTGAAGCGAAGCTTATTCTTAATGTTCTTACCATCTTCATTCGATCTTAATGGTTCAATAAAAATTTGATTTATCATTTTATATTTAACATAAAACAAAAGAACATTTTATCTTTTTGGAACAATTATTGACGTGACCCTTTGAAATTGAAAAAACTATGAAATATTTGCTAACCATTTGTGCAATTGTATTTTTAACATCCTGTACAACCTCTCAAAAAGTAAATTCAAAATATGCTACCATTGAATATGAGGCTACCCCATGTTTTGGATTCTGCCCTGTTTTTAAAATGACAGTTAATCCGGATAGAACTGCTGTTTTTGAAGCAGAACATTTTAATTTTAATGACAAGCCTTCAAAAGATGAGTTTTCCAAGCCGCGTGAAGGAACTTTTAAAGGAACCATTAAAGAAGAGGACTATAATAAATTAATCAGCTTGCTGGATGGGCTGAATGTAAAAGGTTTGAATGACAAATACGGTGAACATAATATCACAGATCTTCCAACCTCTTATCTGAGAATCAAATTTGCTGACGGAACTTCAAAAAATGTAGAAGATTATGGAAAACGCGGAAGTGAGAAGCTTTCTGAAGTCTATCAGTTTTTTGAGAATTTAAGAAAAAACCAGGAATGGACTAAAGTGAAGTAAGCCTTATAAAAATATTTAAACTATCTTTGCCACAATAATTCCTTCTTTTGGGAGGAATTATTATTTTACAGAACTATTAACCATTCAAAAAGAACATGAAGAAGAACATTTTTTTCGCTCTGGCATTTGTTTTATCAACAATAAGTAATGCACAAACAGCTTCCGAATCGATGAGCTTTGGAGTAAAAGGAGGATATACCTTATCCAGCATGAAATTCTTTAACACACAGCTCGATTCAAAATCTTATTTCTACGCCGGAATCCTGGCCGAGCAGCCTTTGTCCTCTAAGTTTGGCTTGCAGGCTGAAGTAGTATATACACAACTGGGTGGTAAAGACGCTTATCCCTGGTATGAATTGGTAGGCAATGAAGTGGTAAACATGGGTAACATGCACTTTAATTATAAATTCAACCAGATACAGGTTCCCATTTCAGTAAAATATTATATTATTCCAGAGCTTTCTGCTTCTGTAGGGATGAACTTAGGATTTAATATATCATCCAAAGTAAAAATGAATACTGTTTTTGATGAGGCTGAAACGCACAATTATGAATCTTTAAAAACCTTGAATTTATTTCCATTTCTTGGAGCAGAATATAAACTTAATGAAAAGTTTTTTGTGGATGCCAGATACAATTTCAATTTTATAGAAATGAATAAAAGCAATGCAGTCCCTATTAAAATCGGATTCCTGCAGGCTGGTGTAGGATATAGATTTAAATAAATTTCAGATTTTCATATCAATACAATGGCTCCTCATGTCTGAGCAGCCATTTAAATTTTACAGGTCAATTATATTTTCACTAAAGACATAAAACGTTAAAATATATCTTAATTTTTTTTAGACTACCTTTGCAGAATGTAATTCTTTCAGACTGAAGGAATTTTTATTTAAATTTTAAAATAATTCATTTGAATTTTACAGACTTAAACTTAATAGAACCTATTGCAAAAGCAATCCAGGAACAGGGTTACACGACTCCTACTCCTATCCAGGAAAGATCTATTCCTGATATATTAGACGGCAGAGACTTTTTAGGCTGCGCGCAGACCGGAACAGGTAAAACAGCTGCTTTTTCTATTCCTATTCTACAGAATTTATCTAAAAATAAAATTCCCAATAAACATATAAAAGCATTAATCCTTACTCCTACCAGGGAACTGGCCATTCAGATTGAGGAAAATATTAATGCTTATGGTAAATATCTTCCGTTAAAGCAACTTGTTATTTTCGGGGGAGTAAAACAAGGAAATCAGGAAGCTGCATTGAAAAAGGGAGTTGATATTCTTGTTGCAACACCGGGAAGACTTTTAGATTTTATTGCCCAGGGAATCATCAGCTTAAAAAATCTTGAGATCTTTGTTCTTGATGAAGCGGACAGAATGCTGGATATGGGATTTGTACATGACGTAAAAAGAATCATTAAACTTTTACCTCAGAGAAGACAGACTTTATTCTTTTCAGCAACAATGCCGGGTGAAATTCAGAAGCTGGCTAACTCAATTCTGAACAATCCTGTGAAAGTGGAAGTAACGCCAGTTTCTTCTACTGCGGATACCATCAAACAATCTGTATATTTCGTTGAAAAAGACAATAAGCTGAACCTTCTTTCTCACATTCTGAAAAATGACATTTCAGATTCCGTACTGGTTTTTGCAAGAACAAAGCATGGAGCTGATAAGATTGCAAGAAAACTTCAGAAAGACAATATTTCTGCTGAAGCCATTCACGGCAACAAGTCTCAGAATGCAAGACAAAATGCTTTGAACAACTTTAAATCCGGAAAAACAAGAGTTCTGGTAGCAACGGATATTGCAGCCAGAGGAATTGATATCGATGAACTGAAATTCGTAATCAATTTTGAGCTTTCCGACGTTTCTGAAACCTACGTACACCGAATTGGAAGAACAGGAAGAGCCGGAGCTGAAGGAACCTCTATTTCTTTTGTAGACGGCCTTGATCTTTTAAACTTAAAGAACACCGAAAAACTGATCGGAAAGAAAATTCCTGTGATTAAGGATCATCCGTTCCATACTGATGACCTGGTTGCACAAAAAAGAGATTCCAATAACAAACCTGTTCCTGCGGGTGGTGAAAAACCTAAAACAGGTGGCAGCAATAACTCAAGGTCCAATAACAATCGTAAAAAGCCTTCTGCGGGAGCTTCAGTAGGATTTAAAAAACCTAAGAATAAGAATTTCACCAGAAAGAAATAAAAACAAACCCTTTTCAAAACTGAAAAGGGTTTTTATTTATCTTGTAATTAAAATTGTATTACTTAAAAAGTTTCTTTGCATTTTCAGTTGTAATACGGTCTATTTCAGAAAAGTCTTTTCCATAAATATTCACCAGTTTTCCGGCTACAAGGTCAAGATATGAACTTTCATTTCTTTTTCCTCTGTGAGGAACCGGTGCCAGGTATGGAGAATCAGTTTCCAGAACAATCTTATCTAATGGAATTTCACTCAGAAACTGATCTATCTTCCCGTTTTTGAAAGTCACTACTCCACCGATTCCTAAAATAAAATTAAGATCAATAGCATGCTGCGCCTGTTCAAGATTCCCTGAAAAACAATGGAAAATCCCTCTCAGCTTCGGGTGTTTCTTTCTTTCCAGCACCTCAAAGGTCTCATCAAAACTTTCTCTCGTGTGAATCACGATCGGAAGGTCTTTTTCTATTGCCCAATCGATCTGCTGTTCGAAAGCTTTCACCTGAATATCCAGCGTTGTTTTATCCCAGTACAGATCGATACCGATTTCTCCGATGGCAGGAAAATGTCTCTGATCAAGATAATTTTTCACAATTTCAAGTTCTTTCTCCCAGGATTCCGGTTTTACATAACATGGATGTAACCCCATCATTGAAAAAATCTGTCCCGGATATTCTGTTTCCAGCTGCAGCATTTTTTCATGGGATTCAGAGTCAATGGCAGGAAGATAAAACCCTGTAATTCCTTTGTCTAAAGCTCTCTGGATAGCTTCTTTTCTATCTTCATCGAATTCTTCTGCGTATAGATGTGTATGTGTATCAATCATTTTTATTTAAATTTCAACAGATCTTCATAAGGATTTTCAAGTCCCAGCAATAATCCGAAAGCCGGTTCTGTTTTTATTCCCTGTTTTTTCAGTTCTATTATTTTTTGTTTAAATTCTTCTCCCTTTTCCTTTAATATTTTATATTCAGCAATCATATGAAGGTATGCATTCTGTTCCGTTGTCGGTTTATTCTGTCCAAAAATTTCAATGGGAAATTCATCCAGCATGAAATTTAATGTAATGCATTTTTCACCGTTTATGATAGGATATTCAACTTTCGTTTCCACATCGTTAGGAATAAACCTGCTGAACATCAAATCATCCAGAAAATCTTCTCCGAATCTTAAATCAACCTCAAAAATAAGATCCAGATCACTTCCTTCTATATCTATTTCAATAGGAAGAGTTCCTGCTAAAATAGGTGAATATGCCTTTAGTTTCTCAAAAAAGCGATGTTTTGTAAGAAGTTCATAAGCTCTTTTCTGCCTTTCATTTCCGTCTTTAAGATAATCAATCTTAGTAAAATCGGGCATTTAGAATATTTTATGTTTTACTTTCCTACGCTGATTTTCTATTCTTTGATCAAGCTTTTCTCTGAACTCAATAAATTTTGGATCCTTCTTATCATTGGTTTTATGCTCTAAGGCTTTGATAATTTTAAAATTCTCCTTGATAAAATCCTTGGTTTCGTCAGAAAAATAAGCATTCCCGAATTTCTCGAAAATATAATTGACAGCCTGCGCACTGGGGTGAATCATGTCCTCTTTATAAAAACGATAATCACGCAGGTCATCCATTAAAATTTCATAAACCGGCAGGTAATGACAGTCTTCAAACATTGAAATTGATTCATGAACGGCCGTAATCAGCTTGGATTTACTTAACTGGTTTTCTACCATTCCATCCTTGGTATGTCTTACAGGTGAAACCGTAAACAGGATTTGTACTCCTTCTTTACAGATGTCTTTAAGATCCAGAATCGTCTGGTAAATCGAGCTGGTCAGTTCCTGATGGGAAAGCAGCCTTTTTTCAAAAAACTTCTGTGGAATTTTGTGACAGTTGGCTACCAGTTTATTTTTGGGCAGAAACTCATAAATAAACGATGACCCATAGGTAATGATGATCCAGTCAGCTTCCTGGAGAAAGGCATTTCCGGCTTCAATGGCACTGTTAATTTTATCTAAGGTCTGATGAATATAACGGGTATCAAAACTGGTGTGGTGGTCCAGAGAAATATATTCATCATTGTAAGTAATCAGTTCCTCTTCCTCATAAAATGCGGAATCATGTAATCTGTTGACAGCATTATTGATAGAATAAGGATTGAAAATGGTGCCAAAAGGATTATTTAAAGTCTGAAGCTGCCCGTCCTGAAGTAAATCTGTCATTTCAGAGGCAAAACAAGAACCTATCGAAAATATTTTATCTTCAATTTCAATCTTTTTATCTGATGCGGGGATATCAACTTCTGTTCTGAATTTCATTGTATAGGGGTTAGGTTGCAGGAAACAGGTTGCAGGTAATTGCTGCTACCTGCGGCCTGCCATCTGTTACCTATATTAACTTTCTCTTCTCAACAAATAATTTGCCAGTTCGATAAAAGGTTTTTTCTTTTCTTCCGGAACATCTATTTTCTGAAGGTAGCTTTGCCCGATTTCATTATGCTTTTCGATCAGACGCAACGCTTTTTCATCTACTTTTGTTCTTCTGAAAATCTTCTCAACCCCATATACCTTATCTACATTTTCAGTTTTTTTAGAATACCAGTAATCCAGTTCTTTTCTTTCTTCATCGGTAGCGTGCTCTCTTGCCAGCAGATACAGAACCGTTTTCTTGTTTTCATAAATATCCCCGGCATGCTTTTTCCCGAACTGAGCCTGGTCTCCGAATACATCCAGATAATCATCCATGATCTGGAAGGCAATTCCAATATGTTTTCCGAAGTTGAAAATCGCTTTGGCGTCTTTGAAATCTGCTTTTGCAATCAAAGCTCCGATCTCAAAAGAAGAAGCACTCAGAACACCTGTTTTGTAAGTAATCATTCTGATATAATCGTCAAAAGTAACATTCTCCTGAGTTTCAAAGTTGATATCATACTGTTGTCCCTCACATAACAGAAGTCCTGTGTGGGTAAAAATTCTGATACATGCTTTGAAAATTTCAGGTTCAAGATCTTCAAAGAATTTATAGGCTTTAAGCATCAGTCCGTCTCCGGAAAGGATTCCCACATTAAGACCATGCAGGGTATGAATAGTAGGCTTATTTCTTCTTAAAGGCGCTTCATCCATAATATCGTCATGAATCAGCGTGAAATTATGGAAAAACTCGATCGCCAATGCAGGTTTGATGGCCTGTTTAAGATCACCTCCGAACATCTCACACGCCATAAGCACCATAATGGGACGAAGGCGTTTTCCACCATGGGAAATAATATAGTTCATCGGTTCATATAATTCCGAAGGTTTGTCTTTAAAAGTATATTTAGTGATGGCGTCCGCAACAATCTGCTGGTATCTGTCTAAAAATTCCATAAAATCTTATAATTTGAACAAAAATACGATTTTTCAAAGCTTTATAAAACAAAAACCTCATCGTTTTAATGAGGTTTTTTGTGATTATTTGCTATTCTAAAAAATTATTAAATTTCTTTTTATTTTCTTCAATTCTTTTTCTGTACTCAGGAGTATTAATTTTACCTTGAGAAGGATCATTAATATATTCTTTACGTTTTTCTATGTATTGAGATTGAGTAATTAACAATCCTTTTTTATATTCTATAGGTAAATTTATTTTAACTATAGAAAGAAGCTCAAAATTAAAATACTTGTTTTCATCGTTAACATCTAAAATTAATCCTGGAAGGCCTTTAAACTTATAAGGACCATCATTAACAGGAATTTCATAAGTAAACCACGCTATGAATATTCTCTTTCCAACTTTAGCAACAGCTTTTGTACATTTATATCCTTGAATAATTTTATTAGTCAGATTATCAACCTCCCAATGGATGTCTTCCGCATGAAAAGTATAAAAATCTCTACCCAGGTGGTTTGATATATAGAGAGAATCATTATCCTTATAAACAGAATGCCTTACTTTCGATTGTATTAATTTACCCGGCTCTACAATACTGCCAGTCTTTATTGCTGTTTCTACCTGTTTTTTAAAACCATCCGAAAATGCTTTATAATTCTCACTATAATAAACAGATTTTTTGCCATTAGTCAAGAGTATCATTGGTTCTGAAACAACATTTTCTATATTCAAAGTGTCCGGTATATATGAAAAGTTGTATTTGACTTCCAGTATCGAAATATCACCCTCCAATTTGGGAGTTTGACTGTTAATAAAGATTAAAAGAAAATAAAAAAATATACTGAAAATCTTTTTCATAAAAAATAAATACAAGGTATTTCAAACAGCTTCAGATAATATTAAACAGGTGGGTTTTCATAGCTGGCATGTCCGCAATCCTGTTGATTATACATTTCCCATTCATTATTTACACAATCATACGTATCAAAATCAGTATCTAAAATAGTTTGATAGGTAGTTCCACAAACAGTTTTTAGTGTTATTAAATAACGTGTAAATAAAACAGCTTGGGTTGTTTTTTCATTCTTAAAATTATTGGCTTTAACAAGTACTGCCAACATAAATACTGAAAGAAGTAATATTTTTTTCATTGTAATTTGTATTTAATAAGCTTTTTGTTCAGAAGTATTTTGCAAAACGTTTGTCTAATGTATGGAACAAACAAACTATAAAGCAATATAAATCAACAAAATAAGAAACTTATTTTAAACAAAATGCAAAAACATGAATCACAACAATAAACATCTTGTTTTTAATTAATAATTTAAGTTTCAACGCTACTATAAAAAAAACTTTGTCCAAATGGACAAAGTTTTTTGTTATGATATGAGATATATCTTTAAGATAAGAAAGTCACCACAAGATAGGTAATTCCTGCTACAATGGCAGAGATTGGAATTGTCAATACCCAAGCCCAAAGAAGGCTTACCGTAATCCCCCATCTTACAGCCGAAACTCTTTTTGTTAATCCTACCCCGATAATGGAACCTGTAATGGTATGAGTTGTAGATACAGGAATACCGAAGTGGTCTGTGATGAATAAAGTAATAGCCCCTGCAGTTTCTGCACTTACCCCTTCTAATGAAGTTACTTTAGTAATCTTGGTACCCATTGTTTTGATGATTTTCCAACCACCGCTCATGGTTCCTAAACCAATAGCAAGGAATGAAACCAGAGGAACCCAGATATAATGCTGAGCGAAATAGTCAAAACGTTCTGCAGAAGGAATATTCAGATACTGTACATCCTGAAGCATGTTAACGTGGTAATAGATTACTGCTGCACCAATGATCCCCATTACTTTCTGTGCATCATTCAAACCGTGTCCCAAGCTGAATAAAGCTGAAGAAGCCAGCTGCAGCCTTTTGAAAGACTGGTCTGCTTTGTGCGGGTTTGATCTTTTATAAAGGTGTATAATAATCAGTGTAATGATAACGGAGATAATCATCCCTATGATCGGAGCCATGAAAATGAACAGGAAGATAGGAATTACTTTATCAAACTTCACCACACTCTGATGTGTTACCTGATTAAAGGCTTCTTTAATGGTGCCCCATGTTCCAAGGTCCGGCTGTGCTACCGCCACATCATGATAATCCATCATGAAAGCATGCATAAGAGCAGCTCCCAGGAAACCTCCGATCAGTGTATGTGATGATGATGAAGGGATCCCGAACCACCATGTAAGCAGGTTCCAGGCAATAGCTGCCACAAGACCGGAAAATATAACTTCAAGGGTGATAAAATTCTCGTTGACTGTTTTGGCAATTGTATTACCAATTTTGAATTCTCCAATGATATAAGCAGCAATGAAGAACGCTGCAAAGTTCCAAAGCGCTGCCCAAAGTACAGCCTGGAATGGAGTTAAAACTTTTGTAGAAACTATAGTCGCAATTGAGTTGGCAGCATCATGGAAACCATTGATATAATCGAAGATCAGGGCCAGCGCAATAATAACTATAAGTAAAATAGGAAATTCCATTTTTTGCTATGTATTAGGCGTATTTAATCATGATGTTCTCAATCGTATTGGCAACATCCTCTGCTTTGTCCGTTACAACTTCAAGGTAGTTCAGTACAGATGAAACTTTAATAATGTTGATGGCATCATTGGTTTCAAATAATTCTACCATTGAATTGGAAAGCAGGTCGTCTGCAATATTCTCGATAGAGTTCACCTTAATACAAGCTTCTTTCACCTGTTCCATATTTTTAAACCCTTTAAGGTTTTTCATGGCATTCTGAATTTCAAGACATGCTTTATGGATCAATAAGGAGAAGTCTGAATAAGCCTTCATCTCTGGTGATTTGTAAAGGAAAATATATTTTGTGGAAGCGTAGATATAATCAGCAATATCATCAAGTCCTGTTGCCAGCGTGTGGATATCCTCACGGTCAAAAGGTGTAATGAAGTTTTTCCCTAATTCTACGAAAATTTCGTGTGTAAGTTCATCGTTCTTGTGTTCGAAGTCGCTCATTTTCTTCAACATTGAATCATCATTAAGATCGAAATCCTTGATTCCTGTGTTGAATTCTTCTGACATTGCAACTAGATTTTCAGTTACTTTTTCGAAAAGTACAAAGAAGATTTTATCTTTTGGTTGAAAAGCGTGGAAAATATTACCAATTCCCATTTTTTAGTATTTATAATTCGTGTGCAAATTTCTTAAAAAAGGATTGTACGTGAAACTATATAACATTAAGTTTTGTTAACATTCGCTTAACAACTGATTATCAAACAAAAAAACCGGCACTAATGCCGGTTTTGTATGGTTGGGAAAGAGATTAGTTTGCTACTTCAGCTCTCATATCTTTTCCTTTGAATTTCATAGATTGAATATTGCTCAAAACATTGTCTTTGAACGATTTTTCAACTTCGAAGAAAGAGAATTTCTCTAAGATTTCAATATCACCGATTTCCGCTCTTTTCTTGCTTTTTCCGCCAGCAGTAGCTTTGTTGATAATATCTAAAACATCAAGTTTCTTTAAATGGTCTTTTTTACCAAGGTTGAAGAAGAATCTTACCATGTTTTCATCTTTTCTTCTTGGTTTTCCGCCACGTTCCCTGTCTCTTCCTCTGTCTCTGTCGCGACCTCTATCTCGGTCTCTGTCACGTCGGTCTCTTCTTGAGTAATCATCGTCTCTGCTGCTTAATTTCTGCTCAACAAGGTCATGCTTGTCTTTGTAGTATAAAGCAAGATCTCTCAACTGGAACTGCAGAAGCTGGTGTACCAGTTCTTCTTTTGTAAAGTTACTCAGATCCGGGATTAAGCTGTCATCAAATTCGAAAAGATCTTCGTGCTCCGTCAATAATTTTTCGAATACACCTCCTACCTGAGCTTTGATAATATCATCACCTGTAGGAATCGTTCTTTCATGAATCTCAATTTTTGTTGCAGACTTGATCTGTTTCAGTTTTCTGCTTTCTTCAGGCTTGATTAAAGCCATAGAAATACCGTCTTTTCCTGCTCTACCTGTTCTTCCGCTTCTGTGAACGAATACTTCAGGGTCATCCGGTAAAGAGAAGTGAATAACGTGAGTCAGTGAGTTTACATCCAGCCCTCTTGCTGCAACGTCTGTCGCTACAAGAATATCGATATTTTTCAATCTGAATTTCTTCATTACCGTATCTCTCTGCGCCTGAGAAAGATCACCATGAAGAGCATCAGCTGCATATCCGTTCTGCATTAAGAAATCAGCAACCTCCTGAGTTTCCATTCTCGTTCTGCAGAAGATGATAGAATACTGGTTAGGGTTGGCATCAATTAATCTTTTCAATGCTTCTTTTTTCTGGCGGTACCCTACCACATAATATTCGTGCGTAATGTTCTTCTTCACTTCGTTGATAGAACCTACAGAAATACGGTGAGGTTTTGTAAGGTAATTTTTGGAAATTCTTTCCACTTCTTTATTCATCGTTGCAGAGAATAAGAAAGTCTGTTTTGTTTCCGGAGTTTCGCTTAGAATGGTTTCCAATTCATCTTTGAATCCCATTGAAAGCATTTCATCAGCTTCGTCTAATACCAACCAATGAATTGCAGAAAAGTCTAATGCCTTTCTGTTGATAAGATCAATTACTCTTCCCGGAGTTCCCACAATGATTTGCGGTTTGTCCTTCAAAGATCTCATCTGCTCTACAATACTACTTCCACCATAAACCGCAGTAGTTTTGATGTCTTTCATGTACTTAGAGTAATTCTTTATGTCTTTAGAAATCTGAAGACATAATTCCCGTGTCGGACAAAGCACCAATAATTGGATTTTGCGACTCGTATCGTCAATCATATCCAAAATCGGAAGCGAAAACGCTGCTGTTTTGCCTGTCCCTGTCTGCGCAAGTGCGATCAAGTCGCGAATATCTGAAAGAATGAAAGGGATAGTCTGTTTTTGGATTTCTGTCGGGCTTTCGTAACCCAGTTCGCCAATTGCCTTAAGGATATCAGGACTTAAATTGGTTTCCGTAAATAAATTCATTAACTATTTTAAAATTTTTGCAAAGATACAATAAATATTTGATTTGTTTTTGAATAAATTTTTAAATATGCAAACTTAAATTCACAATCCTTTAATATATCTTCGATTTTTAGAAAATTAAATCTAAAAAAAGAGGCTTCAAATTAAAAAGTTATTAAACATTATTTTTTTTTATTAAATTGGATTGATTTTTTCCGTACTATTTATGAATTTTCGAAAATAATACCATGAAAAATATTTTTTTTGACATTTTTCCCTGTCTGTTTAAGCACATTATTGAGATATGAATAGTTTTTGTACATTTGAGTTATGACATTCGGGATGCAGGATTCGAGTTACGGAAATTCGGGATTTGAGCTCAGAAACTGTTTCGAATATCATTTTAACAATAATGAAAAACACCTTACACAATATGTCTACAAGCATTTCTTCCAAAACATTTGATTTTTTAAAAAAGTTAAATAAAAACAACAACCGCGAATGGTTTAATGAGAACAAAAATCTTTACACGGAAGCTCAGCAAAATGTCGTTTCTTTTTTAGATGAACTGATTAAAGAGATGTCCGGTTTTGATCAAGAACTTGCAAAAATAGACAGCAAAAAAGCCCTGTTCAGAATTTACAGAGACACCCGTTTTTCTAAAGACAAATCGCCTTATAAAACCAATTTCGGGGCTTCTCTGGGAATGGGAAAAGGGAACCAGAAAGGAGGCTATTACCTTCACATGGAACCCGGAAAATCCTTTTTGGCAGGAGGAATTTATATGCCCGAATCTTCTGTACTGAAAGAGGTTCGTAAAGAAATTTCGCTGTATGGGGATGATTTCCTTAAAATCCTCAATAATAAAGACTTCAAAAAACATTTTCCCGAACTTGATCAGGACGACAAACTGAAAAAAATCCCTCAGGGTTTCGAAAAAGAAGATCCTATGGGAGAATATCTTAAGCTTAAAAATTTCATTGTAATATATGCTCTGAAAGATGATGAAGTGCTGGATAAAAATGCAGTAAAGAATATGAGCAGAATTTTCAGACTGATAAAGCCCTTCAATGATTTCCTGAACGCTCCTTTTCTTTGATTCCTGGCTTATTTCTTTGACGGCACATCCTATTCTAACAAAATCTTAATCTGCCTGGCTTTTAAATAAAAATCCAGTTGTTACCTCATTGTTCAATCAATCACAATTTTACTGAAATACAAATATTTACTAAAACAAACTACACAAACCTCCACTGAAAATCAACTTATTATCATTAACATTTTTTAAGAAAAGTTTTACATTTTTACGTATCTTTGCTGTTCGCCAAAAAGCCTACAATGTCTTTATACCAAAAAATTGCAGAAAAACTACAGTATATAAGTCCGAATTTCTACAAAAAAAGATATTTTAAAACTTTAAATAATCTTAGTAAAAATAATTTTTCGGAGCGTAATGTAGAACCGGAACTGGTATGGATTAAAGAATACCTTTCTAAAAATGCAGTGATATTAGACATTGGTGCCAATGTCGGAACCTTCCTGTATCAGCTGGAAAACGCACTGAATCATGAAAACATTTATGGTTTTGAGCCCAATAAGAAACTTTACCGAAGACTGAAAAGGCTGTTTCCTGCAATGCATATCCTTCCTCTGGCACTTTCTGATGAAAACAGAATTGCAGAGTTCAAAGTACCTGTTATTAATGGAAAAACGATTGCTTCACGCGGTACTTTAAACACTTCTTATAAAGAAAAAGGGGAAGAGAAAAGCTATACGGAGAGAGTAAAGGTTATCAAGCTGGACGAATGGGCTGCACTGGAACATTTCAACAGACTTGATTTCATTAAAATAGACGTTGAAGGAAATGAAATAAAAACATTATCCGGGGCGAGAGAAACCATCAGACGATTTCAGCCGACTTTAATGGTCGAAATGGAACAAAGACACCACGACACGCCTATCTGGAATGAAATATCCGAAGTGATGAACTGGGGATACGAAGCCAAATACCTGAACAGAGACAGCTTTATGCTGGAAAATCTTACAGAAGATATTATAACACAAAATACAAACGACGAAAAAAATAAAACTCAGTACATCAACAATATTATTTTTATACCTAAAAACATTTAAAACAACTTTATGAGTGTAGTAGCGAGACAAGGCTTCAAATATTCCATTATCGGTTATATTGGTTTTTTGCTGGGCACCGTTTCCGCAATATTCATATTTCCAAATGATTTTGAATTTTATGGAAAGCTGCGCTACATTCTTCCCACCGTAGAAATGCTGGTTCCTTTTGTTGTATTGGGTATCTCCTATTCGAATATAAAGTTTTTTCACACCGTGGAAAGAGATGGCAAAAAGCAGAATATGCTGTCACTATCACTGCTTACTGTTTTTATCAATTTTCTTATTTTCACAGTGGTATTTTTCTTACTTCCTTATTTTTATCCGAAGTTCAGGCATTCAGAGGCATGGAAGATTAAAGAAATGATTCTTCCGCTGATCTTAATCCTTTCATTTTGTGCTATTTTTAATAAATATACTTCCAATTATAAGAGAATTGTAGTTTCCAATATTTTCGATAATTTATTTCCGAAAATTGCCAATTTGGGAGCATTCTGTCTTTTTTTCTTTGCTTTATCCCAGAATATCAGTGCAGCAATATCACAAAAAATTGCGTTTGCTTTCTTTTTGGGAATTTTCTTTTTGATGCTTTTGGGTTACATTTATTACACCAATAAGCTTGAAAAGATTCAGCTGGATTTTAACACAGATTATTTTAAGAAGAATAATTTCTGGAAAGAGTTTTTCAATTACAGTTTCTTCGGATTTCTGGGAACTTTCGGAAATTATCTGGCCATCAACAGTTTTATGATCGGGGAATTTATGGGAATGGAAGAAGTAGGTATTTACTCGGTTTTATATGCCCTTATTTCACTGATTTCTATCCCACAGCTGGGATTATTCAATATTTCTGCTCCTATCATTAATAAAACACTGGCAGACGGAGATATGGTAGAGCTGGACAGGTTCCATAAGAAAACATCTTTAACATTATATTTCCTGGGTGCTGTTCTATTCTCCTGTATTATGGTTGGCTTCCCCTATCTGACTCAATTTATGCCAAAGAACGGAACCATGCTCAGAGAATATGAGCCTGTGGTATGGATCTGGGGCTCTGCTGTATTAATAGACCTTGCCACCGGCTTCAATGGAAATATTATTTCACTGTCAAAATATTACAGATTCAATATCCTGGTGATGCTTTTGCTTGCCGGGCTGACTATTGGGCTTAATTATTATTTCATTAAAAATACGGATCTCAAACTTATTGGAATTGCTTTATCTACGGCAATTTCCCTTACGATCTACAATGTTGTGAAAATCGTTTTCAATTATATCGTCTTTAAGGTTTCGCCGTTGAGTATTGAAATGATTTTTGTTTCCATCATATGTACGCTGGCAATTACAGTAGCGATCGTTCTCCCGAATTTCAACAGCAATCTGCTTAATCTTGTTTACAAGCCTGCAGTTGTACTGATCCTCATCTATATTGGAAATTATTTCACAAAAATATTCCCTGTTGAAGAGTACCTGAATATGAGGTTTATTAAGAGTGTATTTAAAATTAAATAAACATTTCCGGGTTTAAAATAACTGAAAAGAGCCTAAAGATCAGATTAAGCTGTGTAAAAATTGTTCCAGTTTTTTCTGGATCTCTTTCCTGCCATACGTTTTGTAAAAATCAAATGAAGCTTCTGAAAGTTCAGTTAGCTGATCAATAACATTTTCTTTTTCAGGAATGATAAAATCTAGTTTTGAAGGATAATTTCCCGGAAAAACAGCTAATTTTCCGTAAGCGACTGCATCACCAAGGTTCCCCGTCATTTTAGTCACTCCATAGGTTTCTTTCATGCTGAAAAATTCCGTCTCCTGCTGAATCGGACACCATAAAACATCTGCTTTCTGCATCCATCTTTCAAAATCTTCAGATGAAACTCTTTCAGAAAAATAAGTGATTTCAATATTTCCAGGCAATTTTTCAGACAACTGTGTGAGTTGTTTCAATTCATGCCCGGTTGCTTTTCCAAGGAAAACAAACTTACAAGGTTTATCAGTTTTCAGATTCTGAATAGTTTTAAAAATATAGTCATAATCCCTTCTTTTTTGAGATAATCCGCCGGGAATAAGTATAATGAGATTTTCATTTTTTGTTTTGTTGAAATCCCTCGTATAAAATAGCGGTAGAAACTTATACTTTTCTGAGATTAAAGCTTCGTCCAATACCAAAAGAGATCCGGAAGTCTGATATACCTTGGTTTTGTAGAATAGCCCTTCTTTAAGCCACAGTTTTAATCTGAAAACAACGTCTCCTTTGAAAACGCTTTTTATCAGATCAAATTTTGATGCTTTGATAAAATTAAGATTGTGGGAAATGACTGCTGTATTATACTTTTTTGTTATCGCTAAAAATATATTAAAATAACGGTGAACCGTTCCAATAACAACGAGATCATAATCTTTCTCTTTTAACTGATCCAGGATCATTGAGCTGTCTGATAAAAATACAGGCTCATCACTATGATTAATCTGATCTTTAATTCTTTTTGAAAAATAATAGTCTACTGAAAACTCCTGAGAGTCTTTCATAATATCCATGAAAGCCTTGGCAATTTCTGCGTGGGTATCTATTTCTATGTAAGCTATTTTTTTCACGATGGGAGTTACATTCTTAAGTTTCGGCTAAAGCCGATGGATTTTTTTTGATTAAATGGGTTAAAGCCCGTTCCTATTTAATTTTTCCAACAATGATTCATGAAGTCTTCTATAATTCCTGGATTTACACATCTTACATCTTCAGCCATTTTTTCTTCAGCATTTTCCAGCGTTGATCATTTGCAGCTTTCTGTTCTTCTTTTGTAATTTTCAATTCCAGTTTCTTTGATCTGCAGCCTTCATAAGACTTAACAATGTCTAAGAAAAAACCGACAGACTTGCTTTTCATCGCTTCTTTTGAAGCGGCAATATATGCAAGAAACCTGTTCAGCCCAAGGAAATAAAAATATCTTCCGTAATAATCGGCAGGACGTATTGTGTAATCAGCTCCTTTTACTTTGATCAGCTTTACATGGAGTTCAGGTAAAACAGCTTCCTTCCATCCCAGATTTTCAAGCAATATGGAATCAATATTATCCCAGCCCAGTGTTTCTCTTAATCCTCCGATCTGCATAAAACATTCTTTACGATAAGCCTTCATAGGGCCTCTTACATGATGCTTATTGGAATTCCCTTCATATACCCATTTGCCGTCTTTTTCTATATACAGAAGCCCTCCAACCAAACCATATTTGGGGTTATTGGCAAAAGCCGCTTCTACAGTTTCCAGATAATTATCCGGAAGAATGATATCGGCATCAAATTTACAGATGATATCAAAATCATTAAGGGATTGAGTCTGAAGTCCGTTTTTAAAGGCATGAACAACTTTTGAGCCTGGCTGATGTTCTGATTTCTGAAGGGCAACGGTTTCGAAACGGGAATCTGATTCCGTGTATTTCCTGATGATTTCAGGTGTTCTGTCTGTAGAACCGTCATTCACAACCACCACTTTAAAATCCTTGCTGCTTTGCTGCTGTAAAGAATCAAGAGTAAAGGAGAGATTGTCTTCTTCGTTATGAGCAGGAATTATGATTAAAAACCTCACGGGAATGATAAATTGATGAATGATCAATGATAATGATCAATGATAAGAACCCACTAAGAGCATCAATTATCACTGATCATTATTGTTTATAAATTATTTGTTATGCGGTTTCAGCATGTTTTTCGGATCAAGGATTTCATCCAGTTTTTCCTGGGAAAGAATTCCTTTTTCCAGCACAAGGTTGTAAACACTTTTTCCGGTTTCCAATGCTTCTTTTGCAATCTGTGTAGACTGTTTGTACCCGATATAAGGATTCAATGCCGTTACAATTCCGATGCTGTGTTTTACCATATTCAGGCAAACTTCTTTGTTGGCTGTAATTCCAACCACACATTTCTCACGGAGGGTATCCAAAGCATTACAAAGGAAATTGATGTTTTCCATGATAGCATGGGAAAGTACCGGTTCCATTACATTCAGCTGCAATTGACCTGCCTCTGCGGCAAAAGTTACGGTAAGATCGTTTCCGAATACTTTGAAGCAAACCTGGTTCACCACTTCCGGAATCACAGGATTTACTTTACCTGGCATAATAGAAGATCCCGGCTGCATCGGCGGAAGATTGATTTCAAAAAGACCTGCTCTCGGACCTGATGAAAGCAATCTTAAATCGTTACAGATTTTAGATAGTTTAACAGCCAGACGTTTCATTGCAGAAGAATAGATCACATAAGATCCTGTATCAGGAGTAGCTTCTACCAAATCCGGCGCAGAAACAATCGGGAATCCTGTAATCTGGGCTAAGTTTTTAGCACAAAGCGTGGCATAACCTACCGGAGCATTCAATCCCGTTCCGATAGCAGTTGCCCCCATATTCACTTCCACGAAAAGGCTCGCATTATTATTCAGTTTGGAGATATCCTCTTCCAGAGTGGCAGCATAGGCTTCAAACTCCTGTCCCAAAGTCATAGGAACAGCATCCTGAAGCTGTGTACGTCCCATTTTGATCACATCATGAAACTCCTGCCCTTTGGCGCGGAAAGCCTCAATAATTTTTTCAAGTCTTTCAACCAGTCCGATATTCATCTGAAGCAATCCCATTTTGATCGCTGTAGGGTAAGCATCATTGGTTGACTGTGAAAGGTTGATATGGTCATTAGGTGAACAGAATTCATATTCTCCCTTATTTTTGCCTAATTTCTCCAGCACGATATTGGCAATCACTTCGTTTGCATTCATGTTGATGGAAGTTCCTGCCCCACCCTGGATCATATCTACCGGAAACTGGTCATGATATTTCCCTTCTACAATTTCATCACACGCTTCCGCTATCTTGAAATACAGGTTTTCATCTAAAAGTCCCAGTTCATAGTTGGTTTTTGCTGCAGCTTTTTTAACAAAAGCCAGTCCTTTTATAAACTCCGGATACGAAGACAAAAGCTGTCCTGAAATTTTAAAATTGTTGATAGCTCGTTGTGTCTGAACCCCATAATAAGCATCTAAAGGCACATTAAGTTCGCCTAATAAATCGCTTTCTTTTCTGAAATTTTCCATTACAGATATTTTACTGTTTTTGATCGTTTAAAGATAGCAAAAACGCATCTAACCGATGCGCTTTAATCTGAATTATTTTACCGGATATTTTTGGTTTAACGCCTGCAGTATTGCCCATGTTTCGGCATCCATGATCCCGTCATAATTCTGAGGACGGAAATGATACTGGAATGCCTCAATTGTTTTCTTGGTAGCATCATCCCATTGTCCGTTGGGATCAAGTGCATATCCGAATTTCTGCAGTGAAGTCTGGATAAGGAAGATAAAGCTGGAGTCATTATATCTTGTTGTAATGTCTGCCTGAGCTGCTTCAAGATAAGTCTGCTTGGCTGCTTCATCATACCACATTCCAATCTGGTATTCATCATAAAGTTTTTTCCATGGGAACATAGGCCCCGGATCCTGCTTTCTCGTAGGAGCAATGTCTGAATGGGCAAGCACATTGGTAGGCTGGATCTGATATCTTGTCACAATATCTTTAACCAATGCTGCTACTTTTTTTACCTGATCATCACTAAAAGGAGCAAATGTTCTTTTACCTGTGCTATCTGTAGTATATCCTGTATTTACAATCTCAATACCAATAGAAGTATCATTAAGGTTTTTATCATTTCTCCATGCACTTACTCCGGCATGGTAAGCGCGTTTGTTCTCATCTACCAACTGATAGATCTCGTTATCTCCTGTATTATTTACCAGATAATGGGCACTCACTGCCTGCTGGGTAAGAACTGTAATTGATTTATCGTCCGGAAGTGCTGTATAATGTAATATTAAGTAACGCTGTCTGAAGTTCTGGGCAACGGCCGGAAAATAGGTCTTCACTACTTTATAGCCGGCTGGTTTTGCAGACACAATAGAACCATAACTTGCCGTATTATCATTTTTTGTTGGATCTGCTATATTGGTAGTAAAAAAGTCGCCCCCATGATCAGATACCACTTTTGGTTTTGGAGCAACCGGAGGTGTTGTCTGAACTGTTGGTTTCGCCTGTGTTACCGGGGTTTTCGGTTTGTACGTATTTTTTTTTACATTTTGTTGGGAAGTACATGAAAAAACAAATGTGCTTAATCCGATGATATATAATGTCTTACGCATCAGTTTGATTTTTGGATGATTTATTACTTCAAAAATACACAAAATTTTCTTGAATTTTATTTGGTAAATAAAGAAATCTGTTCTATATTTGCACTCGCAATAACGGAACAACGATCATTAAAAAATAAACAAAAAGGAGGGTTGCCGGAGTGGTTAACGGAGCAGTTTGCTAAACTGTCGACGCGAAAG